>NZ_FUXH01000003.1 GCF_900167225.1 Porphyromonas crevioricanis
AAATACAAGTGAACAAAAAAACCTCTCAAAGGCTTTACAATGACCGCCTAAAAGGCCGATGAATAGAGCGTTCTGGAAAGGTCGGTTTTTTCTCCTCAGAGAAATTTTGCTAACACAGGAGAAAAAGTTTGCTCTCACAGGAGAGAATTTTTGCTCGCTCCATAGAGAACAAAAAAAACAAGAGAAAAACAGACTCAATAATACCCCAATTTCAAGAAAAAAATACCAGAAAAAGAAAATGAAATTATAATATTCTTAGGAAAATTATATAGATACAAAAGAGATGCAAGAAGGAATAATCAGGAATGTATTAGTAGAGCGTTTTCCTACCCTTGGCAGGGATAGTCTGTATCGAACCGTGCAAATATTGACAACAAATCAAAATCTGCGATAAAAAATAACTTTGTATGCAGGAGGGGTGTTCGTTTTCAAAAGACAAGAGAATAAAAGAGGAGAGTCCCTATAAATATGGAGAGGGAATAGAACAAGAGAGCGTCACAAACATACCCTACCCCCACAAAGTAAAAAGACTGAAAGGGCAAACAAAAGTCCAACGTATTAAAAAGCATTTGATTATGAGCAAGAAAGACTATTTACGTACACTATTTGCAATAGCAGTACTGCTATTGGAGGGGTACTTGCCAAATGTGTCTTATGCGCAGACACAAGAAACTCCTGTCATAACAATGACTACGAGCAGGAAGGCCGGAGAAAAAATCAGACTAGGAATCAGAAGTGAAGGGGAAATCCGCATTGAAAAGGTGGAAGAAGAGGCAGAAACGATGGGACAAAAAGAATACACCCTGACTCAAACAAGCGTTTCCATATATGGCGATATCAGAGAATTAGGCTGCAATTCCAATCAGTTGGCCTCTTTGGACGTAAGTAAGAATACGGGCCTAAGAAAACTGTCCTGCGTCGACAGCCAACCGACAGAATTGGATGTAAGCATGAATACAAAGCTCAAAGAGCTATGGTGCTTCTCTAACCAAATCAAAGGAGAAGCTATGACAAAGCTCATCGAAGGATTGACAAATTAGGATGGGAGAAGAAAGGGTCGGAGTATTGATAGTGATCAATAGTCGGGATACAGAGGAACAAAACATTTGCCTCGAGAGCGATGTGACTATAGCCAAGGAAAAGAACTGGATACGTCTATGACTTTAATGGAGATTCTAAAAACAAAAAAGAATACGAAGGAAGTACCAATGTAAAGCGCATCGCTAAAAAACAGTCGATAAACCTTTTTCCTAATCCGGCCCGAGAGTTCGTGTACATAGAAGGCTTGATGCCAGAAGAAGAAGAAGAAGAAGTGAGACTCTTTTCTTCGGACGGGGTACGGATCTGGTCCGCCAAAGCAAGTGAGACCGGACAGTTGAAACTCTCTCTCGAATCCCTTGCAGCAGGTACCTATATCATAAGGGCAGGCAAACGATCAGCTCGTCTCTTGGTCAAATAAGTCTCCAAGACATATTCTTTTGCCTCGGCATAAAAAGAGTAGCCGAGGTGACACAAATAAGCCCGAAAGCGTTTGGATGCGACTTTCGGGCCTATTTCGTTTCTCGACTTAGAGTCTATTGGGATTGTAACAGCGATCTCTTGCTCTTCTTCAAGAAATTTATAAACCCGTGCAACGGCCTCCATTTGCGTTGCATTCGCTGCCAAACAGAGTAGAAACAGTACCTTCGCAGAACGAGAGACCATTGCACAATACAGCTCTTGCTGCATTATTATAGACATCAGGGTTTGGTCGCGTGCCCAAAATGCGATCTCTACACCCTCATTCTCAATGGCTTGCAATTACCGTATTCTGCAAAATCAACAAAATAGCAAGTCTAATTACCGTTTGGGAGTCCGTACAAAAGTCTTTATATGTGTAATACAGCCTCATTTATAGAGATATTCGCTAAATTTGGGGTCATTAGATCGAATTCGAATATTGGGACAAATGCAAGGAATGTCGGATTTTCCCCTCTTCTACGCACCGGATGTAGCATCGACAGCCTCTCTACCAGAAACTGAGGTTGCTCACTGTTGCCGTGTACTGCGCCTTTCGGCCGGAGAAGAAATAGAGGTTACGGATGGACAAGGACATTTCTATCACGCACGACTGACACAAGTAGACAAACGAGGCTGCTCCCTGGAGCTTCTGCAAAAAAATCACTGGCAACCCTATTGGGGTGGACGAATTACCATAGCCATTGCTCCGACCAAGAATATGGATCGGATGGAATGGATGACAGAAAAGCTCGTTGAAATGGGGGTTGATACCATTGTTTTTATGCAAACGTCTCAATGCGAACGAAAACAGATACGTGCAGATAGGATAGAGCGTATCGCTGTCAGTGCCATGAAGCAATCGCTCAAAGCCTACCTTCCCCGGATAGAAGTAGGCCGACCATTCAGCGACTTTGTCCGAAGCCAGAGCTCATCTGACTCTTGTAGACTCATTGCCCACTGCTCATCACAGAAGGACTTACCCCAACGACTTCCGTTCCACAAACTATATAAGGGGCAAGAAGATGTAGTAGTCATGATTGGCCCGGAGGGAGACTTTTCCCTACAGGAAGTGCAAGAAGCCATTTCATTCGGCTTTGCTCCGCTCAGTTTGGGAGAAGCTCGCTTACGAACAGAAACAGCAGCCCTCTCTGCTTTGTCCTGGATACACGCAATACAACAAATGCGACAATAACCAAGCTAAAGACAACCAATCTCGTTTAGGATAAATAAAACAAAATGGAATCTAAGAAAGAAATTAAATTTAGCCTGATCTACCGCGATATGTGGCAATCGTCAGGCAAGTTTCAGCCACGAGCCGATCAATTGGCTCAAATAGCACCCCTGATTATTGAAATGGGGTGTTTCGCACGGGTCGAGACCAATGGAGGAGCATTCGAGCAAGTATGCCTCTTGGCCGGTAACAACCCTAACGAAGCTGTGCGAGCTTTTACCAAAGCATTCAACGAAGCCGGAATACAAACGCATATGCTGGACCGCGGTCTCAATGCCTTACGTATGTATCCAGTACCGGCCGACGTTCGCCGACTGATGTACAAGGTGAAGAAAGCGCAAGGAACTGATATTACTCGCATCTTCGACGGACTTAACGATGAACGGAACATCATCCCGTCTATCAAATATGCCTTGGAAGCGGGCATGATCCCACAGGCGACTCTGTGTATCACATACTCGCCTGTGCATACAGTAGAGTATTACACTGCTCTTGCCGATAAACTAATCGCAGCCGGAGCTCCCGAAATATGTCTCAAAGACATGGCTGGTATCGGTCGTCCTGCTTTCTTGGGTCGTCTGGTGAAAGAAATCAAAGCAAAACACCCTGATGTAATCATCGAATACCATGGCCACTCCGGGCCGGGCTTCTCTGTAGCCTCCATGCTCGAAGTTTGTGAAAACGGAGCCGACATCATCGATGTAGCCATGGAGCCAATCTCGTGGGGAAAGATCCATCCGGATGTTATCACCATACAGCAAATGCTGCGCGATGCAGGCTTCAAGGTGGCAGATATCAACATGAGTGCATATATGAAAGCTCGAGCTCTGACACAAAGCTTCATTGATGAATGGCTCGGATATTTCCAAGATTCAACGAACAAACATACATCCTCACTGCTCGTTGGTTGTGGTTTGCCAGGAGGTATGATGGGATCAATGATGGCTGACCTGAAAGGGGTGCATGCCGGTATCAATATGTATTTGCGCCAAAACAATCAGCCGGAACTAAGTGTAGACGACTTGCTTGTCCGTCTCTTTGAGGAGGTTGAATATGTTTGGCCTCGTCTGGGCTATCCTCCGCTGGTTACTCCATTTAGCCAGTATGTCAAAAACGTAGCATTGATGAATGTCTACAATATGATTCGAGGTGAAGGCCGTTGGCAGGCTATCGACCAAAACATCTGGGGTATGATCCTCGGAAAAAGTGGAAGACTACCGGGCAAGCTCGATCCGGAAATCATTGCTTTGGCAAAAGAAAAAGGATATGAGTTTACAGACGAAGATCCCCAAACCAACTACCCGGACGCCCTTGATGAATATCGCAAGGAAATGGATGAGAATGGTTGGGACTACGGCCGTGATGATGAAGAATTGTTCGAGCTTGCTATGCATGATCGTCAATACCGTGACTACAGAAGTGGCGTAGCAAAAGAACGCTTCGAGAATGATCTGGCCAAAGCCAAAGCCGATGCATTGGCAAAGAAAGGTTACAATGACGAGGATGTAAAGAAAGCCATGCGTGCCGGTGCACACCCCATTTGCGCCACAGCAAATGGATTCCTGCGTTGGGAAGTAGACCCCGCAGGTTCTATGGCACCTAATCCCGGTACTCGTTTCTTGACCAACCAGCCAATCTGCATTATCGAAACATCTGTGGGGTACATCGAAGAGATGCGTAGCAACTTCACGGGTAAGTTGATCGAAGTATGTGTTCCACAAGGGGCTGTTGTAAAGAAAGGTCAGGAGATTGCCTACATCAAGCCGGATGATAAAGAAGAGACCTACCGTGAGGAGGCTCCGAAATTCAAAAGAGTGGAGGAAATGGCCACTCCTCGCAAGCGTGTAGCTGCTCCGCCTAAGCATTATTGATACAGGTCTCATTTCAGTCAGACAACCTGAATAGAGATCGGCATCCATAAAAAAGGGAAGAGCCACAGACCGAAATTCGGTCTGTGGCTCTTCCCTTTTTTTGCTATATGAAGTCTCCTATTGCTCCAGTAACCCGATAAGTCCTGAGACTAAACCGACCAAAGAGACCAAGGCAAATATAATGGCAACAATGCGGTTAAACCAACGCAAACCTATAACGGAAATTCGATCTCTCAGTTTGCTTACCAAATGTGTAATGGCGTACCACCAACTCAAGGCTCCAATGGCAATCCCCAACATCACTATACAATAGCCCAAGAAAGCACTTAAGCCCTCAGGAACGATATTGAACCGAGTAAAAAGGGCAATGAAGAAGAGAATAATAAGGGGATTACTAAAAGTGAGAAAGAAAGAACTCACTATCGTACGCATATAATTGGGACTGGTATGCTCCTCTGTCTCCAGAATATCCAATGACGCACGAGAGCGATATAAATAGAAAGCGAAGCCCAGCATCAGGAAACTCCCCAAGAGCGTAAAAATGGGATTGTTGTCTTTCACAAAGCTCACCACGAAGCCTACTCCAAGGTAGGTGAGAGTAGCATACACCAAGTCACTCACAGCAGCACCGACTCCCGTCATTAAGCCTTCCTTGTAGCCCTTGTGCAGGGTTCGCTTAATACAAAGCACCCCTATCGGCCCCATGGGAGCGGATACAAGTATTCCAATTATGATGGCTTTAACTACCGTTGTAAGTATCATGCCGTCTCTGTCTCCTCGTCTTTCTTATTTAGACACTGATATTTGATAACCCAAACGCTTCTTCTTGTAATGTATGGAGAGTATATAATTGCCTTCTACGAACAAATCACCCAATTCCAAAACAGCCAACTGTGAGTGATAATGATTTTCATAGCAAAGCTCTCCCGCATAGTTATAAACACGTACTTGCATTTCGGGCTGTTTATCCGAAGAAGGGAGCTGTATCAAAGCTCTGGTTCCATCCCAGCGCACCTGCACATGTTCGGGATCTTTCAGTCCGCCTTCCTGACCGATAGGTTGTACCAGCAAATCAACCCAATAGCTCCCTTGATAGGGAGATTCGGTGTCTGTAGCCGGTATCCAGAGAGCTTCACTATTCTTGTGAAAAGCAGCCGAAGCACTGGTTGTCTGAGTTTTCAAGCGCAACACTGGCAGATCCATCGGTCTCATATCTGTAGTATTAAGACCACAGACAATCTCCAGGTTTCCATTCAAATCGAGATAATTTCCTCCATCAGAAGTCTCAATGGGGATAAAAAAGTCTATTGTATCAGTTACAGTGCGAGCACGAGGAGAGAACTCCTCCTGATTGGCATTGTAGCGAAGGTATTGCGGTTCCTTTACCTTATTGAAATACACCAACTGCTTGGGCTTACCCGGCTCTCCTGCATAAATACTCAGGTTGTAATCTTTGAAATCTCCCCAATTTTTGATCGGCTTCATTGGGGCTAATACAGCATAAGCTCCCAATATCCTCACTTTTGACGGGAAAGAGTAGACTGTACCCACCCCGAATATGGAAGTTCCCTCGAAAGCTGCATGCTCCAACTGGTCGCTGTGCAACGAATTGATAACTCGACTGATACGCACAGCCGGATGAGGAGCATAAGGATCATATCCCTGACAGTAAATAGCACCACTACCACTCTTGTCCAACTTATCCCTAAGGGAATGCAAAGGATTGCCCGTATCCGCATCCCAGCTTTTGTTCAAAGCCCAGAAAAAGTCGTTGTAAGGAGTTGGGCAATAAGAGCGACCACCCGAAAGGGCTCCAATGATCAAACCATTTCCATCGAACAGAGGAGCACCACTCGAACCGGGAGCAGTAGTGCCCATCTGCCATTGTTTGATATGCCAATGCACATCCCTCCAAGTATACTTCCCTGCATTGAAACTCTTCAGACTGATTGGGCTATCACTCCGACTATATCGCTTAACTGCTGCGAGAGGGTGATGAATAGTAGTATAAGGAGCAGGCGGTGTACCACTGATATTCCACCCGGCAAAATAAGGCTTATAAGCCGCAGGGATAGGCAAATCTTTTCCCTCTCTATCTTTGGGCAGACCTGTAATTCGCAGCAAACACATATCTCGCTTCTCATTAAAAGCGATCAGCTCTGCTCCACTAAGAGTGAGCTCTTCGGAGCCTCGGATAAACGATTTGGCCAAGGGGCTTTCAAAACCGAAGAAAAAGACTGTAGTACGAGCAATACGCGCTGACTCTCCCTCGATCCCAGTAAATGCAAAATTTCTATTATAGCAATGAGAGGCTGTCAAGACATAAGGAGTACCATCAGAAGCAGTGTTGTTGATCAAAGCACCACTACAAACGACACGCCCCTCCACAACCATTAGCAAAACAGAGCGTGATTGTTCGTTCACTTCCGGGTGGCCAGCTACATTCGGAGCACAATCCAGCCCCGAGAGTGTATGCCACGGCTCTCCGACATCATGGACCCTCAGCTGACTCAAATCCTTATATGCATGATTTAATTCAGTGATTTTCAGACGCATATTATCCGGCAACAACTTATCTGGGTTAGTTGGCCAACTACACTCAATTGTTATTTCATCCCCGGCGAGAGGTGCAACGGCCAATATACCGGAAGGATTGTTGTTCTGATCGGTATAAGCACCTTTAACACCAAAGGGAGTATAGACATACAATTCCGCTTCGGGAGGGAGTTGATACTCTCCAAAAAGGACATTCAGGCTATAAGCTCCATGACTCTTTAGCCTAAGGGTCCATACACTGCGATCTCCCACTTGCACTATACGCCCACTATTATCAGGGCTATAATCCAAAGACCTCCCAACAGCAAAAGGATAAGCTCCTCTCAACACGGAAGAGCTATAAGCTTCCTCCTGACGATAGATAGCAGCACTATCTATAGGAGGCAACTCTACACAAAAATCCGAAAAGCCGGTAGAGCGAAGCCTGAAAAACTGCTCAGACAAGCCCATGGGCATGCCTGCTCTCTCGATCTGCCCCCAAGCCCGGGGAATCGACAGAAAAGCGAGCCCCAACAGAATGGAGAAAAAGTATCGGTATAGTTTAGACATACGATTCCACTTGATTAACACAGCAAAGATACAAAATCCACCCCGAGGGCTTCAGGGTAACACAGCCCAAGTAAGAACATGGTTTTCAGGCAAATCGACATGTACCTCTATCTCTTGTGGCAAGTCCATACTCGGACAGTGTACAAAAAAAGGGAGAACTTGGCCTTGAAAAGCAGCTCTCAAAAAATCCACTCCTGTCAAATCTTTAAGGATAAAAGATTGAGACAAAGAGGCAGAAGCAGGGGCAATCAGCTTATACAAAGTCTCCTTGGCCGACCACAACATACAAGCAGCCAAATCAGGCGAAAAAGATTGGTGTACCGACTGTATCTCTCTGACAGAAGCGAACTTCGATATCACTTGCAAGCATTTGGAAGAAACGGGCTCGATGTCTATTCCATTCTGCGAAGGAGAGAGAGACAAAATCGCAGCTATAGCAGCACCCGTATGACTCAGACTGATATTCAGATTGGGGAAAAGAGGGAGGTAAGGAGCTCCATTCGGCTTGTGTGCCACTTCCAATTCTGAAGGTGGAACCCTCAAAACCGAAGACAGAAGAACCCGTAACTCTCGACGCTGATACGCCAATCGCTCAGGTCTTCGTATGGAACAAGTATCGATCCAACCCAATAAGGGAGTATCAAGAGGACAGTCGGAGAAGCACTGCCTCATACTGCACTCTCCAAGGATTGTTGAGATTTGCGATGTAACTTGACTTCTAATATGCGACGCTTATCCATGGATACAACCACAAAATGCCAGCCATTATAAGTCACTTCATCACCCGGAAGGGGCAAATCCTGTTTTATCTCCAGAACCAAGCCCCCGAGAGTATCGACCTCTTCGCCCAACTCACCAAAGGCATCCTCATCCAGCTGCAAGTAACGACGGACATCGCTCAGAGAGGTCTTTGCCTCAAACAGACAACTACCATCCGGATAGCGTGTATAGGGTAACTCCTCTTCATCATATTCATCGGTAATCTCTCCGACTATTTCTTCCAAAATATCTTCCATTGTGATGATTCCACTCGTGCCGCCAAATTCATCTACAACGATAGACATATGCACCTTGTTGGCACGAAGTTCCTCCAGCAAATCATCAATGCGCTTATTTTCCGGAACAAAATAGGCCGGCCGCATCAAGTTCTGCCATGCAAAAGAGGCATCCTTCTGACGATGCGGTATCAAGTCTTTGAGGTAAATGATTCCCTTGATATTATCCTCTGATTCTTCATAAACAGGGATACGTGAATAACCGGAAGAAACAGCAAATTCGAGCATTTTCTCAAAGTCCCAACTAATATCAATGTCTACCATGTCGATGCGCGGAACCATTACCTCGCTTGCTGTTTTGCTATAGAATTTGATAATCTCGCTGATCATAGCCTTCTCTTCTACGGCTGCGCTTCCGGTTGTCAGCTGCACAGCTTTAGACAGATCATCTACCGACAGATCATGCTGCGGACGGCCTTTTCGAGCATCAACGAGCTTTGCCGTAGAGCGTACCAGCAACCAACTTATCGGGTTAAGTATTTTGCGCACGATTCTCATCTTGGGGGCAGAAAAGCGAGAGAAATCCAATGGAGAACGTTGAGCATATACTTTAGGGATAATCTCTCCAAAAAGCAGCAATACAAGGGTAAGAGCAATTGTCTGCAGGATAAAACCAGCCATTGGGGAACGACTGAAATCGAATATGTTATTGACAGCATAAGTGCTGAGCATTACTACAGCCACATTGACGATATTATTCCCGATCAAGATACAAGCCAATAGTTCTTCGGGGTTACTCAAAAGCTGCTTCAACACTCTGTCTGCATCGGTTTTCTCTGCTTTGACTTCTGCTAAGTCGGCCGGTTTGATCGAAAAGAAAGCCACCTCCGAAGAAGACATATAGCCAGAAGCGATCAACAGCAAGACGACCAAGACCAATGCTATAGCCACCGGCACACTGATTGGAGAAACTTGTACTTGCGAAAAGATCTCGCCAAGCGATGAAAAAGAATCCAAAATATTCCTACTTAATAATATTTACAGCAAAGATATATAATTACGCCACCGTTCACTGTTCACTCCCTTTGGGGATCCGTGGGCTACTTTCGTTCTTCCGAGGATCATCGAAGAAACGTATTCTGTCTGCCACAATCTCAGTGACATAACGCTGCACCCCTCCCCTATCGACATAAGTCCGATAACGCAGCTTCCCCTCTACGTAGAGCATCGCACCGCGACGCACCCATTGCTCTACAAATCGAGCTGTATCTTGGTATGCCACGATGTTGTGCCATTCTGTACGCTCGGGCAATTGTGTCCCATCTGGGAGTTTAACCTCTCTCTCGGATGTTGCTAAAGAGAAATGAGCTACACAGGATTCTCTGTCGAAATACCTCACCTCCGGATCTTTTCCGACCAATCCCAAAAGAATCACCTTATTGATGGACATAGACCTTTTCTACCGAAAAAGATTTACAAAAAAAGATTGTCACATAGGCCAATACACAGAGCATGACCTATGAGACAACCTTCTATAAAAGCTCCGAATGGAGGATATCAATTTTGCTCTTTTTTGTAGGAAGAATTGAGAAACTTCACTACATCTTCGGTGATATCGTATGCGCTATCAGCATACAAAATACTTTCAACCCCTACTTTGGTGAGGATAAACTGATATTTTTTCGTCTTGTTGTACTCCGCCAAAGCCTCATTGAGCTGCTTATGCAGTTTTTCATTCGACTGCTGCTGCTTGAGTAAAAACTCCTGCGTCAATTTCGCTTCAAGGGTCTCTCCTTGCTGTTGCATAGCAAGGAGTTTCTGCTGCTCAGCCTCTATCGAAGCCTGACTGAGAAAAGCATTGGTACGACGCTTGCGGTCGAAATCTTCGGCTGCCTTTCGCAATGCATTGGCTTTTGACGTAAGCTGTTTACGATTGGCTTCAGCCTCTTTGGTCAGCTCTTCAGTGATATCCTTGTAGTACTGATATCGGGCATAGAGAGTATCCAAGCGGACGTATGCAATCCGAAGATCGGCCATCTTAGCGGTATCGTCCATCGGAGCTGCGGACGTCTGACATCCTCCCCGCGATCCACCACAGCCAAGAAGAGACAAAACGAAAGCCGCACACGCTGCTGACGAAATGAAATAATAAAGAAGTTTCTTAGTCATATATCGCAATCTGTTTTTTATTCCTGATTTATACGCTGTTGCAGACTCATACGCTCTTCTGCCTGCTGCATTTGGGAGCGGTGACATTGGATACCCTTTCGTCTCAGAGCCGGTACATCGCTTACGTGTCCGGTCGGGAAACTCCCTCCTTTCACAAAAAAGACCTTGACAGCCATCAGAAAAACCCCCAAGACTAACAAGAGTAAGGTAATAACAAGGACTATCAAGGTCGTCTTCATTCAAAATCCTATATTTGTACACTGCAAAGGTAGAACATAATACAATACGAAATCATACATCCTAAATCAGCATTGAAAATGAAGATGACAGATCTAAAGCCCACTATCCTGTGGCAATGCTTCGACGAGATTACCAAAGTACCTCGCCCCTCGAAGAAAGAAGAAAAAATAATCGCCTATCTGGAAGAGTTTGCCCGCAAACACAATATCGATTATTCCAAAGACCAAATCGGGAATATCGTGATGCGTAAGCCGGCTACTAAAGGGTACGAACATCTGGAAACCGTGATACTGCAGAGCCATATGGATATGGTTTGTGAGAAGAACTCCGACGTAGTACATGACTTTGAAAAAGACCCCATCCGCACAGTTGTAGACGGAGATTGGCTCAGAGCAGAAGGAACGACATTGGGAGCAGATAACGGCATAGGCTGTGCAGCTCAAATGGCTGTTCTTATCAGCAACGATATAGAGCATGGGCCTCTGGAATGTCTTTTCACCGTGGATGAAGAAACAGGACTTACCGGAGCACAAAATATCCAACCCGGATTCCTCTCAGGGAAAATCCTGCTCAACCTCGATAGTGAAGACGAAGGCGAAATGTTTATCGGATGTGCTGGAGGGAAAGACACTCAAGGGCTGTTTACGTACAAAAAGGAAGAGCTGCCTCAGGGCTATATCTTCCTAAAAGTGTCCGTAAGTGGCTTGCGTGGCGGCCACTCCGGAGGGGATATCCATCTGGGGTTGGGCAATGCCAACAAGCTACTGGCTCGCTTCCTGATGGAAGTAGACAAAGAAATGTCTTGGGTATTAAGTGAGATCAAGGGAGGGAACCTGCGCAATGCTATTGCTCGTGAGGCCTATGCTATAATCGGAATTGAGGCTGCCAAGAAAGAAACCGTACGAGTATTGCTCAATGAATTTTCCGCTGCGGTGGAAAACGAATTGTCAGCTGTAGAGCCGTCTGTCAAATTCTCTCTGGAAACTGCTGAAACTCCGGATTTCAAAATAGACTGTACAACCAAGCACAATCTACTATTGGCCCTCATTGTGTGCCCTCACGGAGTGTTGGGTATGAGTCACGAAATAGAAGGATTGGTAGAAACTTCGACCAACTTAGCCTCTGTGAAGATGATCGAAGACAATGGCATCTTGATTGGCACCAGCCAGAGAAGCTCTACCGAGAGTCTCAAAATAGCTGCCTGTGATCAGGTTGCTTCTACTTTCAGATTGGCAGGAGCCGAAGTGCGTCATTCCGATGGGTATCCCGGGTGGAAACCCAACCCCAACAGCAAGATCTTGCAAGCTGCGTCAGACACCTATGAAGAGATATTTGGCAAAAAACCGGCAATCAAAGCCATCCATGCTGGTCTGGAGTGTGGGCTCTTTCTGGATAAATACCCCTACTTAGATATGGTTTCTTTCGGCCCTACTCTGAGAGATGTGCACTCTCCGGCCGAACGCATCGAAATCAAAACCGTACAAATGTGGTGGGACCACCTGCTCCTACTGTTGAAGCGCATCCCATCTGCCAAGGCTTAATAAGCAGTTGAAACCTTAAAGCAGCGACAGCCCCATCGGATTAGAAAATACCGGTGGGGCTGTCATTTTTTCTTCCTCCATACTCCTCTTTCGGAGGTAGTAGCATATCGAGCAGTTGGATGACTTGACCAAGATCTGCAACCCAAGCACCAGAGGACTATTTTATGCCCCCAATAGACATGTTTTGTAAAATTTCGACCACAGAAAAACTCGGAAAAATAGTGAGAAAACAAGGCATATGTACAGGTGGATGTAATTCCTTTTTATATGTCTTATATGGGTCTCTCAAAACACCGATGAATAGGGCGTTCTGAAGGGGTCAAATTTTCCTCCTGAGAGAATTTTTGCTAACACAGGAGAGAGCAAATTTTTCCTCAGGAGAGAATTTTCGTTCTCTCCCGTGTTAGCAAAAAACCGCTCCAATCAGCGTCAAAAAAGAATAGGAAAACCTGGCAAAAAAGTCCTTGATCTGAGCAGAAAAGAAGCTCCAAGCAGAAAACACAAAAACATAAAAGCAAACAATATAATACACTATAAACTTTTGCTCTAAAGAGCCTTCCTTAAGGATTTAACAATGTTCGTACAACAGTCCCTCTCAGAGATTTGCTGCGGTCGTTTTGACAAAACAAAGAAACGACATACGGCAAAGAGATAAATTCTTTATCTTTGTCCTTTCCAAGGGTTTAGCTTGACTGGGTGTGTAAAAGCAGTTGGATAACCGCAGGATGTAATACAGAATAAATATTAATTACTAACCAGACTTCGATGGACAAAAAAAGAGTCTACACCTTCGGTAATGGGAAAGCCGAAGGAAAAGCAGATATGCGAAATCTGCTTGGTGGCAAAGGGGCCAACCTTGCCGAAATGAACCTTATAGGAGTGCCCGTACCTCCGGGATTTACTATTACGACAGAGGTATGTCAGGAATACTACGATCTGGGACGGGACCGTGTAGTAGAACTACTCAAGCCGGAAGTAGGAGAAGCAATCAAAAATATAGAGAGCCTGGTTAATGCCAAATTTGGTGATGTAGAAAACCCATTGCTGGTCTCTGTTCGTTCTGGTGCTCGCGCGTCTATGCCGGGTATGATGGATACCATTCTCAACCTCGGTCTGAACGACGAGGTCGTAGAGGGACTAATACGGAAGACAGGCAATGAGCGTTTCGTATGGGACTCTTACCGCCGCTTCGTACAAATGTACGGCGATGTGGTATTGGGAATGAAACCTGTGAACAAAGAAGATATAGATCCATTCGAGGAAATCATCGAGAAAGTGAAAGCCGAGAATGGAGTGAAGATGGACAACGAACTGACGGTAGAGAACCTCAAGGACTTGGTACGTCGTTTCAAGGCAGCCGTAAAAGCCCAGACCGGTCTTGACTTCCCCTCTTGTGCCTATGAGCAACTGTGGGGAGCCGTTATGGCCGTATTCAATTCATGGATGAACGAGCGTGCCATCCTCTATCGCAAAATGGAAGGAATCCCCGCAGAGTGGGGTACGGCCGTGAACGTGCAAGCAATGGTATTCGGAAATATGGGCGACACCTCCGCCACGGGAGTATGCTTCTCTCGTGACGCTGGTAATGGAGAAAACCTGTTCAACGGAGAATACCTGATCAATGCTCAGGGGGAAGACGTGGTAGCCGGTGTACGCACCCCACAAGAAATCACCGTGATAGGATCACGTCGTTGGGCAGAACGTGCCGGCATAAGCGAAGAAGAACGCAAGGCCAACTATCCTTCAATGGAAGAAGCAATGCCGGAAATCTATGCCGAGCTGAACCGCCTGCAACAAAAGCTTGAAGATCACTACCGTGATATGCAAGACATGGAGTTCACAGTACAAGAAGGTAAGCTGTGGTTCCTGCAAACACGTAACGGAAAACGTACGGGACGTGCCATGGTAAAGATTGCCATGGACTTGCTCAACGAAGGTGTCATCACGGAGCAGGAAGCTCTTCTCCGTGTAGAGCCTAACAAGCTGGATGAACTGCTGCACCCCGTATTTGACAAGAAAGCCCAATCCATGGCCAGAGTTCTGACCAAAGGTTTGCCGGCTTCTCCGGGAGCAGCCACCGGCCGTATTACATTCTTCGCAGAAGATGCAGCCAAGATGCACGAAGCAGGGAACCCTGTTATCCTCGTTCGTTTGGAAACCTCTCCGGAAGACTTGGCCGGTATGGCTGTTTCCGAAGGAATTCTCACAGCCAGAGGAGGTATGACTTCTCACGCAGCTGTGGTGGCTCGAGGTATGGGCAAATGCTGTGTATCAGGAGCTGGAGCTTTGATTGTAGACTACAAAGCTCGCACCGTAGAAGTGGATGGCACCGTGCTCAAGGAAGGCGACTGGCTCTCTCTTAATGGATCTACCGGTGAGGTGTACGAAGGCAAAGTAGAAACTAAGGCTGCCGACATGGACGATGACTTCGCTCGTCTGATGGAACTGGCTGATAAGTATTCACGACTGAAAGTGCGTACCAACGCCGATACACCTCAAGATGCAGCCGTAGCTCGCAAGTTCGGTGCTGTGGGTATCGGTCTGTGCCGTACAGAGCACATGTTCTTCGAAGGCGAAAAGATCAAAGCCATGCGCGAAATGATCCTCTCGGAAGATGCAGAGGGCCGCGTAAAAGCTTTGTCAAAAATCCTGCCGTATCAAAAAGAAGACTTCAAGGGTATATTCAAGGCTATGGATGGCTTCCCTGTTACCGTACGTTTGCTTGACCCTCCTTTGCATGAGTTTGTACCTCATGATCTGGCAGGGCAACAAGCTATGGCGGATCAAATGGGGGTTTCCATACAAAAGATACAACAACGTGTGGAGGCTCTCTGCGAAGCCAATCCTATGCTTGGGCATCGTGGTTGCCGTTTGGGGAACACCTACCCTGAAATTACCGAGATGCAGACTCGTGCTATCTTGACGGCTTGTCTGGAGCTCAAGCACGAGGGTGTGGTATGTCTGCCGGAAATCATGGTTCCACTCACTGGTATTCTGTATGAATTCCAAGAACAGGAAACTGTAATCCGCAACACGGCCGAAAAAGTGTTTACCGAAATGAATGATAGGATAGACTTCAAGGTAGGTACCATGATCGAGATTCCTCGTGCCGCCCTGACAGCCAACCGTATCGCTTCTCGTGCAGAGTTCTTCTCTTTCGGTACGAACGACCTCACTCAAATGACATTCGGCTATTCTCGCGATGACATTGCTTCGTTCCTGCCTATATATTTGGATAAGAAAATACTCAAGGTGGACCCCTTCCAAGTTCTCGACCAAAATGGAGTAGGCCAATTGGTACGTATGGCAACTGAGAAAGGACGCGATGTACGCCCCGATCTCAAGTGCGGTATCTGCGGTGAGCACGGAGGTGAACCCAGCTCTGTAAAATTCTGCCACAGAGTGGGTCTGAACTACGTATCCTGCTCTCCTTACCGTGTGCCTATCGCTCGCTTGGCTGCCGCACAGGCCGTATTGGAAGAAAGCAAATAAGAACTTTCTCTATCTAAACAAGAGGTAAAAGGGTATGCCGCAACTGATTTTGCGGTGTACCCTTTCTTCTTTTTCTGCTCAAATATCATCATCGAGGGCATCGCACAATATGACCAGGTATCGCCATGTGGGAACAGTTGAGCGAAATGGCTAACTTTCCGCTGCAATACGCAAGTCTGCACAAAATGATCATCAGAACAAAATTCAGCCCCCTGACAATAAGAATCGGGGTTCTATTCGTAGGGATACTCCAGCTTATGCTACTATGGAGCTACCCTCTCCGTCTCAAATCGCAGAATAGCCCAAAAGCCATCTCTATACTACAAGCAGAAGAAAGGAAACAACATTGCAGAATAGCCATGTTGGTCACCGAGCTAAGCAGTGGCAAGCGAATTGTAGATTATAGGCGCAATTGCCGTATGATACCCGCTTCTCTGACCAAACTCATCACAACAGCTTCGGCATTGCGTATCCATGGCCCCGAGGCTTGCTTCCGAACCGAAATAGGTTATACAGGCAGTATTCACAACAAAGAACTGTATGGAGACTTAGTCGTTCTCGGATCTGGAGACCCATCCATAGACAGCCACTATATAGCAGAGGACTCTATCCGCTTCAAAACTTTCGTATGCGAGACTGTATCTCGAGCCGGCATCACACGTATACGAGGCAAAATAATAGTGGATGCCTCTGTCTTCCGGCCGGCAGACAGCTCCTCATCCTGGTTGTACGAAGACTTGGGCGAATACTACGGAGCCTCTCTCTATGGCTTCAATATTCACGACAACCGAATAGATATATATCTGAGAAATGAGGGAAACAAGATACTCCTACACCATATGCAGCCGTCGGAAGTAGAGATCGAACTGATCAATGAGCTAAAACCGGGAGAAAAAAACAGCTGGCACATCAACGGAGCTCCGGGAGAAAAAAAACGCAGACTAAGGGGAACCTTATTGACGAAAGGGCGTCGGGAAATGCGCTGTATGATGGACATACCCGATCCCGCAGGCTATATAGCTACAGCTATCCGAAAGCAATTGCAAAAGGAGGGGGTAAAGATAGAGGGCCCCTCCGAAGCCAGGTATGATTATTTACCCGAATGGCATGGGTCGGTAAAGTCTTTGAGTTTCTACCACTCACGCTCATTAGAACAATTGGTGAGGGAGACAAACAGAAGAAGTATCAATCTCTGGGCCGAAGCCTTTATGAACTGTCTGGACGAAAATATCCCGAAAAGCTTTGACGGAGGCTATAATCGCCTCTTGCAATATTGGGAAACTGTAGACCAATTCGATCCCAAGCAAATAAGCCTTTTCGATGGTAGTGGTTTATCTCCCAAAAATCGCATCACTCCTAATTTGCTGGAAGTGGTCTTATTGGAAATGGGCAATCGCAAAAAAGCTGACAATGCAGTTTTCTACAACTCCCTCCCATTAGCCGGACAGGAAGGCTCCGTGCAACATTTCACAACACCTCAAAGCATGAAAGCCCGACTGAAGAGCGGCAGTATGTTCGGGGTACAAGGCTATGCCGGATATGCACAAATAGGCGGCAAAGATGTTACGATCGTTCTTCTTGCCAACGACTTTGTGAATGTTCAATCTATGAGAAAAACAATGCTGGAGGCTCTGCAAACACTGTCCGGAGAAACCGAGCAGCATAAAAAAAGCGACTCTTACCATAAAAGGAAGAGTCGCTCTACTAAGCAAAAGAAGTCTTGATCGGCGAATACTTGATATAGAGTATCAATTACTGGCTGATCTCATTCAGCTCAACCAGCTTATTGACAATAGCATAGATTGTCAAGCCACTGGTACTGTGTATCTCCAGTTTCTTCGCAATATTTCTCCGATGGGTAATGACCGTATGAATTGAAAGAAAGAGCGAATCGGCTATTTGTTTGTTGGTCATACCCTTCACGACACAAACAACAATCTCTTTCTCTCGAGTCGTAAGTGCTTGAGACTCCAGACCGGCCTCTCCAGATTCTACACTAAGTAGCTTATCAAGTATTTCGGACAATCGTTCCATACTATCGGAGATCAGAATCGAATCATCGTAGCCTTTGAGGAAAGAGCTATCGATATGAAAATCCAGCAAAGCCACCACCCGGATATGTCTGTCCGGTGTATAGCTGGGAGAAAGAGAAAGGCCAGATATAAGAGGATTGACAAACAAAATATCCACCCCTTGCAAAGAAAGTTGATCTATCACCTGGTCAATAGAATCAGTAATATCCAAGGTCTGTACCTTGTATCCCGACAATTTCTTCAGCATTGCCTCCAGACCCAATCGCAGCATTATATTAGGCTCGGCTATCGCAACTTTTAGGATAATAGGATTCATACATTCAGCCTTTCTTTGTCTGTTGCTCCATTATCTCCATAAGTGGTATGAAGATGTGGTCTTCGATAAAGTTGTGAGAAGCCAAATCTTCTTCACAAGAAAAGATATCGTGTAGCACACTGTTGAGTTCGTAACCACTCGGAGCTGGGTAGTATTTTATGATGATGGCCTTGAGTTCGGATATCTTGGCCTCTATCTGATCGTGTTTGCGACGGAAAATAGAGATTTTGTAGTGATCATCCCTCTCTCCTTTAGCCAAATGCTCGGCATAGGGGAATACAGTCTTCTCCTCGTAACTCATATGCTTGTTCACTTCCTCTACATAGTCGTCAAAAAACTTCCGAATCGCGAAAGCGACCTCTTGAGGACAATTGGATATCGCACTTACCAATTGCTGTCTGAGCAAAGGCAAACGGAAATTGAGGAAATAGTCATGCGCATTACGCAAATACGTAAGCAAGTCATTCATCGATATACTCTTAAGCTCCTCTTTCTTGGGCTTCTGTGGGATATTCGCCACTGCATTCAATATCGTGAGCAATGTAGGAGTATCGACATTGCTGCTCTGGCAAACCTCCCCTATTGTCTTTTCCCCAAATCCAAGATGTATACCGAAACGAGTAATAACAAGCAGTAAGTTGTAATGTGCACAAATCAAGTCGCTCATTTTGGTCTGTGCACTAAAAACTCGGGATAAAGGTTTGTTGGTCATCATTATTATGTTGTCAATGTTATTTGGCTGAAAACAAAAGTAAAGCCTTCTGCAGAAGCATCCTATCCCTCATTATGGGTATTTCCGTCTATCCTGTCGGAAGGCACTAACTCATTCTTACACATCACGTCCGGGGCGCAGAGCCTCGGCGTCATCGAAGCAAAGGATACTATTAACAATCGTTGCGGCCAGGTTGCTTCCTCCCTTTCGTCCTTCGACAATCACCTTCGGCACATCTCGGAAAGTCTTACACATATACTTCGACTCACAAACATGCACGAAACCGACAGGAGCTGCAACAATACCAGCCGGTTTGGCTTTTCCCTTTCGGATGATGGTACAAAGTTCGATCAAAGCAGTCGGAGCATTTCCAAAAACGAAAAGGGCATCAGGGTGCTCCTGTACAGCCAAACGAATACCTGCCTGTGTGCGAGTGATCCCTTCGGACTCGGCCATTTCCTTTACGGCCGGATCAGATAGATAACAGTGTACCTGCACCCCCAGCCTGTCCAAAGCTCCTTTACGTATACCACTCTGGACCATAGACACATCGGTAACGATATGCTTTATTGTCCCATCCGAAAACCCTCTATAGAGATGCTCTACTGCTCCAGGATCTGTATAGAGGACATCCTCCATGGCGAAGTCAGCTGTCGTATGAATACAGTGCAACAGAGGCCATTTGCGATCAATAGGGATATTAGGGTCTTTCAACTCAGCCTCAATGGTCCGGAAACTCTTGATCATAATATCCTGCCCTATCCCCTTGCTTTCGGTCTTGCTCTGCTGAGCAAAATAGCCTCTGGGAGTGATCATCTTGCCCGAAGAAGCGTAGGTCTGGCTATTGCCAATGATCACAACCGTAAACATATCCAATTCTTCCGGGTCAAGTTCGCCAAGAGTAGTGAGCACGACCGTCTCTTCCTCCCTTCCGGCCTGGCGCACATATCCCACTGGAGTAGAGGCAGAACGACTCGTGAGGAATATTTCTTGCAAACGATAGAATTGCCAGTAACGATCATGGCTCTTGGGGTTGTATATACAGGTCACAAAATCGGCTTCAGCTGCAGCCTTGATACGTTTCTCTATGGTGAGCCAGGGAGTGAGCAAGTCCGAGAGAGAGATAAGGCATAAGTCGTGCCCTATGGGGGCACCCAAGAGAGCTGCGGCCTTCTGGAAAGCAGAAATACCCGGCAGTGTCTCTATCTCGACCTGACAATCCATCTCCTCTCGCATCTCATACATCAACGGAGCCATGCCATAAATGCCGGAATCTCCCGAACTAATCACACAGACTTTTTTCCCTTCACGAGCTTTCTCCAGTGCAATTCGTGCACGCTCTCGCTCTTTCTTCATACCGGTATCGATGCATTCTCCACTCGACTTGAGGTGTTGCTGCACGAAACGGAAATAATACTTGTATCCGATCACCACATCGGCCTCGGCTATGGCCTGCATCACAGCCGGAGTCATATCTTCCACTCCTCCTGGACCCAGACCTACCACTAATATCTTGCTCATTATTATCCTATTGCTTTTCCTTTGTTTTTCCTATCAATACACAAATACTTCTCAAGCTGGGAAAGTATCATTCGACTTTGGCCCCAACTGCTATTCCATCTCGTTCCATCATGGCTTCGATAGAAGGTTTACGACCACGGAATGTTTCGTACAGCTCCATTGCATCACGCATATCTCCTTGCTCCAATATGCTGTGTCGGAAACGTTCGGCGACTTCCCTACTAAACAAGCCTTCCTCCTTGAATGCAGCAAAGGCATCTGCATCCAAGACTTCACTCCATTTATAGCCGTAATAACCGGCAGCATAGCCTCCGGAAAAGATGTGTCCGAACGAAGGACTCATCATTGTTTCCGGCGGAGAGGGGGGCAAGACAAGAGCCTTACTCCAGGCATCCTCCTCGTAGGTTTTGATGTCTAAATCACTCGGCAAATCCTGCTCAATAGTATGCCAAGCCATATCAAGATAACCGAATGAAAGCTGACGACAACAAGCATAAGCTGTGAGGAAATGACGTGAAGCCCTAAGTTTATCAAGCAACTCTATAGGGATTGGCTCTCCGGTTTGGTAATGCGCAGCAAAGCTATTGAGCCATTCGGGTTGAATAGCCCAATTCTCCATAAGTTGGGAGGGGAGTTCGACAAAATCTCTCACCACAGATGTACCGGAAAGAGAGCCAAAACGACAACGAGAGAACAGACCGTGCAGTGCATGTCCAAATTCATGCAAAAAGGTATTCACCTCACCTATCGTAAGCAATGAAGGCTTGTCCGGTGCAGGGGGAGTAAAGTTCATGACCAGTACGATGTGTGGACGATGGTCTTCTCCTTCGGCTGTGCGATACTGTTCTTGAAAATTATTCATCCAGGCTCCACTCTGCTTGCCTGCTCTTGGGAAGAAATCCGTATAAAAAAGGCCCAAATAAGAACCGTCAAAATCCTTTACCTCATAGGCTTTCACATCAGGGTGATAAACACTCACCGAAGAGGGACAGAAGCTAATACCATAGAGACGTTCGGCCAAGCCAAATACTCCTTCGATCACACGATTGAGGGGGAAATATGGGCGCAGCATCTCATCATCCAGCTCATAATATTTCTGCTTATATCTCTCTGCCCAGTAGGCCCAATCCCAGATATGGAGGCTCCCTTTTTCTATACCAGACTCTGCCGCCAGTTCCTCAATCTTTGCCACTTCTTCCCGAGCCGTGGGTTTATAGGCTGTAAGCAGTCGGTCCAGCAGAGCATATACATTGGCAGGCGTCTCAGCCATGCGATCCTTTAGCACCATTTGAGCAAAAGAGGGATAGCCCATGATCTGAGCTGTTCGACGCCTCAAATTGGCAATAGATATAATATGTGGCCTGTTGTCATATTCGTTGTCAGTGGCTCCCACAGTCATCCGTGCTATATACATTTGTCGCCTCAGTTCCGAGTTTGGGCAATGTTGCATAAATGGGCTGTAGGAGGGAGCAGTGAGATCGAATAGCCAACCTCCCTCGTTGCCCTTCTCCTTAGCCTTGTGATGTGCCGCGTCAAGCACGGTTTGTGGCATACCGGCCACATCTTCCGGATTAGTAATAAGGAGAGTAAAACGCTTCTCGTCTCTCAACGCATTCTGCCCGACTTGCAAGGTAAGCTTGCTCAATTCCTGAGCAATATCCCGCAACTCTTGTTTTTTCTCCTCCGGCAACAAGGCTCCGCTGTCTACAAAACCTTCGTAGCAACGTGTAAGCAACCTGTTCTCCTCATCCGTAAGCCCAAGACTTTCTCTCTGCTTGTAAATGGCCTCTATCCGGCGGAAAAGAAGTTCATTCAAGCTGATATAAGTGCTCAACTCTGTGAGTTTCGGCAGGATCTCCTCAGAAATGGCCATCAGATTGTCATTACTATCGGAGTGCAACAGATTGAAAAAGACCCCAGCTACACGCTCCATATCTTCACCACAGTTCTCCAATGCCAAAAGAGTATTGGCAAAAGTTGGTGGTTCCGGGTTTGTTATTATCCGGTCTATCTCAGCTCGCTTAAAACGAATTGCCTGTTCAAAAGCCGGCAAATAGTCCTCCTCTTGTATCCGATCAAACGGATACGATCCGTGCAATGTATCGAATGGAGCCAGAAGGATCGCTCCGGCCTTCTTTGCTCCGCAGTATGATTCTTTCAGATAATTCATCTGTTACCGTGTTTTTTATAATCGTAACACACTAGCCCCAAAGGTAGGTTGTTTGATCGAAGGGGCTATCTTTGCAATACTGAAATTTGAGCTGCGATTCCGTCCCGATGTAATTAAGAAAGCTTCGCTGCTCTAAGCAATCTAACTGAAAACAACCCTTCTTAGTTCGACAAAAGAACATCAACACAATAATTATAGTAGCTTAAGACATGACTTCAAGAGCAATTATCGACACGTATTCATTCGAAGATCAGACCGTTTTTGTCCGTGTAGACTTCAATGTCCCTCTGGACGAGAAATTCCGAATCACAGATGACACTCGTATGAGGGCCGCCCTCCCTACCCTCAACCGCATCCTGAAAGACAACGGTCGCGTCATTATCGCCTCGCATATGGGACGCCCCAAAGCTGTGGAAGAGAAATACTCCCTTGAGCACATTCGTCCGCATTTGGAAGAGCTTCTGGGCCGAGACGTGAAATTTGCAGCCTCAGCCGTTGGCGATGCCACCAAACAAATGGCTCATAGTCTGAAAAAAGGAGAAGTGCTGCTACTGGAGAATTTGCGCTTCTTTGAGGAAGAAGAAGGCAAACCTCGCAATCTGTCTACCGAAGTAACAGAAGAAGAAAAGAAACAAGCCAAGGCAATACTGAAAGAACGACAACTCCTCTTTGCCAAACAACTGGCAGACTTGGCTGATTGTTATGTCAATGATGCTTTCGGAACAGCGCACAGAGCGCATGCCTCTACTGCTGTAATGGCACAATACTTCGATGCTCAGCACAAAATGTTCGGCCTGCTCATGGAAAAAGAAGTGCAAGCCGTAGATCGTATTCTAAATCAAATAGAAAGACCTTTTACCGCAATCATGGGAGGCAGCAAAGTCTCCAGCAAAATCGAAATCATAGAAAACCTGCTTGGCAAAGTTGATTATCTGGTTCTCACCGGAGGGATGACCTATACTTTTTCCAAAGCTTTCGGAGGCAAAATAGGTAATTCGATTTGTGAAGATGACAAGTTGGATTTAGCCGTGGAAATAGTAGAGGAAGCCAAACAAAAAGGCGTAACATTGGTGCTGTCGGAAGATGCCAAAATTGCCGATGCCTTTGACAACAACGCCAATGTGGGGTATGCCGATAACAATAACATCCCAGACGGTTGGCAGGGTATGGACATAGGCCCGAAAACAACAGAACGAATAAAAGAGGTCATTGCTCAGTCGAAGACTATTCTTTGGAATGGTCCGACAGGAGTATTTGAATTTGACAACTTCTCCGGTGGTTCCAAAGCTGTAGCCGAGGCCATAGCACAGGCAACTCAAGCAGGAGCTTACTCTTTGGTTGGGGGAGGAGATAGCGTTGCCTGCGTAAACAAATTTGGACTGGCAAATCGCATGAGTTATGTTTCTACCGGTGGAGGGGCCCTTCTAGAAGCTATCGAAGGGAAAACTTTGCCCGGTGTTGCTGCCATCGAGAGTTAAGAAGAAAAGCCCCACTTTCAAATACATTCATTCCCTTCCAATCGTCATTTTGCTGTAATCCTACAAGACAAATACAACAACCATTCATACAAATTCTTTAGTCCCAATGAAAAAATTACCAATCAGTTTGCTATACCTCGGGATCATATTTTTGTACAGTTTGTGCATGGTACCGATGCAAACCCAAGCCCAAGTCAGTCTGGGTGGAACTCCAAAAAGCTTTGTAATGCAAAGAATAGCCTCGGCGGGCTTTAGCAACTCCGGAGAAGCCCAAGTAAGGTTGCTTCCCCTAAATAAAAATATTGAAGACCTTATCGAGCAAGGGAGCTGGGATGGGGAAAATATCTCCGCTCGCCCCTACGTGATCGGAGACTGTGTGCGCACAGATATTGACATGGCCAGTCAGGCTGAACAGTTCAGGCTGGAAGATGGGACATTGGTATATCGTCTCAAAATGAAATCTCCAGAAGCCAAGGCTGTCTACCCTACCTACAGCCGTTTCCTGATACCGAAAGGAGCCAAATTGTATGTCTATAACCCGGACAAATCTGTGTTGCATGGGGCTTATACCCACGAGAGCAACCCCCTAGGAGGATCTTTTGCCTCTATGCCCGTGAGTGGGGAAGATATCATACTGGAGTATGAGTCTAATGAAAGAGGTGATGCTCCCGAAATCATCGTTGATGGCCTTGTGCATATCTTCCGCGAACAAGTTGCCAAGATGATGGATGTAAACCCCGGGGAAGACACATCAGAGTATCCCACTTGCATGATAAATGCCAATTGTCCCGAAGGAGACGACTGGAGAGATCAGAAAGCCGGAATTGTACAGATCTTTATCGTGTATGACAATGGTTCAACGACTTCTTGCTCGGGAGCTCTTGTAAACAATACAAACCAAGACTTCACACCCTATATCCTTACAGCTTCGCACTGTGCCGGATCCGGCTCACACTTCCCAGTAAGTCAAGAATCATTGAACAAATGGATATTCACATTCCACTATGTCAAGCCGGATTGCTCCAATGCCTCCTCGGCCACATCTTATGGCAAAAGTATGGTGGGATGCTCCAAAGTGGCCTATTTACCTTCTGTGGGTCATTCCGATGGATTACTATTGAAACTCAATCAGGATATTCCGCTTGATTACCGCGTTTACTATAACGGTTGGGATCGCAGACGCACTCCTCCTGCGAAAGGAGTGAGTCTGCATCACCCAATGGCGGATGCCATGAAGATCTCTATCTTCTCTCAGAGACCCAACATTACCTATTTCCGAGATTTCTTCGGCGATGGTGCATCCAAGGCTCATTTTGAAGTGACTTTCAATACAGGTACTGAAGGGGGATCTTCCGGCTCATCTCTCTTTAATGAGAAAAAGTTGATTGTCGGCACACTCACCGGAGGAGGTGAGCCTTGTAAAAATCCGGCCCGGCAGGATTACTATGGACGATTACATGCTCATTGGGATTGGTTCAAAGAAGAAGGGAATGATGTGCAAATGGCAACATTCCTCGATCCCAAAGAGAATGGTAAGACAGAAATGCTGGAGGGCACTTATCGAGAGAACAAACAGTATTACGAGCCTGTCGCCAGAGTAATGGCTATACCGTCTGACAACAAAGGTAATAGGGTGAAAGTAATTTGGACGGCCCCTGTAGGCATGGATAAAAAGACAGTTGCGGAATACCAAATCAAGCGTAATGGCCAGAATCTGAACATCAAAGTTCCCCACGTACACGGCACAGAATATTACCAGTTTGAAGATCAATTCAATGCAAATGATGTGATCAATGGGATGACGGACTACCAAGTGAGGGCATTATACAAAGAAGGTGACAGCCCTGTAGAGACAGCTTGGTCTCCCATCGTAGCTGCATACACCTTGGCAAACAGAAAAGTTGCAGGAGTGAAAGTCTCGAAAGAGGGTGATAAAGTACATCTCAGTTGGAACAAGCCTATTCTCTGCGCTGAATGGTCAAAAATAGGATCTGGAAACGATATTGAGTTTAAGCCCTTGCCCGTAGAGTACAGACCGCAGGGAACTCACGACACTTGGCCTCTAACACAACTCACTTATCGTGAGAGCTGGCCTTTCAAGGGGATGCCGTTCCGTGCAGTAGGGAATCACAACCAACTATATGTAAACCAAGTAAGCATGCTGCCAACAAAGGCCGGTACGAATATCTACGCCTACCTATCAGCCTATGACCCTGCCTACGAAGAAGGCTACAAGCCTACTATCATCAAAACACGAGTACCTAATGACTGGCAACCCGGCCAATGGGTACCGATTATTCTTCCCGAACCTTTCGTTGTTGATCCCCTGGGAACCTTCTTTGTAGGCTTTGTTACCGACAATGAGCTGCCAACTCCTGCAGGCATCGCTTATGCCGAAGGCAGTCGAGATGAGTATGCCACAAGTGAATCAGCCCTATTCTGGAATCCGGACACAAATGATAAGGGGAAAGGATTTTATTCATTGGAGCATTCCAAAGTAAAAACTTTCGGAAAAAACTATATGGCTATTCGTTTGCTCATTACAAATAGCAGCAAAAAGTTGCAGCAACCCATTACCGATGTCGCTGCCGGTAGCAAGGGTCTGGCTGTTCTACCCATCATAAAAGGCTATCAGATAAGGCGAAATGGAGAAGTTGTGGCCGAAGTAAAGGAACTTACCTACACTTCCGACATCGCAGCCAAAGAGGAAGATAAATATGAAGTCTTTGCCATATACGAAACCGATCCGGCTGTTTATCTAAATCAAGCTCAGGCGCAAAACACATTTGTAGTCAGTGGAATCTGCCAAGGAGAAGGTAGTTTGGAGATAACAGGCTTCGAGAATCTTAACGAGGTGCCATACGGAACAACTCTCTCCGTAAAGGCCCAACCAAACAAAAGCAAAGGCTATACATTGGAATCTATCAAAGCCGGTAATGAAGATATTACACGCAAAAAATCTTTTGTGGTAAAGTCGGATGTTGTTGTGAAAGCAATTTTTGTCCAAAAAGGACATCAAGTGAAACTTCGCAGCAATGCTCTGGGGAAAATTGAAATTGCTGGCTACACAAACGATCAGCTCAAATCAGTTCCTACAGGTACAGAACTCACGGTACTCGCCAAGCCTCAAGCAGACAATATCAAGCTCTCAAAACTGACTGCCAATGGCGAAGACATAATGCAGAGCATGAAGTTTGTAGTCACTACAGATACAGAAATCATTGCAGAGTTTGCCAAGACTGAGGGAATCAATGATGTTAGGAAAACAGGAATACAACTCTATCCCAATCCGGCAGACGACTATGTGGAAATTTCCGGAGCCGACAAGAATGCAGAACTGTTGCTGATGGAGCTAAATGGACAGGTACTGCTCCGAAGCATGACAGATGCCAACGGAGCTGCACGTATCGACCTCACACAATTTGCTCCAGGCAGCTACTTGCTACAAGTCGGCAAGTTGTCTCACAAACTGGTCGTTCAGTGAGCTGACTTTGGAAAAACAAATTCAGTTGTGATTGAGGGGGCTTTCTTCTCCATCGCAAAAAGATAAGCAAACAACACGAGGGTACCGTCAAATATATTTTGGCGGTACTCTTTCTTTTTTGAAGATACACACGATAGGTCTCAAACGAATTCCCAGAGGGGTATTTCTCTTCGCTAAAACTAACACATTTTGTAAAAATACAGTCGCAGACAAAACGACAAAAAAGAAAAGAAAAGAGACTGTTGCAGACTAACAGATATACCCCTTTTTATACGTCTTGTATAGGTCTATCAAAACACCGATGAACAGGGCATTCTAAAGGGGTCAAAATTCTCTCAGGAGAGAATTTTTGCTAACACAGGAGAGAGCAATTTTTTTCTCAGGAGAGAATTTTCATTCTCTCCCGTGTTAATCAAAATCGGCTCCCATCAGCATCAAAAAAAGATCGGAAAAACCCAATAAAAAGCCCCCGATCCGAGCAGAAAATGCACCGCAAACAGAACACAATAAAACACAGAAAAAAGCACAAAGAAACACTCAAGGAAATATATCATAGGTTCCGGACAAGTCCGAAAAACGAAGTGGAAAACTTATGCATGATATAAAGAAGGTATTAACAACACGACAGCCTCATGATTGTGCAACTCTACCTATTATATAATAGGTGTATAAACACGAGCTCTTTCGTCCCTATTGTGATTGATTTATGGAAAGATTCTGGATTGAGAACAAAGCAAGTCTTCTTGATATGAGACTTTTTCCTGCTTTGAGGGAGAAGGTTTGGTCTTTTGAATATAATACATACCTTTGTGTCGCTTTGGTGAGCGTAGCGGTAACCACTGTTGCGTTGTAATAGGGAATCCGGTGAAAGTCCGGGACTGTCCCCTCAGCTGTAAGTTCGAAAAACAAGAAGCAGCAATCTCACCGGCCACTTCCGCGCCCCGGGTGTTTTTATCCCAGGCTCCGCTTTCAAGGAAGGAGGGAAGGCCGTTGCTATCTCGAACAAGTCAGAAAACCTGCCAAGGCAAGCAGCTCTCAGCAACTCGGGGTGAAGGGTAACGAGAGTGATGTTTTTTTAGTCAATACAAGACAAGAGTAGTCTATGCGCTTGGATACAAGTCGCAGTTGCGTTATGGCCGTTTGGGGCATAATGCGCTGTGGGATGTCGCAGCCTATAGAGAGTTTGAGGACAAGGTTAATGGCTGTCCGAAACTCTATCCCTTTTGAGGAAGAATCATTTTTCCTCACAGGTAGATTGTCCTTGTCACCCGGTCTCGATCGAACGATCTAAATCACTTTGTAATACGAATCAACAAAAAACAGTGCTATTATGATGACAAGTCAAGAGTACATTGAGAGCATGCGCAAACTCAACCTGAAGGTGTATTTCATGGGAGAGCGCATTGAGAACCCTGTTGATCACCCCATGATTCGTCCTTCACTCAACTCTGTGGCCATGACCTATGAGTTGGCTGAGAAGCCTGAATATCAAGAGGTGATGACCGCCATTTCCAATCTTACTGGCAAGCGTATCAATCGCTTTTGTCACTTGCATCAGTCTACCGAAGACCTCAAGAATAAGGTAAAGATGCAGCGTCTGCTCGGTCAGAAGACTGCTTCTTGCTTCCAACGCTGCGTAGGGATGGATGCTTTCAATGCAATCTACTCTACTACATATGAAATGGATCAGGAGCTTGGAACAAGCTACCACGCTCGTTTCGTAGAATATCTCAAATATGTTCAGGACAACGACCTCGTAGTAGACGGGGCAATGACTGACCCCAAAGGGGACCGTGGCCTATCTCCTTCTCAACAGGAAGACCCGGATATGTATCTGCATATCGTGGAAGTGCGCGAAGACGGTATTGTCGTACGTGGAGCCAAGGCTCACCAGACTGGAGCTGTCAATTCTCATGAGCACTTGATCATGCCTACTGTTGCCATGAAAGAAGGTGACAAGGATTATGCTGTTTCATTTGCCGTTCCCGGTGACACGGAAGGTCTGTTTATGATCTATGGTCGCCAGAGCTGTGACACTCGTAAGACAGAAGCCGGAGCCGAAATAGACCTCGGTAACCCCACATTCGGAGGACACGAAGCTTTGGTAGTATTCGACAATGTGTTTGTACCCAACGAACGCGTCTTCATGTGTAAGGAATACCAATATGCAGGTATGATGGTAGAACGATTTGCCGGCTATCATCGTCAAAGCTACGGAGGCTGCAAAGTGGGTGTGGGAGACGTGCTCATTGGAGCTGCTGCTTTGGCCGCCGAATACAACGGTGTGCCTAAAGTATCTCACATCAAGGACAAGTTGATAGAGATGATACATCTGAATGAAACACTCTACGCTTGCGGTATTGCTTGTTCTTCCGAAGGTAAACCTACTGCATCCGGTAACTATCTGATCGACTTGCTTCTGGCGAATGTTTGTAAGCAGAATGTTACACGTCTGCCATATGAGATTGCTCGCCTGGCCGAAGATATCGCTGGAGGTCTGATGGTAACCATGCCATCTGAGCAAGACCTGCGTGATCCGGAGCTTGGCCCAGTGGTGAAAAAGTATCTCAAGGGAGCTGTAGGAAAAGATACAACCAATAGAATGCGTATCCTGCGACTGATCGAGAATATGACATTGGGTACTGCAGCTGTCGGCTACCGTACGGAGTCTATGCACGGAGCCGGTTCTCCTCAAGCCCAACGCATCATGATTTCTCGTCAAGGCAACTTGGAAGCCAAGAAACAAATGGCAAGAGAGATTGCTCGCATTGATACCTCTTTGGATAAGTAATAATATTCAAAAACTCTTAAGATAGAAGACGATGACCCGAAAACTACCGACCGAATCGGAGATCAAGGAGGTGTTGGACCGTGATGTCCGGCCATCTCTGATGAATCATAGCGGAGACGTTCAGCTAAAATCTATCCGCCCAGATGGTACGGTAGTTGTGGAGTTTTTAGGTTCGTGTCGCTTTTGCCCCGCTGCCCTGGATACGTTGGAGTCCTTGATAGGGGGAGCCTTTGCCAATTCTTTTCCTCAGTCCAATCTCCGAGTCGTATTAGGCGGGGGGGTAAGCGATAGTCTTTTGAGTGAAGCCAAACGCCTGATGGGTAAGACGCATTGAAAAGTATGAAGAACTCGTATCAATCGAAAGTTGTTAGTGCCCTGGAGGCTGTAAAACACATCCCTAACGACAGCTTGGTAGTTATGGGACATGCTGCAGCCGTGCCTCAGCTTTGTTCACAAGCTATAGCCGATAATTATCAGCAATATTCCAATGTGCGCATTTACCACATGCTTTGCTTGGGCAATGCGCCATATACAGCCCCTGAGATGCAGGGGCATATCACTCATGTGACCAACTTTGTAGGAGGGAATACTCGCCAGGCCGTAGCCGAGGGTAGAGCAGACTTTTTCCCGGCCTTCTTCTATGATGTTCCTCGTTATTTCCGAAATGGTCTGTTGCCAGTGGATGTAGCGGTAATACAGGTCTCCGAACCTAATGAAGAAGGATACTGTAGCTTTGGTCTTTCTTGCGACTATACCAAGCCGGCTGCCGAGTGCGCCAAAATGGTTATTGCAGAGGTAAATAAGCAGATGCCTTTTGTCGGAGGGGACAACTTTATACACGTAGATCAGATAGATTACATCGTAGAGGCCGATTATCCTCTCTACGAAATTCCTTTGCCCAAAATAGGAGAGGTAGAGCAAGCTATCGGAGCCAATGTCGCTTCCTTGATTCCCGATGGAGCCACATTGCAGCTTGGTATAGGGGCAATCCCCGATGCCGTATTAGGTTTTTTGGGCGAAAAGAAAGATTTGGGTATTCACACAGAAATGTTTTCCGACGGGGTATTGCAGTTGGTAAAGGATGGTGTGATTACCAACCAGGTCAAGCCTATCCACAAGGGAAAGCTCACTGCTACATTCTTGATGGGGACAAAAGCCCTGTACGATTTTGTAGACCACAATCCCGATGTAGATCTTGCACCTGTAGATTGGGTGAACAACCCGACCACTGTCATGCAGCTCGACAAGATTATCAGCATCAATAGCTGTATTGAGGTAGACCTCATGGGGCAAGTAGCCAGTGAAACCATCGGTCTCACACAGTTCAGCGGTACCGGAGGTCAAGTCGATTACGTACGTGGCGCAGCAATGGCCGATCATGGGGTAAGCATTATGGCTATGCCTTCAACGGCAAAAAAAGGGACCACTTCCCGCATCGTTTCTCTTCTGGCTGCGGGTTCTGCTGTCACGACATCTCGCTGTGATGTAGACTACGTGGTTACCGAATACGGCATAGCACATCTGCGAGGAAAATCACTAAAAGAAAGAGCTAAAGCCCTCATTGCGGTGGCTCATCCCCAGTTCCGCTCGGATCTGGAAGCAGAGTTTGCCAAACGTTTCCCGATGGCCTGATGCAGATTTTAGATTCATGATATAAACCACATATTGATATGCAACTATTCAAGTTAGGTACAGTCATTCACGAATTTGACAATTTTGCCGAATTTGCCAAGGGGTTCAATCTCGGTGAGCGTGACTTGGTTATTACCAATGCTTTCCTCCACGAACCTTTCATGGCCAATCTCGGTCTGAAATGCAAGTTTGTGATGCAGGAGAAGTATGGTTTGGGTGAGCCAAACGACGAAATGATGAATGCCATCCTGCGGGATACCAAGGGTACTGACTTCGACCGTGTAATCGCTGTTGGCGGTGGTACGGTGATCGACATATCCAAATTGTTTGTGCTGAAAGGTTTGGGCGAAGACGTCCTCCCTGCTTTCGACAAGAAAATTCCTCTGGTGAAAGAGAAAGAATTGGTAATCATTCCTACAACCTCTGGTACAGGTAGTGAAGTAACCAATATCTCCATCGCCGAGATCAAGAGCCGTCATACCAAGATGGGCTTGGCTGATGATGCCATATTGGCCGATCATGCTGTGATCATTCCCGAATTGCTACGCGGTTTGCCTTTCAAGTTCTGGGCCGCCAGCTCTATCGATGCCCTCATTCATGCTGTGGAATCATATGTATCTCCTAAGGCTAACGTTTACACTCGTATGTGCAGCCTTACAGCCATGAATACCATATTAGATGTGTTCAAGGGCGTTGCTGCCAAAGGCGAAGAATACCGCTATGAAAGAATGGGAGATATGCTCATGGCTGCCAACATTGCCGGAATCGCATTTGGCAATGCCGGAGTAGGAGCCGTGCATGCTCTTTCTTACCCTCTGGGAGGTAACTACCATGTGCCACACGGAGAATCCAACTACCAGTTCTTTACGACTGTGTTCAAGGCCTATCAAGCCAAAAAACCTCAAGGATCAATTGTTGAGCTCAACGAAAAACTGGCTGCAGCATTAGGCTGTGAGGCTTCGGTTGTGTATGAGCGCATGGATGACTTGCTAGGTCGTTTGATTGCCAAGAAACCTCTTCGTGAGTATGGCATGAAGGACGAAGAAGTACGAGGATTTGCCGAAAGTGTTTTGCAAACTCAACAAAGATTGCTCAACAACAACTATGTGGAGCTGTCTGTAGATGAGATAGAGGCAATTTACCGCAGCCTGTTTTAAGTAAAAAATACGTATAAGATAGGAAAGAAAGCAAAGAGGGAAGGGAAACCTCCACCTCTTTGCTCCCCAAACCACGAAAGACTGGGGAGGAGTTCCTGGTGAACCTCTCCAAAGCATCTGAAAAAACCACACAGATGTGCTACCCGATGCTTGCGCCGGTGCAACGGTGTGAGTAAGAGTTCGCACCGGCCAAGCTCAGGTACAAAAGTCTGGATTTTATCATTGATCATCGATAAACCCAATACAAAAATCCTATTATGGAAATTCGTGAAATGATTGAGGCCGCACGTAAGGCCCAACAACTTTATCAAGCTCGCTTCGATCAGCAAGCTGTAGACTTGGTAGTACGCGCTGCCGCCAAAACAATTTATGACAATGCCGAGCTCTTGGCTCGTGAAGCCGTAGACGAAACTCAGATGGGTGTTTACGAGCACAAGGTCGCCAAAAACAGAAACAAATCTAAGGGAGTATGGTACAACCTTAGAGACAAAAAATCCATGGGCGTTCTCTCTATAGATGAGCGTACAGGGATGATAGAAATAGCCAAACCAATAGGCGTGGTTGCCGGTATAACGCCGATGACAAATCCGATCGTTACACCTATGAGCAAGATTATCTTTGCCCTGAAAACACGCAACGCGATAATCATCGCACCACACCCAAAGTCGAAGCGTTGTTCGGCCCACGCCATTGATTTAATACTTGAGGCAATAGCTCCTTTTGGTGTACCCGAAGGTATGGTACAGGTAATCCGTGAGCCGAGCATTGAGAAAACTCAAGAACTGATGTCCTTGGCCGACGTAGTAGTAGCTACTGGTGGTATGGCCATGGTACACTCTGCGTACTCTTCTGGTAAGCCTTCATTCGGTGTGGGAGCCGGTAACGTACAGGTTATCCTCGACCGTTTCATCGATTTCGATGACGCTGCAGAGAAAGTTATCACTGGTCGTTCTTTCGACAATGGTATCATTTGCTCAGGAGAGCAGTCTTTCATCTATCATAAAGATGACAAAGAAGAGGTGTTCCGTGCATTCCGTGCTCATGGAGCTTACTTCGTACCGGAAGAAGATAGAGACAAAGTGATCAACGCTATTTTCGAAAACGGCTCTATCGCTCGCGACATCGTAGGTAAGGGAGTGCAGGTGATCGCGAAAAAGGCAGGCATCACATGCCCCGAAGATACACGTGTGTTGGTTGTTGAAAGCCACGGATATGGTAAGGACGATATGGTGAGCAAAGAGAAGATGTGTCCGGTAATGGGAGCTTTCCCTTACAGCAACTTCGAAGAGGCTCTCAAGATCGCAAAAACCAACCTCTTCCTCGAAGGGAATGGTCACACAGCCGGTATTCACTCCAATAACCAAGCCAATATCATCAAGGCTGGTAGTGAAATCTCTGTAAGCCGTGTCATCGTGAATGCTCCTTGTGCAACTACTGCCGGAGGTTCTATCCAGAACGGTTTGGCCGTAACCAACACATTGGGCTGCGGATCTTGGGGTAACAACAGTATCTCTGAGAACTTCACATACAAGCATTTGCTGAATATCACACGTATAGCACCGATTTCCGCTCGAATCAAGGTGCCTACTGATCAAGATATCTGGGAGTACTAAAAACAGTTTCGCTCAGACTATAGATTTAATCCTAAACGAGAAGAGAGGGGTGATGAGAGATAAGCTCCACCCCCTCTCTATATTTTTAAGCTAATGGACTTTGGGTTGGGTGTACCGAGTCTTACACATCGGATTTTGAGCAAAAAATCTATCTATCCTGATAGTTGTTGTTGATCTTGGGTTCGTTTTTCTTGTGAAAACGTACCTTTGTCTACATACCGCTGTCGGGCTTTTTTGTTTCATTGCTATCCAGCTCGGATAATCCCTGCTCTTTGCGATATATTATTACTTCTCTACAACCTATCGAACGAGAAAGCCCTCTGAGTGGTTATGTAGAAAACCTCCTTGTATTCCGTCCCTGTTTTGAGGAATGACGCGGAACAGGTAGAGAATCGGGGAGTCATGTAAGCAAGCGACAATTACAATCTAAAACAACACAAATAGTAATGACGAAGAAAGTAGAAGTGAAGGATCTCCCCTATGTGGTGGTTCGCTTCAGCGGAGACTCCGGTGATGGGATGCAGCTCACTGGAACAATCTTCTCCGATCTCTCTGCCGTTTTGGGGAATACCATCTCGACCTTCCCCGATTTTCCAGCCGAGATACGAGCTCCTCAGGGTTCACTTGGAGGGGTATCTGGCTTTCAGGTGCAGATCGGTACCAACCAGGTAATGACTCCCGGAGACTTGGCCGATGTGCTCGTGGCAATGAATCCCGCAGCTCTCAAGGTTAATAGGAATCACCTCAAGGAACGCTCTATCATTATTATAGATAGCGACTCCTTTACTTCTAAAGACCTGGAAAAGGCTGAATACAAGACAGATGAGCCTTTTGAAGAAATCGGGCTGAATACACAGCAAGTAATCTCTGCTCCTATTTCGTCAATGGTTAAGGAGGGACTTGCAGAGTTTGGCTTGGATAATAAATCGGCCCTGCGATGCAAGAATATGTTTGCCTTGGGTCTGGTTTGTTGGTTGTTCAATCGTCCAATGGATCATGCTTTTGAGTATCTCAACAACAAATTCAAGAAAAAGGACGATATCCGTAAAGCCAACATTAAGGCTCTTACAGATGGTTTCAATTATGGAGCCAACACACATGCCTCTGTATCGACCTATCGCATCGAAGGGAAAAAACAACAAGCTGGTAGATACCTCGATGTCAATGGGAACAAGGCTACATCCTATGGTTTGATAGCAGCTTCCGAACGAGCTGGACTGAACCTCTTTTTAGGATCCTACCCTATCACCCCCGCTACAGATATTCTCCATGAGTTGGCTAAGCACAAGGCTCTTGGGGTAAAAACGGTTCAAGCCGAAGACGAGATTGCCGGTATTTGTACGGCTGTCGGAGCCTCTTTCGCAGGAAATTTGGCAGTAACCACAACTTCCGGTCCCGGTTTGGCTCTCAAGAGTGAGGCTATAGGTTTGGCTGTCATGGCCGAACTCCCATTGGTGATTGTGGATGTGATGCGCGGAGGACCTTCCACTGGTTTGCCCACCAAGAGTGAGCAAACCGACTTGCTACAAGCCCTGTACGGTCGCAATGGAGAGAGCCCTCTGCCTGTAGTTGCGGCTTCCACTCCTGCACAATGTTTTGAAGCAGCCTTCTGGGCTGCTAAGCTGGCTGTAGAACACATGACTCCGGTCATATTGCTGACGGACTCTTTTGTAGCAAACGGCTCTACAGCATGGCGTATACCGGACATGAGCTCCCTACCCTCTATCGAACCTAATTACGTGTCTAACTATAAGGAAGATCGGCCTTGGAAAGCTTATCGCCGTGATTCTGAATCGCAGGTTCGCTATTGGGCTATCCCAGGACAAGACGGTTACCAGCATCGTTTGGGTGGATTGGAAAAAGACTTTGATACAAGTGCCATCAGCACGCATCCAATGAACCACCAACTTATGGTACGCACCCGTCAGGCTAAGGTGGATTACATATCTAACAAAATCCCTGAATTGGAGGTACTGGGAGATGTTGAGGATGCCGATCTGCTCATCGTAGGCTGGGGAGGTACATATGGTCACCTCTATGCCGCCATGGAAGAGATGCGTCTTAATGGCAAGAAAGTTGCCTTGGCTCACTTCAACTTCATCAACCCCCTGCCTCGCAATGCAGCAGAGGTACTGCTCAAGTATAAGAAAGTTGTCGTAGCTGAACAGAATTTGGGTCAGTTTGCCATGTATCTGCGTTCTAAGGTGCCCGGCTTCAACCCAATGCAATTCAACAGAGTGAAAGGCCAGCCCTTCATTGTGGCTCGCTTAGTGGAGGAGTTTTCTAAGATGATAAATGAATAAAGCCATGCAAGAGAATACAAATCATACTGCTTGCCCTGTGTACGAAGCAAAGAATTTCAAAAATGAGCAGCTCGTGCGCTGGTGTCCCGGCTGTGGCGACCATGCCGTATTAGCGACTCTGCACAAAGCAATGGCTGAGGTTGGCATTGCCCCGCATAATACCGCCGTAATTTCGGGTATTGGCTGTTCTTCTCGTCTGCCATACTACATGAATACGTACGGATTCCATACAATTCATGGTCGTGGTGCAGCTATCGCCACCGGTGTTAAGACTGCAAATCCCGAGTTGAGTGTTTGGCTCACCACGGGAGACGGAGATAGTTTGGCAATCGGAGGTAACCATTTTATACATGCCATCCGTAGGAATATAGATATCAATATTGTCCTCTTCAACAACCGTATCTATGGTTTGACCAAGGGACAGTACTCTCCGACATCGGCCAGAGGCTTTGTTTCAAAAAGCTCACCCTACGGCACTGTGGAAGATCCTTTTATTCCGGCAGAGTTGGCCATGGGAGCCAGAGGTAACTTCTTTGCTCGAGGCATAGATGTGGATATGCGCAATCTTCAGGACTGCATGGTAGCTTCTGCCAAGCATAAGGGAGCAGCTGTTACAGAGGTCTTGGTAAACTGCGTCATCTTCAACAATGGAATCCACAAGACCATCACCGACAAAGATGTAAGAGACGACAGAACAATCTTACTGAAACATGGTGAGAAAATGATCTACGGAAAAGACAAGAACAAAGGGATTGTTCTTGATGGTCTAAAGCTCAAATCCGTGACCATGGGACAAGATGGCTATACTATGGATGATGTGTTGGTACACGACGCTCACGAGCCTTCCAACACGCTACATATGATGTTAGCCATGATGAATGGTGAGGAGTTGCCAATTGCTCTCGGAGTAATACGAGATGTAGAAGCTCCTACTTATGACGAATCGGTGACTAAGCAAATCGAAGAGGTTCGTGCAACCAATCCGGCACGCTGCCTGTTGGACGTATTGAATCGTGAATCTCACTGGGATGTCGCCGATTGAGCTTTTATAGAGAATCTCTCCGGCAAGAATTTTTGTCGGTCTGATATACTTTGGGAAGGGCTGTCTCATCAACTTGAGACAGCCTTTTTCGCTCTCCCTTCTTCCTCTCTTTCCTTCTTCCTCCCTCTTTCTTCATCCTGTTATCCTCCAAAAACACTAAAGCAGACTTTACAAAGACTAATCAAGGCTATTTGATTAGTCGCACGATTGGAATACTATGATGGAAACTTATTCAGCAAAAGGGATTACTTCGTAACCCCTCCAAAAGGCTCTTGAAATAGTTTTTTAGTTGGACTTTGCAGAATAAAACTATTGAGATTTAAGAGAAAATGAAGTATCGAGTATGCATCCTAAAAATCCGAATGTCGATAACAATGCAGCAAATGCTGTATTGTGCAGTGGCATGAAAAAACTTCGGAGAAGAAATCCTTGTAAGGATTTCTTCTCCGAAGTTTTTTATTCCCTCCGCTGATAGGGAAGGATGGTTTGTTCCTTTTTTATCTTACCAAAGCAAAAATAGAGTATTACAAACCATGCTCTCCCAAATAGCGCTCGGCCTCGATAGCGGCTTTACATCCCGACCCAGCAGCTGTGATAGCCTGCCTGTAAAGAGGGTCAGCCACATCTCCCGCAGCAAAAACCCCTGGAATATTGGTTCGGGGAGTAGCACCCAAAGTTTTGATGTAGCCTTGTTCGTCAAGCTCTATATAGTCTTTGAATACACTCACATTAGGAGTGTGTCCGATAGCAAGGAAGAATCCATCAATATTGATATCAACCATCTGTTCATCCGCTTCACCTTTACGCTTTACGAGATGAGCGCCTTCCACTCCATTTTCACCAAATAAGCCAACAGTATTATGCTCGAACAGAACTGTGATATTTTCTTTGTTCATCACTCTTTCCTGCATCACTTTGGATGCTCTCAAGAAAGGTTTGCGAACAATCAAGTATACATGTTCAGCGAGGGAAGACAGGTAGAGGGCTTCTTCGCAAGCTGTATCACCACCACCTACCACTGCTACTTTCTTCTTACGATAGAAGAAGCCATCGCAAGTTGCACAGGCAGAAACACCCATACCGGCATATTTGGCCTCATCTGGTAACCCCAAATATTTTGCCGAAGCTCCAGTGGCTATGATGAGCGTATCGCACTCTATTTCCTTTTCTCCATCTATTGTAAGCGAATACGGAGCTTTGGATAGATCGGTAGATGTCACAATCCCGGTTCTGAGATCGGCCCCAAAGCGAGCAGCCTGCTTGCGCAAATCTTCCATCAACTCCGTTCCCTGAGTTCCTTCGGGATAGCCGGGAAAGTTTTCTACCTCAGTGGTAGTTGTCAACTGCCCTCCGGGCTGAATTCCTTCGTAAAGCACAGGGTTGAGATTTGCTCTTGAAGCGTAAATGGCTGCCGTATATCCGGCCGGACCGGAACCTATAATAAGGCAGCGTACATGCTCTTTGCTCATATGATTATTGTTTTCTGTTATGTGATTATAAACTACGCTACTATAACCGGATAAAGGGAGGAAAAGTTATGCATCCCTCTCCTTTTGTTGGACTTAATTACTCCGATCAATCTATTATATCAAATCCGGTGTAGGGTCTGAGGACTTGAGGAATCACAATTCCTTCCGGAGTCTGGTTGTTCTCAAGCAATGCTGCAACAATACGAGGAAGCGCAAGAGCCGATCCATTCAATGTATGACACAGTACGGTACGCTTGTTTGCCTCATCCTTGTAGCGACACTTTAAGCGATTGGCCTGATAGCTTTCGAAGTTCGATACAGAGCTAACTTCTAACCAGCGATCTTGAGCAGCAGAATAGACCTCAAAGTCATAGGTCAGGGCGGATGTAAAACTCATATCTCCACCACATAATCGCAGAATACGCCAAGGTAACTCAAGAGCCTCCACCAAGGTCTGCACATAGGCTACCATTTCATCAAGACGCAGATAAGAACGCTCCGGATGCTCAATACAAACGATCTCTACCTTATCGAACTGATGCAGACGGTTAAGCCCTCTCACATCCTTACCATAAGAACCTGCCTCACGACGAAAACAAGCCGAGTAAGCCGTATTGCGAATAGGTAAATCACTCTCCTTGAGTATGACATCCCGGTAGATATTAGTCACAGGCACTTCTGCTGTCGGAATCAAGTACAAATTATCAATCCCGACATGATACATCTGCCCCTCTTTGTCTGGCAATTGTCCTGTACCATAGCCCGAAGCCTCATTAACTGCCAATGGAGGTTGTACCTCCAAGAAGCCTGCTTCGCGTGCCCGGTCGAGGAAAAAATTGATCAAGGCACGTTGCAACCGTGCTCCTTTTCCTTTGTAAACAGGGAAACCAGCTCCTGTTATTTTGACTCCCAATTCAAAATCGATAAGGTCATATTCTTTGCAAAGCTCCCAATGTGGTAACTTTTTCTTGGAAAGATCCGGCATTTGGCCTCCCGTTGCCACACAAAGATTATCTTCAGCTGAAGTTCCTTCGGGTACCAGATCACAGGGTAAGTTAGGTATTGTGAGCAAGATATCTGTTATCTGCGTCTCTATATGTACCAGCTCCTGCTCATTCTCTTTACATTCGGCTTTGAGTGTCGCCACGATAGATTTGGCGTCCTCGGCAGCTTGCTTGTTCCCTTGTTTAATCAAAAGACCGATCTCTGCAGCTTTCTTCTTCTGCAGCTGCAGAGAATCATCTACCTTCCTTTGGATACTCTTCCTTTTCTCATCGAGCTGCAAGACTGTACTAATCTGTTTTTGGGCATCAAATCGTTTGATAGCCAAACGTCTGATTACTTCTTCGGGCTGCTCGCTTATTTGCTTCAAGGTTAGCATATTACACTGATATTTTTACTTGCAAATTACATATTCGTCACAGCCAATCATCGAACTATGACAAAAGACAAAAGCGAACATCCGGAGGAGTATGAGCCTCGGAGGTTCGCTTTTCTTCTAATGAGATATGAGTCGCTCTCTGCTTATGCCTCCGCTTTCACAGAGACATATGAGCGGTTGTTTTTCTTGCGTGTAAATACCACAACTCCATCCACCAAGGCATAAAGAGTATGATCTTTACCCATACCTACATTTACACCCGGGTGATGCTGTGTACCACGCTGACGAACGAGGATATTACCTGCCTTTGCAAACTCGCCACCGAATAGTTTTACACCGAGGCGTTTGCTTTCTGATTCACGGCCGTTCTTAGAACTACCTACACCTTTTTTGTGTGCCATTGTCTGTTCGTTTCTTTGTGGTTAAAGTTATGCTACGACTTCTTTCACTCTCACTTCGGTAAATTGCTGACGGTGACCATTCAGCTTACGGTAGCCTTTTCTACGCTTTTTGTGGAATACCAACACCTTGTCTCCCTTCACAAGAGGAGAAAGGACTTCACATACCACCTTGGCGCCCTCAATCAGAGGAGTACCCACCTTCACAGCTCCGTCATTGTCTACCAACAGCACCTTGTCAAACTCAACTTCGGCTCCCAATTCAACACCTTTGATGTGATGAACAAAGAGACGACGTCCCTGCTCTACCTTAAACTGCTGTCCTTGCATTTCTACGATAACGTACATCTTTGCTTGTTATTCTGTAAGTTTTGCCCCGTAAGGTGAGACCCATTCGATCTACTTATCCTACCCTACACAGGATTTCGGGCACAAAGGTAGTATATAATTCTCGTCCTGCAATCTCGTTTCGGTAACGCTATCTTATTGAGCTTGCCAGCCCATTGCTGCTGCTCCAAGGATTGCAGCTTCATTCTCAGGAAGAGAAGAGCACAGGAGCTGCACCCCATCCTCATATATATGCAGCAGATTATCCTGCATCGCCTTGCGCATGGGAGCAAAGAGCAATTCTCCAGCTTTAGTCAGTCCTCCGAAAAGGATTATCGCTTCAGGATTAGAGTAGGCAACAAAGTTGGCAAGTGCTTCCCCCAATATGGTACCTGCTTCCTCAAAAACACGGTTTCCTAACTCATCTCCTTTCATTGCAGCTTCGTAGACATCCTTGGCCGTCAGCTGGCTAGTCTGTTGTAGAGACAGAAGGCTTCTCTCCTTGTAGCGAGAACTCTGTAAATATTCCCTTGCAGACATGGCCACAGCCGAGGCTGAGACATAGGCTTCAAGGCAGCCCCTACGACCGCAAGCACAAGGACGTCCCCCCGGACGCACAATCACATGCCCCAGCTCTCCCGCCAAAGCCTCTTTGCCATAGACTAATTCGCCATTAGAAACAATACCACTCCCAACACCTGTACCGAGGGTGATGAGGATAAAATCCTTCATTCCTCGAGCCGCTCCATAGATCATTTCTCCAATAGTCGCAGCATTGGCATCATTATTGAGCACCACAGGTATATCAGTCAACTTACGGGTAGCAACCGAAAGAGGAATACCATTAAGCCATGGCAAATTAGAGGCCTTATGAATCTTGCCTGTAAAGTAATTGGCGTTGGGGGCTCCGATACCTATACCACGAATGGCTGTCCGATCGACATTGGCATCTATAACTCTGTGGATGACATTCGACAAATCTTGAATATAAGTCTCTGCATGCTGATAGCTATTTGTCGCCAGTTGTTCTGTCTGCAGAATATGACCGTCTCGATCCACCAAGCCTATCGTAGTAGTAGTACCACCAATATCTACACCCACAACATATTGGGATGTCCGAGAGACAATTTCTGTATTACTCATAGTTTGTGCTTGTCTGAAACTGGGTTATCGAATATTGCCTTTATTCACGACTTTCCTCGTGCGCACACGTGGAGAAAAAATCTTGTTGTAAATCCAATTGATAAGGAGCCACAGACCTATTCCACTCAGTACCCCGGCTATTACATCTATTAGATAATGTGCCTGAATGTATACAGTGGCAATACAAAGACATATGTATATAGGCAAAAAGGCCCAAAAGAGCTTCCGTCCTCCTTTAGCACGATAAAAGAAAATCATCACAATGGTTGTAATACCCACATGACTAGAAGGGAAAGCGGCTGTTGGCCGTTCTCCAACATGTTGAGACATACTCACCAATCGGTAGAATATACCCTCTTTGTGCCCAGGCCCTGGCAATAATTCCGGGTGTGTGGCAAAGTAATTACCCACAGAAGGAAAAACACCATCATTTACTTGCTCCAATCCAATGGCAGGGAAGTAGTATTGTGGACCAGCTACAGGCAAGAATATATACACCAGATAGTAAATGAAGAAAGAGGCTATTATGACGAATGCGACTCTGTCTGCATTGGGATAGTCTACCGCTGTATAGAAAAGGGTAACCCCCACGAAAAGAGCAAAATAAAAGAAGTAGGAGAAGTGAATAATCTCGCTGAACCACCATTGAGGAAGGAGCTCATGAAGATAGAGTGCCGGCTGAGAATGGAAAAGGAACTGCTCTATCTCAGCAAAAATATGGTCATAATTACCGAAAAGAATGTGGAACTCATAGGTCTCCGGGTACCAGAAAGAAAGTAATAGCAGTTGAAAAAAGATACGCATCATCCAAGCCAGTTTGGATCGGGTACGCCGATAAACAAGGTATAAAAAGCTCATCCCCAGAATGATTTCACCCCTGTTAATGAGCATAAACTTAGCCTTGGGCAGCTGATCAAAAGAACAAAAGATGAGTATCGAAGTCACAAGGATATAAAAAAGACAGGCAATCTCTATGGATGCCAAAGCCCTGTGACTTTCGTTGATTGGCCTAAAGCAGGCCCGAAAAAAGGAGAGCAAAGGTTCCATGCTGTAGTTATCCGATGAAATTAGCTTTTCTATTTATCCCTTCTATTGTTCTTCAGGAGGTCTACCTATGCTTCTTTTTCTCGAAACTGCATCTTATACAATCCGGCATAGTAGCCATTAAGAGCCATCAAATCTCGGTGTGTGCCTTGCTCCACAATTTGTCCGTCACGCAGGGCGCAAATGATGTCAGCTCGCTGTACAGTGGAGAGTCTGTGGGCAATTACAATGGCGGTACGACCATTCATAAGCTTCTCCAAGGCTCCCTGTACAACCAGTTCTGAACTCGAATCCAAAGCAGAGGTCGCCTCGTCTAAAATTAGTATCGGAGGATTTTTGAGCACGGCTCTGGCAATACTTAGTCTTTGTCTTTGCCCTCCCGAGAGTTTAGAGCCTCGATCGCCAATATTGCTGTCGTACCTTTCCGGCATCTTTTCTACAAACTCTTGTACATTGGCTATCCGTGCTGCCTCTTCTATATCCCGCAGGTTCGCACTTGTCTGCCCAAAAGAGATATTGGCCTTTACGGAATCGTTGAAAAGAATTGCCTCTTGATTTACATTCCCCATCAGCTCCCTCAAGTCGTGGAGCTCAAACTTACGAATATCAGTATCATCTATGCAGATACTCCCCTTCTCGACATCATAAAAACGAGGCAATAGATCAACCAAAGTACTTTTGCCCGAGCCACTTTGACCCACCAATGCAACAGTCTTTCCTTTGGGTATCTCCAAGTTAATACCTCGTAGCACCCAATCTCCCTCAACAGAATATCTAAACCACACATCACGATAAGAGATCGATTGTGTGAATATGGGTTTTACCGGACATTCTGGTTCTGTGATTTCTGTTTTTGCCAATAAAATTTTGTCTATACGATCGAGAGAAGCCATCCCCTTCTGCACTGTATAAGCCGAACGACTCAAGTCTTTTGCAGGATTGATGAGTGAATAAAAAATAACCAAATAATAGATGAATACTGCTGCGTCTATTTCAGAACGATCTGCCAAGATGAGCGACCCTCCGTACCACAGCACAACGGCTATGGTAGCCGTCCCTAAAAACTCGCTCATCGGATGCGCCAACTGCTGACGGCTATACACCCGTATCAGAAGTGAACGGTAAGCATTATTAGCCTTGCGAAATCTTTCTCGAATTAGTGATTCCGCATTGAAAGCTTTCACAATCCGCAAACCGCTCAGAGTCTCCTCCACCATACTCATGAGCTGCCCCCAACGCTCTTGTCCTTCGTAACTTTTTCGCTTGAGGCTCTTCCCCACACGCCCCATCACAAAGCCTGCAATTGGCAATAAGACAAAGACAAAGCAAGTCAACTGCCAACTAATAGCGAGCATAGCAATAAGATATATGATGATGAGTATTGGATTTTTGAGTAAAGCATCAATGGAACTGATTACAGAACTCTCTATCTCACTCACATCTCCTGAAATACGAGCCAATATATCTCCCTTTCGCTCCTCCGAAAAGAAAGAAAGATCAAGCTGAGTAATTTTGTCATTGATCTGATCTCGAATATCGCGCACAACGCCTGTACGAAGAGGAATCACCGCATAGAGAGCCATGTAGGAGACACCTACTTTCAGCCCCGTCATGAGTACTAAACCGATAGCCAAGAAGACAAGTGTAGAAGAGGCTCCTTCGGTTCGTATCAATTCGCTCACATAATAAGAGAAGTTGTGTGAGAGCGCAGCTGTCCATTCTCTCCACCAAGCCAAAGACAAAGGACTGAACTCCGGTACTTGCTGCAAAGTTGTTACCTCTGCCTCTATGCGAAAAAGGATCTTAAGTATCGGCATAATCAGAGAAAAAGACAACAGGCTCAACACTGCTGCCAGAATATTGGAGATAACACTCCAAAGCACATACCATTTGTATGCCGGTACAAATCGCTTGATAAGTTGTATAAACTGCTTCACGGCTTTCCTGCTTGCTGTGTTATACTAAATGATGTGTATAAATGTCGAAGTAGGGTTGGATAATTCACATCAGCGATGTTTACGAAAAAAACCTTGCATCAGGGCGGCACAGTCCTGGGCCAAAATACCACTTTGGACTTGACAAGTCTTATGCAACAGTGGGGCTCGTCCAATCCGATTATACCCAAACTTATCCTCTGTCGCTCCATAAACCAACTTCCCGACCCTTGCCCATCCAATAGCCGCAGCACACATGGGGCAAGGTTCGACAGTTACATACAGGATGCAATTTGTAAGATATTTGCTACCAAGGTATTCACTCGCTGAAGTGATAGCCAACATCTCGGCATGGGCTGTCACATCTTTCAAAGCCTCCACTCGATTGTGTGCCCGACCAATTACTTTACCATTGCACACGACAATGGCTCCAATCGGGACTTCTTCTTCCCGAAGGGCCATATCGGCTTCCTCCAAGGCAAGCCGCATATACTGCTCATCGATGTTGTACTCTATCATTCTCTACTTCATCTCTTCCTCGCTGAACAGCATTGGGGCATTTTGTACAAAGCGAGAGAAAACCTCTTTCATGATAGTCTCTCTGAACCAACGCGCACGGTTGCTAACTCCAAAATCGGAACAATACTGACCTATGGCCTTCCATTCTTTGTCATTGAATAGCAGTCGTACTGCATGTTCACGCTTCATATATACCCTGTTTTTTCTTATCCTTTGCCTCCACGAGACCCGAGTCCTGCAAAAGTACTTAAATACTGCCATGGGAAAGAGACCGTACTGTTTGGGATAAACCTATACAGGAAAAGAGATTTTCTTGATTCATCCAGAATAGTTACGAATGAGGGAGGGGACGATCAGTGTTTTAGTTGTAATAAAAATAAAAGGGCGGCTTCTCATATTCCAGTAACAACTGATACAGATGCTCTCAAACGGAGATAACAAATGTGCATGCATTAGAGTAAAACAAAACTTGTTTGTAAATCAATTCTCCTTATATTCGCACCCAAATCGCCGTAGACAGGACGAAAAGCGAAGTTTTTGCTCAAAGCTTGCAATTCGGTACTGAGTAAAGGTTAAATCTTACTTCCTGATAGAATAGATTAGAAATGGAGATATTGACGATCGAGATTACTGATAGCAGTTTTGCTCTGTTTTTGAAATCTTCGGAAGAATTGACGCTTGGGTGATTGTGTTTGTTTTTTGAAGATGTCAAGCGAAAAGGATACTGAAAAAAGGAGTTTTCTCTTTCATTTTCTCTATCTTCGCAGTAGCAGCGGTATGCAAATCTCTCAGTTGAGCCAAACAGGGAAGACAGAATGGTGAGTGCATCCTCTGGGTATGAGTGTTTTATATAGAATCAAGTAAGTAATCAAGAAAGTTATAGTTTAAGTTAAACGCAAAAGGAAAGTCTATGAAAAGATTGACTCTATTCATCTTGTGCTTATGTATGAGCATAGGTTGGGCAGTAGCCCAGAATAGGACGGTGAAAGGTACCGTTATCTCTTCGGAAGATAACTTGCCGGTCATCGGGGCCAACGTGGTAGTAGTAGGCCAGACGACAATCGGTACAGTGACCGATTACGATGGCAACTTCACCCTCAGTGTTCCAGCTTCTGCAAAGCAGTTGCAAGTGTCCTACACCGGTCTGAAGACCGAAATTGTTGCCATTACCAACGACATGAAGATCACTCTGCACTCAGATGCTAAGGCCTTGGGTGATGTAGTAGTGGTTGGTTATGGTACGGGGCGTAAGATCAAGTCAGTAGCCGGGTCTATCGCCCGTGTATCAAGTGAGCAGCTCCAAGAAAAGCCAGTGGCAAACATCATGGATGCTTTGCAGGGACAAGTAGCCGGTATGAACATCGAAACCGGATCTGGGGACCCCAATGCTATTGCTAACGTACAGATCCACGGTACAGGTTCACTTGGAGCAAGCTCCTCACCTCTCTACATCGTAGATGGTGTGCAAACGACTCCTAGTGTGATTGCTTCTATGAATCCGAATGACTTCGAAAGCATCACGGTTCTTAAGGATGCCAATGCTACAGCAATCTTCGGTGCTCGTGCTGCTAACGGAGTTATTGTAATCACCACCAAGCGTGGTAAAAGTGGAGAAGCTTCTCGCCTGTCTGTAAGTACCCAGTATGGCATCTCTCAGTTGATCAACCGCGGTAATGTTGACGATGTAATGACAGGTCGAGAGTTGCTGACTTGGCAGGCTCGCCACGAACTATTCCGCGGAATTAAAGATCCAGACAAGTTGTTCCAACAGCTGAAGGCTGAAGGCTATGATGTCACCGAAACAGACTTTGATTGGCTAGATTTCTTCATGGGGAAAAACGCTCCTACAGTGCAAGCTGATGTTTCTATGGCTGGAGGTAGCGAAAAATCCAATTACTTCATCTCCCTCTCCTACTTTGACCAAGAAGGTATCTCTAGAGAGAGAGCTCGTTTTACAAAGTACAATGCTCGTATCAACTTCGAGTCTCGCATGAAGGACTGGCTCAAGATCGGTTTGAATGTAACCGGAGCTAACAACAAGTCAGAACAGAGTACTGGGTTCGGAAACGCTTTCTACAATGCTGGTACCTACGGAGCTATGCGTATGCCTCGTTATTATACTCCGTTAGATGAGAATGGGAATGTGAAGGTAGATCGATATACCCATACCTTCATGGCCCCCCTCTATTTTGCAGATTATTTCAATCTAAATGCTCCAGCTCACGGTGATGGCTATATCCTTGCGGCTAGTGGCTTTGCCCAATTGAATCCGATTAAGGGGCTAACCATAAAGTCTCTTGCAGGTGTGGATTTCAATGTAGATCGCTCCTCTGCATTCAATCTAGCTTCTGCTCGCTTAGGAGATGGTCTCGGTGGTAGGCGAGAAACCGTATCTCGTTCACGTCGCTATACACTAACCAATACAGCTGAATATAAACTCGACTTTGCTGAAAAGAACTTCTTGACGTTCTTGGCAGGACAAGAGTTTTTAGATTTCTGGGGAGATGCTTTCAGTGCAAGATCCAATGGTATGCTTGATGACCGTTTCATGCGTCTCGATCATGGCCAGCTCGGTGATTTCCTTTCTCGCCCATCTTCCAGTGAAGCTGCTTATGCCTATAACTCATACTTCGGTCGTGTCAACTATGATTACGAACACTTCTTCTACTTGGATGGATCTATTCGAAATGATGCCTCTTCTCGCTTTGGTAGCAAACATAGAAATGGTTGGTTCTACTCAGTAGGCTCAATGTTCGACTTCCATACCAAGTTTATGCCCAACAACGAGAAGGTATCCACCTTGCAACTCAAAGCAAGCTATGGTACTACTGGTAACTCTGAAATTGGCAACTATGCTCATCAGGCGTTACTGGGTGCTAACACCTACGATGGGAAATTGGGGTTGACTGTTGTCACAGCTGGCAATCCAGATTTAACATGGGAAACGCAAGAGAAGCTCAACGTGGGGGTTAATCTTGGTTTTATCCGTGATCGTATCACAGCAGAGGTAGATTTCTACATCCGTAATACTAAAGATATGCTCATGGATGTCCCCATGCCTTACGCCACTGGCTTTGGTTATCGCTACGAAAATGTGGGAGCTATGCGCAATATGGGTATAGACGTAACCTTCAACGCTAATTTGATTCAGACAAAGGATTGGCGCATTCACTTCAAGAAGACATTCAACTACAATCAGGAAGAAATTACAAGCCTATTTTATGGACTCCATGAGTATGAGATCCCTGGTTCTGGTATTCTCTACGAAGTAGGTAAACCCTCAGTGTTCTATACAGCCAAGTTTGCAGGCATAGACCCTGAAGATGGTCTTCCTATGTGGTACAAACCCGGCACGAACGAAAAAGTTAAGGAGTTTAATGATGTTCTCCTTAATCAAGCTACGGACTACCGAATTACCGCTCCTATCAATGGAGGGTTCTCTCTCAATGTTGCATGGCTCAAGACTGGTCTTAGTCTCCAAGCAGACTTCTCTTATGTACTGGGTAAATATTTGCTCAACAATGATAGATACTTCTTGGAAAACAACTCTGGTAGTGTTGCAACGAACCGTTCTCGTAAGTTGCTAAACGAATGGACTACAGAAAACAGACACACTGATGTACCTAAATTCGGGGCTCCTATGCAGTTTGATGATAGACTAGTTGAGAATGCTTCTTACTTGCGCATGAAGAACTTGCAGCTTTCTTATGCACTACCCAAATCTATTTTCTCAGAAAAGACAGTTCTCTCAGGTGCAAAGGTGTACGCAATGGCTCGTAACCTCTTTACAGTGACTAGCTTCACAGGGATGGATCCAGAGTCTCCTTCTCACATCACAAGGAACCAATTCCCTAACACCCGTCAATTTATGGCTGGCATGCAGCTCCAGTTCTAATCTCTCAAACAAATGAATAACACAATGAAAAAGATACTTTCAACCATAAGCGCAGGCTTGCTGTTGTTCGCTCTGTCTTCCTGTGACTTGACTCGCGATCCAGACGGTCGGATAGAACAAGGGCCGTTGGAGTCTTTCAAAGAAGTGACATTCTTGAGTGATGGTCTGTATTCGCACCTTCGCACAGCTGAGGTACCATTGAACACATCGTACAGTGATTATCAGACCGAGTATTATTACCGTACAAAATGGGATGGTGGTCAGCTCTTGGGTATCACTGAATGGGAAGAGTCTCGTATGCTTACAGACGATCACATCACCAACTATTTCGCTGTATATAGTGTGTTAAATATGCAGGCAAATTACTTCATTATGCGTGCACAGGAAGCTCTTGACAACACTGTAATAGCAAAAGCAGAAGAAATTCAGAAGACAAAGACTCTAATTGCGGAAGCCAAGGTAATGAAGGCCTTGGCTCTCTACCGACTAATGCTTCGTTTTGCAAAAGGTCCGTACAACCCAGCCACAGCTGCCCAGGAGATGGGCGTGTTCATCATGGATGGGTTCTCTCCTTTGGAAAAACCTGCGAGAGCAAGTAAGCTGGACAGCTACAATCATGCCATAAAACTTATTGATGAGGCCATTGCACTTGGTTTGAATGAAAAAGAGGATGCTCCCTACCATATCAATTTAGACTATGCCTATGCCCTCAAGGCACGTATCTATCTCCAGATGCGAGAATGGCAAAAAGCGGTTGATGCTGTAGGCAAATTCATTGACAAATATCCTCTGGTAGATACCCAAAAGATGAAGACTACGGGGGAAAAAGTAGAAGCACTTAGATCTACTTATGCCAAGGGTAGTTCAGAAAATGTGGTAACACTTTATGCTGATCCCAAGGTGGGTAGCTTCGGTCAATTCTATGGCTGGCTTTCAGGCTCTTGGCAACCAGTTGACGAACAAAACCCCGATCCTACAGATTTGCAGGAGTTCATTGTTCCAAATGCAGCTTTGTCTCAGTGGACAGTGGCTCTATACAAGGATGAAGACCTACGCAAGATTGCTTATGTAGGTGAGTATAAGATTTTGGCTCAATTACCGATCCACCTACTCACAAAGTATATGGGAGACCCTGCTCTTGACATAGACAAAAAACATACGTCACACCGTTGTCCTGTTAATCTATTCAACATTGCAGAGGCTTACCTGATTCGTGCAGAAGCTTATTTGGAAATGAATGATAAGTCAAAAGGAGAAACAGACCTCGAGACTTTGATGCTTTCTCGAGGTATAAATGAGGAGTTTGGCAGTCTCGAAAACTGCAAGCGCATCTTACGCGAAGAGCGTGCACGCGAATTGATCGGTGAGGGAATGCGTCTGAATGATATGCTTCGCTGGGGTGTTGATTTCAAAAGATCTGTTCCTCAAGACAAGATTGCGACTTATTCTCCGGAATCGTTGGTTAATGAGATAGCTGTTAGTGACAAGCGTTTCACTTGGGAATTCCCAAGGAATGACCGTCAGGCTAACCCGAACCTCCATGGCAAAGGAAACTGGGATTAAGTATAGGCCGTTTCTTTATCTCCATCTCTACCCGATAGAGAAGAAATAAAGTAACAATAAGGGGAGAGGGTGTTGCAATATTTTTTGCAACACCCTCTTTCTATCTTTTAGAAATCCTTCTACCCTCCTAAGTGATTATTATAGCAGGAATATACAGAAATATCTCTCCTTTTTCCAAGAATAGGGGGCCCTTCCTATCCAAAATATTTCGTAATATTGCGCCTGCGAATAAATTTTAAGTCTATAATACTATTACAATGAACAAGTTTTCAAAATCGTTAGTCGCTCTCGCTGCCGCTGCCGGACTGTTTCTGGCTCGACCATTGGATGCAATAGCCCAACGGGAGTTTGGAGGAAAGCCTCTGAGTTTGAGTCAGACCTCTCAAACAGGCTCCACCCTTCGGTCAATATCAGCCGAAGAGCAGGTGATAGATGTACCTCTAACTGTGAATTTGGATGATTATAAAGAATCAGCCAACTGGGAATCTGAAAATCATGGTACACCTCTTCGGGTAGGTATTGTCCTTGATATAGATATAGATTTTGCACGTGATGCACAGCGTGTAACCTTGGCAGATGGCTCCGTAATCTACAAGCTACATCTTCGTTCAGAAGGAGCAGTAGAACTCAGCCCCACGTATAAAGACTTTTTTATTCCCGAAGGAGGTAAGCTATACACCTACGATCCACAAGGTTTGCTGGTAAGAGGTGCCTATACGTACGAAACACACAAGAGAGGAGGGTATTTTGCCTCTGCCAATGTCCCCGGAGACGAGATTGTATTCGAGTATCAACCCAATGAAAAAGGAGAGATGCCCCGTATAGAGATAGAGGGGTTGATACACTATTTCCGCCACACGATGGATCTCAGGATTGGAGATTTAGAAGACCGATCTACTCCAGCTGAAGAAATAAATGTGAATTGTCCTCAAGGAGATGACTGGAAAGATCAAAAAGCAGGTGTATGCCAGATATTGATGGGAGGCTCGATTTGTACAGGAAACCTAATGAATAATACAAAGGGAGACTTCAAACCTCTTATTCTTTCTGCTGCGCACTGTGCCTCTATTACCGAAAATTTGGATATATCCGAATCTAAATTTGCACAATGGAAGTTTACTTTTCATTATGAGAAGCCTAGCTGTACCAATGCTCAATACAGCCAGACAGCTCTTACAAAATCTGTTGTCGGCTGCAAGAAACCTCTCGCCTTCCTGCCTCTCGTAGGGATGTCTGATGGTTTGTTACTTGAGCTTTTAGACGAAATACCAGAAGACTACCGTGTCTATTATAATGGTTGGAACAGACAAACAGGAATACCCTCTTCTGTGGTTGGCATTCATCATCCGGCCGGAGATGCTATGAAAATATCTCTGTTAGGGGAATCAGGAACAGAGCCTTCCTATACCACTTGGCACGAAGGGCTGAATGATGCCGGTGCCCCCAAAGCACACTTCTATTTCTCTTTTCAAGAAGGAAATACAGAAGGAGGCTCATCCGGATCTTCCCTATTCAACCAAAATAAGCTAGTAATAGGTACCCTCACCGGAGGTGGAGAACGAACTCAATTCTATGGGCGTCTGGATTTCCACTGGGATAAGTTTAAAGACAAAGGAACTTCTTACCAAATGGGTACTTTCTTGGATCCCATAAAGCAAGGAAAAGAAAGGTCTTTGGCAGGAACATTCCGAAATGATATGCAACCTCTTTATCCTATATCCAAGGTACAAGCTATGCCGACAAAGGAACCTGGGGAGTTCGTAATCGTTTGGAATGCCCCTTCCAGCGCCCAATATGCTGCAAGAAAATATGGAAACGAGAACGTTGTGTACAAATTATACCGAAATGGAGCGCGTGTACCAGGCCTTGAAGTACAAGAATCGGGGAAAAGCTCTTATTTCCTCAAGGATAAGCCAAAAGAATCCGACTTCAAAAATGGGAAAGTCTCTTACCATGTTCGTGTAGTATATTCTGGTCTTTCTGAGAACTCTGGTATCGTATACTTCGACTCAGACCCAGTGGCAGCAATGGCTATAACCCCCATTACATCTGTTACCCCAAATGTTGCAAAAGCTACAGGAGGAACCGAGGTTACATGGTCAGCTCCGGCTTTCAATCAGGAATGGACGAAGGTGGACTATACTCTTGGAGAAGATAACTTCAAATATCAAGAAGTACCAATGCCCTTTCTACGAAGGATAGATAACCAGCAATCTCAGCAAAAGAGATGTATTTTTGTCGAAAAATGGATGCCAGGTTATTTACCTGAATCTCTTGACGGACAAGGAGCTACGCCTCTGTATATCAAACAAATAAACTTCGTTCCGGCAAAAGCTGATCAAGACTTCGGTTTGTTTGTTGGCTACAATTACTCCCTCAGGAAAGACTCTGACCACAAAACAGTGGAAGAGAAGATTGAGAGTACCCCGGAGAATGTAGGAAAGTGGCAGAGTGTTATCCTAAAGAAACCTATGAAATTGGACTTGATGCAAACTCTATTAGTAGGTTTCACCACACATAACTTCCAGACTACCCAGCGTCCCTTGGTTAATCTGTTCCAAGGGAGTGGGGGCGATGGCATTTCAAAGATTAATTCCCCTCAAGCTCTTTACACGGGTTACAAAGTCTATGGTACGAACCATTATCAAGGCGAGCTTTTGGGGGGTGCCCTGTCTTCTACATACAATTATTTTGCACTAAAGTTGATTGTATCTTCGGATCCTACTCCTTTGACAGAGCCAATCACAGAGGTACAATATGGAGGATCTTTGCTGGCACATGTACCTGTGATAAAGGAGTATGTGGTGAAAAAGGATGGACAAGTACTTGAGACTTTGAAACCTAACCGATTCTCATATCTCGACAATAACAATCAGACCGGAACCGGAAACTATACAGTAGAAGTTGTGTACCACGACCTTTTCAAAAATGTTCCGAATCAGGAGATTACGAAGCAAAGTGAAACTTTTGTCTATCCAACAGAAGCGGATAATACCCTTTGGGTGAAGGGAGGCAATGCAATCTCCGTGATAGAGGTATTTTCTGCCAACGGAGTTCGGATACGTCAATGGATGGATGTTCGTTCAGATGTATCACTCGATATTTCTGACTTGTCCGCCGGCTCTTACATTGTTGTTTTGCATACCGATCAGGGTAAGCGCCAACAAAAGGTTACTAAGAAATAATCAGTACAACCTCTTTTTGTGAGGTAGAATTTTCTGGGTCAGCCTTGCTTCTCAACAAAAGAAGTAAGGCTGATCCTTTTTTATTATCTCTCTTTCAAAAGAAAGAAGGCTGTTGCATAACACAGCACTCACTGCACTATTCCCGACATTCGGGCTTGGTCATATACAACCCTCAGATCTCAATGTCTTCAAGATTACTGCATTCTGCAGAGTCAACAAAATGATAGGTTTAGTTGACATTTCGGAGCCCGTCCAAAGAGCTCTCAAGGCATATGCCTTGAGAGTGTTGCATGATATTATTATGAGATCCTTGCACAATAGAGCTCGCTATATTATCATCAATATTTAGCTTCGCTTGGATACCTAAAACGCAGGCTTTTCCTCAATTCTCAATCCCTTTCGATTGCCATATTCTTCAAATCCCGGCAAAAAGTCTATCTCAAAAGGACTTTTGATACTCATATAACAGTCTTGACTTGGGAAAGCAAGGCTTTTCGTATATTTTTGTGTCCGCAAGAGGAGTAGACCTCCTTGGGGTGGCTACAATTTAGCCTCAAGCAGTATTTTGCAATGAATGAGTAAAAACAATACCTAAAACAAACAATAAACTAACAAAAGCAGACATGAAGAAAATCTTCTTTGCGGTAGCCTTGTTTGCGAGCAGCATGACTTGCTTGCTGCATGCACAAGAGCCCGTATCCAGCAAGCCCGCCTCGAATGACGAGAATGTATTCACTACAGTGAAAGTACTGCCCTACACTTCCATCAAGGATCAAGCGAACTCCGGCACCTGCTGGTCTTATTCGGCTTTGGCCTTTGTTGAAAGCGAACTCCAGAGAATGGGTAAGGGAGAGTACGATCTGTCGGAAATGTTTGTAGTAAATCGCTCATACAAAGACAAAGGAGACAAGTATGTGCGTATGCACGGCAAGCTCAATTTTGGCCAAGGAGGTTCTTTCTATGATGTGATTTATGTGCTCAAACACTATGGCATCGTGCCGGAAGAGGCTATGCGTGGTCTCAACTACGGAACCACAAAGAATATGCACGGTGAAATATCTGCCACAGCACAAGCTTACCTGGATGCAATCATCAAAAATCCAAACGGCAAACTCTCTACGGCTTGGCGTAAGGGATACGATGCCATTATAGACACATATTTGGGTGAAGAGCCCGAAGAGTTTAGCTACAAAGGCAAGAAATATACCCCGAAGAGCTTTGCTCAATCCCTGGGCTTCAATGCCGATGATTACGTATCGCTGACCAGCTACACGCATCATCCGTTCTATTCACAGTTTCCTCTTGAGATAGAAGACAACTGGCGTTGGTCCTCCTGCTACAACCTTCCTATCAACGAATTCATGGAAGTAATGGATTATGCCATTGACAAGGGGTACTCAATCGCATGGGGTACAGACGTGAGCGAAGTAGGTTTCACCAGAGATGGTATCGGAGTTTTGGCCGATGTAGAAGCTATAGAAACGAAAGGATCCGATCAAGATCGCTGGGTAGGCCTGAGCCGTTCCGCCAAAAGAGAAGAGATAGCCAAGCTCGTGCGTCAAGCCGATTGTCCTGAAATAGAGCCTACTCAAGAATTCCGTCAGCAGGGCTATGACAACTATACCCTCACAGACGACCATGGGATGCAGATTGTAGGAAAGGCCGTAAATCAAAATGGTCGTCCTTTCTTCATCGTGAAAAACTCTTGGGGCGAATCCGGCAAGTACAATGGTATTTGGTATGCCAGTCGCAACTTTGTGGCCGGTCGTACAATGAATATCGTATTGCACAAAGATGCTTTGCCCAAAGCTATCGCCAAGAAACTTGGTATCAAGTAAAAGAGGATAGGTATTACCTCTCAAATAAGAAAGCCGTCTTGGAGTCTTCAACGATTCTCCGAGACGGCTTTTTTCTTAAATCGTGCTTACGAGAGAAAAGATCAAATCTGAGTAGCTCTCGATAATGCAGTGAGTGCTTATGGCTCCAGATTATGTATTATTTTGTTTATATTCACGCATTTCAATTTTCTTTCGTAAAGAGTGTTTCCGATCAAATTAAGAGCTTTTTGGCTGTGTTTCTCCTCTCCTTTTTGTCTCAATAGGAGTCATTTTTAATTGACACGGGAGAGAGCAAAAATTCTCTCCTGTGAGAAAAATATTTTTCTCCTGTGTTAGCAAAAATTCTCTCAGGAGAGAAATTCGGCCCTCTCAAAACGCCCTATTCATCGGCATTCTAAGAGTCTCCAAAAAGCTCCCAAAAAGCAGGTATATCCTCCAATCCATATGGCCACTCTTCCTTCTCTTTTTCCGCTTTTTTTTGCGAGTATATATTTACAAAACATATCTGTTCTAGGAGAAGGAGAAAAAAGCTTTTTAGAGACTGTGGGCTGAATAGGCCAAACCTCTTTCGATGCTGTTGTCTCGAAATAAGAGCATAGGCCTTTGCCAACATCAAAAATTTAGTTACCTTTGCGTCCGTAAATCAAGAACGGTATCTTGGCCGAGTGGTTAGGCAACGGTCTGCAAAACCGTCTACGGCGGTTCGAATCCGCCAGGTACCTCCAAATAAACTCCCGAAGCGCATAAATCAGCGGTTTTGGGAGTTTGTTCGTTTTTTGAAGAAGGCAAGTCCTCTTGATTAGCACTTGCTTTTTAATCCCATATTATGATGAATAAGCATATCAATTCACTCTTCCGTCCCAAGCTATTGGATGTATTTTCCTCCTATTCAGGGTCGCTTTTTGCCTCTGACTTGATGTCTGGACTTATTGTAGGAGTTGTAGCCCTACCCTTAGCTATTGCTTTCGGTATTGCCTCAGGGGTTTCGCCCGAAATAGGGCTACTGACAGCTGTTATCGGAGGGCTCTTGGTATCTCTGCTGGGTGGCTCCTCCGTACAGATCGGGGGGCCGACAGGAGCCTTTGTTGTGATTGTCTATGGCATCATACAACAACATGGCATAGACGGATTGATCTTGGCAACACTGATGGCTGGAGTAATGCTCTTACTAATGGGTTTGCTCAGGTTGGGTAACCTGATTAAGTTCATTCCTTACCCCATTGTGGTAGGATTTACGGCCGGCATCGCACTTACTATCTTCTCTACACAAATCAACGACCTTCTGGGCTTAGGCATAACATCCGTACCCGGAGACTTTTTAGGCAAATGGGCTGTCTATTTCCAGCACATAGGAGCTACAACTCCTATTGCCGTGGGTTTTAGTTTGGCAGCGATTATCTTGATAGTCTTCACTCCGAAGGTGACAAAGAAAATTCCAGGATCTCTTGTAGCTATCATACTCCTTACAATCATTGCTTATCTGCTTCGCTCCAAAGGCATCGGACAGATGGAAACGATCGGAGACCGCTTCGAGATCACGGCCTCTATCCCCAGTCCACATCTGCCACAGTTCTCTCTGGAAACTCTCAAAGAGCTTTTCCCCTCTGCCTTCACCATAGCTCTACTCGGAGCCATAGAGAGCTTATTATCCGCCAGCGTGGCAGATGGAATTACCGGAGACAGACACCGTTCCAACACCGAGTTGATAGCTCAGGGCGCAGCAAATATCGTGGTGCCATTTTTCGGAGGGATACCGGTAACAGGAGCCATTGCTCGTACAATGACTAATATCAACAATGGTGGGCGTACTCCCATTGCCGGAATTGTACATGCTGTGGTACTCCTCCTGATATTGCTTTTTTTGAGCCCTCTCATGGATTACATTCCCATGGCAGTACTAGCCGGGGTTCTGGTAATTGTTTCCTACAACATGAGTGGGTGGAGATCAGTCTGGAGTATCCTCAAGGGAGATCGTGGAGGCCGCATAGTGATGCTAACAACTTTCCTACTGACGGTACTGCTTGACCTCACCATAGCCATAGAGGTGGGTATACTACTCTCGATGCTTCTTCTGATGAAGCGTATCACCGAGACCACCAATATAGTGGTAAGCAAAGACAAAGTGCCCGTTGATCAAGACGGAGAATGGCCACAACATTTACAGGCAGAATCCGAACTGCACCTCCCCAAAGGAGTGGAGGTATACGAAATCAATGGCCCTTACTTTTTCGGGATAGCAAACCGGTTTGAAGAAGCCATGAATACCATTAAAGACACTCCTACAGTACGGATTGTACGTATGCGAAAAGTTCCTTTCATGGATAGCACGGCTGTACACAATCTACAGGGATTGATACGCAACTCTCAGAGCAAAGGAGTGGATGTAATACTGAGCGGAGTGCGTCCGGAAGTGCGAGAAACACTCAATGCAGCTGAAATAAGCCAACTGATCAAACCCGAATATATTTGCAGAGACATACATCAGGCCATACAGGTCGCTACCCAATTGGTAGAAGAAAAAAAGGTCTGAAGAAAGTTTCAAACATGAATATTTCGGAGCAGCACATAGATTTATTTCCTCTGGCAGAGCTGAAAGGGAAGGAGCATCCTCAACCGATCAGGCAACTCTGTGGCCTCTACCATGCGGCATTCGTGCGTGAAGAGCAGCGTCCGTGGGGGATGCTCCTCTCTCCCTCCAAGAAGCCATCTTCTTTCCGCCCCATGGCCATCTATCATGGAGATGAATTAGCAGGGCTTTGCAGTTATTGGGAGTTACCCTCCGGATGGCTATTTGTGGAACATATTGCCATATTTGCTCGTCACCGGAACAGAGGCCTTGGCAGCCTACTGCTATCCAAACTCCGATCCTTGGGTGAGCTTATCTTAGAAATAGAACCTCCAACTCTCTCTTCGCAGGCGAGACGCAGGCTGGAGTTCTATCAAAGAAACGGCTTCAAAACGATAGACAAATACTACCAACAACCCCCATACAGAGAAGGAGATGCCCCCACTCCTCTATGGCTACTCTCAACAGAGGCAATCGATCCGGAGTATATCAAGCAAGATCTCTACTCTCTGGTCTACGGACTGGCCCCCGACCGGCAAAAACAAGCATGAAAATAGGCAATATAGACTTGGGAGAAAAGCCTCTTCTGCTGGCTCCCATGGAGGATGTAACAGATTTGGCTTTCAGACATATGGCCAAAGAGTTTGGAGCAGATTTGGTGTACACAGAGTTCGTTGCAGCCGATGCTCTCATAAGAGATGTAGCCGGCAGTATACGCAAGATGCAAGTAGACGAAACAGAGCGTCCCGTAGCTATACAGATCTACGGACGGGATGTAGAGACTATGCGTCAGGCAGCTGAAATAGCAGCCACAGCTAAGCCGGATCTCATTGATATAAATTTCGGTTGTCCGGTAAAACGAGTAGCAGGCAAGGGAGCCGGGAGCGGTATACTCCGTACACCAGAGCTTATGCTGGATATAACTCGAGCTGTGGTGAAAGCTGTAAATCTCCCTGTCACTGTCAAGACCCGTCTGGGCTGGGATGCCTCTTCTATCATCATTGAGACGCTGGCCGAAGCCCTCCAAGACTGCGGTATTGCCGCACTCACCATTCATGGTCGAACGCGAGCACAGATGTATACCGGTTCGGCCGATTGGGCCCCTATCGGCCGGGTGAAAGCAAACAACAGGATACATATCCCAATCATCGGAAATGGAGACATCACCACTGCCGAAGAAGCAGCTGAAGCCTTTGATCACTATGGGGTAGATGCTGTAATGGTGGGTCGAGCTTCGATAGGTTGTCCTTGGATATTCTCCCAAATGAAGCACTATCTCAAGCACGGATGCCTACCGCCTCCTCTGCCTATGCAACAGGCTATCGAGATACTCAAGCAGTTGGTCAAAAACAATATCGCCAAACTGGGAGAAACCAAAGGTATTTTGCACTCCCGACGCCATATAGCCGTAAGTCCGATATTCAAGGGTATACCCAACTTCCGTCCGACACGTATTGCCATGCTGCGTGCAAGCACGGCCACAGAGCTTTTTGATCTTATGGATGGAATAGACATCGGTTAGAGGATCGTATTTAGCAGAATATATAGAGAGAAACAAAAGCGTGCAGTATTTCATTCAGACTATCATTTAGGGTGTAGAAAAGAAAAAATAAATCTATCCACCCTAAAAAGAATACCTGTCATGAAATCATTTATTTACCATCTGTTCGCCCTACCTATACTCCTAATAGGCCTGGCAGCCTGTAACAAAGACGATAATACGGAACTGGGGAAGGAACCAAACTCTCGTACCGTCTTGTCTCCCTGCAAGAAAACTATCGGAGAAAAACCGAAGAGCAATAATTACGATTTTCCGCAAGAGCTAATCACATTCTCCCCCCTCTCGTCCAAGCCTCAGCAAGAGTATTTCGTATACAATCATTTTGAACTTATGACACCCTGCGACTTAACTCGCCTTGACGTGAAAATACACACCAAAGGCAATAAGCTCTGGATTGAAGAAAAGATGCTGGACGGAGGGAATGTCAATTGTCTTTGCCCGAGAGATGTGGCCAAGATAGTACGCATCCCTGCCGGTGAGTATGAAATAATCCTCAATGAAAAAAGCCTGGGCACTCATCAATTGAGTAACACAGCCTCTACAATAATCAAGCTGGAAGATGTACAGCCCGTATTCGACATCAAATACATCCTGGGGGAACTCCCCTATCTCGGATTGACTGATAGGCCTTGGGTATTGGAGCATGTACGCATGGCAGAAAACATCATAGGAACCAGAGTCGAGTCGCCAAAAGAGAAAGATGGAGCACTAACTTTCGTAAACAAAACGGGCAAGTTTTTCTCCAAAGTGCACTATCTGACTACAGAAAAGGGAATCATACAAGCCAGACTCAAGGAAGATTTGTCTAAAGAGATGAAAGATGAGCTTATCCAGTTTATGCTTGGGAAAGGCTTCTCAATCTCGCCTACCACCCTCGAGGGGTACGACAAAACTTACATACACAATGCCTTCAAGGTTGCCATGCACTTCAAGAAGGATGGAGAAATACTTATCAATAAAAAGATCAGGATAGAGGGGACTCCGACAGAAAATTCTCAGCCAGTCTCCTTAGGGTTCGACAATCAACAAGCAAGGTATACAGAAGCTTGCAATGCAAAAGCCTGGAAGGACTTAGCCTCTTTGGCCGAGCTTTCTCCCAATGACAAAAACCTCATCTATAGCTACTACTCGATGATGCAACCTTGGGCAATGCTGCACAACGCGGCCAGCAATGATGGGATCCCGGAGATAGATTGCATCACAGCTATTCATCCTCCTCTGAACGAACAGTGGTACAATGAATATTGGGATTTGCTGAAAAGGAACTTCAATATCACCGATAGTGAGACAAGAATGAGTACAGCCAATACAATCTTCTCCTCTCATCTGGTCTCTCCCCTCCCCTCTTTCTTAGATGTATTGAAAGCCTACTACGACTGTGATCCACAGGTCGTGGACTTCTCTCAAAAGGAACAAACTGCGACACTCATCAACGAATGGGTCAAAGAGCATACTATGGAAATGATTCCCTCTTTCATATTGCCGGAAGAGCTCCAAGAGAATATGGTATCACTTCTCGTAAATGCTATCTACTTGAAAGCAAGTTGGAGTAAGGGATTGCACTTCGACGTTCAAAAGACTCAAGCCCGGCCTTTTGCCTCTCTCGGCAATATCCCGACAATGAATCAAAAAGCAGAGATGTGCTACTACCACTCTCAGCAAGGCTTTTCGTCTGTCTCCTTACCTCTCGGGAACGGCTCTTTCGAAGCTATATTCATCCTCCCAGACAATGGAGAATCCCCTCTTTCCATAGCTAAACAAATCGCAAATACCCCTCATCTTTCTCTATCCGGACACATGACGGAAGTAGATCTATATCTGCCTAAGTTCAAGGTGATAGCCTCATCTCCTCTAAATAAGATGTACAAAAGAGACCATGGCAAACTCTATAAGAAAGAGGGTTTATTCTTGCGAGGCTGGAATAACCCTAGATTTGTGGTATCGCAGGTGACTCAGAAGTGTATCGTATCAGTGGATGAAAAGGGGGCAGAAGCTGCTGCTGCAAGCGCAATAACAATAGAACCGACAGCTGTCGAACCACAAGATCCCATTACATTGCACTTCGACAGACCTTTCCTCTTTCTTATCAGGCATACGGAAAGTCAAATGCACCTCTTCTCTGGTATTATTTACAGACCAGAGTGGAAGTAACAGAAACCTGTTTTCAGTCCTTACTAACACACCAACTTTGCCAAGGGGTTATGTCATAAATGATTTTATGGCATAGCCTCTTTTTTGTCGAAACAGGTAAGTATAAGTTGAAGAAAGAGGTTTTACAGAAAAAAAGAAGAAAGGCAAGTGGAGATCAATCCATAAGAATGATATTCCGAATCCCATTGGCAATCACAAGCAGAATCAAGAAGGCTAATCCCCATGGAGGTATTCTCCTGCGATTCGGATGCCAGAACTCCGATCCTGAGAGCAGATAGAAAAGATAGAAAAGAGAAGAGAATAGTAAGTAAAAAGCAAAGAGCACAGCCAAGGGATTCATCTCTACAGCAGCAAACCAATCACCTTGGAGCAACAAGCGTAATGCACGCAAGGTACCACAACCGGGGCAAGGATAGCCCGTAAGCTGTCGGATGGGACAATGTAAAGGTTGGGACTCCCAAAAAAATATAACCGGCAACAGGCCTATGGGTAAAAACAAAAACCACCGCCTCCCCATGCGATGACATAGAGAAGCGATGGTCGAAAAAAATCTACCAGATCTGACGAACTTAGACATAAGACAAACAAAGCCCAGTGGTCAGAAATCCCGAATACCCTTTAGAGTAAGTTTATGGCCTCATGAATTCTCTTCATATTGGCTTCACGGGTAGCATCAGTAATCAAGAACAAATCGATAATAGCCCAAATACCACAGCCACCGAAAGTAAGCAGCTTAGCTACGCCGAGCCCCACTTGTCCGAGCATAAAACGATCTATACCGAGGGTTCCAGCAAAGATTGATACAATCAGCAACGTAGTAGGGTCTTTCATCTCTACTGCCTGAAGTTGAATGATCTGAGAATCACTCATATCTTCCAACCGCTTTCTCAAAGAAGGAATTTCATGTGAGGGTAAATACTTCGATACAGAAATGATGTACGCATTGAGCATATCAGAACTCATAATTTTTGTCATATTTGTGTCTTCCGGCTCCGGCGAAGACTTTTTACTATTGAGCTAAGAGAGTCGCGAAGCCACCTTCATATCAGCCGACCCTAATACTACACGAATGGAGGAAAGACCAATGCAATAGGACGCTCCCTTTTTTACTTCTTATCGGGAAAATACTTTTTAATTTCTGTTTGAGAGGCGGAGGTGATAATTATTTGACATCTCCATGGGGAGCGAAATTATACGATCCGATCTAAAGATACAAGTCTTTTAATACTTTCCCTTCGGAGTACACAAGAGACTACTGAAACAACATGCCCGAAGCAACTTCTTTGGCTCTTGCTTCTCCAGCCAACCGCTTCACGATAGCCAAAGCAAATGAGGCCGCAAAAGCTGGCCCCTTACCTGTGATGACATGGCCGTCTTCTGCCACTCCCTGTGTAGAAATACGAGCATCTATAAGACGCTCCTCAAAGCCGGGATAACAAGTCATCTCTCGTCCTTTCGAGATACCCAATGCCCCCAAAACCATGGGAGCAGCGCAGATTGCAGCCAAGAGACGACCTGCTTCATGCTGCCTAACCAGTGCTTCTCTCAATTTTACACAATCCATCAGATTGGCAGCTCCTGGCATTCCTCCAGGAAGAACAAGGCAGGCGGCATCGTCGAGAGTAACATCATTGATAAGAGTGTCGGCCTCAACAGCAACTTCATGTGCTCCAATCACCTTACGATCCGCATGTACAGATACTGTACATACGGGCAATTCTGCACGACGAAGGATGTCGATCACGGAGAGGGCTTCAATCTCTTCAAACCCGTTGGCTAAGAATACGAATACTTGATTCATGGCTAAATGTATTTTGTGGTTTTGTCTTTTTCTTTCTGCATCTCGGTTCCTCTATTCGGAACAAATCTCAACGCAAATCATAACGATAGGTAATAGTTCCTCGCTGATTCGGAGCATTCGATACGGCATTGAAGCGTGTACGCCTGGCTGCATCTCTGGCAGAAGAACGCATCCCTGCATCGGCAATATTCGTTCCAGCGGGATCAATCCATGCATTTACTACACCCCCCGAAGCATCCACTTCTATACCAACTCGAATGGTTCCTCGTATGGCACTGGCATAGGTGGGACGGACCGGTTGCCCTCCATTGCCAGCAATGGTGCGCCCACTGAGGGCATAGGAGTCACCACTACCATGTATACTGCCCTGGTTACCTATTCCCTTAACATCGGCTCCCTGACTTTCACTCTTATTTCGACCTCGTCCAAAAGCTCCTGCTACATCCTGCCCTATCTGCCGTTCGGCTCGTTTGCGAGCCTCTTCTGCCTGTTGGGCTCTTATGGCTTCTTGGCGAGCCTCTCGACGTCTGCGCTCAGCCTCCTCGGCAGCTCGCCTTCGTTCTACCTCGGCAGCATCAATCTTTGGGGCCTCATTCCGAGTCATTGTATTGATAGGAGGTTGCTTAACTCTGGCCCTTCGATGGCTCTTAGGTGATGTATTCTTGGAGGCAGATGGTGGCATAGGGGTTTCTTTCTCCTGCACATTCCCTCGTGCAGGCTCCTCTTGCCCCTGTGTCATCTCTGATGTTGTGCCATAATTGATGAGCACCAGCTCTACCAACTCGGTACGAGGAGGAGTGGAGGAAATATGTATCAACATCAGCACCCCCAAAGCCAAGGCATGCAACCCCAGCGTGACAAGAAGAGATACGATTCGCTGTCGATCAATGGATTTCATGGTGTTCCAACTTAATCACACTCCCTCGACTAAATGTCCGCGACCTTGGTTGCCAACATGATGCGCACGTTGGCTCTCGAAGCCAGCGTTACCACCTTTATCACCTCTTTGTATGGTACAGATTCATCTGCATAAATTGCCATATACACATCCGGATCTACAGCCTGATATTCGGCCAGTTTGGCCGGTATATCTTCGAACAAGATCTCTTCCTCTTGATGCTGACCGTAGGCTAAAAAATAGTGCAGGTCGGGTGTGAGGGTAAGGCGAAGCACCTCCTTACTTGCAGAAGCCTGCTTGTCAGAAGCCGGTAGATTAACCTTGATGATGTTGGGAACAACGAAAGTGGAGGTAATCATAAAAAAGATAAGCAGCAGGAAGATCACGTCTGTCATAGAAGCCATGCTGAAAGACGGGCTGCTGCCAGAACGTCTGCGCAGACTCATACTCGCTCATTGATTAAATCCATAAACTCCAAAGTCTTTGTCTCCATTTTGTTCACAACCTTGTCCGTGAGGGCAACTAAATAGTTATAGCCAAAAAGGACAATGATCCCCACAATAAGTCCTCCAACAGTCGTGACCAAAGCTTGGTAAATACCACCGGCTAACATGCTTATATCTGCCCCTCCGGCAGCAGCACTGGACATATTGTAGAAAGACTCTATCATACCCGTTACGGTACCCAAAAAGCCTATCATGGGAGCTACAGCAGCTATCGATGCTAGTACAGGCATTCCGTTCTCCAACTTACCAACCTCGATGTTCCCGACATTCTCTATCGCAACGAGAATATCGTTCATCGGACGCCCCAGTCGGCTCAATCCCTTCTCGATCATACGCGCAGAAGGAGTATTCGTACTCTGGCAAAGGTTAATAGCGGAGTCTAACTTCCCATCGTGGAGGTAGTCCTTTATACGTTCCATAAAGGCATCTCCCTCCTTACCGGCAGCATGTATCTGCAGCAACTTACGAACAAAGAGATAAATGGCTATTACAGACAGCGCAAGCAGGATATATATAATGGGACCTCCATATTGAGCCAACTCCCAGAAAGAGGGAGGCGATACGGGTTCTGCTGTGGCAGGAGAGGAAATTGTACGTACAATGGTATCTGTTACCGGGTTTTCTATTTGAAGCAATGGTATCATATGCCGTATATTCTGCGTTTAGGTGATATAATTTTCTTAAATGGCAAACAAGGAAGGGGATATGCCTTAGGCTTTCGCTTTCAGGCAGCTTAGATAAGCAGCAATTGTCCTCTCCAGCCCCATGTAGAGGGCATCGGCTATCAAAGCATGCCCTATGGAGACCTCTTCGAGCTGCCCGAGGGATTGGGCAAAGAAGGCAAGATTATCCAAATTCAAATCGTGACCGGCATTGACAGCCAACCCCAATTTGTGAGCATGGGCTGCGGCCTGCACAAAAGGAGCCACAGCAGTGTCTCTGTCTTGATGATAGGCCGAAGCATATGGCTCCGTATATAGCTCGATGCGATCCGTACCGGTCTCTCTGGCTGCAGAGATTGTAGGCAAAGAAGTGCCCACAAAGATTGATGTACGTACCCCTAAGCCATGAAAATGATCAATCAAAGATTTCAGGTGATCGAAATGTTTCTCCACATCCCAACCGGCATTACTTGTCAGCACTCCGGGTGCATCGGGCACCAGAGTTACCTGCGTGGGGTGTGCTCTCTCTATCAACTTGATAAAACGATCATCAGGATTTCCCTCGATATTAAATTCGGTAGTAAGATGTTCATTCAGCTCCAACACATCGCTATAACGAATATGTCTCTCGTCCGGTCTGGGGTGTACCGTGATTCCCTCCGCTCCGAACCGCTCGCAATCGAGCGCGACTTGTAACACATTGGGGACATCCCCTCCCCTGGCATTACGCAGTGTAGCTATTTTATTGACGTTTACACTCAGTCTTGTCATCGGTTTGATATATATTTGCTTGTCGCAAAGGTAGTTTATTATCGATACAAGATAAAACAGTTGGTATAGGCCTTATGGAAATAGCAGTTTTTGGGAGCCAACATAAAGTAGATCAGGCAGAAAACATCGTACACTTCATCTGTCAACTGTCCCAAATAGCCAAACTCAGTGTGGAGAGACAGTTCTATGGCTTCATCCGTCGTAGTCTGGGGCTCAAAATAGAATGCAATATCTTGGACGAAGAGACACTTCCTACAGCCAACTATGTGGTATCCATAGGAGGAGACGGCACATTCCTAAGAGCGGCCCGTTATATCGGAGCTACAGAAATACCTATCTGGGGGATCAACTCCGGCAGGCTGGGTTTCCTAACTGATGCCGACTGCTCAGAAGCTATTGGGCTTATTGATAAACTAGTAGAAGGTATATTTGAGTTGGAGAGCCGCTCCATTTTGCAGATCGAGGTAGGAGACCATTACATCGGCCATGCCCTCAACGAAGCTGCTATCATGAAACGGGAAACCGGCTCTATCATTACCATTGACACCTATCTCGGGGATGACTATCTGGCAGCCTACGATGCCGATGGCTTGATCATAGCCACACCAACCGGATCTACAGCCTATTCTCTCTCTGTCAATGGTCCTCTTATCATGCCTCACTCTCAAGATTTTGTTCTCTCCCCCATTGCTCCGCATACACTAAATATGCGTCCACTGGTAGTACCGGACAACACAATCATATCCATGACGGTGAGCTCTCGCAGCGACAGTTTCCTACTCTCTTTGGACGGCAAAGCTTCCCCTTTCGACTGTGGAGAGCCAATACGCATACGAAAAGCAGACTATAGTATCCGCCTGATGAAAGTTGCCAACCACTCCTTTGCCGACACCTTGCGCAAAAAATTGATGTGGGGAGCTGCCGTGCGCAGTTGAGCTATTGGCCCCAAGAGAGAGAGAGAGAGAGAGAAGAAAGAGAGCTTTCAATCCTTCTCGGATAGGCTCTTGTTCTTGCCCTGCATGGCCTTTTCTACAACAGGCTCAAGCTCCTTGAGTATCAAACGCCCCTGACGCTGATAACCCTCAACGGTAAAGTGCACCTTGTCAGCTCCATACAAACCTTCTTCGGTCCAGCGCAAAGCCCCATCATTTCCTCCCATCATTTCATGCAGATCAATGCACACGATGCCACGCTCCTGACAATAGCTGCGCATAGCTTTGGCCGCTTTGAGAGTATTGTCATTAGGCTCTACTTGAGTGCGGTAGACCGGCACACGGCGATAGCGAGCCTTCTTACCACGACCTCGACGCACTCTCTTACTACCAGCCTTGAGCCGAGTCGTCCGGAAGAAAGGAGGAGGAGTTGTGAATACAATTTGAGCCTGAGGACAATACTCCTGCAATAGTGTGACTAAGCGATCTAAAGAGGATAAGTAAACCTCCTCGTTGAAATTTCGCCCTGTACACTCATTGGTTCCCAAAGAAACGAGTACGATGTTTGGCCTAAGAGAGGCGAGCCCTTGCATATACACATCACTGGCATACTGATCCATCACAGCTCCATTAAGCCCAATTTCGTGGTAAAAGATTTTCCTTTTCTTGGTCTCTGTCAGCTCCAAGACAAAGCCACTGTAGCCGGTATCCTCTCCAAAGACCACTGTGGAGTTGGGGATGAGACGCAGAGAAGAAGTCGGGATGTCCAAGAGCAGCGTATCTACAACCATATCGCTCCGTTGCTGGGATGGCAGCAGGGTATAGCCGGTATTGCTTCCCGGTTTGAGAGGAGTCGCATGATAACTCCGATGCACATATACTCGATCGAACTGCTCCGTATTTTTCAGAGACAGAGAGAGATTGAAGTTTTGGGCAGCAGGACGCAGTAAAATACCGGATGGTCCCACGGCCTGTGGAGTTCTGTTCTGCTGTGTAATGAGTTTGTAGTGCCAACGAGACGGGCTAGCCTGCACACTGTAATCGGTTGGCTGATTGCTCCCATACAATTTGTAAGGGCTAATCCACCCACGTCCTGCCGATCCGAAGCGTTGTTGCAACTCTTTGCGTAAGAGCCCACTCATATGCCCGGCCTGCACATGACTATCTCCTATATGTACCAACACAAAGGCTTGATTACGAGAAGCTCCTATATCGAGTCTTGTGGTCGTATCATCAGACAGCATAGCAGCCTCGGATCTGCCGGCCCACAAACGAAGCCAACACTCCGGTAGGGCAAGAAGCCCTACAAGAAGACAAGAGATGATAAGTTTCCATCTATTCGATAGCATCATAGTATTTCTTCTCCAGTTCAAACGCACGTACAAAAGCTTCAGCAATCTTCTTGCCTCCGGCAAAACTGATATGCGTATAATCTTTGGCAGCCTGCCCCTGCGCAACCATGCGTACCATACTGCCATCCCCTCCCATTGCCAAAAAGGTATTCCAGAATACAATACCGCTGTCCATGGCGATACGCCGTTGGGCTGCGAGCAAACGATGAATGGCAGGCATTGTCACAAAACCCTCGGTACTCCTCTGTGCCCTATCCGATACCCCCATGAGCATAATGTCGGATCCGGGAAAACATTTCCTCAGATGTGCTACAACAGAGAGCATCTGCTTGTAATAATTGTCGTAATTGAGCTGTTTGGCATTAGCTACGTTAAGACCATATTGCAGCACAATCAGGTCATAAGGTCTGAGAGAACAAAGAGAAGATGAAGTAGCAACATCTATTTTACTTAAAGCCAAACCGCTATTTCCTCTGAGGGAGAAGTTATCTACGCTGATCCCATCGGAATGCTCTAAACTCATTCCCAAAATACTCAAGCCATCGGAGGCCGGCACCGAGAGGCGTACACGTTTGGTGTTCCCCTGCCAACGGTATTCACCTACTCCTCCTTCGGTGGGGCGCAGATCGACTACAACTGTACTATCCCCTACAGTTTTGAGAGAAACAGTAGAGCCTCTCTCTGCCTGATAATACAAAGAAATACGGGTAGCCATATGGATAGAAGAGCTATCACCCGGCAATTTGTAGCTCACGGAAGATCCTCCTTGCTGTGGCAAAAAGTAATATCCGGATAAATTGTGCTTTCCCTTGGAATGGAGCATATTCATCGTTTTCCAGCCGGAGAACTGGTGGGAGATAGTACTCCTAAAACCAGCTACCTGACTTGTAATAGGCATCCAGCCAACTCCTCCTCCTCCGTATTTGCGCTGGAGCATCTTCCTCAAATGAGCTGTAAATATGTCTCCCTCAATGAAAGAATCCCCAAGCACAGCTATACGTACAGGTCTGCCCAAAGAGCTACCGGATCTGAGTGAGGAGAAGAGTCTCTTAAGCCCCGTATGCGAAGGGCTGTAATCCTCAAACAAAGCCAGGGTAGAATCCGACGGATTTTGCTTCCGCAGATGCTGATAAACAGAATCTCTCATCGCCAAACTGTCTCGAACCGGAAAGCCGGCTTCTTCCTGCGGTTGACGTTCGGACTGCTTTCTGCGTCTCTCCATGAAATCTGCAGAAAGCATACTCTGCCGAGCCAATTCAGTTTGACTGCTATCATCCTCGACTCGTAAGTCGGACAATAAATCAACCTTTTTGATTTGCCATGAGCCGACTTGCTCGGGAAGGAAATACAACGCTACAGTGGCTAAGGCTACTACCAACAAGAGAAGCCAAAGGCGGAGCATATAGTTTTTTCTACGCATCTGTATATCCTACAACAAGAATGAAGTCCTGCGAATGTACACACAATCAAGAGAATAAATTCTCCTTAACGGGCAGCAATATACCCCTCTAAATGAAAGGAACTATTATCATGGTGTAGCATAGTCGCTACTCCATCTTCCGGTTTGTTCATATACCTTAAGTACATACTCTCCGCCCTCTAAGTCTCAAAGGTTTCGCATGGTTATTGCTTTCTGCGAAATCTCGCAAAGAAGACTATCCGCACCTCTTCCTTCCTCTGTTTTTATTGATAAAAAACTGCGCCGTCAGGAGAAAAAGCCCGAACGACGCAGCCAAACACATTAACAACAATCTTTTAGCCAAGAGCCGAAAGCCGGACTCGAACCGGCGACCTATTCATTACGAATGAATTGCTCTACCAACTGAGCTATTTCGGCAGCCACCCACAAAAAGGGGCACAAAAGGTACCCTCCCTGCAAGGCGGTTGCAAAGGTATTAACTATATTCTAATCTGCAAGCAATTCTGATATAAACTTGTCCAGCTCTTCACTATAGCCCTTGAGCAAGGGGTCATCTATACGTACGATAGCACCATCTATGAAAAGAAGCTCCTCTATCAAACTAAAATCATCATGGACCAACTGCACCGAGAAAGGCTGATCGAAACAAGATTGTTCAAAATACTCCTCCTGCTGCAAATCCTGCACAATACCTCTAAGTTGGCCTATAATCCGCTCATCCGGTTCAGTAGCTCCTTCCTCGATCCAGCTGAAAATCACCTTTGAGGCCAAGAGGCTGTCGCCATCGCCATACACTTGCAACTCCCCAGTGGCACGATCCACCTGCAAGAAGAGGTCGTGCAGCACCAAGGCTGACTGCTTGCTCTCCAGCATACTGGGGATTTGCCTAAAAAGATCCTTGATGATAGAGATTTCTTTTCCTTGTTCCATGCTTATTTCTGCCTTTTAGATATTTTTCAGTGCCTGTATGCTTTGCTCTATCGTGCGAATACGGGCTTCTGCATCGGCCTTTTTCTTGTTCTCCAACTCCACGACTGCCGCAGGGGCATTCTGCACAAATCGCTCATTGCTCAGCTTCTTCATCACCGAAGAAAGGAATTTTTGTTGATATTCCAAGTCGGCTTGGAGCTTAGCCAGCTCACCCTCTACATCCACAGACTTGGTGATGGGCAAAGCGTAATTCAACGTACCGACCAGAAAACTCACAGCTCCCTCCGAAGGATGCTCCATCGGACGTATTTCCGATAGATTAGCGAGCTTAGCGACAATACTATCCAAACAGCTGTCGTGTGCAGGCTCGACCTCCAATACCAATAATTCTTTTGGGGGGATATTCTTGCCAAGTCTCACAGAGCGTATGCCAGCTACAACCTCCAGCATATGGGCGAAGGAAACCAAAAAGGCTTCGTCCGGCTCGATTGGATCTGCGATCACGGCCTTCATAATGCTAATTTCTTTTGCCGAGGTATTGCCTTCGGAATTCAAATGCTGCCACACTTCCTCGGTAATGAAAGGCATAAATGGATGGAGCAACTCCAGAAGTTCTACAAAGAAAACTTTTGTTTCGGCCAATGTAGCCGAGTCGATCGGACTACCGTACGCCGGCTTCACAATCTCCAGGAAACGACCGGAGAAGTCATCCCAAAACAGCTTGTACAGCAGGGTCAAAGCCTCACTCAATCGGTACTTGGCAAACAGGTCTTCCAACTCTATTTTCACTGCATCGATACGCATCCGCATCCAACGGCAGCCCAGTAAAGCATATTCGGGCCTCGGTGTCTCATCCGATGATTGCCAAAGAGAAACCAGACGGAAAGCATTCCAAATCTTATTGCAAAAGTTTCGTCCCTGTTCACAAAGAGCCTCATCGAAGAAAATATCATTACCGGCCGGAGCTGCCATCATCATTCCCATGCGGACGCCATCCGCTCCATACTTGTCTATCAAATCCAGAGGATCGGGGGAGTTGCCCAAAGTTTTGGACATCTTACGTCCCTTATCATCCCGCACAATGCCCGTAAGATATACGTGTCTGAAAGGCATATCCCCCATGTATTCGTATCCGGCCATGATCATGCGAGCAACCCAGAAGAAGAGTATATCCGGGCCTGTTACCAAACAAGAGGTAGGATAGTAGTAGCGCAACTCTTCATTGGGTTCGCCGGGGACATGTCCGAAAACGGATATTGGCCAAAGCCACGAAGAAAACCATGTGTCGAGACTGTCTTCTTCCTGTCTCAAGTCAGAGATCTGCAAATCGGCCTTTCCTTGCTCACGGCGAGCCAACTCCAGAGCTTCCTCTGCCGTGGCAGCCACAACAAAGCTACCGTCCGGCAAATAATAGGCTGGGATACGATGTCCCCACCATAGCTGTCGACTGATACACCAATCCTTGATATTCTCCATCCAGTGGCGATAGGTGTTTTTGAACTTTGCCGGATGCAGCTGTATCTTATCGCTCATGACAGCCTCCAAAGCAGGGACAGCCATTTTTTGCATAGAGAGAAACCATTGCATGGAGAGCTTGGGTTCTATAGCCACATCGGTACGTTCGCTGTACCCTACCTTATTAGTGTAATCCTCTACTTTCTCCACCAAGCCCTCCGCTTGCAGATCTTCCACGATCTGCCGGCGCACGGCAAAGCGATCCATCCCTGCATACTTACCTCCGTATTCGTTGAGGGTGCCATTGTCATTGAATATGTCTATAGATGCCAGCCGGTGTTTTTGTCCAAGGTTGTAGTCATTGATATCATGGGCTGGCGTAACCTTGAGACAACCCGTCCCGAAGCTAATATCTACATATTCATCCTCGATAATGGGCACAGCTCTCCCTTGCCCTGGGACAATGACTTCTTTGCCTTTCAACCAACCGTATCGCTCATCGGTCGGGTTGATACACACAGCCGTATCGCCCATGATCGTTTCCGGTCTGGTAGTAGCCACCACAATGTATTTCTGAGGATCATCTTGCAAATGATAACGCAGGTAGTAGAGTTTGCCATGTGTCTCTTTGTAGACAACCTCTTCGTCGCTCAGAGCCGTAAGGGCTTGCGGATCCCAATTCACCACACGAACACCTCTATATATGAGTCCCTTGCGGTAGAGGTCTACAAAAACGTCTATTACCGATTGTGAACGCTCCTCATCCATAGTAAAAGCAGTACGGCTCCAATCGCAGGATGCTCCGAGACGCTTGAGTTGCTCCAAAATAATACCTCCGTGCGTGTGTGTCCAATCCCATACATGCTCCAGAAACTCCTCCCTGGTCAAGTCGGTTTTCTTGATACCCTGTGCAGCCAACTTGGCCACGACCTTGGCTTCCGTGGCAATTGAGGCATGATCTGTACCGGGTACCCACAGGGCATTGTAGCCTTTCATCCGAGCCCGGCGTACCAATATATCTTGTATGGTATTGTTCAACATATGCCCCATGTGCAAGACGCCTGTTACGTTGGGGGGAGGGATCACCAGGGAGAAGGCTGGCCGAGTATCCGGTTTAGACCCAAACAAATGATGCTCTTGCCAAAACTTATACCACTTATCCTCCACCTCTCGCGGTGTGTATTTAGAAGCTAATTCCATTGTTGATATGCCTTATATTAATGTAGACCCAGCCCGATCGTAGAGCTTTTCCGAGCAAAGGTAAGAACAAATGCAAAATGAGACAGTTACACGCCCCGGTAAAAAGCTGTTTCAGTAGCCTTCTGCCGGACTTTACAGAATGCAGCAATCAGGGAAAGACACTGATATGGAGAGTGAAGGGAACGTATTCCGGATAAGAATTCAAAATCCGAATGTCAACAACAGTGTAGTCAATGTGGCATGGAGCGAGGAGTTCATCTACTTTATTCTCGGTAGGTACAACCACAAAACAGTTACCACGGCTTTCACGGAGCATGACATGTAATGAATCGGCACAATGAAAGTATTAACACAAACACCACACAATTAAGGCGAGAACATTCTTTTATAAAGATCTAAGTGTCTCCTCTTTTTGATGCCAATAAACACCATTGAGGAGCAAAATAAAATTGTCTGGGGAGAGAGCGAAAATTCTCTCCTGAGAAAAAAATCGCTAGCTCCTGTGTTAGCAAAATTTCTCTCAGGAGAGAATTTCGACCCCTCCAGAACGCCCTATTCATCGGCATTTTGAGGAGAGGTAAAAAAGCTCTCAAAAAGCAATTTTATCTCTGTCTACCACTACAACTTTTTGTAATACTTATAGGCCAACCACGGACCAATCAGACGTGGAGCTTCCTTGGGTAAAGCAGCCCCTTGTGGCAGGTCGGTAAAATACTTGTCGATCACGACAGGTGCCGTAGAGTCGAACTCTCCTCTCTCTTTGGCGTTGCGCAGCAGGTGTTTCTTATTCTCCTTCAGCCACTGCCATTCAGAAAGAGTAAAACCAAATAGCTCGGCTTCACTACGCCAGGGAAAAGCCTTGTGCATCAGGGTATAGATCTTTCCCCAATAAAGGAACTTGTCTCTCAAGCTAAGGGCTTGCTCTCGTGGCTCAGGATACTCGGATATCAACCATCCCAATACAGCATCCACTGCTACATGCTCAATATCGGAGCGTCCCTGTTGCCAAGGAGAAAAATAAGTCCGGTAGAGCGAATAGTTTTTGCCTAAATAGAAGTCCAGAGCTACTGAGAGAAAACCCTCCGCTACTACTATTCGCTGATGAAAGCCGGAAACATGGGTATACAGCACTTCCGGCAAAGGCATTTGCGGACGTATCTTATGCAATCGTCTCATGGCCGACACAATCTCCTTGTGTACGAGCGTCAGTTGCTCGCGGGTATAGACTCTCTGCACATCTTCAGCCAAACGGAGCAATGCCGGGTGAGCATAACGCTCACCCACAGCGGGGAACAAGCCTGCACTGTCTATCTTCTCGCCTATCCCCAAGACTCCTCTGCCGATAAGCTCCACTACATGTCTATGTTGCTGCAACTCGGGTGAAATCTCATGGCCTCCCCCTCCCTGTCGGCTGAATTCGTACAGCAAACTATCCAAACGAAACAACGGTGGATTATACTTCGGGGCTGCCTGCAAAGCCAGAGAAGTGAGCCACAGCAAACTGACAAGCAAAAAGGGGAAAAAAAGTGATACTGCGTACTGCAATCGCTCGGGGAAATGATCTTTCACTGCTTTCATTCCAAAATCTTCATTTAGAGGTCTGGGATTCTTCTATCTCACAGTAGAGCCCGGCCGTTCTGCAAACTCAAGAGCCACCAGGCAAAGGACAATCCGTTGGCCGTTGTGGGTCTATAGTGAGTCTCGGCTTTCACCTGCTCCAAGATACGCCCCTTCATCAAGAGATCGAATCCGATACAATCACCTTTCCATAATCGGTTGCGCCTAAGCAACCAAGAGGACAGAAAAGGGCGTATGCGCCGCTTCAGTCTGGCTTCAAAGCGATTGAACAGCTCCAGAGAACGTGTATCCGAAGGCAGGGAGACATCACAGCGACGAAAATACTCATCTGTCACTTCTTCGTATAGACGTTTGCACCACCTGTATTCAAGGGGAAGACTATGCATCAAATTGATCAGGTCACGATCAAGAAAGGGCATCCAGACCGGGAAACCAAAATACTGCCAAGATCGGGAAGAGTTGATATAGTATTTTGCGGCAATCTCTCTATTTCGGAACATTTCAAAATACTCGACTGTGTCAAGGCCCTCCGGATAGGTAGCAATTATAGATTCCAAACGTGACAGCAAAAGGCGGTTTTCCTGTCTGCTTAGTAGGCGGTTGCCACTTTCGTGACGAGATAGGAAACGTATGAACTCTGCTTTGTTTGCTGCTCGCAAGAATATCGAATAAAAAAGATTGTCCCCCCCCAATATATCGCCATTATGACCGGGCAAAACGGTAGGCAACCTACCTTCATTCTCTTGAGACAGGAGAAGAGCCGGATAATACTCGGCAAAGAAATAGCCCGAACCCAAGCCACTTACATAGCGTAAGAAACGCATTGCTTCAGGATCTTCGGTGTAAGAGCTTTCTCCATATTCGGGTGGCAGACTGGAGAGGAAACGGTGCGGGAAGCCTAATCGACGTGCTACAACTCCAGCTTTGACTGCATCGGGGATACTGCAGTCACGACCATAGGAAAAACACTCGACCTCTTGTATTCCGTTCAGCTTCAGAGCAACGGCTATCATTCTGGAGTCTCGCCCTCCTGTCAATGGCAGAAGCAAATGTTCTCCTTCCACAACCCGGCACATTCGCTCCATTGCCTTGTCGATGGCTTGGGCGACCTCTCTCTTGGCCGAATTGTAGTCCAACAACTTCTTCTCCGGCAAAAGACAAAATCCCGTATCGTAGCGAGACACGAATTCCTCTCCGGAAGAAGAGATACAAACAGCACAGCCAGCCTCCACTCGCTTGATGTGCGGATGGAGCGTATTGGAGAAAGAAGTAAATCCCCAGCGAGAGAAGAAAACTTCTTCCTCCCAGTCGGGACAAACAGTGGTCTCCTGCGGTAGAAGCAAATCGAAACCATTATCGCTGACAAACAACTCTCCGCCTACCAGACGATAATAAAGAGAATAGGTTGTCCTATGATCTACAGCCAAATAAACTCCACAAGGACGGTTCAAAACGGCTCGCCAAGAACCATTGAGCCGATTACAACACTCGGCAAACCCTTCGAGATCGCAAAAAGAGGAGAAGTGCTTGCTCAGAGTTTGCCCTCTGAGTAGGCAATCCTTAGTATCGAAAGCAACGCCCTCGACCCAATCTTCGGTCTGCAACTGTCGTTTATAGAAGAGCTTCATATCGGTAGACCAGTCTCAGCAGGACAAGGAGATAGAGCAGTTGTTCCACAGCCATGCAAAGAAAATAGAAAGGAACAAAGGAATGAAAATCAAAGAAGGAGAGACCAACCAAGAGAACTAACAACTCAAAACACAACATCAAGAGCTGTGCGTACATATTCAATCGCTGACGGCCAAAAATATCCGGTAAGACATTTAACACCGAAGCCGGGAAATTGAAGATCAGCATAGGCAGCATCCAGCAGATCACGTAGGCAGAGAGAGCCCATTTGTCTCCGACAAGCCATACCACCATCGGCTCCAATATCAGCGAAAGCAAAAAGGCACTTGGCAATGCGACTACAAACCATCTGCCGAGTAGCTCCTTCACCCTGTCTTTGATAGACGATCCTTGCGACACTTCGGACGACAAGTGCTGGAAATAGACACGGCTCAAATTATCCCCCACAATCTGGAGTGGTCTGCGTGCCAGCATCACAGCCATAGTAACAATACCGACCTCTGTAAAAGAGAAAGATAAGGGCATCAGCATCAACAACAGAGATCCCAACAGCGTATCGATACCTCCCTGGATGATCCCATAGCGGGGAAACTTGCAAAACTTGCGAGCCACGCATTTGAGATCTGCCCATTTGTCCCGAAGCGAAAGATCCACTCCCTTGCCTCTGCCCCTGAGAGACAGCAAGCCAAGCAACAAAGAGCCCAAAGAAGCAGCAAGAAGCCCCCACACAGAGGGAGAGAGCCAACCAAAGAAGACTTTCCCAAAGCTATTACCAAGCCCCAAAGTAGCCTGAGCCAGAGAAAGGCGTGTATAAGACTTAAGCCGCAATCTGTACATCGAATAACTGTTGTACAAAGACTGCAGCAAAACAAACAATGGGATCAGAAGAAGATAAGAGTGAAGCTCCCGGTAAGAGGTATGTCCAATGAACATATTGAGTATAAAAGCCGGCAACAGCAACAAAAGGTAAGAAGAAATATTGAGTAGCAGACTCAAACGAAAAAGAAGAGAGGCATCTCGATCTCCATCTGCCACTACGATAGCATGTTCGTATCTCCCTCCTGCGATAATAGATAGAAAGCCACCCCAGCTAAGGAAAAGTCCCAGAGTGCCCAACTGTACTTGACTATACTGTCGCCCCACAATCATGAGTAACAGCAAAGAGACTACTTGCACCAGCCCTCCCGAGAAAATGAGTTTGAGGCTGTCTCTGGCTATGCTATGCTGTGCGAACCACTTCCGAGACATCTCTATCTCTTTCTATTATTGAAACGAGGCAAACTACGACTCAAACGAGAAGGGAGTAAACTTGGGTCCAAATCTCGGTATACAAAAACGAGCAAAAAAAGCAGTAGGAATATCGTATTCAAAAGCATTGCCCACACAGGTCTGTACGAAAAGACATATTCGATCCCCTGCATTGCAGAGAAAAAAGCAATGGACAGAAGGGCGTACAGACCGGCATTACCCAATTGATACGGCACTCTATAGTAATGCCTACCTACCGCATAGCTCGCCAGCATCATTGTTCCATTGCTCACTACCGAAGCCCAGGCACAAGCCATAAAACCATATCGGGGTACTCCCCACACGATAATCAATACCGTAATCAGACACCCCAGCAGAGAAAAGATAGCTCCCCAGTAGGTACGGTCTGTGACTTTGTACCAAGTAGAGATATTGAAATAGATACCAAAAAAGATCTCCCCGATCATTACCCATGGCACCACGGCAAGCCCTCCGTGATAGCTCTGTGCCACGAAATTTTTCAGCAAGTCCATATAGGCGGTCACACCCAGAAAGACAAAGAGGGTAAAGATGATGTAGTACTTCATGACTTCGGCATAGGCCTTGCGCTCACGCTCGTCTTCACCCTTCTTCTTGTTGAAGATAAAAGGCTCATAAGCGTAGCGAAACGCCTGTGTACACATCACCATCACCACGGCTATTTTGAAACAGGCTCCATAGATCCCCAACTGAGCATCCGCCTCAGCTCGATTGGTAAGAATGAGAGGGAAGAGTATCTTGTCTGCCACCTTATTGAAATTGCCGGCTATCCCCAAGAGTAGTATGGGGAAAGCATAACCCAGCATACGCCGCAACAAGTCTTTCCGAAAAGCGAAACCCGTACGACAGTAAGGCAAGCTCAACAGTAAAACAATGCCGGAGGCTATCAGATTAGACACGAAAATATATCCGACCTGATAACTGGGTTCATACCACCAATCAAGCAAGGAGGGCGCAACCCTCAGCAGCCAAGGGCAAAGCAGCAGGAAGAAAAGATTCAGGCCGATATTTAGGCCAATAAATGTGAATTTGAGAGCGGCAAAACGCCATGGTCTATTGGCATAGCGCAAATAAGCAAAAGGAATAGCCATGAAGGCATCCATGGCGACTATCACTATCAACATTGCCACACAATCCCACCTATCCGGATACCCCAAAGCTGTACTGATAGGCCCGATGAAAAGTAGCCCTACCAGTACAAAGAGAGAAGAAGTAGAGCCAAGACTCCAAAGTGTGGTAGAGTAGACTGAGCGAGGATCGTCGTCCTTGTTCATATAACGGAAAAAGGCTGTCTCCATACCATAGGTGAGAATAATCAGCAACAAGGCTGTCCAGGCGTAAAGGTTGGTGACAATGCCGTATTCTGCCGTAGTAGACAAGACGCGGGTGTACATAGGCACCAGCATCCAGTTGAGAAAGCGACCGGCGATACTGGAAAGACCGTATACAGCCGTGTCTTTTACAAGGGAACGAATCGTGGCCATAGATGATTTTATTCCTCCTGTGAAGTTGCGGGATTCTCGATGCGATAGTTAATAACAGTCTTGTGTCCCTTTTTGTCTGTGATCATTACCAGCTCGTCCAGATTTACCGCATACATCCAAAAACGCCCATACTTGGAGTTGGCAAACAGCCCTGTAAATCCCATAAATCCTGCGGACCCAAACAAACGGACACAACTCCAAACACTATTGAACGGAGGTATCGGCTCAATTTTCACCTCATCTTTTTGGAACATCAGAGGCCATCCCACACGCTTGACCACAATCCGGTCGGCATAGTCTTCTACACAGAGAGGCATCAACAGAGCAAAATAGCCAAGAGATAAGAGAGATAGGGCTATTAGTATGGTGATCCAGATACTCTGATCAAAAGCAGCAGTTGCCAATAAAATGATAAAAACGACCCATATAACAATTGTAAGCAACACTTCCCAACGATAATGCTTAAAACGCATCCTCCGACAGTTTTCCTGCTTCATGACTGATAATCTTTAATTAACCTCCGGGATTTACCGGTTTTTCCGATCTGCTACAAAGGTAAATAAATCAAGGAGCCAAAGACGAGAGAGATGGCTAAGCTGCCTTATTGCAACTGTCCGGGCGACCTTTTTTCGGTAGAGAAATATGGGTGTATAGTTTTATGCAATAATCTCAAGGTTTTTCTACTTTTGCCTCGGGACAACCCTATGGAAGCACACCCAAAAAGACCTTGAGGGCATGGTCCTTTACCACAAATACGAATAGGAGTTGGACAAGCTGAGATATTTTTTCTTTTTTGTCGAAATTATCAAAATACAAATCAATGAATATCATCGTTATCTGTGTTATTTTGGGAGTCTTGCTCTTGACTCTGATCTATGGGGTTTCTATTTTCAACAAACTCGTCCGCAGCAAGATGCTTGTGGAAGAGGCTTGGAGTGCTATTGATGTCCAGCTAAAAAAACGCTACGACCTCGTCCCCAATCTGGTTAATACGGTCAAAGGCTATGCTACCCATGAGAAAAGTACTTTCGAAGCTGTAATCTCGGCCAGGAGTCAGGCTATGAGTGCTGACTCTCCGGAAGCCCATCAAGAAGCAGAAAATACCCTGAGTAGGACACTCAGGAGTCTTTTTGCTGTTGCTGAGAGCTATCCTGAACTGAAAGCCGATCGTGCATTCCTTTCTCTACAAGACTCTCTCAATCAAATCGAATTGGATCTGGAGAAATCTCGCCGCTATTACAATGGAACAGCCAGAGACCGCAATGTATTGATACAGTCTTTTCCCAGTAACATCATTGCCGGAATGTTTTCTCACAAACCGGCTCCTTTCTTCGAATTGGATACTCAAGAGGAAAGACATGCTCCTGTAGTGAGTTTCTGACAGGTCGGAGAAAAGCCGTCACGAATATGAAGGATGCAATGAGGAGGTACTCGCTTCTTCTGCTTCTTGCTCTGTTGTCTGTGTGGAGCATACAAGCGGCAGAAGAGTCCGAAATAAATGACATAGGAGGAGAAACAGAGCAGATCTACCGTTTCCACGCCGATCTGCATATAGATACCAAAGGGCATCTGACCGTAACGGAAACGATTCGGATTTATGCAAAAGGAGACACTTTCAAACGAGGAATAGTGCGATCTCTACCCACGATACGGAACATCAATGGGAGCACCATCCGTGTAGGCTACGACGTCCTCTCTGTGAAAAAGAATGGGCAGGAGGAAAATTACCTCACCAAATCTGGCAACATAGCAGAAACCTATGACATATATGTGGGGGAAGAAGATGTGTTGCTTTCACCAGGCGTGTATGAGTATGAAATTACCTACAAGACGACAAACCAAATTGGGTTCTTCGATCAATATGATGAGATATATTGGAACGTGAACGGCTTCGGCTGGTCATTGGGGATGGCACACGTAAGTGCAACAGTATTCCTGCCGAGAGGAGCTGAGGCTATGCAAAATAGCTGCTACACAGGGGAGTTAGGATCTACAGCCTCCGACTGCCGGTCTCAACTAATGGATAACGGAGCAATGTACTTCGAGGCCAATCATCTAAGAGAGGGGGAAAACCTCACTATTGCTGTAGGCTTCACCAAAGGGATCATCCAATATTCGCTATGGGACAAGATCATGGGGCCTTACAGAAACTATATCTTTTCTTCTTTATTTTCTCTGCTCTTCTTCCTCTTCTTGTTTATCAGCTGGCGGATCTATGGACGTGACCCCAAGAAAGGTACCGTCTACCCTCTGTACTCCCCTCCATATAACCTTTCTCCCGGAGCTATCAGCTGTGCCGTAGACAAAAGGAACCTCCCCAGAGCCATCTCTGCTGCTATCACCAACCTCTGCGTAAAGGGCTACATCAACATATCCGAAACACGGGAAGGAGGGCTTTTCAAGAAGAGACAGGTCATGCTACTGCGGACTGACAAAGAAGAAGAACTCAATTTACCGAAGGAGGAAAAGCTAATTCTGTCTTCTCTCTTTTTTTCAAGCGATTCTTTTTCTTTCTCTTCTAAGCCATCCTCCTCACTGTTCAAGATATTCACGTCCTTTGGAGAAAAGGTTTTCGAGAAGCAGAGATATCTTGTCGATGAGAATATGGGATCGGGTTGGCGTACAACAGCTATCTTCCTGTGGATTGTTTGGTTCTTTATTGATATCAGTTATTTATCACGCATTTCCTGGCCCTTTCTCTTCCATTCTATCTGCTTCAGTATCATCTTCCTGATCTTGGCATCCATTATCTCTCGCATCTTTGGGTACCGCTACACACCAAAGAAGTATGTCTATGATCGGATCTTTGTCTTTGGTTTGGTTCTATATTGTGGCATTGCTGCATATTGGTCGAACATCCCACTGTGGAATGTTGTCATCAACGAGATCAATATAGCAATGCTTTGTACTTACTGTCTTCTGATCGGACGACGCTCGAAAGAGTACAGAGAGCTGCTCACGCAGATAGAGGGGTTTAAGATGTATTTGGGTACCGCCGAGAGAAATCAATTGGAAGCATTCAACCCGCCAAAGGTCACTCCAGCCGTGTTTGAGCAATACCTCCCCTATGCCATAGCTCTCGATATAGCCGATGTTTGGGGCAAGCATTTCCAGTCTCTCCTCCAGAAAAGCAATATATCGGAGACTGACCAGCCCGCCTTCACATGGGCTATTAACGGACGCAGATTCTCCTCTGCCGATATCCCTTTGCTACTCTCTTTGGTCAGCAATATCAATTCATCTGTCTACAGTGCCTCTCTCTCATCCCCAAATAGCAGCGGTGGCAGAACCTATAGCAGGGGAATAGGAGGAGGTAGCAGTAGTAGCTACAGTGGCTCCGGAGGAGGTGGATTTTCCGGAGGGGGTGGTGGCGGAGGTGGCGGAGGTGGCTGGTAATCCCCAGCTGCTCAAGCCCGACAGAAACAGTTCCTCCTAATGGGCAAAGCTGACTCTTCGGATCCACCACTGCCTTGGAGTAAATGCCTATCTTTGCGGTATCGTCTTGTGGGATAAGACGCTATCGACATTTGTTTACTCTCCGAATAAAGATATGGAAGACAAAGAGCCTATTGTAAACCTCAAAGGGGTTTGTATATGCAGGGACGAGAATGTAATCCTTAGCAATTTTGACTTGCAAATAGAGCCTGGGGGATTCGTGTACATATCTGGGCCAGTAGGCTCAGGTAAAAGTTCGCTTCTGCGTTCTCTCTATGCAGAAATCCCTATCAGTGAAGGCCAGGCCCAAGTAGTAGGCTTCGATCTTAGACAAATTAAACGCTCCAGGCTCTGTCTGTTACGCAGGCAGATTGGGATTGTTTTTCAAGATTTTCAGCTACTGTACCACCTTACTGCCGAAGAAAACTTGGATATTGTCTTGCGAGCTATCAGCGTGAAACGAAAATCCGACCGCCAAAAACGCATCGCAGAGGTATTGGAGCAGGTAGGTATGGGCAACAAAGGGTACAAACGCCCACATGAATTATCCGGTGGAGAGCAACAGCGAATTGCTATCGCTCGTGCCCTACTCGGACATCCCAAACTGATCTTGGCAGATGAACCCACAGGTAATCTCGACGCTCAGACTGGCTTGGAGATCACTCGCCTGCTCCAACGAATGGCTGCCCGAGAAGGAGCTGCCGTACTGATGGCAACGCACAACAGACAGGTGATGGAGCAACTCCCTGCACGACACATCAGCCTTCAAACTCAAAGAGGAGCCTTCGGACTTACCTCCAATGAAGACAAGACAAAGACACCAGAAGAGTAAAGTTTATTTTTAAGATTGCAGATTGAAAGTACTCAAATTTGGAGGCACATCGGTAGCCTCGGCCGAAAGAATATCTAATGTAGCTCAGCTAATTAGTACCGGCAGTAAGCCTGTACTTGTGGTGCTATCGGCAATGGCTGGCACAACCAATACTCTCGTTGAGATAGCTCGCCTTTTGCTCCAACGCAAACCTCAAGAGGCAGCCGCTATCATAGAAAATCTCTACGAAAAATACCAGACTGAACTGCAGCTTCTCTTCCCTCGAGAGGGAAGCCGTCGCATAGCTCAAGCAGCAGTGGAATGTTCTTTTGCGCTGATGCGAGAGATGTGCGAGCGAGAGAACTTTTCTCTCTTTGAAGAAAAAAGAATCTTGGCACAGGGAGAGCTTATGAGTACAGCCATGATGCTTCGACATTTGCAAGATATGGGCAAAAAAGCAGTGATCATACCGGCTCTGGATTTCATGAAAACAGATAAGAATGCCGAACCAGATCTCCCCTATATCACTTCTCATCTGCGCCCTTTGGTACAAACAGCTCCCGGTGATACCGAAATATATATTACCGAAGGGTATATCTGCCTCAACGCTTACAATCGGGTAGACAACCTTCGACGAGGAGGGAGCGACTACACCGCTTCGCTAGCCGGAGTGGCTATTGGGGCAGAAGAAATACAGATATGGACAGATATAGATGGTCTGCACAACAATGACCCCAGGTTTGTAGATAAAACAGCTCCGGTACGCCGTCTACACTTCGATGAGGCTTCCGAACTGGCTTATTTCGGAGCCAAGATACTGCACCCAACCTGTATTCAACCAGCTCGAGAACACAATATCCCGGTACGACTGCTCGACACACTCAACCCTTCTCTCCCCGGCACCTTTATTTCCCTCGATACGGAAAAAGATGTAATCAAGGCTGTTTCTGCCAAGGATGGGATTATCGCCATAAAGGTGAAAAGCAACCATAAGCTGGTTTCCTGGCATTTTCTCAGACGTGTCTTTGAGGTCTTTGAGCGGTATGCAGTAGTGGTAGATATGGTGACGACCAGCGAAGTGGGTATATCCTTAACTATCGACAACGACGAAAAACTTCCTGAAATACAACGAGAGCTGGAAGAACTCGGCTCCATCTCCGTAGAGCGCGGACTAACTATCATCTGTGTCGTAGGAGATATGAAATCCGACAATATTGGCTTCGAAGCCCGTATAGTAGAAGCCATCAGGACATTCCCTGTGCGGATGATTTCCTATGGCGGAAGCGATTACAATATGACAGTCTTGATTCGTGAGAGCGACAAACGAGAAGTGTTGGTAGCCCTCTCGGAACACCTTTTTTCGACAACTAAATCATCTTAGGATGGTCCATCCAGCCCTTTCTTCTCACTTTTCTCCATGGCTGAAATTAATTCGACCATATACGCTAACTGCCTCACTCAGCCCTGTCCTACTAGCTGTAATCTACGCCATCAAAGAAGGGTACTTTCGTCCTACAGAGTCCCTACTTTGTTTGGCTGTCGCTGTGTTGGCACAAATAGCTAGTAATATAGCAAATGAATACTTCGATTATGTAAACGAATCCGACTCCAAAGAGAGCTTGGGCCCCAATCATCCTTTATCTCAGGGATGGCTCAACAAGACTCAAGTGCTTTGGGCCTTAGGGCTGAGCGTTCTGCTTACAATAGCAGCCGGTATAGTACTTGTTTTTATGCACGGTGCAATGTATATCTTGGTTGGCTTGAGTGTTTGTCTGGGCCTTTTTGCATACAGTGCAGGTCCTTGGCCACTATCTAAGCACGGGCTCGGAGATATAGCGGTGTTCATTTTCTATGGTTTGATACCTACATACTTTACCTACCATCTCCAATCGGGAAAATCCGATCCTGGCATCTGGTTACTATCTGGTGCCATGGGGTTTATGTCCACGTGTATTTTGGTGGTAAATAACTACCGCGACTACGAAGAAGACAAAGTCAAAGGCAAGCGTACCAGTATAGTCCTCATGGGCAAAAAGTCTGGTCCTAAACTTTACCTGTTTTGCTTTGTTTCAGCCATTGGCCTACTCTTCCCCTTCTACAGTTTGCCGGGGCTGGTTGTCCTATTCCCCTATGTACTCTTCTTTGCCAAAAATTATAGAGCTCTACTTCGTCTATCGGGACGAAAACTCAATATCGTACTCGCCCATACTGCTATCATGGTTTTTCTGTTTGTACCAGTATGCACTCTTCTACTCTTTTTATCTTAGGTCAGCAAACTTATCCACCCTCCTTTCTCCCATTAAATTACACTTAGGGTACACTCAGGACTGAAGTCTAAAAATCATCCTTTCAAGATAAAAAACGAGACAACGCCAGCAGCAAAATATCTCTGTATTCTTTGTGATAAAGGGTCTTGCAAAGAATCATTCAAAAAGGCCATCGCATATCAAACAAGTATCCTTGTTTTTGCAGCAAACTATTCTCCATCTATTTTTTTTTCTACCTTTGCCTCCGGTAGGCCTCTGTCAAGGCTTACTCCTTTGCTATTTCTCTTTCTTGCTCTCACTTTCACGTGTACAGGATAGGATCAGGGAATGCAAAGGATAATCAGTTTTAACTCAAACTAGACAACAAAAAAAATGAAAATTAGTATGCGACTTTCGTCAGTATTGAAGGTAGCAGCCGTTGCTACCGGAATGTTTATGCTCACACCACATTCTTCAGCCGTAGAATATGGTACGGAAGGGATGATAAGGGTAAAACTCGTATCAGACATGGGAGAGAAGGCCGAATGCCCTCGTGGAGTTGATCCAGAAAAGTTTGATGATACCCCAAAGTTTACCATCTGTACCGTGACAAAATTTGTGGGGAGTGGCAGTTATGATGGGACATGGATAGATTTGAATAACAATGGCAAATATGACAAGGGAGAAGAAATTTTTGCCAGTGCCAATCATGTCACGAAGAAAATGGTTCCCGGAGTGAGAGAGATGAGTATGTATGTAAAACCTGAAATAAGAATGCTAGAGGTACTCAGCTCAGCCTTAACGAGCATTGATGCAACTGGATGCCCAAACCTAACAACTTTAGGGTTGGAGAAGAACCACTTGTCTTTTATAGATATTTCCAATTGCCCAAATCTGCGCTTCTTGCGTTTAGCAATGAACAAGCTCACAGAAATCAAAGGTGCCATTGGTCATGAATACTCGTCAATGGAAGTTGTAGAGATATCCAGAAATCAATTAGGAGCTGAAGCCATCTATAGATTGGCAGCGGCCATAGGGGATCGTAGCAAAACAGTTGGGGGAGAAACCCTTACACCTGGGAAAATATACATCTCCGACCTATGTGAACTCGAAAAGAATCAAGTTAGCAAGGGTGCCTTGGCTCTTCTAAAAAAGAAAAATTGGGAGGTTATATTGCACGAACGATATGATGGCGTAGAAGTACAGACTCCTAACGGACCCACGATAGATGTAGGGGAAGATTATACAGAAGGAGAAGAGCAGTATGAGAACTGGGTTGCAACTAAGGTAATCGAAGATCCAGCGGACCTAAATTCAGAACAATTAGCGAATGATATGCTCAAGGTTTATCCTTCGGTAACAGCCTCGAACTTCAACGTGGAAGTTCCAGCTGGTCTATTAGGCAGTGACCTCCTCATGTACAACATGAATGGCAACCTCGTTTACACAGAGCGTCTCAATGGGCGCACCTCTATTGATGCGGCCAGATTGCCCGATGGAGTATACCTCATTAAGGTAAACAACCAGATCGTACGTGTGCAGGTAGCTCACTAAATAGTATAACACTGCACCTTTGGATTGAATAATATCTCCATCCATCGGTTGCATGATATATCTCCCTCCCCCAAAAAGGATGCATCATAAGTTCTAGGTTATGATGCATCCTTTTTGGGGGCTGCTTAAATCGGCCAAAATCAAACACAAAAAGAGAAGCGAATAAAAAAAAATACAAAGCTTATTCTAAGAAATGATCAGAAATGATCGGGAGACGGCTTAACAGGAAAATTCTTTGCCAAGCACAATTGACTAAAAATAGGAGGGGCTTCTATGCAAATTCTCTTACCTTTGTACTGCATCCTTTTGGAGATGTCGGTAGTCTTTGAAAGACAATTGTCATTTAGTAAAACCCTTAATAAAGAACCGTATGAATTTCCCCCAAGATCTCAAGTACACCAAAGATCACGAATGGGTACGTATCGAAGGTGACACAGCTACAATCGGCATTACAGACTTTGCTCAGAACGAATTAGGCGAAATTGTATTTGTAGATGTAACCACCTTGGATGAAGAACTCGAAACCGAAGAAGTGTTTGGCAGTGTCGATGCTGTGAAAACAACTAGTGACTTACTAATGCCTGTAGCAGGGACCGTGGTAGAGGCTAATTCGGATTTGGAAGCTCAGCCCGAGCTTGTGAACCAAGACCCTTATGGAAAAGGCTGGATTATCAAAGTTGCTATGAAATCACAAGGAGAACTACTCTCTGCTGATGAATACCGCACGCTTATTGGCAAATAAGCACTAAATAAGAGAAGTACTCGAAAGTCTTCGACCTACATGCAACCATTGGTAAGTATTATCATGGGGAGTACCTCTGATCTCCCCATAATGGAAAAAGCAGCAAAACGTCTTGAAGAGATGGAAATTCCTTTCGAGATGTTGGCGTTGTCGGCTCATCGTACCCCCATCGAAGTAGAGCAATATGCACGTTTGGCTCACGAGCGTGGAATCCGCATAATAGTAGCTGCAGCCGGCATGGCTGCGCATCTCTGTGGTGTAATAGCTGCCCAAACAGCTATCCCCATAATAGGAGTACCTATTGCTGCAACTCTGCAAGGTGTGGATGCTCTTTTGTCTATTATACAAATGCCTCCGGGCATACCTGTCGCCACTGTGGGAATCAATGCAGCCGATAATGCAGCTATCCTGGCTGTACAAATGATGGCTACAGGAGATGAGACTTTGTATGCTAAACTTGTAGAATACAAGGAAAGCCTCAAAGAAAAGGTAGTAAAGGCCAATCAAGAACTCGCATCTCTGCAGGGCTACAGATTCAAGGTAAACTGATCCACCGATGGCATATGTCTGAGGAAAATACTCCATACAATTACAGACGTCGCCACTCATCAACCGTACATATTGCAAGTACGATGATGGGTGGCGACTGTCCTATACGCCTGCAGTCCATGACGAATACGTCCACCATGGACACCACAGCCTCTACAGAGCAGTGTATGCGTCTGTCAGAAGCAGGAGCCGACTATGTGCGCCTGACAGCCCAGGGTGTACGTGAGGCCAAAAATATCGGAGAAATAGCAAAGCTCTTGAAACAAAAGGGATATCCAATCCCTTTGATAGCAGATATTCATTTCTCTCCCAAAGCAGCTCAGGCAGCCCTGCACACGGCTGACAAGGTGCGAATCAATCCAGGGAATTTCGTAGACTCCCCCCACAAAGGACTCTACTCGGAAGCAGAATTTGAGGAAGCAACTCAACGAGTAGAGGAAATATTCGGCACTTTCGTTGATGAGGCAAAACTCTTAGGGAAAGCTATCCGAATAGGAGTCAATCATGGTTCGTTATCCGAACGTATGATGCAGCGATACGGAGATAACCCATTGGGCATGGTAGAGAGCTGCATGGAATACCTGCGAGTATGCCACCATCGAGATTATCATGACGTGGTTATCTCGATGAAAAGCTCGAATGTACTGGTCATGACACAGGCTGTTCGTCTCTTGGTATCTCGTATGGAAGAGGAGGGCATGGCCTATCCTCTGCATTTGGGTGTTACAGAAGCAGGTAATGAGACAGATGGGCGTATTCGCTCAGCTTTGGGCATAGGGACATTGTTAGCAGATGGATATGGAGATACGATACGTGTTTCCCTCAGTGAAGATCCCGTAGCCGAATTGCCAGTAGCACGAATACTAATCGGACTGACAGAGCAATGGAGCCGTGCCCCTCAGATAGAGAGAGAAGAGTTGGGTACATATGAGAGAGAATATACCCAACGGAAAGACTGTCTGCCAGTGGGCGAGCTTCTGGGGCCAAATTATCCACCAATAGTATTGGCGGACCTAAGACAAGCCTGCTCCCGAGATCTTACAGGTCTGGCAACCCCTCCGGATGCCCTCCTGCAGAGTGAGGAGGACTACCAAACAGCCATACCGGGGGGCAAGATTATTCAATTGGATTGCTCCGAACTGAATGAAACTCGCATAGAAGAGATACGTTGCAGTCTCTCATCAATACTTCTTCTATCCTCTTCACATCTCAATCCCATAGGGGATTGGCGCAAAGCTTTCCAGAAAATGAGGAAAGCCAAGCTACATACTCCGGTCTTACTACATCGTAATTATGCAGACAACGATCTGGAGACTCTCATGGTAAAAGCCAGTACAGAGATGGGGGCATTACTCCTCGAAGGACGTGCCAATGGATTAGCAATATCGGCTCCTAAAATCTCTAACCAAGGAGAGATTGTACGAATTGCTTACAGCATACTACAAGCAGCCAGACTTCGTACTACAACAACAGAGTACATTAGTTGTCCCGGCTGTGGACGCACCCTATACGACTTGGGAAGTACGATCCGACAAATCAAAAAAGCAACAGCAGGTCTGGTTGGTCTGAAAATAGGAATCATGGGTTGCATCGTGAATGGCCCCGGAGAAATGGCCGATGCCGATTATGGTTATGTGGGAGCAGGCCCCGGACGAATTGACCTATACCGACATGGGAAATGTGTGGAAAAGGGTATTCCGGCAGATCAAGCTGTAACAAGATTGGTTGCACTGATCAAGTCCCATGGTGATTGGTCTCGTCCTAACGGCTAAAAACAAAAACAATGAAAGTAAGGATACTAAACCGCAGCCATCATCCACTACCAACCTATGCGACCTCAATGTCCGCAGGTATGGACATACGGGCTTTTCTCTCCCAACCTATTACCCTCTCTCCTTTGGAGCGATGCTTAATCCCCACCGGACTTTCGATAGAACTCCCTCCCGGCTACGAGGCTCAACTTCGGCCTCGCTCCGGCCTCGCTCTCAAACACGGTATCAGCCTGCTCAATACACCCGGGACCATTGATGCCGACTATCGTGGGGAGATTGGCGTGATACTAATCAACCTCTCCAACCAAGACTTTGTAATAGCTGATGGAGATCGTATTGCACAAATGGTCATCACCTCCTACGAACATGTATGCTGGGAACCTTGCCAAGGATTATCCACCAGCGAAAGAGGAGAGGGAGGATTTGGCCACAGCGGAAAAAACTGACGAGCCATATCAATTCTCTCTAAGGAATGTCCTCCTCGAAGAGATAAAAACTTTTGATTATCCAGATATATGACTATCCTCAAACCTTATCCTGAAATGAAAAAACTAAATCAACAACACAAGAAAGCTCAGAACCTACTCTTTCTCCCTCTCCTCCTACTCGCTCTCTTTTCTTGCAAATCTAAAGACAGTGAGCCAGAAAAATCTTTCATCATAGGACAAGATGAAAAGCGACCCAATGTAATCACTATTGTAACAGACAAAAAACCGGGCGAACAACTTGTACTAGGCTATGTCAGTGCCAATGGAGAGCCTGTTAGCTTTGAGGGAGCAGAAGGCAAACATCGCGATGGAGGCTACAGCTCTCTCACCATAAAAAGCCCGATTATCAAAATCGTAGGAGCGATTGCTCTTTTCGAATGCGGTGGAGTATATGATGCCAACGGAGTATTGGCCTCTAAACCAAACAAAATTAAATCACTCGTTGTAAGCCCTTCTCCCGCACTATCTCGGATAGCCTGTGCCGACAACATAATTGATCAAATAGACCTCCGCCAAGCAACTAATCTGGAGCGTTTTGCTGCAGGAAATAACCTCTTAAAAGAGATCGATTTCAGCCAAAACCGCAAATTGGAAATGGCATTTCTCTATCACAACAAACTAAAAACAATTGATTTCTCACAGAACCCCGATTTGGAAATTCTCAGTTGTTATGATAATGAACTGGAAAAGCTGGACCTCCGCAACAACAAAAGGTTGGGAGGAGTGTTTCTGCAAGGGAATAAACTGTCTTCTCTTGATTTCTCTGCTTGCGAACGACTGGTGAAGGTCATTTGCTTCTCCAATCGTCTTTTTGGTGCAGAAATGAGTAAAATGCTGGAGAGTCTTCGCTCCAATCCTCCAAAAGAAAATTCCCTAATACTGGTGGACAAAACGGACTCCGAAGAAGAGAATCAGGCGAATGGCGAAGATATTGCCCTGGTTAAGAAAAGAGGATGGAAACCAACATCCCTTGAAAAAGAAGCTGGAAAGATCGTGGAAAAAGACTACGAAGGCGAAAATGACTCGCCCTCCAAAGAAAGAAAGGGCCACGACAAATGGCGGACAGAACAAGAAAGGCTAACTCAGGCCGAAAGACAAAATTTCAGAATTTGATGGCAATCAATCCTCCTCTCTTCGGGTAGATAAAAAGATATCTCCCGAAGAGGAGGGTTATCGCCAATTAGACCCTCGCAAGGGAGAGCTGCTCTGCTGCCATTTGAGATCCTGCAACAAGCTACTCTTCACAGCAATCGTGATATTATAGGACTTATTAAAGCCGATAGGGATAAAACCTGCTGTCAGTGCCCAGCAGTGCATATCGCGAGTGAGATTGAACTGTAGATTAGTAACCCTTTTCAAATCGAAATTATAGTTCCCATGAAAATTGAATGACCATCCCGGTGTGGGGTTGAGCATTCCATTGAAGCTTAAGTTATGAGTGAGCTTATACTTAAAATCCTCACGAGCAAAGTCAAATTCAGCACGGCCGTAGTTCACGGAATAGTTTACAGAAAAATTCCAGCCAAACTTATTGATGACATAGCCACTATTATCCTGCTGTGGCACATCTTTCTTTCGTCCAAGCAAACCTCCGGAGGGGGAACTTTTCTCTCCATCCTTCTGATCATCTTTTTTACCAGCCGGATTCTTGTTACCTCCTTTCTCTGAGGAATTCTCCTCTCCAGCTGCGTCTTTCTTCTCTCTCGAAAAGAATTTAGCGAGCTTATCAAAGGTATCATTGTTAAATGTATAAGAGAATGCCGTACCGGTAGAGATCAGACTACCAATCCCTTTTCCATTCAAAATTTTCAAATCATTTGACTTATAGTAAGAGAAGCCACCCTCGGGAGTCTTAACAGTCTTGTAAACATAAGGATCGAAAGCTCCACTCAAAGACAGGTTGAAATTGCCGGGTAACTTTAAGCGCAAAGAAGTGTTGATATTACTCCAACGAAGAGAATCGGCAGCCATATTATAACTCGTTCCCCAAGTGAAGTCGTCGATAATACTCCATTTAGCAAAACCAGTAGAATCGGTTTTCGATTTCACTTTGGCTTCTATGTTGTTAGCAAAAGACAGACTAATCACCCCTTGCTTACCTCTCGGAGGAACACCTACAGACTGCCCCTCATAGGGCGAGTACCACTCTGTCTGAAGTTTCCCCTCCTTGTCCGGATAAGATATTTGCTTCCAAGCCTTGAAGAATGGATCAGAAAAGTCCGGCGCATAAGAAAGAGAAATAGTGGGATTCAGACGGTGCCTAATAACACTCAGTTTATCCCCAAAAAGGAATCTCCAAGGGGTAAAGAAACCATACAAAGTAGTAGAGAGAGAGAGGGAGGTATTGAAGTCCCAAGAACGATAGAAACCATAAACAGTATCAGAGACACTCAGCCTGCCAGCAGACGGATCAAAAGCCTTATTTATTTTATGAGAGTACCAGCGCTCATTATAATTGACAGAAGGAGTAAGATTAATATAGTCGAAGAGTGTAAATGTGGCATTGATGGGTATATTGTGAGAAGCTCCATTTTGCCAGTCACGCAGCAAGTCGGACTTCAATAACTTGTCCTCCTTTGTTGTAATACGATTTCGAATACTTCCACTATAAGACATCTTGATCTTCTCATACCAACGCTCGGAGCCCACGCGCTTTTTGCGTTTGAATGGGAATATAGAACTCATAGAGATGTTCATATCCGGCAAAGTGAGAGCAATAGTACTGTCTTGTGTCCTCTGTGTCACATTCATCGATGTCGAAATGGAAAAAGGAGTTCCAGGGAAAGTCCGCCTATAATTGACATTGGAGCTCTTGGTATTCTGAGCATACCTCTGCCCCCCTCCATAGAGGCTGGAGAGAGCATTACGGTCATAACTACTGGTCGAAAAATTGACACTGGCCGAAAAATTTCGATTGGGATCGGCCTTAGGATCTTGTGTATGCGACCAATTGATATGGAAATCCTTATTTTTTTGATACCCCTGCGGATCAAACTTATACCCATGTACAGTCACTAAATAACCAGCATCGACAGAGCCGGAAAATTTGTAACGCTTACGGTACTGGCTGGCAGCAGATACTCCCCACGAGCCTTTGCTATAGATCTCTCCGGTCAGGGCCAAATCGACATAGTCATTGAAAGCAAAATAGTAGCCTCCATTGCGCAGATAAAAACCCTTCTCCAATTCTTCTCCATAGCTTGGAGGAAGAATGCCCGAAGAATAGGTACTATTGAAAGGAAAAAAACCAAAGGGAAGACCCAGCGCATAAATAGGTACATCGGCAATCACCAAGTAAGCAGGGCCCGTGACAATATTTTTTTGTGGTCTTACCTTGGCCCTTGTCAAGTGTATATAAAAGTGAGGATGATCGACCCTATCACAAGTGGAATACTTGCCATCGCACATATAGAGTGTATTATCCTCCAATTTTTTTGTCTGTGTCGCTGTCACATAGCCTTCTCCCTGACGTGTAACAACCCCACTGATAAATCCTTTCCCGGTTTTGATGTTGTAGTTCATTGTACGAGCCTGATACTCCATCTCTCCATCTTTGAATATCGGGAAATGGTCAGCACGCCCCATACTGTCGGTGATGTAGCGGGAGAAGACGACAGAGCTATCAACATTCAAGCGCATAAAATTGGCCTGAAGACCTTTGTTTTGAAAATTGACACTACTCTCTCCAAAGAGATAAATCAAGTTACTCTTGAGCATCACCATAGAATCAGCAGCCTGATAGTCCACAATCTCTGCGAAAGCAGGATCATCTACGATAGTAGGAAAATCCTTGAGAGAATCTACTGTGGCCAAAGAAGAAAGAGAGTCTGCAAGCAAGCTGTCTCTACCAGACAGAGAATCTGGAGTACTACGCAGATCTCGACGAATAGTATCGGCTAAGCGAGTACTGTCAATCTTCTTCGATTGAGCTGAGCCGAAAAGCTTACCAAGAGAATCCGGGAGAAGAGAGGGAATTTTCGCAGCTGTATCCGAGAGAGTTAAGGAAGGAGGCTCTGACTGCAATATCGGAGATGGTTGGGTCCGCTTACGACCGACACAAGCAGAGAACAACAAGACCATACATGCCAACCACGGCAAGGCCTCTCTCAGCCATGTTCTTCCAGCACTTTTATTTGGTACCACTCCCGTATCTGCTATCTGCGGTCTTCTTAGATTTCGCCTCCATATCACAACTCATAGGCCAATCAACCTAACAAGTGATCGGACAGCGCAGAGCAAAGGTAAGTGGATTTTGGCATTTATCGGAGACTCTCGTGCGACACAACACTCGCCTCATCATCATTGACATTCAAAATTGGTTATATATCCAAAGTACACTCTATTCTCTTTGATCTTTCAAAGTTCTGCGACTATAGTATTCCGGAGAGTTCTGCAAAAGGCTATACTTGAAATCGTTTTTCCGAGAGTTCTCACAACGATTTCTATCATAGCATTTTACCTAAATAATAAAAGCCGGATACACCCTTCTATCAGGTGTCCGACTTTTTATTTCTTACTCTAACAAGGTTTCTTGAGGAAAGAGCAAAACTCAGCCCCCTGCTTCTCCGAGAGGAGGGTTATCTCTTACTTCGACTAAACTTCCTTCTAATCCTTTTTTTCAAGAAGCCTAAAACGGCTGTCAACAAGATCGGAGTGGCCATACTGGCAGCCTGCCTCACAATAGGCGAAAGTCCATCGCTCTCACACGTTATTTCTACACCCGGACGAGCCTTGCCAACTGCACGCCTTCTCTGTGACGAGGGGGAAGGTCTATGTTCGGGTCCAGAAATCAAATCACGAATCTTCCCCAAAAAGCTATCTCTGGGAATAAGGATTGATCCAATTTCGGAATACAGAATATGTCGATAGTTATTCTTGAAATGATCATAGTCAGCCTGCAGGGAAGACAAAGCCCGCACTCGGTGTCTCTCTGCCATAATCTTCCTCTCAAGCATTGTTTCGTAAGCGTTCTTCTTCATCTATCACCTCCTTCCTCGGCATAACCTCTACAGGACGATTTCTCCTCACAAGACAAATCCTCATAAGTCTTGCGCAACTCCTCAATCTGGTCCAGCATACTCGCAGCAAAGAAATCACGAATCCGGCTACGACGCTTCTTGAAAAGAATCCATACCAGCAGCATTACCAATAGCAGTATGGCACACACACAGAAAAAGCCTGCATATATCGGAATGGAAAGCCAACGAGAAAAGCCAAAAGCGAGCCCGATAAGTGCAAGCAACGAAAACATGAAGCCAAGGGAGAATATCAAGAGCAAGGACACAGCCTTAGCTTCGAGTTTGGCCAGCATATCCCCCAAGCCATAGAGAAAGGCATCCAACGAAGCTTTCACATATGCACGTAGCCCGGAAAATAAGCTGTCGAGACTAAAATCTTTGTTTTGCATGAAACTGTGTTTTTAGTTGAAAGAGAGAAAGTCGCCTCTCCGAAAAAAGAAGGAAGTTCTCAGACTGACCAAGAGCAAAAAGCGAGAGAGCCACACGAGCATCACTGCCTCACTCTCGGTTAGAGAACCCACCCCAAGAGCGCCCCCCGTGGAAACGGGAGACTAATAGGCTTCTAAAAAATCGCCTCACAAAACATTGACAAGTGTTTTGTGAGGCGACAATCTCAATGCTCCAGCTTCTCCTCGATAAACTCTTCTACCTCCTCGGCTTTCTCTTCCACCCGACTCTTCAAGTCCCGGGTTGCACGAGCAAGCTTATCGCGGTATTTCTGGTAGCGGTCTTTGGCTTCATAATAGCCTTCCACCACGCTGTCCTGCACCTTTTCTGCGGTTGCCGATACTCCCTCTACGAAACGCACACGCTTAGTTTCGTCCAAGAAATAGGCTATTGCGGCACCTGCGGCGGCCCCCAAGATGAGACCCAATGTGAATTTACCTTGATTCTGCATAGAAGATTCTCCTTTAATGGTTAGTCATTATTTTTCTGAAGTGCCTCACTCTCTGTGGGCGAAGTAAAGATAAGACTTTTTGGGCATTATAACAAGTTCGATACAAGTCTATCAAGCATAAGCTCAGCTACACAGGCTAAGATCAAAAACGCCACTTCTGGCTGGTGCGGGCAGGACGTCTCTTGCCTCCAATCTTGTTGTGTCCTTTTTTCATAGACTTATCTCCACCCTTTTTTGCTGATGGGGCATATTGCCGAGCTTGTGGAAGAAACTCCTCCAATGCCTTAATACGATTGACATCGCTGGGGTGTGTGCTAAGTATTTCCCAGTTTTGTCCTCCTTGACCGGAGCGTGCCATCTTACGCCAAAAAGAGATCGCAGCCTGTGGATCGTATCCAGAGATAGTCATGAATACCTGCCCCATCTTATCCGCCTCATACTCTTGCTTACGACTATACGGCAGAGCAACCAGCAGTTGTGACCCTAACCCATAAGCCTGCCCTACAACAGCCTGAAGCAATTGGCTTTGTTTCGAAGCAGCAACCCCAATGATCTGTCCTCCCAATTGTCTCAACATTTCCTGACTAATGCGTTCATTGGAATGCTTAGCCACAGCGTGACTTACCTCGTGACCTACTACTGCTGCCAACTCATCGTCCGAGCCAACAAGTTGTAACAATCCTGTATAGACAACAATCTTACCTCCTGGCATGCAAAAAGCATTCACTTGCTCGCTTTCTATGGTGTTGAACTCCCACTGCATAGCTGAAGCCAGATCTGCCATGCCATTCTGTCTCAAGTAAATATCTGTAGCTGCAGCTATACGCTTGCCGACTCTGGTAACTTGATCCACGTATCTCGAATTACCGGACTGTGTAGCAGATCGGACAAATTGACGATACTGAGCCGCACTGGTTTGGTTGATCTCACTATCCGATACAAGGTTTAGCTGACGTCGCCCTGTAAGTGGCACCGTGCTGCAGGAGGGCAGCATCAAGAGGAAGACAAAAAGAGCCAAGAAGATCAGGCTTTTTCCATTTTTCATATAAACAAACTTGCGTTCTAAATTCATCAATGAGATTCCTTAAACAGCTGCTAAGTTAAATTTTTAGCCAATAAGAGCTTTCTCGGCTCTTGATTTACGAATCCTCAAGTAGAGTCTTTCGATAGGTACAACCGTTCGGAGAGTCTTATAGTAGACACGCATATATTTGTATATTTGTGGGCTAAACGAACGAATTACGAATAAAACATAGATCTAATGGCAACACTCGAAAAAATTCGAAACAGGGCCGGGCTACTCATTCTCATTGTAGGTCTCGCCCTTTTAGCTTTCATTCTGGGCGACTTCCTGCGCTCAGGCTCCACATTCTTCCAGCAGAGTAAAAATGTGGTACTCAATATAGACGGTGAAAAAATCTCCGCCCAAGAGTATCAACAAATGCTCCAAAGCATTGAGCAGATGGAAGAGCGGTTCGGTGAGGTCGACAATGACACAAAAATGTCGCTGAACAATGGTTTGGCATCTCACTACGTAGGGAAATACGCCATGAACAAAGAAGCCGAAGAGGTGGGCATATCGGTATCACCACAGGAACTGGGTGGGATGTTGTATGGTAATGATGGCAGACAACAAGCTGCCTTGCTCGGCAACTTCCTAAAGAGCTTGGGGGTAAATAGTGAAGATCCGAAAGCTTTGTCCGAATTTCTCGAAATGATTAGTGACAAAGGGATTAAGTCCAAGCCCAAGGAAGAACAAAGCTTCTTATACAGCATACGTGCACAGTGGGAAGTCATGCAAGACAGAACTGTAAGCGATCGCAAAAGAGAAAAGTTGTTTGCCCTGGTGGAACGCTCCGTGGTACTCAACAAGATTGATGCACAATATCAGGGTGGAATACCAAGGCGAGAAGTGGCTGTAGTACGCACCAACTCGTCTTCGATACCCGAAGAGAAAGTAAAAATAGAGGACACCGATATTGCGAAATATTACGAATCTCATAAGGAACTATATAAGCAAAAGTACCCTCAAGTGGAGATGCAATATATCAGTTCGGAGATACGCCCCAGTGCAGAAGACTACCAAGCTGCAGAGAAAGAAATGGCGGAAATCTACAACTCTCTGGAACACGGGGGGAATATAGAAGATGCGCTCCGGAACTGCAGCGAAAAAACTATTACACCGAGCTTCCTTACAACTCAGGAGTTGCAGACCCTACGTCTTAGTCAAGATGTAATAGATTTCATCACCTCTGCACAACCGGGACAGGTAAACACACCCGAGTTAGTGAATGACAAATACACACTCATCAAGCTGATCGACAAGAAGAAGTCTACCGAGGGGGTTCACTTGCAGATCATCGCATTAGACTCAACCGGAACAAAGCAGATAGACAGCATACGGATGCAGTTTGCAGCCGGGACTTCTTTTGCCGAGTTGGCTCGGAAGTACAATAAAAACGGAGGAGCAGAGCCTACTGATGGCTATGTGCTGATGCCCAATCGATTTGGAGGAGCCGACAGCGTGATTACCGAAAACATGGCACATCAAATGCAGCTCGACACCATCTTTCAGGTACCTGTAGGGCAAATTTTCGACTTCAACGTCAATGGGGTAAGCTTTGTAGGCTTGACTACAAAGGCTCGACCAGCTGTGGATAAATATAAGTTTGCTCTTGCTTACCTGCATGCTACATTCTCAGAAGACACCTACAACAAAACCTACTCTATCTTGAATAATATCCTACTGAATGGAGAAGGGAAATTCGACTCAATGGCTAAGGCAGCCAAAGAGCAAGGCTTGCAGGTGGTAGAAAGAGAAATCATTCCTCACGATGCGCCTATGCTCGGACGTATCAAATCCTCTCGTGAAATCATTCATTGGGGGCTTAATGCCAAAGCTGGGGCCGTAAATGACAGGGTTTTCCGCTGCGGACAAGACAAATTAGTGATCGCTGCTGTCAAGAACCTCTACGAGCCGGGGTACAAACCTCTCGAAATGGTAAAAGACGAAATTCGTACCAAACTCTTAGTAGATAAAAGAAGCGAAATGTTGGCACAAGAGCTCAAAGCTAAAAACCTCTCTTCTCTGGAAGGTTATGCTACTGCCATGAATAGCTCAATAGATACTCTCAGTGGTATTAGCTACTTGGTACGCGGTGCTCACCCAGCGGAGCTGAATGGCTATGCCATGGCAACTCAACTACAACAAGTATCAGCTCCGTTTGCAGCTGGCAGTGAAGTGATTGTAGTAAAACCAATGAGCCAAACAGAGACCTCTGCCGGGCAAACTCAAGAAGCAGCACTGGCACAAAGACGCATGTCCTTGAAATACGAAATGAGCAACCGTGCTTATATGTATCTCATGGATGCGATCAAAGTAGTAGACAATAGAGGTCAATTCTTCTAAGAAAACAGAGTTTTCTTATCTCCCTCACGGCAGGGAGATCCCTTCCAAAGGGGAGTTTATAGCATAAATTCACAAGAGTTGCGCATCGGAGAAAAATCCGGTGCACAACTTTTTTTATTCAAGTATTCAAGATAACACTCCTCAATAGGGGAAGTAGCATTGTGCAACAAAGGGCACTCGTTGCTCTTTATCGATGTCCGAATTTGGTCGCTTGAGTCTAATGTATACCCTCTGAAACGCTCCTCTCAATAGCTTTCCTAATTACCTTCTTACGAAAGTGGGCCAAAAGACTGTTTTGAAGAGTCTTTTGGCCCACGTACAACTGGTCTCAGAAAAGTCTAAGACAGAGCAATGAGGCTTTACTTCATAAGAGTCAAGACTGTCTGGCCAACCAATTTCCCTCGTTTGTCATAAGACTCACTCTTGACCATACCAACCCCCTCGGCAATCCATTCTGTCCCTCTCATTTTTTGGGATAAAAGAGCCTTCACTTGTATTTCATAGCCAATCTTGTAGCACTCGAATGTACCTGCTGGGGTCGTGACACTTTCAATGGCAAGGACTTTCCTATCCATAGCTCGTATACTGATAGGAGGGAGAGACACCCCCGACATGGTAGCTCTGACTGACACCTGTGCTTCGGGAAACAATTGGCCAACATACATCTTCGAGGGATAGATAATATCAACACTTTCGACCTGCACATCCATATTCTTGAATGGTCCCATTGTATTAGGATCAAGCAAGAGTTTGGCATCGGCATGAAATTCATTATCCTGACATTGCATTGCAATCTCCCCGGATGATATGACCTCTCCTTTCTTATCATACATGGTATTAAATACAGAAACTCTCACCCCTTGTGGAGTCTTGCTCACTTGCTTTACTTCTTGACGAACACTACCAGTTACCTTGCCCTTGGCATTATAATTGGTCACCTCACGGATATTGCCAACCTCCATGGGGAAAAATACCCGGCATTGATTTTCTCGCAAATTGGTCTCACCTTCGACCTCTTGCACGGAACCACTCTGTGCAGCATGACTCAAATTCTGAATTTTGGTCTCTCCAACAGATGCTGTAATTGCTACAAAAAAGGAATAGCAACAGCGATCGATAGTCGTTTCATTGTTCTCATAACATCGTATTTTTTAGGTTTCCAAATAAAAGAGGAAAAATGAAACAATCCTGAGATTTTTCAAATCAATAACAACAAATTCTTATTATCCCCCTTACTAACAACTTTGCTCCCTCCATCTCCTTCTCTAAAAAACAAGGAGTCAGAGTTTCTGGAGCAACTGGACAACATCACTGCCTCCTTCCACAAAAGAACAGCAAATCCAATTCATCCGATTAAGACAAATTGCGCATTCTTCGGTACAAATCAGGCTTTTTACACAAACTTCTATCTACAAAGAAAAGCAAACAAATAGACTACTCCCAGATCTCCGAAATACCGGACAAAGACAATGCAATAAATAAGCATAGAGAGTAATAAATTAAAGTAAACCAAAGTTGTCTTTTGGATATATTCCATCCTGCATAAAAATGGCTACCGAGAGACGAAAAAATATCTCCTGTGAGAGCAAACTTTTTCTCCTGTGTTAGCAAAAATTCTCTCAGGAGAGAAATTTCATTCTCTCCTGTGTTATTTTGACTGCAGCATAAGATACAGATACAGAGGATGTTCCAAGCGAGCAAAAAGAGCTATTTTCGGCTGTTTTCTCTAAGGAAAAGGGAGACTCGGAAAGAACATTTTTTAACTCTATTCCGAATATACAAGAGAGGACTTCAAGACATGATTTGACCTCCGATTGTACCATCGTTTCTCTTTCACACACTTTAATAGAGCACTATGACTAAGGCAAAGCTTTGTTGTCAAATCTACAAGGTTACTCAGTATAGGCATAGAACGAGTTACTAAGAGCAGGAATACAACTAATCGAGAGTTTACTTGGAAGAAAGGCTAAATCACATCTTACAAAATAAAGAGGCGATGTGCAGCTTATGCAACATCCTCCGCATAATAGAAATTCAATAGGATAAGTTTTATGGAGGTTTTACAGAGAAAGTGCAAGGCTCTCATATATAAATAAGAGTTACTTTTGCCCCCGATACGATTTTTCGTCAGGCGATATGAAGGTGTTCGATTATATGGTAGTAGGGGCAGGTCTGGCAGGTTTGTACACAGCTTACCGCTTGTCTCGAAAAGGGCGGGTTGCTCTGATCGCCCGAGCCTCGCTGGAAGACAGCAATTCGTACTACGCTCAAGGAGGTATGGCAGCTGTAGTAGATGTTGGGGATACTCCCTACGAACACTACCGGGATACGATAGAGGCAGGCCGTGGGCTATGTAAGCCCGAAGCTGTAAGAATGCTGGCCGAAGAAGCTCCGGAACGAATAGAAGAGCTTATCTCCTTAGGTATGGCTTTCGATACCGAATCTCCCGGCCATTTAGCTTTGGGTTTGGAAGGAGGTCATCACCACAAACGAATTTTACACGCTGGAGGAGATGCCACAGGACGTCTGGTAACGACCTTCATGATTGGCGAAGTGCATCGCAGCAAGCAGATTGAGATTTTCGACCACCACTTCGTGGCCGAATTGATCATCCGATCTGCCCACTGTATCGGCTGTTGGGTCTATCGGGAGGGAGACTGTTCGCCCGAAGCTTTCTACGCTTCAGCTGTTGTTTTGGCCACAGGTGGAGCTGCAGCACTTTATCGGCCTACCACCAATCCCCCCACCACATTGGGGGATGGTTTGGCTCTCGCCCTGTATGCCGGGGCTTCATTGGCTGACATGGAGTTTGTGCAATTTCATCCGACAGCACTCTACCTCCCCGACAAGCCCTCTTTTCTTATCAGCGAAGCTGTACGTGGAGAGGGAGCTTATCTGCTGAACAAAGAAGGGAAGAGGTTCATGCTCGAAAAACACCCTCTCGCCGAACTTGCCCCAAGAGACATCGTCGCAAGATCTATCTTCCGACAAATGGAGCAAGACAAAACACCCTGTGTTACTCTTTCTCTCAATCATCTCGATCCGAATCTCATTCGCTCCCGCTTCCCTTCTATAGCACAGCATTGCAAGGATGTGGGCCTGAATATTACCCAACAAATACCGGTAGCTCCGGCAGCTCACTACACTGTAGGAGGGATTGTTGTCGATCCGGATGGCGCAACCTCTGTGTCCAACTTGTATGCAGTGGGAGAGGTAGCCTCCACAGGTGTGATGGGGGCAAATCGGCTGGCGTCCAATTCTCTCGTCGAATGTTTGGTTTTCGGTCGTCGTATTACCGATGCTATCACATCGCTTGCCAAGACCCTCCCTCGCGACTTAGGTACAGACAAGCCTTCGTTTTCAGTTGCATCTCCCCAAGTCGAAGAACATTGGCAGACCCGGCAAGGAGCTACCCTAATGTCAGCTCTTGGCAATTTGCTCATGCGCCATGTCGGGATTATTAGAGACGAAACCTCTCTGAAAAAAGCTATCGTACAGATAGAGGAGCAAATGCAACTTATCGAACCCGATACAAGTAACCTCCTGTCCGCCAGGATGATTTACCACCGCCATAGAATAGCTCTATCCATAGCTCAGGCTGCTCTGGAAAGGAAAGAGAGCCGTGGTGGACATTACCGTAGCGATTACCCTACTACCCTACCACCCGAACAGACATATAGAAGTGTCATCAACCAAACTACTATATCTCAAGTAGCTGTAAACTATGCAACAGAATAGTTCGATCCTTCAGGAAAGACTCGATGATCTGATCAAGTTAGCTTTTCGTGAAGATATTTTCACCGGGGATGTGGCAACCGAGGCCATTATTCCCATCCAAGAAGAGGCTACAGCCATTATTTCGGCCAAAGCCGAAGGAATCATTTCCGGGATAGAAGTTGCCCATCGGGTACTAAATTATCTGGGAGAGAATGAATTTACCCCATTAGTAAACGATGGGGACCGGGTACATCCCGGCCAGGAGTTGATCCGGATGAAAGCCAAATACAACGTATTGCTCTCCGCAGAACGAACCATGCTGAATTTCATGCAACGTATGTCCGGAATAGCGACTGCAACCAACCAATTGGTGGCAGCCATAGAAGGGACAGGAACTCGTCTGCTCGACACCCGAAAGACATTGCCCGGACACCGATACACAGACAAAATGGCTGTAAGACATGGGGGAGGGCTTAACCACCGTATGGGGTTATATGATATGGCAATGCTCAAGGACAATCATATCAAGATCTCTGGAGGTATTACCGCTGCTGTCCGCAACGCCCGCAAGCAACTGCCTATATCTATCCTTATCGAAGTGGAAACTTCGACACTCGAAGAGGTAAAGGAGGCTGTAGCCGTGGGAGCAGATATTATCATGCTTGACAATATGAGTTGTGAAATGATGAAGCAGGCCGTAGACATCATAGGACATAAGGCCAAGACAGAGGCTTCGGGGAACATTACTCTGGAGCGCATCGCTCAAGTTGCTGCAACCGGTGTGGACTACATCAGTGTAGGAGCCATTACCCACACCGTAAAGGCCTTGGACATCAGTATGAACTTTGTACAGAACAATTGAGACATGACATCTACCCCTCTCCACAGCGGGCAACACGAGGCTTTGTACCGTGAGATCGAAGAACTAAAGGCGAAGCGTAATGCCGTGATCCTGGCGCATTACTATCAACGCCCCGAGATACAACAGATAGCGGACTATTTGGGCGATTCGCTGGGCTTATCGCAACAGGCAGCCAACACAAAAGCCGATGTAATCGTTTTCTGCGGTGTACATTTCATGGCCGAGACGGCAGCAATCATCTCTCCCGAGAAAAAGGTGCTGATCCCCACACCCAATGCCGGCTGCACTCTGGCCGAGAGTGTGACGGCAGCAGGCTTAGCTACTTGGAAGAAATATCATCCCGGAGGACTGGTCGTGAGCTATGTAAATACGACCGCAGAGGTAAAAGCCGAAACCGACTACTGTGTCACTTCTGCCAATGCGCTGAAAGTGGTGGAAGCCTTGCCCAAAGATGTACCAATGCTCTTCGGGCCGGATAAGCATTTGGGAGAATATATCCGAAAGGTTACGGGTAGAGAAATGGATATTTGGCAAGGAGACTGCTATGTACATCGCTACATCACTTCAGAGCTGGTGCAGAAGTATCTACATGACTATCCGGCGGCGGATATGCTCATTCATCCCGAATCGGCTGCTTGTACCGATGAAGATATACTGAAGCATCCACGATGTTTTGTCGGATCGACAACCGGTATCATGAAGCATCCGGAACATTCGAGCAAAGACACCTTTGTCATTGCTACGGAGCCGGACACCCTGGCTGAACTTTGTCGCAAGTACCCGGACAAGACTTTCATTCCTATCAGCACCGAACATTGCTGCGAATACATGAAGCTGACAAGTCTGGAAGATCTCCGTAATGCCCTTCTCTACGAGCAACACGAAGTGCGCGTTCCCGAGAATATTCGCAGCAAGGCGATTTTACCGATCGAACGTATGCTACATTTTTCATAAGTATCGGTTCTCTCGCAGAGCAAGACAAAAAAGACTACCTTTGGCTTACACAATTTGCGGATGAGAAAACCGCACTACTGCAAGCCTCAGCTTGAGGAAGTTTTAATCAATACAAGTTTTTTGGATTATGTCCTGGATAGGAACAATCATTGTAAGCCTCCTGGCCGGCTGTATCGCCGGGCTGATCACACGAGGCAAAGGCTTAGGGTTTATTTGGAATTTAATCGTAGGCCTCATTGGTGGCTCCATAGGCGGAGCTCTTGTGGAGCTATTCGGGCTTCACAGAGGACATACATTCTGGCCACAGCTGATTGTCTCTACACTGGGAGCCGTAGTCCTTCTCTGGGTTTGGGGACTTATCACCAAGCGCAGGATGAGATAACTCGAAGCATAACACAAGTATAAAGCATTTCACCATGGCTAATTATTGCGTGATTATGGGCGGCGGCATTGGAAGTCGCTTTTGGCCCTTCAGCCGGGAGCAACAACCCAAGCAGTTCCTCGACTTCTTTGGTACCGGCCGCTCATTGCTGCAAATGACTTTCGACCGTTTCGCCAAGTTTATTCCTCAAGAAAATATCTTCGTAGTAACCAATGAGGCCTATGTAGACAAAGTGCAGGCCCAACTGCCGGAAATTCTGCCTTCTCGCATCTTGGGTGAGCCGTGCAGACGCAATACGGCTCCTTGCATTGCCTATGCCATGTATTATATCCGCTCGATAGATCCTCAGGCCAACGTAGTGGTAGCCCCCAGCGACCACCTCATACTCAAAGAGGAGGATTTTGCATTGGCTGCAAATCGAGCTTTGGATCATGTAGCTGCCCACCCCAGCCTTATAACCCTTGGTATCAAACCCTCCAGACCCGAAACAGGATACGGATACATCCAGGTTTCCGATCGGGCAAGTGATCACTTGTTCAAGGTAAAAACCTTCACTGAGAAGCCCGATCTGGAGATGGCTAAGATTTTCTATACCTCCGGTGAGTTTTTGTGGAACAGTGGTATGTTCGTGTGGAACATAGCCACTATCACAGAAGCCTTTGCACAGCATCTACCGGAAGTAGCCTCACAACTGGATAGGACAGATATATATGGCAGCGAAGAGGAAAAGACCTTTATCAAAGATCGTTTTCCACGTTGCCCAAGCATCTCTATCGACTACGGAGTAATGGAGAAAGCTGAGAACGTGCTCGTTATGCCGGTGGACTTCGGTTGGGCAGACTTGGGGACGTGGGGAGCTCTCTACGAATTGGGAAGTCCAGACAAGAATGCAAATGTGGCTCTCAAGAGCAAAGCTCTCTTTTACGAAGCCAAAGGGAACCTTGTGGCATTGGACAACCCCGATAGAGTGGTCGTAGTGCAAGGTATAGACAACTGCATCGTGGCAGAGAGCGACAACGTACTCTTGATATGTAAACAAGACCAAGAGCAACGAATCAAGCACTTCGTGGCTGACACGGCACTACAGTTCGGAGACGACTACAACTAGTCCTCTCTTTAGCCGAGAATATAGGAGACAAAGTGGAAGAGAAGCTCTTGCACTATGCTTTCAGGTACCGCCTGTACGACTCTCTTGTCTATGTAAATGGGACGGAGGCCGGACAGGCGGTGTCTGTTCTGTCTCCGGGAGAACTGAACATAGATGCCGGACCGGACTTTTTCAATGCCTCCATCAAGATAGGTGAGGCGGAGATGGTCGGATGTGTAGAGATACACAAGAAAAGCTCCGATTGGTACACACACAAACATGACAGAGATCCGGCGTACGACAACGTAATCCTACACATCGTGCTGCAAGACGATGTACCCGTCTACCATGCGAATGGCTCACCCCTACCTACAGCACGAATCTCTATACCGGGAGCCATGCAACGTCTGGCCGGCGAACTTCTCAGCCGCTCAAAAAGTCCGGCTTGCATAGCCGAAAAAGACCGGATACAAGAAGGGGAATGGCAACATTGGTTACTCCAGTTGGCAGGGGAACGCCTTGACCGAAAAGCCGAACAAATCAGCCAGATGCTCTTACCTCTGCAAACAGACTGGAATGAGCTAACCTATATCCTGCTCGCTCGCTACCTTGGTGGCAATGTAAATGCAGAAGCCTTTGAGCAACTGGCACGACACCTGCCCTATTCCTATATCCGCAAGCAACGCGGACAACTGCTGCAAATAGAAGCAATGCTGTACGGTATAGCCGGTCTGATACCCGATCCGTCTACTCTCGGGGAGGCGGACGAAGACACTATTCGCTATGTAGAGCAGCTTGACAGGGAATACTGCTTCCTGGCTCACAAATACGGATTGAGCCCTCTACCTGCGGGCTGTATACGTATGCTACGAATCCGCCCCGCTGCATTCCCAACCATTCGTATAGCTCAATTTGCAGCCTTGCTCCACAAACACGAATTTCTCTTTAGCCGTCTCATGTCAGCTTCCTGTGTAGAGGAGGCCGAAGCCGTATTCGACCAAGTGAGAGTATCACCTTATTGGCTCACCCATTATTCTTTCAGCACAACAAGGCCGGAGATAAAGGAGCAGGGAATAAGCCGCAACACTCGTCAGCTGATAATAGCCAATGTGCTCTGTCCCCTACTCTCTGCCTATGGGCATATCAGAAAAGATAACTCTTATCGAGAACGGGCAAAAAGACTCCTTGAGCAAATGCCAGCCGAACAAAATCGCTACACCCGGTTTTTTGTTCCCTCCGTTGTGAAGCCAACCAATATGCTACAAAGTCAAGGGCTGATACAGCTCTACAAAGTCTACTGCAGCGCAAGCCGCTGCCTGAGTTGCCATATCGGCTACTGTCTATTGAGCAACACTGCCCTAAGTTGAGCCAAACCGGTAGTCGCCTTTGCCTGTATGTGCTGTACTCCGGCTCTTGTGGCAGCTACAGGTTGGGGGTCAATCAGGTATATAGGACAGCCTCGTGGCACATAGTTGAGCAAGCCAGCTGCAGGATAAACCACAAGTGAAGTGCCGACCACCACGAATATATCGGCCGTTTGAGCAAGTTGTATCGCTGGCTCTATCATAGGCACAGGTTCTCCGAACCATACGATAAACGGACGTAACTGACTGCCATCAGGGGCCAAATCTCCTACATGGAGGTCGGGATTGTCGAGATCTACATCATAGAGTACCCGGTCTGTACGCACACTTCTGTTTTTCATCAGTTCTCCGTGTAGATGTATCACAGAACTACTCCCTGCACGCTCGTGCAGATCATCTACATTCTGAGTAATGATTTTCACTTCGTACTGCTCCTCCAACTGAGCCAATATGCGATGCCCCTCATTAGGATCACAGCCCTTGTATGCTCTGCGCCTGGCATTATAGAAGTCCAGAACTAATTCTGGATTTCGCTCAAATCCCTCTATCGAAGCAACATCCTCGACACGATGATTTTCCCACAGCCCATTGCTGTCTCTAAAAGTAGAGATCCCGCTCTCGGCACTCATGCCGGCTCCAGTAAGGACTACCAATCGGGCTTTCTTTTTTGTTTCCATAAGCTGTTTTAATCTATTGTATGATGTACTCCTCAAAGCTAATCAAATCTCAGTGTAGGCGGATGTATGTCGCTGCTTATAGGGGAGTTTTGTCGATGAGAAGTGAACTGCATTGGAATAATTTCTGAAATATTATTGTAGCTTTGCCCCGGTGTCGGAGACTTTTTTTCGTAGGCCGTTCCTAAACCCTGCGAGCCTCCTCCGCCAAACGAGAAGTTCTTTTTAGTTTAATCTATCTTAATGAGTAAGGAGTTTTTTGAAATGAAAAAGTTGGTATCCGTTGTAGCTATTGCAGCTACCCTCGTTGCTTGTGGCGGTAACAAGACAACTAACGACGCTACACAAGACAGTATCGCCGCAGCAGAGAGAGCTGCTTTCGTAGCAGACTCAACCGCAGTAGCTGCCCTCGTAGGCACCTATACAGATACAATACCCGGTGCTAATGCCAAGAGCGAGACCCAGGTGACTTTGACATTGAATCAGGACAAGTCTTGGAGCAAGTTAGTACACTATACTCAAAATGCCGAAATGGCTGATGAGACTACCAACGGTAGCTTTGTCCTCAATGCCGACACCCTGTTGCTCAACAACGAGACCAACGACATGTTCTTGGTAATGCCTGAAAAGGTACAGATGCTCAATCAGGACAAGACAATGCCCGAAAATCCTGATTTCTACGATCTGAAGAAGGAAATGGCAACCGAATAAGTTGCTGCTTGTCACGAAAGGGGAACTAAGAACACTTCCCTAAAACTAAATCAAAGGAAAGACCTTTGCTTCGGACAGAAATGTAGAGGCAGAGGTCTTTCCTCGTTCTCGATATATCTGCAAACCTTTCTACTATATCATATTGTTCTCGGCTCGAAAGCGGAATGGAATCCACAGCTCAACAAATAACCCGTCTGCGTGAGGAAATCAGGCAACACGAATACCTCTACTATGTACGCTCGGCACCACTTATCAGCGACCAGGCATACGATGCCTTGATGAAACAGCTGGAGGAACTCGAAACATCTCACCCGGAACTCATAACAGCAGATTCCCCCACGCAACGTGTCGGTGCCGATAGATCGGAAGGATTTCGCTTGGTCGCACATCGCTACCCAATGCTTTCGCTCAGCAATACCTATGAATACGGAGAAGTAGCAGCTTTCTACCACCGGGTATCTGAAGCCCTCGGTGGAGAAGCTTTCGTAATCACAGCCGAGTTGAAATTCGATGGGCTCTCCATCTCTCTCATCTATCGACAAGGTGTATTGAAGCAGGCTGTCACTCGGGGAGATGGTCTACAAGGTGATGATGTAACAGCCAACGTACGTACCATTCGCTCTATTCCTCTGCGGCTAAGGGGAGCAGGATATCCCGATGAATTAGAAGTCCGGGGAGAAATCCTACTTCCATTTGCTGAATTTGAGCGACTCAACCGTATTCGCATCGAGCAAGGAGAACCTCCTTTTGCCAATCCTCGCAATGCAGCCAGCGGTACACTAAAGCAGCTTGATCCAGCTATCGTAGCCGAACGGAACTTAGATGCATACTTCTACTACCTGCCGGGCAACACGGAGTTGGACGACAGTCACTACAGCCGACTACAGCATTGCAAAGAATGGGGGATCAAAGTATCGGAAGCAGTAGGATGTTGCCACTCATTGGAAGAAGTCTACGACTTTCTGTCGTATTGGGATATTCGTAGAAAAGACCTACCTGTGGCAACAGATGGAGTAGTACTCAAAGTAGACTCCAAAGAGCAGCAAGAGCGACTGGGCTACACCGCCAAAAGCCCTCGCTGGGCCATCGCCTATAAATACCAAGCCGAACGTGTGCGTACTCGCCTACTTTCGGTGGAATATCAGGTCGGACGTACCGGGGCCATCACACCGGTAGCCAATTTGGAGCCGGTACTGGTCAGTGGTACAGTAGTCAAGCGCGCCTCATTGCACAATGCCGACATTATACGTGCCCTCGACTTGCATAGCGGAGATTATGTATACATAGAGAAGGGGGGAGAGATTATCCCCAAGATCGTGAGTGTCGATACAGAAATCAGGAGTAGTGAGGGCAGCCCCATTACATTCATATCTCATTGCCCTGACTGTGGAAGCAAACTGATGCGCTTTGAAGGAGAGGCAGCCTATTATTGCCCCAATCGGCGCAATTGCCCTACACAACAAAAAGCCCGTATAGAGCACTACGCCTCACGAAAGGCTGCCGACATAAACATCGGTCCTGAAACGATCGAACGGCTATATGCTCTGGGCTTGGTCTGCGATGTGGCCGACCTCTACAACCTGCGCTCCGAAGATTTACTCCTACTCCCCGGTTTTGCCACCAAAGCCAGTAAAAAACTGGTTGCAGCCATAGAGACCTCCAAACACAGACCTCTCTCAGCTTTGATCTTCGGTTTGGGTATTCTTCATGTAGGAGAGACCGTTTCACGCCGTCTGGCTGCTACTTTCCGGTCTATAGATCGCCTTGCCCAAAGCAGCTTCGAGGAACTATGCCGCTTACCTGACATCGGAGAAGTCATTGCACGCTCCATCGTAGACTTCTTTGCTGACCCTCTCAACCGGGAGTTGATCGATCGGCTCTCAGCTGCCGGTGTTTGTCTCAACCCTCCTCAAGAGGATTTCGAGGAGACACGGGGGGAAACGCTCAAAGAAGGGCAATTACTGCAAGGGCGTACTGTAGTGATAAGTGGGGTTTTCGCTCGCCATAGTAGAGAAGAATATAAGACTCTGCTGGAGCGACTTGGAGCAAAAGTGTCTTCGAGTATATCCAGCAAAACCTTTTTTCTCTTGGCCGGAGAGAATATGGGACCTGCCAAGCAGGAAAAGGCTCTGGCTCTTGGAATAGAAATCATGGACGAAGAGACCTTTACTGCTCGGTATATTGATCGACCATAACCCCGGAAGATTGGCTTAACTTAGTGGCATGACTACCAATGTCCCATTGGCCGAGCGAATGCGGCCCAAAACTTTAGCCGACTACATCGGACAGGAGCACCTGATAGCTCCGGGGACTGCTCTGCGGAGCATGATAGAGCGCAAACAAATCCCATCGATGATTTTGTGGGGGCCTCCTGGTGTGGGCAAAACCTCTTTAGCCGAGATCATTGCCCATACAGCAGAAATACCCTTTTATACCCTGTCGGCAACCTCTTCGGGAGTAAAAGAGGTACGGCAGGTCATCGAAAGAATGCAGTCGGCCGGCTCCAATCTTTTTGCTTCTCCCCATCGGCCAATCCTTTTCATAGACGAGATACACCGCTTCAGCAAAAACCAACAAGACTCCTTACTCGCTGCTGTCGAACGCGGTGTTTTCACACTAATAGGAGCAACGACGGAGAATCCCGGATTTGAAGTGATCCGTCCTTTGATCTCACGATGCCAGGTATATGTACTCAAGCCTTTGCAAGACGAACATATCATACAGCTGACTAAACGGGCAATCGAGAATGATGCACAACTCAAGGCCAAACACTGCGAACTCCAAGAGACAGAAGCACTCATCCACTATGCCGGGGGAGATGCCCGCAAGCTGCTCAATATACTTGACCTGCTGCTATCCTCGGAAACAGGAGATCGGCTGATCATTACCAACGAGAGAGTACAAAAGAGCATACAGGCAAATCCCACCGCTTTTGACAAGGGAGGTGATTTGCACTATGACATAGCATCTGCCCTTATCAAAAGTATTCGAGGGAGTGATCCCGATGCTGCTATCTACTGGCTTGCAAGACTTATTGCTGGCGGAGAAGACCCCAAGTTCATCGCACGGAGACTGATCATATCGGCAGCCGAAGACATTGGCTTAGCCAATCCCAACGCACTATTATTGGCTGTCTCGGCAGCAGAAGCGGTAGAGCGTATTGGCTGGCCAGAAGGCCGAATCCCACTAGCTGAGGCGACTATCTATCTGGCGACAGCCGAGAAAAGCAATTCTGCTTATACAGCTATTGACAAAGCTCTCGACTATGTACAGCAAAGCGGAAATTTGCCTGTACCTCTCCACTTGCGAAATGCATCGAATCGGGTGATGCAGCAATTGGGATATGGTCAAGGATACAAGTATGCACATGACTTCCCAGGACACTATGTTTCCCAACAATACCTTCCGGATGCAGCCATCCGGGAGAAGTTCTGGCAAGGACAGAAGCACACGGCTATGGAAGCACGGATAGCAGAGCGAATAGAACAACTCCAGACGAGACAACACGAAGAGGAGAGATAGCAGCACTCTCACAGTATTTTTTATTTAGTCGTCCCTTAAAGAGCTTCTTTAAGCGAGAGAGCATTGGCAAATGGCACCTCGCTTATTATTTTGATAAGCACCCGATTCTCTCGATTGCGCCGTATCTTTTGCCCGATAATTCAATATCTTTTTGTCGATCGCTCGGCATCTTTTCCGGGAAGCTCCGAATGAGGACATCGAAAGCTTCTTAGCTTTCGGGAAAAAGCAATAAAGCTTTCTATCGAAAGCACCTAAGCTTTTCCAGAGAAACTCCTAAGCTCTTGCTCGATTGCTCAATGACTTTGGAAACTTCTTTCGCCATGGACAGATCTTTCGTTATTGAAATAGATTGATAGAGAATAGGTTGCTTGAGAAGAAACAAGCCACACATCAAACGAATCAGCTTACCGGAGCGACCATTGTTCTGACAATACAAAGACCCGAAAGTCGTATAGAATTGCTCCCTTTAATCATAAAAATCTGCATGTTTCCTACTATGAAGGGAAAGAAAACTTGCAGATTTATCAAAGGAGTTTTGTAGAATAATTTACTGAATATCAAGAAGTAAGAAGGATATTTAAGGGAAGAACGACTAATTTTCAAAAAAAAGAAAAAGCGTCGCACAGAAACCCATGCAACGCTTTATGGAATATAAATCTGGATTTAGCAAAGAAAGGAGACAGTCTGCTACAATTCGCCTCAGTCGAAGTACTTCTTTACCGAGGCATGGACAAAAGAATCCATTTCATTGACCATCCTCACAGCACTCTCCACGATTGGATAGGCACACACGGCCCCCGACCCTTCTCCCAATCTTAGACCCAAGTTAAGGATCGGCCGTGCCTGCATTTTGGCCAAAAGATGCTTGTGCCCCGATTCTTGACCGGTATGAGCAAAAATGGCATAAGCCAATACTTCCGGAGCAATAAAAGAGGCTGCCAGCATGCAGGCGGACATGATAAAGCCATCCACTAAAATCACCATATGCAACTCCGCCGCCCTAAGCATAGCCCCGACAGCCATCACCATTTCAAATCCTCCAAACTCACTCATCACAGCATAGACATCGTGACGATTTCCTTTGAAACGAGCGAGCGAACGAGTAAGGATATCCAATTTGTGTGCAACTCCCTTGTCATCGAGCCCGCTGCCTGCCCCGACACACACTGGTAGATCTATATCAGCCAGACACGACATCCAAAGAGAGGATGCAGAGGTATTGCCAATCCCCATCTCACCAATAGAGAGGATATTGCATCCACTCTGGCGTAGCTTATCCACTTCGGCAGCTCCGTCACGAAGACAACGCTCCATTTCTTCCCGACTCATAGCTGATTGGTAAAGATAATTATGTGTCCCTTTGCGCACTTTTCGATCAATAATGCTGCACTCTCGTGGGAAATCATAATCAACTCCAGCATCCACCAATACCAAACGGAAATTATGCTGGTTGCACAAAAAAGTAATGCCGGCTCCCTTGCCTCCCATGAAGTGTAGCATTTGCTGCCAAGTGACGCAACGAGGCGAAAGACTTACACCTTCAACCTCCACTCCGTGGTCTGCCCCGAAAAGGAGATTGGTAGGACAACTTAAATGGGGAGACAGACTGTGCTGAATCATACAAATCTGCTCAGCCAACGATTCGAGTAAGCCGAGGGAACCTTTGGGCTTGGTCAGATTATTGATTTTGTCAATAACGGCCGGTCTAAGAGTCTCGTCCGGCAGTGTGGGATGAAAAGGTATCATAGCTGCATTTATGATGTGAGTAAAAAAGTATCGATCATGCAATTTCCCTACCTCGAATTTAGGGCAGAGGCAATTTATTTCAAGCGCAGTGGCAGGCCGGATACTATCAAGTAGGCCTCATCGCTTCTGGATGCCACATACTGATTGACCCAGCCCAGTAAATCGGCAAATTTGCGCTGCATCCGATTGGCAGAAGTTCCTCCCAACCCTATTTCATTGCTCACCAATACGAGCAGATCAGCCTGACTTTTGCTTAGCAAGCGATCAAGCTCTTCTTGCATTTGAGTCCATGCTTTGTCTATTCCCTCTGCTTCGTAATCAAAAAAGAGATTGCTTGCCCAGAGGGTTAAGCAGTCTACCAATACAACACGGCCGGCCAAACCAAGAGCCCCAATTTGTCTGGTTTCTTCAATATTGGTCCAGGAGCTTCCACGACGCTCCTGATGTTTTCTTACACGGTCAGCAAAATCTGCATCATGCACCTCGGCTGTCGCCACATAGACCGGACAGTCCGATTCAGCCAAGACCAGACGTTCGGCAAAAAGACTCTTACCGGAACGTTGCCCTCCGCTTACAAAGATTATTTTTCCCATAGATGCTTTTTCAATGCATATTGGAGCTAAGCCCCACGATAGCAGCACAAAGGTACAGTCTAATAGCCCGTCGTGCAAAGATATTCGTGGAGCAAGTTTAATAGCATTGTTAATGCTGCTTTCCCTCAGCATTCAAGACATCCAACCATTGTGATATGCAGACGAGTACGAAGGCAAACTGGATCAGCACTAAGAGGGAATGGGAAATTTGGTTCCAAGTAATATCTTTGCGCCCGAATTGAGTGGGGGCAAAGTAAAATGTCCCCCTCCGTGACTTGTGCAAATCTAACATCCAATGAAAGACAAATCCATAGCAGGCATAATGGGAGGAATACTCCTAATGATGCTTTTCTCCGTAGTCGCATTCGTACTATCCGCCCTTCCCCCTTTTCGTTCTCTACATATCAGTCCTCTGATTATAGGTATCCTTCTGGGAATGATATATGCCAATACTTTCCGCAGCAAACTACCGGCTTCCTGGGAACCTGGGCTCAGGATCACAGCAAAAAATATCCTGAGGATAGCAATTGTCTGCTTCGGATTTCGTCTTACTCTCAACGATGTGGCAGCCGTAGGGTGGCAAGGATTATTGGTGGATGGTCTGGTGGTAAGCTCTGTAATACTATTGGGAACGGGACTCGGACGCCTGTTCCGATTAGATCGTAATCTCAGTATCCTTACCGCTTCCGGCTCTGCTATCTGTGGAGCAGCAGCTGTGCTTGGCACAGAGCCAGTACTTGGTGACAAACCCTACAAAACGGTGATAGCCGTATCGACAGTAGTACTATTTGGTACCATGGGGATGTTCCTCTATCCGGCCTTGTACCACTCGGGATTGCTATCCTCTCTCAGCGAACATCAGCTGGCCATCTATACCGGCTCTACGCTGCACGAGGTAGCCCATGTGGCCGGAGCAGGGGCTGCGATGGACAACCCCATAATTGCCAACTTGGCCACTATTACGAAGATGATACGTGTCATTTTGTTGGCTCCATTTCTGCTTCTGCTCAGTTTTTTCACAGGTCGCCGAAAGCAAGAATATTCCGGTCGTCGTGAAATATCTATTCCCTGGTTTGCTATTTGGTTCTTATTAGTGATCATTCTTAACTCATGGCTGGGACAGATGGCACAGATGCACGACTTCTCAGACTCATTTCAGCAAATGGGCAAATACATCGAACAGGCTGATACCTTTGCTCTCACCATGGCTATGGCTGCTCTGGGTAGCGATGCCGGATTTCGCCGATTCCGTGAAACCGGATTCAAACCCTTCTTATTGGCCTTGCTTCTCTTCATTTGGCTCATCTTCTTTGGTTATACTGCCGTGAGACTCATTTGCTGACAGGCTTTCATTTCGCAGTCTCAATTATCTTTGTGTCTGTATGAAAGAATTTGTAATCTCCACCCTCAAGAGCGAAACAGCCGTGCTTGTGGGGCTAATCTCTCAGACCGAGACTGACGAACAGGTAAAGGAAAATCTTGATGAGCTGGAATTTCTGGCTGAAACAGCCGGATTGACCACCCTCCGACGCTTTACGCAAAAACTCGATCTACCTAACTCTACCACATTTGTTGGTAAAGGCAAATTGGAAGAGATTGCATCTTATATAGAGGAACACGAAGTCGGTGTCATTATATTTGATGATGAACTAAGCCCCAAACAGATTCGCAATATTGAGCTGGCACTCAAAATCAAGGTAATCGACCGTACAGGCTTGATTTTGGATATCTTCGCTACACGGGCACAGACGGCACACGCCAAGACCCAAGTGGAGCTGGCGCAGTATCAATATATGCTACCTCGTCTGACCCGTTTGTGGACCCACTTGGAGCGACAACGTGGAGGTGTAGGGATGAGAGGCCCCGGAGAAACGCAGTTGGAAACAGACCGCCGTATCGTGTTGGACAAGATAGCTCGCTTAAAAGAACAATTGCGAGATATTGACAAACAAAAGACCGTGCAGCGTAAAAACAGGGGTAAAATGGTACGTGTCGCATTGGTAGGCTACACCAATGTGGGAAAATCAACTTTGATGAATGTTCTCTCCAAAACTGATCTTTTTGCTGAAAACAAACTCTTTGCAACACTGGATACGACCGTGCGCAAAGTGGTCATACACAACCTCCCTTTCCTGCTATCCGATACAGTCGGTTTCATCCGCAAGCTGCCGACCCAATTGGTAGAGTCTTTCAAGAGCACATTGGACGAAGTCCGAGAAGCTGATTTATTGGTACACGTGGTGGATATTTCGCATCCCAATTTTGAGGAACAAATCCAAGTTGTGCAGCAGACTCTTAAAGAGATTTTAGATGGAGAAGACAAGCCCTCAATACTCGTATTCAATAAAATAGATGCTTTCACGTTTGTTCTCAAAGAGGAAGATGACCTTACGCCCATGACGAAAGAAAACATCAGCTTGGAACAACTCCGACAAACTTGGATGGCGCAAGCGGGGCCGGATTGTCTCTTTGTGTCTGCCAAGGACATGCGAGGGATGGATATGCTCAAATCGCTGCTCTACGAACGTGTGAAGCAAATACACGTAGAGAGGTATCCGTACAACGATTTTTTGTTTCAGGATTACAATGATGTACTGCAGGAAGATACCGAGTAGAGCAGTAGACATAAGATAACTTTATAAGATTTTAATTAATTGTTGATATGAAAAGGATTTCATTTCCCCTATTTATTGTCTCTACTCTTTTTCTCTTCTGGTCTCTTGTTAGCTTCGACAAGGCCGATGGATTTGAAACTGTATCAGCCGAAAAGTTTGCCAAACTACTGGCTGACACCACAGTGCAGATAGTAGACGTCCGGAGCGAAGCCGAATTTGCAGCCGGTCATCTGGAACGCGCAATAATGATTGATGTACGCCAGCCCGATTTTGAGAAAAAAGCCATTGCCTCTCTCGACAAAAACTGCCATTTAGCTGTCTACTGCCGCTCAGGAGCTCGCTCAGCCAAAGCTGCCAAAATACTTGTCAGTCTGGGTTATAAGAAAGTTTATAATCTGGAGGGTGGCTACAAAAATTACCCCTATAAGAAGTAAGCCCTATAGCCATCGATTCTTTTCTTAGTCGATAGGCAACCGCGCCCCATTTGCATGCACACGAAACTCATTCGACAACGCCATCGTATCCTCTCGGTCTTACTTGGAGTAAACCCGAGGGCATCTCTGGTTTTGCTTATCATTTTTATTCTCCTACTCTTGGGGTGTGCAAGCAAAAAGAATACAGCCTACAATCGGTTTTACCACAGCTTCACTACACGCTACAATGTCTATTTTAATGGCAAAAATGCCTACGAAGAAGCTTATAATCAGCTCATCGAACAAAGACGAGAGAGTTATTCGGAACTTATAGCTCTGGAGCCGATTGTCTACAACCCATCCGAACCCAAGAAAACAAGTGGAGGCCCCTTTGATGCGGCTATCATGAAAGCTCGTAAATCGATTAGCCTGCATAGTATACGAAGCAAACCGGAAAGAGAACCCTCCTCCAAAATATCTGCCAAAGAAAAAGCCTTCATGGAGCGTACCGAGTACAATCCATTCCTGCACAACGCATGGATGTTGCTCGGACAATCGCAGTACCACAATGGAGATTTTCTGGAAGCGATGGCAACGTTTGCCTATATCGCCCGTATATACAAAACACAGACAGAGCTGAGAGACACAGCAAGACTATGGCAACTGAGATGTTACATTGCCATGGGATGGATCAGCGAGGGGCAACGTGTTTTGGAGCTGATTCCAGAACAGTCTCCTGCCAGACGTCTCCCCGGCCTATACGACCAGTGCATGGCAGCAAACATGCTTGGGCAAAAGAGATGGAAAGAGGCCATTCCCTTCTTGCAACAAGCAGCAAAAGCAGAAAAGCACAAGCTGCAAAAAGCACGAATACACTACCTTCTGGGGCAATTGGCTCAACAAAGCGGAGACTACCTTTTAGCAGTCCGGGCCTATTCCAAGGTTATTAGATCAAATCCCCCTTTCGAGTTGGATTTGGCCGCACGTATTCGCAAGACGGAGCTACAAGGGCGCGACAATCCACGACCTGTGGCAACTCGGCTCGAACGGATGGCCAGACAATACAAATACACCGAAGTACAAGATCAAATCTATCTTGCTGTCGGACATGTGTACATGGGACTGCCGGATACCACCAAGGCTCTGGCTGCCTATCATCTGGCTGCTGACTCCAGCAAAGCCAAAGCAGCCGACTACGCTTTGGCCAATTTGCGTTTGGGGGATATCTATATGGCACGCAAGCTGTACACCAAGGCACAGCCAGCCTACTCGGCAGCCCTATCGAGCCTGGACAAGCTGCATCATGATTATGATCGCATAAACGATCTCTCGACCAAGCTGGATGCCTTGGTAGTGCACGTAGCAGCTCTCAACGAACAAGACAGTTTGCAACGTTTGGCAGCCATGCCCGAAAAAGAACGCATGGCAGTAATTGACAGTGCTATAGCAGCAGCAAAAAAAGCAGCACGAGAGGCGGAGAAAAGAGCTGAGCGGGAAGGACTTTTGGCTCAACAAGAGCAAAACGATTTCTTGTCACAACAAGACAATAGGCAAGGCAATAGAGGATCATCGGGCATGTCTCTCCAACAAGTTCCCGGTTCGACCAGCGGAGAGTTTTACTTCTACAATCCTCAATTGATCACCCAAGGAAAGGCTCTCTTTACACAAAAATGGGGACAGCGTTCTCTCGAAGACAATTGGCGCAGAAGACGCAAGGACATTGATTTTACTCCAAATGAGATAGAGTCCGACTCCAAAATGACTGATCGACTTTCTTCTGATGCCTCTAACACAGACAACTCCTCTGTTTCGCCTGATGGTGCCGATGCTCCGTCCAACGAAGCAGGCGCATCCGATCCTTTTGAGCCGGCCTATTATCTGCGTAATATTCCTCTGACACCAGAAGCGATGGAGGCCTCCAATCAAATTGTGGTAACTGCGTTAGAAGGCATGGGGCAGGTCTTTTCAGACCAGATGGAACTTCCGGATGAAGCAATACACTCCTACGAAGCCTTACTGAATCGGTTCCCCTCTGTCTCCAACAAAGTGGAGGTGCTATATAAACTGTATATGCTTTACAGCCAAATTGGACAGCCGAATCAAGCAGAGACATACCGCCAGCGTATTTTGTCCGAATACCCCAAGGATCCGCTTGCTCAAGCTCTAAGGGACCCGGAATACCTTAATAAACTCCGCAATATCCGGCAATACGAACAAAAGATCTACCAAGAGGCCTATGAAGCTTATATGCAAGGGAAGCCCGAAGAAGTACGTCGAAAACACAAGGAATTGCAAGAAAACTATCCAACAGCAGAATTACTGCCTCAAATGGCTTTCCTCGATGCACTATGCTATGTATTGGAAGGAGATAATGAAGGATTCAAACGCAGTCTGCAAGAAGTTGTACAACTGACACAAAAAAGCGATGTAGCAGAGCTGGCCCAAGCAATGCTTGCCCAACTGCTCAATGGGCGAAAGATCAGCAAAGGTGGGTACAAAGAATTGGATTGGGATCTACGACCGACAGCTACAGAGAAAGTCGACTCCATACTTCCTCCATTTTCTTTGCACAACGAACCCTATTGTACTATTCTGCTCTATCCCTCGGGCAGCATGGACAGGAATGCCATTGTCTTTGCTGTGAGTGCTTTTGACTATGCTCGTTTTACACGTTATACCTTGGATGCCATTCCCAGTCGCCGGGGAGAATATGAGCAGATTATGATACGCACATTCCCTTCGGCCTCTGTCGCTTGGTATTACATTAAACAGGCGTACGATACAGATGGCTATATGCCTAAATTAACTGATAGAGCTATTCTATTTCCTATTTCCGAAAGCAATGCCAGGCTTCTTGATGAAGGCCGAAGCTTAGCTGAGTACATGAACTTCCTTCAAGAGAATTTCCAAGGGAGAGACCCGGAGTTACTTCTCATGCGCTGGGCGACAGTCTCCGGCAGGAAATTAGGAGAAAAAACAGACGAAAAGCAATCGAGACAACAATCCGGAAAAATCGAATCAGACAGCATATTGCCAACTAATCCCCTCACGTTCGATATTGATCGCTCCATCAAGGAAGAGAACAACGACTCTATAGCTCTACCTGCCGCACAACCTTCTCTCTCAGCCGATACTGTCTCTACCAATCCTCTCCCAAGCCGAGATATAGCCAAGCCCGAACCTCTGACCTATGAAGACACACGCCATCTCTACAACTCCCGTAAAGAGCAAGAAAAGGCTGAGAAAAGGGCTGCCGAAAGGCTCAAAAAACAAAAAGAAAAAGAACGACGCAAAGAGCTTAAACAGAGAGAACGCGAAAGAAAAGAAAGGCTCAAGCAAAGAAAGCGCGAACAGCGTGAGCGTGCCAAGCAACGCAAACAGCAGCTCAAAGAGCGTCAAAAAGAACAGAAAGGACGAGAAAAAGAGCGTAAGTACCGACTCAAAGAGAAAGAGCAAGCAAAACGCAAGCAAAAGAGCTAGCAAGTTGCTCTTCTATATTGAATGGTCGTCCCCTTTTTTGGGGGAGATGAATATAGAGAGTATCTACAGAGAGAGCTCATGAACTAGCGAGGGAAAGCCTCTAACAATCAACCAAGAAAAGTTTGCAAGACTAACAAGACAATAAACACTGTACACAGACTTGTTATAATCCACGCCTGATAGCGCTTGGCTACAGTTTCTATAGCCTTCGCCAAAAGTACGGCTGAAGGCAAGAGCGAAAGGTAAAGCATACCGGCTGATTCTTTCGGCAAAAAGAGATAGAAAGGCAATAGGTAAAGAGGCCAAACAGTGAGGATTGCAAAAAAAGAGCGTATCCGAACTTTTTCTTTCCGAACAGTTAAATGAGTTGCAGATATAGCCCATAACAGAGAAGAAAGCAGTATCAAGGGATAAATCCAATGAGAAATCAGAGTGTAGGTATTGAAAGCCTCGCTGGGAAAAGCCCAATTGGACATTCGCATCCATCCCTCCAAGAGAAAAGCTCGCGCTTTAGAGAAAAAAAGTAGAGGTAAAGCCAACCACCAACTCAAAAACATCCCGAATAGAAAGGCAACGATCTGCCTGGGAGTCACTGATCGAAGGAGATACAAAAACAAAAACCAAAGAGGCAGAGTATATAGCACGGGAGGCCACAGCGGCACCGAGAAGCCGAATAACAAGCCACTGCTTGCGATCGTGATACTTCCCTCATCAGTATGATAGGCTCCTAATAGAATAATCAGAGAGAGAATAAATAGAGGAGCAGCATAAATATACATCCCCCCCCCTGACATCAATTCCGTATTGCTGCTATAAAGTAACAATGCCAAGAAAAGAAAGAGATTACTCCCTTTTTCGTCCAAAATCAATAGTTTCCGAAATGTCAGGTAACCCAATATAATCTGAACAACCATGGAAGAAATAGCAATAAAAACAGTTGAGGTCCCCCCCCTTCCGGACTCTTTTGAAAACAAAGCATATCCCAACCAAAGAAGATGTGCCAGCAATATCGCTAGCATATAATAGAGCTTACCGTTATTACCCCTCATGTGTTGTATTTGCTGTATTGATCTTACCACAAAAATAAAAAAGCCGATTGTCTCACGACAACCGACTTTTTCTCGTTAACCTTAAATCTAATACCATGAAAAACACGGCGCAAAGGTAGTAGTTTTTTTTATTTATGCAAGTTTTATTTATTCTGCTTGAAGGTAAATTTCGTCTCCCTCTTCCACTTCAATCGTCGAGAGAAACATTCCCTAAAATCTCCATAAATAAACTGTTAATAGGCGATTGGCATATCTCACTCTCTTGTCCTTTGCTCCAAAACACAATGACTCACAAGGTATTGAAAGGGTTTTACAGTCCTTCTATTTTTAACAAATACAAAAAAAACAAGAGTTGACACAAGCTCTTCGCATTGAGGATGCAAAGCATCTGCAGCAAAACTTTCGAAAACCATAGTTATAATGAGAATGATCTGACGAGGATCTTCTTTTCCAAGGGAAACGAAAGACATAGAAAGTTTTGCGCATAAAAAAACTCCCTCCGCAAATATGCAAAGGGAGTAAACGAAACAAGGGAGGGTGGACGATGGGATTCGAACCCACGACAACCAGAACCACAATCTGGGGCTCTACCACTGAACTACGTCCACCATTCAAACCAGCCGGAGAGAAACATGCCCTCTGACTTAGCGATGCAAAGGTAGCATATCTTTTTCAAAGCTACAAGAGGGAACTTCTCAAATCAGATGTAAAAAATCCAGCAGCAAAAATTCGCAAAAACAAAACCAAAGTCTCACTCCCTATTTTTCTGAAAACAAAAAATATAGAGCAATATCACTGTTAATATATATGTATCCATACGTAACAAAAACCTATCCTAAAACAAAACAAAATTGGTACATCGTCTGAATTACTCATTCTTTTTGAAAGTCTATAATATCATTCATAAACGCCTATATTTCGGGTATTTACAGAGACTACTACAATAGCTGTTCATAACTCTTGTATCTATAGTAATCAACGACACAAACATCTTATATACAATCAATTGCCACACCATTACCAACTGTTCATAAGGCATATTTTGTAACTAGCTTACTATCAACAGTTACACCTTTCTTCTCCACGTATAGAATGGCGATAAAGGCTTGTAAGTTCAGTTGGAAAATTCAATCTTTGCAGCATAAAGACGGCACATGAGAGGCCGTAACAAAAATTTCATATTCGTATGGATCGAAGCTCCAATTATACTACAGTCTGGCAGGACTGTCTCGCTTGTTTGCGCTCCTTGCTCAACGAAGAAGAATACACCACTTGGTTTACCCCTTTGGTACCAGTAGACTTCGACGGGCATACAATCAAGGTGCGCGCGCCGAGTGTCTTTGTCTTCGAACATATTGAGGCCAACTATGTAAAGCAGTTGGGACAAGCACTTCAGCAAGTAATTGGAGCTGATGGACGTTTGGTGTATGATGCCTTGGTAGACAGTACTTCCGGCAGCCCTTCTGCAGCCAGTATCCACTCTCCATCTCGCTCCAGAGCCAGCGCACAGTTACCTATTACTATGCCCGGGACTCCTCAACCTGCGGCAGTACAATCGGGGTTCAACTCCAATCTTAATCCTCGATTTTCTTTCGAACACTTTTTTGAGAGTAGTTGCAACAAAATTGCTGTAACGGTAGGTCAGACAATTGCATCTGTGCCGGGGACACCGTCTTCCAATCCTTTCTTCCTCTATGGGCCGAGTGGAGTTGGGAAGACTCATCTCTGCCAGGCAATAGGCCTTAAAGTCAAAGAGTTGCATCCGGAAATGAGAGTCTTGTATGTGTCCTCTCATCTTTTTGAGTTGCAATACACAACGGCCTCTCGCTCATCGCAATACAACAACTTCATCAATTTCTATCAGCAGATAGATGTTTTGATCATTGACGATATACAGGGATTGATCGGAAAAACCGGTACACAAAAGGCCTTCTTTGAGATATTCAATCACCTCTACATGCTTGGCAAGCAGCTAATCCTCACCTCGGATAAGCCACCAGTAGAGCTCAAGGGGATGCACGATAGACTTATCACTCGTATCAGCGGTGCCTTGGTGGTTCCTATCGACAGACCGGACATCGAGCTCAGGCACATGATCCTACACCATCGAATGGAGCAGGAAGGTGTCCACCTAAAAGAAGAAGTGATCAACTATTTGGCAGATAACTTGCGAGGGAATGTCCGTGAGTTGGAGGGTACACTGATTTCACTCATCACCAATAGTGTAATTCAAGGGAAAGAAATAGACTTGAATTTTGTCGAGTGCATCGTGAAACGCTCGGTAGAGGTAGAGAATGCGGAAATCACAATGGAGCTGATTCTGGAGAAAGTGAGTGTGCAATGTGCCGTTTCTATAGAGAAGATACGGAGTAAGAGTCGCCTGCAAGATATTGTACAAGCCAGACATCTCTGCATGTATCTGGCGAAGAAATATACTCCTCTATCTCTCAATGCCATTGGGCAAATGTTAGGAGGGAAAAATCATACAACAGTATTGCATGGGCACAATACGATATGTGATCGAATGTGCACAGAGTCGGATTTGAAACACCTTGTCGAAAATCTGGAAAGATCTATCGGGGTACATTCCTAAGAAGTAGGGGTATACCCCCAAAAAAGAAAGAAAAAAAGAGAACATATTGGCTGTGTAGGGGGCTGCTTCAAAACTCGCATTTTGAGGCAGCCCCCGATTGTTTTTTGTCTATTCTCACAATACACTGTTCCAACTTGTCGGGACTCAGTACCCTCTGGACATATGAAAGGCTTTCATTAAAGAGGAACAAAAGACAAGACCGTGACTCCGACAAAATAGTGCACCTTTGCAAACAGATACGATACAGCAGGATATAAATAGATGATCAGCAGAGCCGAAATGAAATGGATTCGTTCGCTTGACCGAAAAAGCGTACGAGATAAAGAGGGGGTATTTGTCGCCGAAGGAGCCAAAGTGGTGAATGAGCTAATGCCACACTTCCGCTGCTTCTTGCTGATAGCAACAGAGTCGGCTCTATCCTGCATTGACAATCAGCAAGCCGAACGAACAGAAGTTGTTCCCGAATCCTTCCCTTTTGACAAAGTAAGCCAATTAGAGTCTCCCCAGCCCATCATAGCAATCTTTTACCGACCTCAATACTCCGCTCCTTCACTCGAATACCTCCGTGGACTGACACTACTCCTCGACACAGTGCAAGATCCCGGCAATGTGGGCAGCATCATCCGTTCAGCAGCATGGTTTGGTGTTGGCACAATCTTTCTGACTCCCGGCACAGCCGATCCTTTCGGTAGCAAAGTAGTTCGAGCGACGATGGGGGCCCTGGGGCAAACCAGGATTATTACACTGGAAGAACCCGGCAAGTTGCTTCAGGAGGCTCGTCAGGCTGGACTTAATATCTATGGCACATTCCTGCATGGTCCTTCTATCCGAGAAATACAATTCCCCTCACCTCAAGAAAAAGCTCTTCTGTTGATGGGAAATGAAGGACAAGGCATCAGCAGCGATCTGGCTGCGTATTGCAACAAACCAGTACATATCCCTCCTGCTGCAAATCCCAAAGGACATCCGGAGAGCCTCAATGTGGCCGTGGCTACAGCTATTATGCTCTTCCATTGGCAGGGAACCAAATCCTGAAAAAAAGGGAACGAGGAACACACAGGGAGGGAAACACCTCGAAATAAGTTCTTGAACGGATTTTATGCCGGACTATATTTTGACCATCTCAAGAGAAACACAACGAAATAAATTCTTGAATCTCATGTTGAAATTCCTCGAGCATACTTGACTATTTGGATTTGTCCGACTCGACAAAAGAGTGTACAAAGCTCTCATCATCGTATCTTTGCACCCATGCTAACAAATCAAGAGCTCTACGAAGCTATAGACAAACCTATTTTTCGCCTCATTGGTAGTACAGCAGATGAATTGAAGTTGGAGACCTATGTCGTAGGAGGATATGTACGAGACCTTATGCTCCACAGACCATCGAAAGACATTGATGTCGTGACTGTAGGCAAAGGGATTGATCTGGCTAAAGCTGTAGCACGTAAACTGGGGCGCGAAGCTCATGTGTCAGTCTTTGCCCGTTTTGGGACAGCTCAGGTCAAATACAAGGAATACGAAATAGAGTTTGTAGGAGCCAGACGGGAGAGCTACTCTCCAGACAGCAGAAAGCCGGTTGTTGAAGATGGGACATTGGAAGATGATCAAAGACGTCGAGACTTTACGATCAATGCGCTGGCCCTATCTCTCAATACTGAGACATACGCCCGTCTGACAGATCCGTTCGACGGAGTAGCCGACCTCTACGAATACACAATCTGCACCCCTCTGGATCCAGAAGTCACGTTTAGCGATGATCCTTTGCGCATGATGCGTGCAATTCGCTTTGCTTCCCAGTTAGGTTTTATAATCGAAGAATTTACTTGGGATGCGATTTGTAAGATGGCCGAGCGAATCCGTATTGTCTCTCAAGAACGGATTGCAGACGAGTTCAACAAAATAATGCGTTCACCCAAGCCTTCAGTGGGGTTGGAGCTTTTTGCTCTGAGTGGACTGATGGAGATCGTAATGCCTGAGGTTTATGCTCTCAAAGGAGCTGAAACGAAAGAAGGGATCGGACACAAAGACAATCTGACTCATACATTCAAAGTTGTAGACAACATCGCCAAGCACACCGATGACCTATGGCTTCGCTGGGCTGCCCTATTGCACGATGTGGGTAAGCCCAAAACAAAGAAGTTCGTCCCCGGGGCAGGCTGGACTTTCTACAATCACAATTTTGTAGGGGCCAAGATCGTACCTCCTCTTTTCAGGCGGCTAAGGCTACCCATGGATCACAAGATGAAGTATGTGCAGAAGTTGGTGGACCTGCATATGCGTCCTCAATCACTTGTAGATGAAGGTGTGACAGACTCGGCTGTGAGGCGTCTACTCTTTGAAGCCGGAGACGATATAGATGATCTAATGATGCTTTGTGAAGCTGACATCACAAGCAAAAATCCAGCTAAAGTGAAGCGTTATTTGGATAACTACGGTCTGGTAAGACACAAACTGAAAGAAATAGAGGAGAAAGATCGTATACGCAACTTCCAGCCTCCTATAGATGGGCAGGATATCATGCGCATATTCGGCCTACCTCCCTCTCTTCCCGTAGGACAAATCAAAGATGCCATAAAAGATGCTATCCTTGATGGCCTGATCCCCAACGAATACGAAGCTGCCTACCATTTTATGCTCAAACGAGCAGCCCAATTGGGTTTACAACCGACAAATGGGATTGAAGACCCTAACCCGAAGTGATAAGCAAGACAATCTATTTTCGTAGACCGGCACAAGCGGATAGTCCCATACCGTTACGGTTGCCTTTCTCCAAAAGCATCTGCTCCAGAGAGATAGTCATATCAGCACTCTCTACGAAGAGCCAAACCTTCGTTAATGGATTTACCGAGTCTCTCTCGGATGATCTCGCTGTACTGCAGCACGCTCTCAGCGCAAGTCTACATCAAGAAGCTACAATTGACCTGCAGGCCTCCGGTACAGCCTTACGTTTCCTCACAGCTTATTTTGCACTGCAAACCTCAGTTCCCATTCTCCTTACTGGCATATCCAGGCTCTGCAACAGACCAATCGCACCATTGATCGATGCTCTGCGTATGCTTGGTGCTCGTATCACCTGCATGGAGCATGAAGGTTTTGCTCCTTTGTACATAGAACCGGCAAAGCTGGAAGGGGGCAAGATAATCGATTTAGATGCTTCGCTGAGTTCTCAATTCGTATCAGCTTTGCTCTTAATTGCCCCCTGTCTACCGGATGGCCTATGTCTGCAATTGTCTACACCTCCGGCTTCAGTCTCGTACATAGCAATGACGATAGAGGTGATGAAACGAGCCGGAGTTTCAGTGCAAGTGTCACCTGACTATCGCTCCTATACGGTTGCTGCCGGCAGTTATACGCCTCTCCCCTTACCAATGATTGAGAGAGACTGGAGCGCAGCAGCTTTTTTCTACACCTTATTGGCTATTCATCGTTCCCCTTCCTTACAATTACAGCTGGAAGGAATCTACCAAGACTCAATACAAGGAGATAAAAAGGCCACTGAATACTTTGCTGCGCTGGGCGTGGAAAGCCGACAAAGGAAGAATGGTATTATTATCGAGTATAACTCGATGTCGAAAAATCAAGAGACTATCCTTCGCCCGGACTTCTCTTCCTGCCCCGATATGCTTCCGGCATGGGTTGTAGCTGCAACACTGCAAGAGAGACCTTTTGTCGCCACAGGTATTGCTACCCTGCGGCACAAGGAAAGTGACCGAATAGCTGCCGTAACAGAGGGACTGCTCCGTCTTGGATACAAAGGCTTAGAAATTCACTCTGATAGTCTCGTTTACCATAGTACTCCTGTTCAGCAAATGAGAGAGACAATCCCTACAATAGATAGCTACGACGATCATCGTATTGCTATGGCTTTTGCCATGGCTTCTGCAGACAGACGGTTTACAAACGGACTTTGTATTCGTGGGATAGAAGCTGTATCCAAATCTTTTCCCAACTTTGAGTCGGTAGCAGAGCATTGCGGACTCCTATTTACTTCCAATGGAAATGCTTATTAGTTCTCAAACCATATGACTAATACCATACTCATCTTTATTATCTCAATTACCCTGTTAGCTCTGATTGCTTTATTAGCTTCTCGAAGAGAAAAACGCAATCGGATTGCTCGAGGACTGCCCGCAGAGGAACCTTCAAGCTATCGACGCCCCGAAGGTTGCTGTGGCAAACATGAAGTCTGCGAACATGATCCGGCTCTAAGACATAAACAGGCGAAACCGACCTATTTCGATGACGAAGAACTCGATCGCTATTGTGGTACTCCTCCCAACAAATACAACGAAGAGGATAAGACTCTTTTCTACGAAGTCCTTTACACCCTTCTGCCCGAAGACATAAAGCCATGGATACTCAGCCTCGGACAAAGAGGAATCACTCTGCCCGATGACGTCAGACAACAAGCACATAGACTGTATAAAGAGCAAGAAAAGCCACGCTCTTAAACGACTCTCTATATTTTCTCCCTCTTTGAGAAAGAAAACCGCCTCACAGTTCCTAAAAGAACCATGAGGCGGTCGTTTTATTTAGCCCTCCTTGCAAAAGAGGAGGGAATAGACACCTCGTCAGATCTTATTATCCGAACCAAGCACCTTCTCTATTTTGTGCATATACAATTCCTTCAGGCTGTCACGAGCCGGGCCGAGGTATTTACGTGGGTCAAACTCGGCTGGCTTAGTAGCCATTACTTCTCGGATAGCAGCTGTCATGGCCAAGCGACCATCAGAGTCAATATTGATCTTGCACACCGAACTGCCGGCTGCACGACGAAGCTGTTCCTCGGGTACTCCTACGGCATCTTTCAGTGCTCCTCCATACTTGTTAATGGTCGTCACCTTATCTTGAGGTACAGAGCTGGAGCCATGCAACACAATTGGGAAGCCAGGGATACGACGCTCAATCTCTTCCAGAATATCAAAGCGCAGGGGAGGAGGCTGCAATATTCCATTCTCATCACGAGTACACTGCTCTGGAGTAAATTTGTAAGCACCATGGGATGTTCCTACTGAGATAGCCAAAGAGTCTACACCGGTACGCTTGACGAAGTCTTCCACTTCTTCCGGGCGTGTGTAGGTGTGAGACTCATGCTGCACATCATCCTCGATACCGGCCAATACTCCCAATTCGCCCTCCACAGTAACATCATATTGGTGAGCGTATTCCACCACACGACGAGTCAGCTCTACATTTTCATCATAGGGCAAAGCTGATCCATCTATCATCACCGAAGAGAAGCCCATTTCGATACAACTCTTACACAGCTCAAAAGTATCGCCATGATCCAAATGCAAACAAATTTGCGGATTGGCACAACCTAATTCTTTAGCATACTCTACTGCTCCTTGAGCCATGTAACGCAACAGAGTTTGGTTGGCATACTTACGTGCGCCACTCGAAACTTGCAAGATAACCGGAGAATTGGTAGCCACTACAGCCTGAATGATAGCCTGCATTTGCTCCATGTTGTTGAAGTTGAAAGCCGGTATGGCATAACCACCTTTCACTGCCTTGGCAAACATCTCCCTGGTGTTCACCAAGCCCAAATCTTTGTAACTTACCATATGATTGTTGTTTACACTTGTAATGAATGATCAGATAAAGAAAATGCCGGGCTATAATCACCACGACCACTACCGACAAAGATAGCCCTTGTATTTGGATTTATCCCCACTACTACTCGGTATAAAAGCCTCTTCTGGGCCAAGCCCTCTGAGGCATATTTTTAGGGAATAGAGGGAGCATTCACAGCCTTGTTTATTTTGAGAAGGAAAGAAATAAGCCCTTGCTATCCTCAAATGGATGACAAGGGCTTTTCTCTTCAGCTGAACCTGTTTACATCAGAATCCTCGAGCTTCGATGGCTTTGTACTGATCCATCATCTTGAGGTTGTAGTATACATTTTTCAGCATATACAAAATCTTGCTGTCATCCGGGCGAAGGGCATCAGCCTTCTCCAACAGAGGTAGAGATTGCTTGAGGAGTTCGTTGGCCTTCGCTTCCATTGCTGGGTTGTAGTTTGTAGCACTCTTGAGTTCGGCAGCCTCATTGAACAGAGCATTAGCATACTTGAAGTTCACCTCTGCATCATCAGGCTTGATCTGCAAAGCCTTGCTATACCACTTGATAGAAGTCTCAATGTCATTCTTCTGGACATGAAAGAGGTCTCCCATCACCAGATACAGCTGAGCATTATTGGGGGCGATAGTAATCGCATCTTCGAGATACTTGATAGCCTCATCGGTCTGTCCCTTACTACCATAGAAGTCTACCAAAGAAGCATAAAAGAAAAAGTCATTGGCACACTCCTTGGCTCCCTTCTGCAGAAGATTCAGATATTCTACAGAGTCTTGTTTGGCCAAATAAGCAGAGGCTTTTCCGCGAAGTACTTGACAGCCTTGGTCTCCTCGAGCAGCACCTTCTACGATAGAGAGGATATTCAATGCACGGTCAGGCTGATTGGTGCGAGTTGCCATTTCGGCCACAATCACAGCAACGCCAACCGAAGAGGAGTCCTGTGTGGAAACCTCCGGATCCGAAGCAAACATCCCCAGGCTCTTGATCTTGTAGTACTGCTCAAAAGCATCGAGAGATTTGTTCATGTCATTGGCCTGAGAATATACCACACCTGCATTATATACATAGGTCAAGTCTCGCTTCAGAAGTTCGGCCAACTTTTTAGCATAACGGGGTTTTATCTTTCCTTTCTCATTGGGCATATTATCCAATTCTCCAGCCTTCATTGCCTCGGGAAAAATCCTCAAAACAGCAGCATACATCTTATCCACATCCACTTCCTCTCCTTTTTGCTGTTTATCCAGCCAGTAGCGAAATTCAGTCTCAGCGATGTGGGCAGCCGTGTAGTAAGTCTTGGCATCATTAGCTGTCTCAGGATTTTCCTTGGCAGCATTGATAAGGGTACGCGCCTCTTCAAAATCAGGCTTACTCTGCTCTGCTCGTTTCTCGGCAGCACTCACGTTGCTTTTCTGAGCCATAGCACCGGCAGTTGCACAGAGGGCCAGTGCCAATATAAATGCGATCCTTTTCATTCTCTTCGTTTATTGGTTGAGATTTATACTTAAGAAATCCTACAATCTATTATTCTTTCAAAGGTGAAGCAAAGATAAATCAGGATTCGACAATTATGTCATCCTCGGCCGTTGTATCTGCATCAGTAGTGGAGAGACTCGTGACCCCTTCTCCTTTCGGAGTCTCTGCTTCGGCCATTTCCTCCTCCGAAATGACACTGCAGACGGAAGCTATATCATCACCTCGCTTATCCAAATTAATCAGCCTTACACCTTGCGTAGCACGACCGATCACGGCTATATCCTTCACACTTATACGAATAGCAACACCGCTTTTGTTGATAATCATCAAATCATTATCCTCCTCTACAGCACGAATGTCGATCAAATGACCGGTCTTATCCGTTACCTGCATGGTTTTGACACCCTTACCTCCTCGGTTGGTTGTGCGATAGTCTTCTATCGAAGATCGCTTGCCATAGCCATGTTCGCTCACCACCAATACAGTCTGCTCCTCGGGGTGTTTGATGGCAATCATACCTATCACTTCGTCCTGCCCATCCTCATCCAGACGCATACCACGCACCCCTATCGAGTTGCGACCGACTGTACGAACTGTAGACTCGTCGAAACGCACAGCTCGTCCGTTTCGATTGGCAATCAGGATCTGGTTTCGGCCATTGGTCAAACGCACACTTACGACCTCATCTCCCTCATTGAGATTGATAGCGATCACTCCATTGGTGCGAGGGCGAGAATAGGCCTCCAGCAAGGTCTTCTTCACCATACCCGTCTTTGTGGCAAACATCAGGTAATGAGAATTGACAAAGGCCTCGTCTTTAGTCAGGTCTTTAATTCGGATGAACGCAGTCACCTTGTCGTCAGGATCTATGTTGAGCAAGTTCTGTATAGCTCTACCCTTGGCATTTTTGGCCCCCTCAGGGATCTCGTACACCTTGAGCCAATAGCATTTACCTTTGGCTGTAAAGAGCAAAATCGTTGCGTGCATCGAGGCCGAATAGATATATTCCACGAAGTCTTCGCTTCGGGTATCCGACCCCTTGGCCCCTACTCCCCCTCTTGACTGAGTGCGGAACTCTGTGAGAGGCGTGCGCTTGATGTACCCCATGTGAGAGAGTGTGATTATCATCTCATCATCGGCATAGAAGTCCTCTGGGTTAAATTCTTCACTGGCGTAAATAATCTCGGAGCGTCTGTCATCGGCATACTTCTCTCGTACCTCCAGCAGTTCCTGTTTGACCACCTTCATTCGCTCTTCTTTGCTACCGAGGAGCATCTCGAGGTAGGCAATCTGTCTGGCAATCTCTTCATATTCGTTCCGCAGCTTTTCACGCTCCAGACCAGTGAGGGCTCTGAGCCTCATATCTACGATAGCCCGGGCCTGTATTTCGCTCAACTCAAAGCGAGCGATCAAGTTTGCCATTGCTTCGTTTGGATCCTTGGCAGCACGGATAATAGCTATTACCTCATCTATGTGATCTACGGCGATGAGCAGTCCTTCCAGGATGTGCGCACGCTCTTTGGCTTTTCTCAACTCATATATGCAGCGGCGAGTCACCACATCGTGCCTGTGATCGACAAATTCTCGAATGAGATCTTTGAGGTTTAACAGCATAGGACGTCCGTTCACCAGCGCAATGTTGTTTACACTGAAAGAGCTTTGGAGGGCCGTCTGCTTGTAAAGTTTGTTGAGCACAACAGAAGCATTGGCATCTCTCTTAATCTCTATCACAACACGTATACCCTGCCGGTTCGATTCGTCTCGAATATCTGAGATTCCGTCTATTTTCTTTTCGTTTACCAGTTGAGCTATCGAAGCGACTAAGTCGGATTTGACTACCTGGTAGGGGATCTCTGTCACTATGATACGCTCATGATTGGCATGCTGCTCGATCTCGCAACGAGAGCGAATAACAATCCGTCCTCGTCCTGTCTCGAAAGCTTCCTTTACTCCGGCATAGCCGTATATCAGTCCTCCGGTCGGGAAATCGGGAGCCTTGACATACTTCATCAATTCAGAAATCTCTATCTCGCCATCGGCATCGATATAAGCTACACAGCCATCTATACTTTCGCCCAAGTTGTGAGGGGGCATATTGGTTGCCATCCCCACCGCAATACCAGCTGCTCCATTGACAAGCAGATTAGGGATACGAGTCGGTAAGACAACCGGCTCTTGCAATGTATCGTCGAAGTTATTTTGGAAGTCTACGGTTTCTTTGTCTATGTCACGCAGCATTTCGGCTGCTATGCGACTTAGCCTGGCCTCCGTATAACGCATAGCTGCGGGGGAGTCGCCATCGATAGAGCCAAAGTTACCTTGCCCATCTACCATCGTGTAGCGCAAATTCCAAGGCTGGGCCAATCTCACCAGAGTGAAATACACCGAGCTGTCCCCGTGTGGGTGATACTTAGCAATCACTTCACCGACGGTTTTTGCACTTTTCTTGTGTGGTGACGAGTGTACATTGCCGGTATCATTCATGGCATACAACACACGTCTGTGCACGGGCTTGAATCCGTCGCGCACATCAGGCAAAGCACGAGACACTATCACAGACATAGCATAGTCTATGTAGGCCGTGCGCATCTCTTTGTCGATATCAATATTGATAATCTTATCCTCTGAATCTATCATATTACAAACCAATACCACGCCGACAACGCGTGATTTATGAATTTAATGCCACTAAGGTACGTCTTTTCGATGAGACGACAGCTAAAAAAAGAAAGCCAAAAGCAAGTTTTTTACACTTGGAGAGAGTCAGCCTTTACGGTCGATCAAAGGGGACGAACAAATGATACTCAATGATCAAAAATCACCATCCTCAAAAAGCTCTCCGACGGAGGGACGCAAAGAGCGTCCGAGGTGTCGATAAGCCAAATGGGTAGCTTCTCTACCTCTTGGAGTTCTCTTGAGAAACCCCTCCTGTATAAGGAAAGGCTCATAGACCTCTTCGATAGTGCCAGGATCTTCTCCCAAAGCTGTCGCAATGGTCGTGAGCCCCACTGGCCCTCCGCCAAACTTATCAATGAGAGTACAAAGCAGTTTGTTGTCGGTCTGATCCAGACCATAGGTGTCTATATTGAGGGCTTCGAGGGCAAAGTTCGCTATCTCCAGGTCGATCCTTCCAGATCCTTTGACTTGCGCAAAATCTCTCACTCGCCTCAACAAAGCATTGGCAATACGAGGAGTCCCCCGACTACGTCCGGCAATCTCCCGAGCAGCCTCCGGTTCACACACAACTCCCAATATCCGTGCCGACCGGGCCACGATATTGGCGATCGTGTTCGTATCATAGTACTCCAGATGCAGATTGATACCAAAGCGAGCTCGGAGAGGAGCCGTAAGAAGCCCGGAACGAGTTGTAGCTCCAATCAGGGTAAAAGGGCTGAGATCAATCTGTATAGATCGAGCCGAAGGCCCTTTATCAAGCATAATATCAATGCGATAATCCTCCATTGCAGAATACAAATACTCCTCTACAACAGGGCTAAGCCGGTGAATCTCATCTATAAATAAGACTTCGTTCGGCTCAAGTGATGTGAGCAGACCCGCCAAATCCCCAGGCTTATCCAGTACTGGCCCCGAACTGATCTTAATATCGACCCCTAACTCGTTGGCGATAATATGAGAAAGGGTCGTTTTGCCCAAACCCGGGGGGCCATACAATAGCACATGATCCAGAGCCTCCCCCCGCATCTTGGCAGCACGAACAAAGACTGCAAGATTTTCGACTACCTTGTCTTGCCCACTGAAATCCTCAAAACGATGAGGCCGAAGCGCACGATCCAAATCGCGCTCCTCGGGAGCAATGGGTATATTCCGTTCGTTGTGAATATTAAAATCCGAACTCATTTGCTGCAAAGATAATGAGACAGGGCGAGAAAAATACACCACCGAAAGCCCCAATGCCGGGAATGACGTACAAAAAGAACGACCATGCAGCAGTCTCTGAAGAAAGCTCCTGCTTCGACCATCAAAACCAACAAGTTTTGTTAATTTCCTATCATGACAAAAACCGGGAAAAGAGGGGAGAAAAGAGACTGTTGTAGACAAGTAGACATGCCTTTTTTTATGTTTTATATCGCCTTCTCAAAACATTGATGAACAGGGCGTTTCAAAGGGATCATTTTTTCTCCTGAGAGAATTTTTGCTAACACAGGAGAGAGCAAATTTTTTCTCAGGAGAGAAATTTCATTCTCTCCCTTTGCAGAAAAAAACGACTCCTATCGACATCAAAAAAGGAAGTGAAAGTACGATCAAAAAGCTCCCAATCTGAGCAGAAAATGCACAGCAAATGGAAATAGAAAAACATACAAACAAACAAATAAATATACACACTCTAAAGAAGAGACTCGAGGACTTGTATTCAGGGACTGTTGCACAACACGGCACTCACTGTATCATTTTCGACATTCGGGCTTGGTCATGCACAACAAGTATACCTCCTGCACCTTCATTCTCAGTCTCAATACCGTCAAAAGGTCACCGCATTCTGCAAAATCAACAAAACGGCAATTAAAACTTGTCATTTTGTAGTCTGTGCAAAGATCTCTTGAAGGACTTTTTCAGTATACATCAGTATATATGCAAGGGCCGTACACAACGGTCTCTCCAAAGAATTTAATGCGATTGATCTGCTGCGAGAGAGCAGGTTTGCTCAAAAGAACTATTTTTGTGCAGTTTTCGAGTTCTACATATATAGACAATTGCCCAACTTAGGGTATATTTGCCAGATGTAGATAGGCTTTCTTCTTATCAGGATAAATAAGGGGATTGATCGAAACAAAACAGAAATAAAGAATATGCAATCGAAGGAAGGAATATTGCTTATCGAGACTGCAACCCGAGTCTGCTCCGTAGCCTATAGCCTCAAAGGAGAGCTACTCGCACAACGTATCAGCTCGGAAGCAGGAGCCAATCACGCTGTACAGCTGGCACCTTTCGTACAGGAAGTGCTAACCGAAGCACAAGCACAAGGTTTTGCTCCGGAAGCTATAGCCGTAAGTGCAGGGCCAGGATCCTATACCGGACTTCGGATAGGCGCATCGACAGCCAAAGGACTTGCATTCGGCTTCGAGATACCTCTCATAGTCGTACCCACGCTGCAAATCGTGGCAGCAGCTGCTATACCATACAACACACAAAACTTACGCATTCGCTGCATGATCGATGCCAGACGAATGGAGGTCTACACAGCGATGTACGACACCGATCTTCGCCCTCTCTCAGACGAACGGGCAGAGGTGCTGACCCCAAAGTCTTTTGAATCGGACTTTGCGCTCGGTCCCGTCTTGTTGGTGGGAGATGGAGCAGCCAAAAGCAAAGAAATATTCACCCATCCCCATGCTGTATTCTGCGACCAGGAGATTGCTCCGACCGCCATGGCTATGGCTCGATTGGCTCAATCTAAGATGGAACAAAGAGATTTTGCAGATCTCGCTTATTGGGAACCGGATTATCTGAAAGAATATGTGGCCGTAGTTGGTCAGAACAAAGTGCTAAACAACATAACCAAGACAGTATGAAAATAATCGTATTAGCCAAACAAGTACCCGATACCCGCTCTGTGGGGAAAGATGCCATGAAGGCAGACGGTACAGTCAATAGGGCTGCGCTGGAAGCAATCTTCAACCCTGAAGACCTCAATGCTTTGGAGCAAGCTCTCCGCATCAAAGATGCTACCCCGGGTAGTAGTGTACATATCCTCACCATGGGTCCTCTGAGAGCTTCCGATGTGATACGGGAAGCTATGTACCGCGGGGCAGACGGTGGATACTTGCTCACAGACAGAGCCTTTGCCGGGGCAGATACTTTGGCCACAAGCTATGCTCTCTCTACTGCCATCAAGCACTTGGGAGGAGCCGACCTGATACTCTCCGGCAGACAAGCCATAGACGGAGATACAGCTCAAGTAGGTCCACAAGTAGCCGACAAACTCGGATACTTGCAGGTAACCTATGCCGAAGAGATAAAAATGCAGGATGGCAAACTGACCATCAAACGCAGACTTGACAATGGGGTGGAAACCGTGCGTTGCCCCCTACCCTGTCTGGTCACAGTAAATGGATCGGCAGCTCCTTGTCGCCCTCGCAATGCCAAGCTACTGCAACAATACAAACACGCCAAGACTCCTACGGAGCTGCAAGAATGTGACGAACGTATACAGACATTGGTAGCAGCACGCCCGGACCTCAACATCACGGAACTGAGTGCTCAGGCAGTAGGTGCCGACCCCAACCAATGCGGTTTGCCCGGGTCTCCCACCAAAGTAAAGACAATCGTGAATGTAGTATTTCAGGCCAAAGAGGCCCGCACAATAGAGCCGACCGACAAGGCTATAGAAGAGCTGGTGGTCGAATTGATTGCTAACCATACCATAGGCTAAGGAGGTGCCAAGAACAATGAACAATCTATTTGTATATCTGGAAATAGAAGACGCCCAAGTACAGGAAGTAAGTTTGGAACTGCTTACCAAAGGGCGCAGCTTGGCAGACATTTTGGGCTGTGAACTGGAGGCTATCGCTATCTCCGGTTCCGAACAAGGTATTGCCGAGCAGGTGATGCCGTATGGAGTAGATCGTCTGCACATTTTTGCAGATCCCAGATTGGCCCACTACAGCACAATGCCTCACACGGCCATCCTCTGCAAACTCTTTGAGGCAGAGAAACCACAAATCGCTCTCATGGGTGCTACATCGGTCGGACGTGATCTTGGCCCCAGAGTATCTTCTACACTCGGCAGCGGTCTTACAGCTGACTGCACCGCTCTGGAGATAGGCACACATGAGGACAAGAAGGCAGGCAAGACCTATGAGCAGCTGCTCTACCAAATTCGTCCCGCTTTCGGCGGTAACATCGTGGCAACAATCATCAACCCCGACTGTCGCCCTCAAATGGCAACCGTCCGTCCCGGTGTGATGAAAAAAGAGGTTGCTGCAAAGGCCGGGAAGGGAGAGATAGTTAAGCACAACATGGGCAACTATGTATCGGACACCGACTTTGCCGTAGAAATCATCGAGAGACATATAGAAAAAAGCCAACTCAACCTGGGTGGAGCCCCCATCATCGTATCCGGAGGTTATGGCGTTGGCTCAAAAGAGAACTTCGAGCTTCTGCACAAGCTGGCCAAACTGCTGGGAGCTGAGGTCGGAGCTACTCGTGCAGCTGTCGATGCAGGCTTCACCGAGCATGAAAGACAAATAGGACAGACCGGCGTAACTGTGCGACCAAAACTCTATATTGCTTGTGGTATCAGCGGACAGATACAGCACATCGCTGGTATGCAGGAAAGTTCGATGATCATATCTATCAACAGCGATCCCGAGGCTCCTATCAATACAATTGCCGACTATGTGATCACCGGCAATCTGGAGGAAGTGCTGCCCAAGATGATTGCTTCCTATAAGAAAAACAGTAAGTAAGACAAACAGACTTGTAATCGGGAAAAAGAAATATTATGGCAAACTTTTATACAGATACTCCTCAACTCAAATATCACTTGAATCACCCACTGATGAAGCGTATCGTGGAGCTCAAGGAGAGAGGATATACCGACAAAGATAAATACAGCTATGCCCCCATCGATTTTGAAGATGCGATGGATAGCTACGATAAAGTATTGGAAGTCATTGGTGAGATCTGTGCAGACATCATTGCGCCCAACGCCGAAAGCGTAGACCACGAGGGCCCCACTCTGGAGAACAATCGCGTGGCCTATGCCAAAGGGACTCAACAGAACCTCAAAGCAGTGGTAGATGCCGGCCTCATGGGGATCTCTATGCCTCGCCGATTCGGAGGGCTGAACTTCCCTATCCTACCATACATTATGGCTGCGGATATGGTCAGCCGTGCCGATGCCGGATTTGTAAATATCTGGGGCTTGCAAGACTGTGCTGAGACCATATATGAATTCGGGAATGAGGATCAGCTGCAACGGTTTATTCCTCGTGTATGTGCTGGAGAAACTCTCTCTATGGACCTCACAGAACCGGATGCAGGAAGTGACCTCCAGGCAGTTCGACTCAAAGCGACCTATCACGAAGAAGATGGCACTTGGCGTTTGAACGGGGTGAAGCGTTTCATCACCAATGGAGACTCTGACATTCACCTTGTATTGGCGAGAAGTGAAGAAGGGACCAATGACGGTCGTGGTCTATCTATGTTCGTCTATCAGAAAAAAGATGGAGGGGTGGATGTACGCCGAATTGAGAACAAAATGGGTATCAAAGGTTCTCCCACCTGCGAATTGGTATTCAAAGATGCCAAGGCCGAACTGGTAGGAGATCGCAAGCTGGGTCTGATCAAATACGTAATGGCTCTGATGAATGGAGCACGTCTCGGGATCATGGCCCAAAGTGTTGGGATATGCGATGCAGCTTTGAGAGAGGGAGAAGCCTACGCCAAAGATCGCAAACAGTTCGGGCAGACAATAGATCGTTTCCCTGCTGTCTACGAAATGCTCGCTATGATGAAAGCCAAGACCGATGCTGCCAGAGCTCTGCTATATGAGACTTGCCGTTTTGTAGATATGTACAAACTCTACGATGACATATCTCGCGAACGCAAATTGACTCCGGAAGAGCGCAAAGAGCAAAAGCACTACAACCGTCTGGCCGATGCCTACACACCCTTGGGCAAGGGTATGTGTAGCGAATATGCCAATCAAAATGCCTACGATGCCATCCAAATACACGGAGGCTCGGGCTTTATGAAAGACTACACCTGCGAACGCCTTTATCGTGATGTAAGAATCGCAAGCATATACGAAGGTACCACGCAGCTGCAGGTTGTAGCAGCCATCAGGCATATCACCACCGGCACCTATCATGCCCAATTGGATGCTTATCAGCAAACAGAAGTCATCGAAGCCTTGCGCCCGATGAAAGAAGAGCTAGCCAAGCTGAACGCACGTAGTCGAGACCTGATAGAGTTTGTAGTCGAGCAAAAAGACCAAGAACTTCTTGACTTCCATGCCAGAAGATTGGTAGAAGCGACTGGCCACTGTGTGTTCGGCCACTTGTTGATGTTGGCAGCCAATGACGAAGAAAGCTTCCGCAACTCCGCGGAGGTCTATCTACGCTATGCCAAAGCCGAAATACAAAAGATAGAGACCTATATCAGAGAGTTCAATCCTTCTGACTTGGCCTACTATCGAGTAGCCAAAACTGATCAGGACTAAGCAATTCCAGAAAGAGACTGCTGCCTTATCCTTATGCAGCAGTCTCTCAAGAAATAAAAAAGCTCGGAGAGGAATCCTCTCCGAGCTTTTTTGTTGTTGATAAATATAGCTTACTAAGGCAAGTATTATTTGATTCCCAACTTCGCTTTCAACTGTGCAGTACAGTCTACTGCAGAAGCTCCTGTATAGTGGAAAAGCTGCGCTTCCATGATATAAGCATAGCCATTCTCATCACCGACTTTTTTCAAAGCATCATAAACTTTCTGCTGTATGGGAGCCATGAGCATCTGCTGTTGCTTCTGCAAATCTTCGCTCATCAATCTTTCGCTCTGTCCCAAACGAGATACCATGTCCTGTATCTCCTGTTGGCGAGTCTTCTTTAGAACTTCGCTCAGGCTGTCTTTTTCCTTGTCGAAAGCTTCTGCCTTTTTCTCAATCTCCTGTTGCATAGCCTTATAATCGGCATCATACTTTTTGCCCAGTTCGTTAAGCTTGTTTTGAGCCTCCTTAAATTCGGGCATCTGTGCCATTACTTCCTGTGTATTGACAATGGCAATCTTTTGCTGGGCTCCGGCCACAAAGGGCAAGCAAAGCAGCAGAGTAAGAACAATTTTTTTCATCATCATTTCTTATTAGTTAGACTTTATGATCATTCTCATCGGGTGGAAAAACCGAGTTTGGCCAAAACATCCGTACTGATGTCTATTGCAGGATTGGCGAATATAATTCCGGACGAACCACGATCCAATACCATTTGGTAACCTTTGGCTTTGGCCAGATCTCGGATGGCGTTCCAGATCTCATCCTGAATAGGCTTCATCAGCTCCATACGCTTATTGAAAAGCTCTCCTTCCGGGCCAAAGTATTTGCGCTTGAGTTCGGCAGCCTCTTTCTCCATTGTCACAATCTGATCCTCTCGGCTTTTCTTTTGATCGGCTGAAAGAAACACCAAATCGCTCTGATACTTTTTGTAGAGGGTTTGTGCCTTGTTTTCGAGAGCCTCTATTTCATTTTGCCACTTCTTAGACACTTCTTCCAACTGTTGGTTCATCATCTCATAGTCTGGAATATTTTTTAGGATATACTCCATATCTACCAAAGCATACTTCTGTGCTGAGGCAAAACCGATTGCCACCAGAGCGAGAATGAGGGATAGAAAGATTCGTTTCATGATGTTTGTTGTGTTTGAGTTTTTATTAATGTGCTATTACTCCTTGTGGGGAACTTGGCCTAAAATTCCTGCCCAAGGACAAAATGGATATTACTTCCCCCTCTGTCCGACATACCATTGGGACGATCGAAGCCATAACCCCAATCTATACCAAGGATCCCAAGCATGGGCAAAGTAATACGAAATCCGACACCGGCCGAACGCTTCAAGTTAAAAGGATCATAATCGGAAAAATTACTCCAGGCATTACCGGCCTCCAAAAATCCCAATACCCAAATATTCGTTTGTCCTTCCAACATCAGGGGATAGCGTAGCTCCATGGACATACGCATATAGGCATAGGCATAGTTATAATTACTACCAGCTATAGAACCATTTTTATACCCTCGAAGACCTATCGTCTCGTTCATGTATCCACCCATATATGAGCTCATCCCATCACCTCCCATGTAGTATGTACCAAAAGGAGAGCGCTTGTGGCTGTTGTAGTAGCCGATCAACCCTGTCTCCACACGTCCCATCAACACCGGAGTTCGTTTGACGGTGGCGGGATTGAGCAGAGGCAAGAAGATACGATTGCGGTACATCCATTTGTGATATTCCACAAAACGATAACGATCAGCCATCGAGAGCTTGGGATTGGAGTAATCGTTCCCATCCCAAAGCGAATAAGGCGGAGTTGCTTTTACCGAAATTGTAAACTCCGAACCTGAGCGAGTATAGATAGGATTGTCTATAGAATTTCTTTGCAAACGAAGCTCCATATTAACGTCATTGGAATAACCCTCATGGAAATTTTGGAAAGTCTCATAAACCCAGTTGCGAAGTCTGTAGTGGGTGTAATTGAGTGAGGCATAAATCTGGAACCAGTTGTCCGGCCAACTGAGACGTTTTCCATAGCCGACTGACAAGCCAAACATCTGCAAGGACTTGTCCGGGTCTTGTGCCTTCTCGTACAACTCTCCACCTATGTTGTATCCGCCACCCATATTATCGTATCCTCCCATTCCATAGGAGCTACCACCATATATAGGATTATAGAATCCATTGTAATAGGGATTGTAATAGGAACTAATACGATTGTTGTAATACTTGGTGTCAATAGCTGTCATCTTGGAATAAAAAGCACTTACACTCAACAAGTTGGGTCGCTTACCACCAAACCATGGATCCATAAAAGAGATGCCATACGATTGGTAGAACTTACCATTCGTCTGCATATTGATCGAGAACGTCTGCCCCTGTCCTTGTGGCACAAAGTTCTTGTACATCGAAGGTCTGAAGATATTGCTCATGGCAAAGTTGGAGAACCTCAATCCGGTACGGAATATCACCCCCGTCTGGCTCCAACCTGCAGACAACTCAAATTGGTCATTACTCTTAGGAGAGAGGTTGTATTCCAAATCGACTGTTCCTGAAGCTGGGTTTGGGATCGTGTTCGGAATCATCTTTTCCGGATCGAAGTGCCCCAGCTGGGCAATCATACGGAGAGAATTGAGGACATCATCGCGCGAGAAGACAGCTCCGGGTTTGGTAAACAGCTCACGACGGATCACCTCATCATAGACAATATTGTTTCCCTTAATCGAAACCTTGTTGATAGTAGCCTGCATACCCTCCACGATACGTATATCAAGCGAAACCGAATCTCCATCCACCTTAGTCTCCACCGGATCTACATGAGCAAACATATAGCCGTTGTTGTAGTAAAGCATGGAAAGGGCATCCTCCTCTGTGAAGATGCGGGCATTGAGTTTTTTCTGGTTATAGACATCTCCTCGTTTCATGCCGAGCATCTTCTCCAAATTCTTCGTCTCGAACTTGGTATTACCCACAAAACGAATATCATCTATGTAATATTTGCGCCCCTCATTCAGTTTGATGCGAATATCAACTCTATTTTTCTTACCAGAAGGCATGATCGTGTCGGAAAGAATCTCTACATCACGGTAGCCTAACTCTTGATACCGCTCAATAATCCTATCCAAATCCTCCCGATACTCTTTATCTACCAATTTCTTGGAGCTAAAAATCTTGCGTATGCTATACCAAAGACGTCCATCAGTCAAACGAAAACGCTCATTGGTTTTCTTCATCGCCATACGTATCTGGTCATCGGAAAGAGCTGTATTCCCTTCTATACTGATCTCGTTTACCGAAGTCTTGTCTTTCCGATCAATTCGGATAGTAAGATTGACGAAGCCTTCTTCGCTCAAATTATCTTCCTGACGGATCTCCACATCCATGTCTCGGTAACCTTTCTCGGCATAGTATTTCCGGATGAGCTGTTTGGTGCGATCCGCCACATTGGGAGTCATTTGCAACCCCTTACGTAGGTTCGTACGTTTCTCCAATTCCTCTCGGTCACTTTTCTTGATTCCGACAAATTTGGCCTCATATATGCGAGGTCTCTCAGTCAGACGTATCTCTATCCATGCTTTGTTGCCCTGATATTTGGTAACCAGTATCTGAGCATTGGAGAAAAGACCATGGCGCATAAAACGCTCCACCGCATTGGTGAATGCCACTCCCGGAATAGTTACTTCCTCTCCTACGGCCAAACCGGAGAGATTGAGCAAAACTTCAGGGTCGTAGGACTTTGCCCCCACAATCCGTATATCCGCTATCACCTTATGTATAGGACGGGCATAGTTGATCTCTGGCAGACTATCTACGGGCAACTCTGCCTGTGGAGACTGCGGAGTCGGCAAACTGTCTGCCAGTACCTGAGCTTTGAGACCAACTGAGGCAAAAGCCACAGCTAGGCCGAGAGTAAAAAGTTTATGCATCATGGGTCGTAGCTAAATCTGTATCTTCTGCTTGTTGTATAGGTTTGTTTATCTGTTCTCTCGTGAGTCCGTAACGACGTTCGCGACCGCTGTAGTCAGAGATAGCCTCCAACAAAGCATCACCATCGAAGTCCGGCCAATAAATGGGAGAGAAGTAAAGTTCGGCGTAGGCAGTCTGCCAGAGAAGAAAGTTGCTAATGCGTTGCTCTCCTCCGGTACGTATCAGCAGGTCCGGATCAGGCAATCCGGCTGTACATAGTCGTTGAGAGATAACTGCCTCATCTATCTCCTCGGGGAGATACAATCCCCGCTGAATTTCTGTGGCTATTCGACGCATACAATGAGAAAGCTCCCAACGAGCCGAATAACTTAACGCAAGAGTGAGAGTGAGTTTATCGTTATGCTGAGTTTTCTCTATTGCCTCGGCAAGTGCAGTACGAGAGATCGAGGGAAGTCGATCCAAATCTCCTATGGCCAGAAGTCGTACTCCATGCTCTTGCATACCGGGAGTTTGTTCTCTGATCGTCTCCACCAACAAAGACATCAAAGCTTCGACCTCTCCTTGTGGCCGCCCCCAGTTCTCTGTACTGAAAGCATAAACCGTAAGGTAAGGTATACCAAGAGCCACAGCAGCACGCATCACCTTGTCCAGTGCTTTTGCTCCAGCTGCATGCCCCTGTTCGCGAGCCTGACCACGCTGCTGAGCCCAGCGTCCATTGCCATCCATGATGATAGCAATATGCCGAGGCAACTTAGGTGCAGTTTCGAGAAAGGCCTGATATTTATCTTTGGTTTGAGACATAGATCTTTTGTGCAGCTTACTTTATTTCAATTTGAGTTCCGGGATTTTCTTCTTTCTCATTTTTCTCTTTTCGGTACGACAATCACGCTTGTCTCTCGTCCCCAAACTGTAGGTAAAGGAGAAGGTAAGACTTCCCAATCCATCACCATTTCTCAGCATTGTCTGACTGATCCGAAAGGGATTATCCAAATGCTTTGTCTGCTCATTCGGAGCATCAAAAGCATCGGACAAAAGCCAACGATATATGTACTGTACACTCACACCCAAGCGAGAGTTGATTTTGTATTTGAAACCTCCACCTATCTGTAAAGAAGGGGCTACCACAGTTCCTTGATAGGAAGGCCCCAAAGCAAGCCCTCCTCCAAAGCCTACATAGGGAGAAAAGCGAGAAGTACGAAGGTAAGAGAACTTATCACTCAGAGGAACAAAGTTAAACTCGCCCATAACTCCCCAATGGTAAAGGTGACTATCGAAATCGACTTCCTTTCTCTCTGGGAATATATTGTCGGCATATCGATACCGCCCCTTGAGGCCATAATAGCCAATCTGTGAAGAGAGAGCAAAACGGAAATTTATATTGTACCTCCCTTCGGCAGAAAAGGTATAACTCGTTGCCGAGAATGGAGCCCTGCGCCCTATATCACCGACATACTGAGACAAGCCCACCTGCCCTCCAAACTCGAAGAGATACTCCTGCGCCTCCAACCCTACGGGGATCAGCAGAAAGCTCAGCAAGAAGAGATATGGGAATCGTCTTTGCATACCGGATATTTCTAAGAGATGTGCATTTTGTAAAGATTTGTCTGACTCGTAGTATCAGAGATACAACTTCAGACGCCCTCGAAAGAGTCTTACATTGGTGTCTGCGCCCTCACCTTTAGTGGCTACCCCGAGATAGATGTAATTCTGTTCGTCAGAAAAGGCAAAACAAATTTCATAGGGTTTGGCAACCGAAGGCAACATCAACTGCTCCACCCCTGCTTTCCACGTATAGCCTCTGTCAGAAGAATGGTAAACGGTATTCCTAACCTCGCCACTGCGCTCCGAAGTACCGAAGAAAAAGAGCTGCTTGTCACTCCTTACCATTTGCCCTGCTCGGTAAGAAGAAAGAGGCAAATTGGATGCAGCTATCTCTCCCGGTTTGAGCCAGTCTTGAGCATTAGTACTGAGCCAATACTGGCCTTCTGCAGATGCTTTTGACTTGCCACCCAATAGGCGAATTACAGGTTTGAGGTAATTGTTGTCTGCAACTATACACAAATGTTCCATCGGAAAATCCTCTGGCAAGGGGTCATGGTAATTAAGCCCCCCCCCTGACCAACTCGCAGCTCGTTTGAGATTGCCATCCATATAAGCCAAAGCCACCATATACGGCTTGCCGGCATCCTCCACACAGCCGAGGAAAGAAAAGCGATTGAGCCCAACAGGAGAATCCTCGGTCCACAAAATACCATCTGAAGACTTATATAGTCGATCTCGCTCTCCATCCGAAGTCTGAATGAATCTCTGAGTTCCCTGAGAATTGAGCTGCATGGCTACTACTTGCCCAGACAAAGACATCTCTTGTCGTTTCCAATCTTTTGGATTGCCCAAATTTCCGGAATACATCACAACCTTATCAGCCTCATTGGTATATATCCTTACATCGGACTTTTCCTGGATGGCGTAATATGAAGAGGCCAAATTCACGGATAGACTACTCGTCCCCAAGTCTTCCCAAAGGATTGTCCTCGGATCGAAGCTATAGATACGAATTTCCACCTGATATTCCTTGGTCATCTTTCCTGCCTGATCCTTTACCTGAAAGCGGATACGATCTGCTCCATTCAATGCGATGGAGTCCTTCCCACTCCACGGGACCCACTCGGCATTATCTCCCACCGCATAGCTAAGCTTATTGAGTTTGAAGGTTCCTACAGATGGCAAGACCTTACCTATCCTCGTTTTATAAGCAATGGGAATAGCATTGTATATCTTACCCTGTCGCTGATCTATCGAAAAAAATACTTTCCCCAATTCAGGAGTGTCTTTAGACTGCATCACCAATGTATGGATTTGCACGCTAGTCAGATCTACTTTCTCCACCGCAGAATCATCCCTGTTGCAGGCACTGCTGATGAAAGTAAACACCAAGGCCAGACAGGCCGCTGTCAAGTATATGCTGATATTGCTACGATTCATAACGATACAAATATATTAGGTAGCAAAGGTAACTTTTTCCTTCTTATCCCTAATCGTCCTCCATTCGGCTCACATCCGAACAATTGAGGGTATTCATCCAAGAGCTATTTAGGCAACAGACACTTCGCAAAACTCTATTAGCCTTCTTTTCTCGGAATCAGAGAAACTACTAAGTTCTTTGTCACAAATAACTGTAAGCAAATATTCTCGTTCTCCTCCATCCGACAAGTTGTAAAAAAGGGCTTTTTGGCAAAGGAGTGAGAGATCATCATTGAATGAATGCGGGCTTTCCGAAAGACAATTTGAAATCAAAAAAATAAGAACCAATAAGCAAACGACAGAAAAACAACTACAATACGAGAATAAAGAAGCAAAACTTCCTTTCATCGACAATCTGTGTAATCACAAAATTATTCTTACCTTTGCTCCGTGGTTTTTTCATAATAGTATTAAATTTAAGGTTAACAATGTTGGTTGGGGCATGTCGGGAGACATTCCCCAATCTTTTTATCCCCTCATATTCCTTTGCTCCAAGCCCTTTTAGTACATTTGTTTCCAAATGTGCAATCCAATGAGATTTGACGAATTCGATTTAAGCGACGAAGTATTGGACGGGCTGGATGCCATGAACTTCTTCGAAGCAACCCCTATACAAGAAGCAACTATCCCACTCATATTGGAGGGACATGATCTGATAGCTTGTGCACAGACCGGAACAGGCAAAACAGCGGCCTATGTACTACCGATCATTAGCGAACTCAATAGTGGGAAGTACCCTTCTGATGCTGTCAATGCCGTGATCATGGCTCCTACTCGGGAATTAGCTCAACAGATCGATCAACAAATCGAGGCCTTCTCTTACTTCCTCTCCGTATCGGCTGTAGCCATATATGGAGGTACAGACGGTATTGCTTGGGAGCAACAACGCAAAGGGATGGAGATGGGAGCCGATGTGCTGATTGCCACTCCGGGAAGGTTGATATCACATATCAATATGAAGTCGGCCGATCTCTCCCAGGTATCATTCTTTGTATTGGACGAGGCAGACCGAATGCTCGACATGGGTTTCTACGATGACATCATGCAGGTTTACAAGCAATTGCCCAAAACCTGCCAAACACTGATGTTCTCGGCCACCATGCCAAAGAAAATCAGAGAACTGGCTGCCGGAATTCTAAAAAATCCGAAGCAAGTAGAGATCGCTATCAGCCGTCCGCCCGAAGCTATCACACAGACCTGCTGTATATGCTATGACGAACAGAAATTACCCATTTTGCTCGATCTGTTTGCTGCCACACCTCCCTCTCGCACAATTATCTTTTCCAGCTCAAAACAGAAAGTCAAAGATCTGACACAAGCTCTCAAGCAAAGGCGATACAATGCAACAGCAATGCATTCAGACCTTGACCAAAGTGTACGAGAGCAAGTGATCCGAGACTTTAAGAACAGGAGTATAGACATATTGGTCGCCACCGACATTGTGGCAAGAGGAATAGACGTGGATAATGTGACTGTGGTAATCAACTATGATATACCCAGAGATCCCGAAGACTATGTACACCGCATCGGGCGTACTGCCCGAAACAATGAGTCCGGCTTGGCTATTACCCTTGTTGGAGAAAGCGAGCAATATGAGTTTAGTCGCATCGAAGAGTTCTTGGGCAAAAAGCTCTATCAACTACCCATACCGACACATATCGGAGCCACACCAGCATATGAGCCAAACAAGCTAAAAAGAGGACGTTTCTCCTCCGGGCGTGGACATGGGGGTAATCGGGTGAGAAAACCGGACACAAACTCTGCTCGGAAAGAATATAAACGAGACGAAAAGTCTCAAGCAAGAGATTCGAAAAGACAGCCTTCAGAACACCGGAAAGCGAATACCAAACCCTCAGGGAGAAAGGATGGGCAACACCTCCGACAACACAACAAACAAAGGTTGGCCAACAAGAAACAAACCCCAAGAGAACAATAATGGGAGCAGCGTATCACACGCCTGCATACAGCACTCTGCACAAAAGACTACCAGACAAACAATTGCAACGACACTCGGGACAGGTATGGAGATACAAAGCCGCTCGCAGAAAGCAATTAAGAATGCTTCCATAGGCATTCTGAGCTACCTGCTCCCCGTTTTGGCAACCTTCATTTTCCGTCGCTACTTCATCCTGCACCTCGGAGGAGAACTCTTGGGGCTCAATAACATTGTAGTAAATATCCTCGGCTTTCTGAATGCTTCTGAATTAGGACTTGCATCCGCTATTGCCTACGCTCTCTACAAACCGCTCTACGAGGGAAACAAACAAGAAGTAATCGACATTGTATCGATACAAGCCGTATTCTACCGCTGGATTGCCCGATTTATCCTCCTTGCCAGCATCATTATCTTTTTCTTTTTCCCAAAGATCTTTGCAAAAGTAGACCTACCTCTGTGGTATGCCTATGCGACCTACTTTGTGCTTCTTTCAGGGACACTGCTGAGTTATTACTTCAATTACAGACAAGTTGTATTCATCTCCGACCAGAAAGGTTACATCCCCAATCTCTGCATCCATATTCCCCGCTTTATAAAGCTCATACTGCAAACGCTCTGCATCATCTATCTGTCACATGGTTATATCTGGTGGTTAAGTTTAGAGCTGATCTGGTATATAACTACAACAGTAAGCATAGAGTACTTTGTAAGAAAAAGCTACCCGTGGCTAAGAGTAGACCGCAAGCAATTCGGGCAGCTTATAAAGACATATCCCGAAATTCTCATCCGGACTAAACAGCTCATCGTACACCGTTTGGCAGCCGTCGTATTGGACCAAGGTTCCCCTCTGGTACTTTTTGGAGTAACGGCTGCAGCTTATGCTGTCACAGTCTATAATAACTATTTGCTGGTGTACGCCAGCATAGCAGCCACCCTACGCATACTGTTCGGAGCTCTCACCAGTTCTCTGGGACACAAAATCGTCGAAGAGAAGAAACAAACGAGTGGGACAGAGTCCATGGCCTCCCTTTTTGGTCGTATCTATAGTCTGCGCAATTTCTTTTCCACAGCCGTTGTAGGTATCCTGCTCATTTTTATGCCCTCTTTCATTGAGCTATGGCTTGGGAAGGAGATGCTTTTCGACACTGGTACTTTCTATATTTCTCTCGGATATATCTACTATGCCTCCAATCGTTCGACCGATGATTTCCTGGCCGCCTATGGTTTGTACCAGGATGTGTGGGCTCCTTTTGTCGAACTATCTCTCAATCTCGGTCTCTCTATCCTGTTGGGGATGCAGTTCGGCATAGCCGGTATCTGGAGTGGTATTATCATCAGCCAAATAGTGATAGTTTATCTGTGGAAGCCCTATTTCCTGTATCAACAAGGATTGCACACCCCTCTCCGGCATTATTTGCTTCTGCTGACACACAATCGACTGATGAGTTTAGTCGCCATTGTCTTGATCTATCAAGTAATGATACCAAGCTATCCAATAGAGAGTTGGGGGCAATTCATACCCGAATTTCTGTGGCGTGGAGGATCAGTCACCCTTATTACGGGAGTAATATTCATCGGGCTCTCGGCTTTCTTCCGCCAAATAGTGATGCAAACGCTGCGACAGCTACACTTGCATTAACAAGATTGAAGCCCAAACAACAATATCCATCGATACAAACTAAAAACTGACAGCCGGGAATAAGAAAACCCTCACACCTTGAGTTGGCAGAGGGTTAGCGATTGTCGGGATAAAGCAGATAGCGGTTTCTCAATTTCCTGTACAGGGAGAGATCCTCCTGCCAAGTCGCACGAATGGCCTCCTCCCTAAGTCCTGATTCAAGTTGTTGAGACAAGTGTTTGTTTCCTGCCAGCAGCTCAAAAGTTCGACGACGGTTAATGAGTTTCAGCCCATGCTTGCGAGCCAGTCGATAATAATGAATAAGAGGAGCCAGAGACAGCCCCCTATCAAACAAAGGAGAGAGAGAATCTGCGGCATTGCTCTCTCCTTGAGCAGACAAGTCTACCCCATAACAAGCTCGTCCACTATAGAGCGGTTTGGAGGCACCCTGCATCGGATGTGGCACGAAGCGATATGAGCCAAACCGTTTATCCGGATAGCCCAGTACCTCAAAAGGACGATCTGTGCCACGTCCTACACTCATGATCGTTGCTTCAAAAAAGCAAAGCGAAGGATAAAGCCTGACCGCTGCATCGGTTTTCAGATTGGGACTCGGGGAAACAGGCAATTGGTAAGGTTGGCCGTGCTCCCAGCCTGAAAGAGGGATGACCGTCAAGTGACATTTCTTGCCGGATTGCAACCACCCTTCGGAATTGATCATTATGGCCAATTCTCCCATTGTAAGTCCATGCAACACCGGTATAGGGTGCATTCCCACGAAAGAGCGACAATCGGACTCAAGCAAAGGACCATCCACATAATCGTTCGGGTTGGGCCTATCACAAACTACAATTTCCTTCCCCTCCTCTGCTGCTGCTTCCATGGCATAGTGCATCGAACTGATATAAGTATAGAAACGAGCTCCCACATCCTGCATATCAAAGACAATCACATCTACATCGGCCAAATCTTTTGGAGAAGGCTTCTTGCGAGAGCTATAAAGAGAAGTGATATACAAACCCGTCTTCGGATCTCTCTCATGTGCTACCTTGGCTCCGGCATCATCGGTGCCGCGAAATCCATGTTCGGGAACAAATATCTTAGACAGGTGTACACCCTGAGAGAGAAGTGTATCAACCAAATGTCTTCGCTCACTACCAACAACGGAAGTTTGATTAACAAAGAGGGCTACTCGCTTGCCCTTGATCAGGGGAAGGAGTAGCTCCATTCGTTCAGCTCCACAGAGCAGAGCCGTATCCTTAGCAGATGCGACCCGGAGAGTATTGGGGGCGGAAGGATTGTTCGAATGGCCAGAACCGGAATGCCCGGTGACACAGGACAGCAACAAAGAAAGAAGCAGCAACAATCCGACCGGTTTATCGATCATTTCACAGCATTTACTTATTCACAGAGCGGTAATCAGCCATGAATTTTTCCAACCCGATATCGGTGAGAGGGTGCTTGAGCAAGCCCTTAATCGCAGACAATGGACAAGTAGCCACATCGGCTCCAACTTCCAGACAATCAATGATATGACGAGTATGACGAATGCTGGCTGCAAGAACTTCTGTCTTAAACTCATAATAGTTGTACATCTCCACAATGTCAGAAACAAGCTGCATACCATCCTCGGAAATATCGTCCAAGCGACCAACAAAAGGAGACACATAAGTAGCTCCAGCTTTGGCAGCCAAAAGAGCCTGTCCTACAGAAAAGACCAGTGTACAATTGGTACGATAACCCTCTGTCGTGAGTTGCTTCACAGCCTTAATACCATCAGCCGTGCAAGGCACCTTTATCACGATCTGAGGGTGCAGGGCAGCTAATTCACGACCCTCCTTCAGCATCCCTTCGTAATCTGTGGCGATCACCTCGGCACTAATGTCACCTCCTTCCACTATGTTGCAAATCTCCACATAGTGACGGTGACAAGCCTCCTTTCCACTGATACCCTCTTTTGCCATCAAGGAAGGATTGGTAGTTACTCCATCCAACACCCCCATTGCATTTGCCTCACGGATTTGATCCAGATTGGCTGTGTCTAAAAAAAACTTCATTGCTATATGTCTAATTTATTATGTCCTAATCTCCCACAAACGCCCCTTGACAAGCATCAGTAGCTCACAAAGAGCGACACGCAAAGGTATGAAAATTCACTACCTCGTCATTTTCTTTCGCCCATCCTCTTCTTCCTAAGAAGAAGACTCTCCAGGGCTCACAAAGAGTACTCAGAGATCCGATCCATCAAAGGGAAATGGCAAAGCATCCCGGTTATCCTCTATGCAAATCACCTCCTCCGGGCCGGCCAAGTAAACCGGATAGGGATGAAAGCGCACCGATGTCTCCAACATTACCTGACGACATGCACCACAAGGGCTGGCTACTCTCACGCGACCGTGGGGAGAAAAAGCAACTATCAAGAGCTTCTCTACAGCTTCATTGGGATACTTAGCTCCGGCATAAAACAAAGCCGTACGTTCGGCACAAATCCCCGAAGGATAAGCCGAATTTTCCTGATTGCTTCCACTCACAATCTCTCCATTGGAAAGCAATACGGCAGCTCCCACCCGAAAGTTGCTATACTTGGCATAAGCATCCTCCGCTGCTGCCACTGCAGCCTGCTCCAATGCGCGTAACTCGTTACTCATATCCTCTCTTCGAACAATCGAATAGGGAATCTCCAATATCTTATGCTCACACTTCATTTTCTACTACACTAAATCTTTAGCCAAAGGCCATGACGCAGCTCGAAAACCTCTGCTTTTCCTTTATGTGTTGCCCTCAATCTCTCTTTCTTCCCAGCAACGACTCCACCAAGAGAGTAAAGAAAGGGTGGACTTCACAAGACAAGAGGAGAAAAGCATACTCAAGCCTCCTCGCAAACATACGAAATAAGCCCCAATTGCAGGCCATGGTCTCCTTTTCAGGACTATCCTAAAATTTCAAATAGCAGGATAGCCATGCGCACACAAATAGTAAGCGTAGCAGCCCAAGTCGTTATCCAAATAGGCAATAGCCAAAACCTTCGAGAGGAATGAGGCTTACGCATGGCAAACAGAGGCAGTGCAATGGAGAGTAGGCCTAAAATCAAAGCTGCTATAGGCATCCAAAGAGGGATTTGCTCGGCAGCATAAGACTCGTCCCAGAAGTCAGAAGTGGAGAAAAGCCAATTCACCCAGTCTAAGAAAAGTTTGCCCAAAACGAGAAAGAAAGAAATGGCAGCAAACAGCATAGCTGAGAGGATTGCCAACTTGAACAGACAACCCAAGAACTTCGATAATGGATGTTCCTTGGGAGAAGAGATCGCAGCCGACTCGGCTATCGAATGAGACAGGTTCTCTTCCGTAGGGGGCAGTCCTCGCAACTCCAGACGTTGAGTAGCCGTAACTGCCGATGGGACAATCATCCAGACTAGCAAGTAAGAGAGTGGCACAATCCAGCCAACCCCTAACAACCAGGCAAAACCGACAAAAAGAGATACAGCAAGAACACGCAGAGCAATTACATTCCACCCTTTGTATATAGCCAAGCCACTCAGCACTCCACACAACCGCCCATGTTCAAGATCTCGATAATATCTCTTTATCGGCTGTCGGTATGAGACATGTTTTTTTTCGTGGAGCTTATCATTATCTACGCGAGGAGGAATGAAAGAATGATCTAACAACCTTATCGCCTCAATAGCCATGGAACGATCCACAACTATGCAAGCTTTTTCCTGCAATTGAGCAGAAAATTTCCCAGCCAGCAAAGAAAAAAGCCCGTCAAGCTCCGCTCCCTTGCCTAAAGCCTTTTCACGAGATTCGATAAAGGACGACACCACATCATAGGCATCATAATCTATATGGTAGATCTGCCCAGCAAGACTTACACTATAAACTCGCTTCATCGACGACAAAGACTTATGATTGCAATATACGCTGCTGCCAAAGCCAAGCTGAGCGCAAGGTCTCAGCCAAAGGAGTCTCGGCTCTCCACCTCAGCACTTTGGCAGCCTTGGACGGATCCGCCCAAATCTGCTCTATATCCCCAGCTCTACGATCGGCAAAAACGTAGCGAAGCTTAAGGTTATTGACCTGTTCAAAAGTTTTCACCAATTCCAGCACAGATACACCATGTCCCGTCCCTATATTAAAGGCTTCACAAGGCGGAACTTCTTCCCTCAAATCAGGCGACAACAGATGATCAATAGCGGCAACATGAGCTTTAGCCAGATCATTTATGTCAATGTAATCTCTAATACAGGTTCCATCCGGAGTACTGTAATCTCGCCCAAAAATGCTTAACTGAGGGCGTATCCCAGCTGCGGTTTGACACACATAGGGAAGTAGATTCTGTGGGACTCCCTGGGGTAACTCTCCGATAGCAGCCGATGGGTGAGCCCCTATGGGATTAAAATAACGAAGCAATATAGCCTTATACGAAGTCCCGGCCTTCACCACATCCTGAATAATCTCCTCAGCAATCTGCTTGGTATTGCCATAAGGAGAAGTAGCGGGCAAAATAGGGGACTTCTCCGTTACCGGCTGAACTTCCGCCTCGCCATATACGGTACAGGACGAAGAAAAGACAAAAGCACGAAGACCGCATCTATCGGAAAATTCGAGCAATGACAACAAAACATCTATATTGTTGCGATAATAACGCAAAGGTTGCAATACGGACTCGCCAACGGCTTTATGTGCAGCAAAATTGATAATACCATCAATAGTTCCCTCTGTGGCAAATATCCGATCAAGAGCTACCCCATCCCTGCAATCTTGCTCATAAAAAACAGGACGATAACCCAGTATTTGTTGCAACCCGTCGAGGACAGACAAATCACTATTAGCCAGATTGTCTACCACAATCGGCTCATAGCCGGCCAGAGCCAGGGTGACAGTAGTATGCGACCCTATATAACCAAGCCCTCCGGCAACCAATATCTTCTTGTGTTGAGACTGTTTCATTACTGCTTGGATATATCTCGATTGAGTTTATCTATGTAGCTTAGCAGTTCGGCACGCCCATCAGCTTTGGCAGAGGAGGTTACAAAAATAGGAGGTAACTCCTCCCAGTCTTCCGATAGGCGTTGCTTATACTTGCCAACCATTTCTTCGGCTTTACCTCGGCTCAGCTTGTCACTCTTGGTAAAAACAATTGCAAAGGGGACGCCAGCCTGCCCCATTTTATTGATAAACTCCAAATCTATTGCCTGTGCCTCGTGCCGTATGTCTATCAGGATAAAGAGATTTACAAGCTGCTCTCTCTTGGCAATATAACTTCCTATAATCCGCCCCAGCTCCTCACGTTGCTGTTTGGAACGCTGGGCATAGCCATAACCAGGCAAATCTACGAGATACCACGAATTATTGATAAGAAAATGATTAATGAGCAAGGTTTTACCGGGCTTCTGCGAAGTATTGGCCAGCTGTTTCTGCCTAACAAGCATATTGATGAGAGAGGACTTCCCCACATTGGAGCGACCGATGAAAGCGTACTCCGGCAAATCTCCCTGCGGACATTTGCTCACATCACTGTTGCTTATTACGAAAGTCGCTGATTTGATTTCCATAATCTTGAGATAAAATATGTAGGTGCAAAGATAAAGGCAATAGCCAACATAAACCTTTCTCTAAAGGAGTCCTTGGGAGCGAGCCTCCTCTATGGTACGCCTGAGCCCCTCTGTCAATCCCACCTTGGGAGTAAAGCCCAATTGCCGTATCGGAGTATCATCGCAAAGCCAGGACCTCTGCCTGAAGATCCGATATTTGTCCAGATTGAGCGGTGTGATCTTCCCACAAAGACGACCAACACACTCCCCGACAAAGCAGGCCAGAAAAACAAACGGAAGAGGAATGCCCAAATGAAAGACCCGAGATTTACCCAAGAGAGACTGTACCAAACGGCCAAATTCGGCATCGGTATATACACCACCATCGGTAAGCATGTAGCGTTTCCCTTCGGCTCGCGGATTGGTCAGAACAAAGAGAGTAGCTTCCGCCACATCAGAAGCATAGACGAAGGTCAAAATCTGCTTACTCAACCCGGCCGTCAGGTCCCACCCCTTATTAATAGCCTGTATAGCCATCAGATAATCTCTGTCTCCGGGACCATAAACACCGGTCAAGTGCATGATAGAATAAGGGATGCCTCCTTGTAATACATACCGTTCCCCCAACAGCTTGGATTTGCCATAATCAGTGTTAGGCTGCTGTCTATCGCTTTCTTTGGTAGGATGTCCAGAGACGATGGGTGGGCCATAGGTCCCCAAGCTACTCATCAGCACAAAACGTTCAGGCCGGCATTCGGCGGTGGACAATCCCTCTACCAAACAGTGCGTTTGCAGGGCATTCACTTCATAAAAAACAGATCGTTTGGCTGTCTTCGTGACACCGGCATTGTGAATCACGTAATGCCAAGCCGGCTCTCCCGGAGGAGCCAATCGATTGGCCAAGTTCCGTATGGCATCGCTGGAGCTGTAATCCACCTCCACAAATCGAATACGAGGATCTGTAAGTCTCGATCTCGAGCTGTGAGTGCGCACTGCTGCCCAGACCTCAAAACCCTGTTTGAGGGCTTCCTCCACCAAATATCCACCAATAAAGCCCGAAGCTCCCGTGATGAGCAAACGCTTCCGTATCTGCTGTTCCATAATCTTGGACGAAGATAGCCAAATGAGAGGCTACCGCACAACACGGCTCGCGCTGTATTATTTTCGACGATATTCAGGCTTGACCATGTACTACAAGCACTTCCAGTCTCAATGCCCCAGATTACCCTGTTCTGCAAAGTCAACAAAATGACAAGTTTTAATTGCCATTTTGGAGTCCGCACAAAGGTTTCTTCATGATTGCTACATCATTCATCGGAGTCGGGCAAAATAAAAAAGCCGCCGCTTCTCCTTTCTGAAGAAAACGGCGGACACAAAAAATATCACTAAAAAAGAGAGAGCAAAAAGCCTTAACCCAAATATCCCTTGAGTAATTTACAACGGTTACTTTGTCTCAGTCTACGAATTGCTTTTTCCTTGATTTGACGCACACGCTCACGAGTCAGACCAAAGGTATCACCTATCTCTTCGAGTGTCATCTCCTGCCTTTCCCCAATTCCAAAGAACAGTTTTACGATTTCGGCTTCACGTTCGGTAAGCGTAGAGAGCGCACGATCTATCTCCTGCGCCAAGGACTCATTCATCAGAGAGGTATCCGTATTGGGCGTATCATCATTGACCAAAACATCAAGCAAGCTGTTGTCTTCTCCCTCCACGAAAGGAGCATCCACAGAAATGTGGCGGCCGGAGACTTTCAACGTATCGGTAATTTTATCCTCGGGCAAATCTAATTCCTTGGCCAGCTCGGAAGAGGAAGGACGTCGTTCATTCTCCTGCTCAAAACGTTGAAGAGCCTTGGTAATCTTATTGAGCGTACCAACCTGGTTCAATGGCAGGCGCACAATACGCGACTGCTCGGCCAAAGCCTGCAATATGGACTGACGAATCCACCACACAGCATAGGATATGAACTTAAACCCGCGCGTCTCATCGAATTTTTCGGCAGCTTTGATCAACCCGAGATTACCCTCGTTGATCAAGTCGGGCAGGCTCAATCCTTGATTCTGATACTGCTTGGCTACGGAAACCACAAAGCGCAGATTGGCCCTGGTGAGTTTTTCGAGAGCTCGGCGATCTCCTCGTCTGATCGCTTGAGCCAACTCCACCTCTTCTTCCACTGAAATAAGCTCCTCACGGCCTATTTCCTGCAAATACTTGTCCAGAGATGCACTCTCACGGTTGGTAATGGACTTCGATATCTTTAACTGCCTCATCTATCCTCTATACTTGTATCTACTTGTTACGACTAAAACTCTCCCAAAGGAGCTCTAATATGCACGTGCAGCCGAAGCCACAGCCGATTTTACCGATCAGAGCCAAATAACCAAATAAGCGAGAAGTGTGCCAGCATGGCCGAACCCTCATCCGCCGGCACCACAATGTGCGCCGACGGGCAAAGGTACGACTTTTTTCTCATCAGGGCTTTTTGTCGAGTTCTATGGTATAGTACTTTATATTCCCTTCGGAAGGATAGAAACCCTTTATCACGAGAGTTCTATCCCGCCCTTTGCTATTGGAGACTTCCGATACGATACGTCTGACATCCTCCGGGCTACGCATCGGTTCATTGTTGATCGAAAGAAGGATATAGCCGGGACGAACTCCGACTTGACGCATCTTACCGGCACTCAAATTCTCCACCCGAATACCATAAGAAATCCCATAACTGATACGCGTCTCTTCATCGATTTGCTCAAAAGAAGCTCCAAGCACATCAATATCCTGTGGTTTGAGAATATTGACTCCTCCTTGAGTATTCTTGAGTGTCACGAACATCTTCTTGACAGAGCCTCCCCGGTTCACTCCGATCTCGACTTTATCTCCCGGGCGGTGACGAGCCAACAAATCAAGCATAGAAGCCATATTCACAACTTTCTGCCCACCTATCGAGGTGATGACGTCACCCTCTTTTATTCCGGCAGCCAGAGCCGAACTGACATCGGCAAAACCTACAACGACGGCTCCGTTGTGTACTTTCAGGTTGTACTTCTCAGTCAAGGACTCTTCTATATCGGAGCACTGGATACCCATCACGGCACGCTGCACAGTCCCATATTCTTTGAGATCGGCAACAACCTTAGAGGCTATGCTGATAGGCACAGCGAAAGAGTAACCAGCATAATTACCTGTCTGCGAATACAACATCGTATTGATACCAACCAATTCCCCTTTTCCATTTACCAAGGCACCGCCACTATTACCAGGATTGACAGCCGCATCGGTTTGAATAAAAGATTCTACCTGCAAGCGCGACCCTTGGGCGATGGTAGACCGAGCTTTGGCACTGACAATACCGGCTGTGACTGTGGAAGTCAAATTGAAGGGATTACCAACAGCAAGGACCCACTCTCCTAAACGCAAATCATCCGAATTACCAAAAGGTATTGTGGGCAAATTTTTGGCCTCTACTTTGATCAAAGCAATATCGGTGGCAGGATCACTTCCCACCAGTTTAGCCTTGAAAGAGCGGTTATCATTCAAGCGAACCGTAATTTCATTAGCCTTCTCTATCACGTGGTTGTTCGTAATGATATAACCATCTGTACTTATGATTACACCTGAGCCATATCCTACGACCGGCCGTGTCTGTGGACGCTGAAAACTGCGACTTCCTCCTCCGAAGAAAAATTCAAACGGATCGACATATTGTTGATCGACTTGCTGACGCCCCTCTATCTTAATATGCACCACAGCATGAACCGAAGATTCGGCTGCGGCTGTAAGGTCGGGTAATCCACCGATACCTTCGGCCACCTGCCTGTACCGAGCCTGCTTGAATCCGTAAACTTCTTCAGTAGGAATATCTTCTCCTGCTGTATCGGAGGAAAGCACCCGATGAGTAACGACTGTAGTGGTGGCACTCAAGGCTACCACAGAGAGCGAAAGAACTGCATACTTCCAATACTTCTTCATCTTTACTTCTTACAATTATTTTGAGTTTTACTTCCAAAAAGGACAACCGAGAGATGACAATCCCTGCCATTCACAGCTGCCAACAGACACAACGCCACTCCTTCTCCTCTTATTATATTCCAGCTGTAGGCCAGAGACAGGCCTGGCCATTCATTTCGGAGAATGAGCCCACGAGAAGCGAAAAATCAGGACAAAAAAGCACAGACACACCATCCCTCACAGCCTTGTGCCAGAGACCGGTGTGTCTGTCCCGCTAAACCCGAAAGGGAATAGAATCAGCAACAGCCGGGCGACTGCTGTCTGTAGAGTTTTTTCACGCTTATGCCTGACGAGTGCCCAATGCCTGATCAATAAGTGTCAGATGTACGCCTCCGGCCAATCTAATGTCGTTCACGATCCCGGCTGCGGTATCTTCTTCTTCCACCTGCTCACGGATAAACTTCCAGAAAAAGTCCTGACTGGCCATATCACGAGCTTCACTGGCTACACGAACAACCCCTTCGATCAACTGTGTCACATGGCATTCATGCTCATAGACCTGCTCGAAAACGTCCAAGGGAGTCCCAAACTTCACAGGTACTTCAGCAATAGCTCCGATCTCTACCTTTCCTCCTCTTTTGTTAAGGTAGTCTGCCATTTCGTAGGCATGCTCCAATTCCTCACGGCTTTGGGCAAAAAGCCACTTGGCAAAACCATTGTAACCTTCGTTCTTGAAGTGCATAGACATGGACAAGTAAAGGTTGGAAGACCACATTTCGGCATTGATCTGGTCGTTGATGGCACGACAAACGTTTTCTGAAATTCTCATAAGTCGATATTCTTCTAATTTTTCACCGACGGACAAGCCGACGGCCTGATTTTATTACTCAATTTGCTTTGTTTCCGGAACAAACGACTTGAGCGAAAAGTTCAAAGTTCCAAGGAAAAGAAAAACCAATGGCAGGAGCCCCTATCCTACGATCTCAAACTCTCGAGCCACCCCTTTGAAATACATAAAAAACGCATTAGAATGTTTATCTATATATTATTATATTTTCTTTCTACCGAGCTATTTCTACTCGAATCGGGGTCATTTTGGCAGTATTTTTCCTCTCTTTTTTGAAGCTCATGGGAGGCACTCTTTGCTGACACGGGAGAAAACAAAAATTCTCTCCTGAGAGAATTTTCGCTAACACAGGAGAGAGCAAATTTTTTCTCAGGAGAGAATTTCGACCTTCCTGAAACGCCCTATTCATCGACATTCTGGAAGGGCGACAAAAAGCCTATAAGAAGGGTTGTATTTGCTCACCTACAGCAGCCCCTTTTCTCTCTATTTTTTTGCTTTTCTCTGCGAATGGAAATTTACAGAACAAAACAGTCAGTGAAAGTTAGATCCGAGGGCAACAAACCCGGTATTCGTTCCTCTTCCCCTATCTGAACCATACCCGATTGCAAATACACACGAGATTGTAGGATCTCATGTACATTCCCAACATCCGAGGGTTTGATATACCTCTTATCACTTAGCTTTGCTACATGAAAACAAGCGAAGATGTGTTTTGCTTCCGTCGCTTTGCTCTCTCTCAGAGCAACTGCGCTATGCGAATTGGCACAGATGGCGTCTTACTGGGTGCATGGGTCGGCCGTCATGTCTCTGAGTCCTTGACCAGCATACTTGACGTTGGCTGCGGATCGGGACTTATCGGTATGATGTTGGCTCAAGCTCTACCTACTGCACAGATACATGGGCTGGAGATAGACTCGGCAGCTTCTCTCACTGCCACAAGAAATGCCGAATTGTCTCCCTTTGCCGATCGGGTGAAAATCGTCGAAGGGGACATCATCTCTCTTCCTGCAGAGCTCAGCAATTATTCGTACGATCTGATCGTAAGCAACCCACCATACTTCTCAAATAGCCTGAAGTCTGCACAGACAACTCGTAATCTGGCTCGACATCAGGGAGAAGGTTTCACCTTGGCACAACTACTACATTCTGTAGGCCCTCTCTTGTCAGCAAAAGGATTGGTCGGTATCGTGTGCCCCACTGACAGAATGGAGCAGCTACGACTATGTGCCACCTCGGAGCGGTTGGGATTGGTACGCCTTTGCCATATTCACACGGTTGAAGGAAAGGCAGCCAAACGAACTTTGAGCCTGTGGCAAAATCTACGTATCAACAAAGAGCCTCTTCCATCTCCTTATATCGAGTCTCTTGTCATACGGAACAGAGATGGGTGCTATCATCCCCAATATATAGCTCTAACAAGAGAATACTATCTGCCCGAGCATTTTAATACAACCGATTGATATGGCAGAGATTTGCAAAATCAAACACTATTGCTACCTTGGCTCACGCTACAACCGTCAGGAGTTCTCTGAGAAACCATCATCAGGGGAGAGAGGGGGGGGGATTTGCCCGACTCGATTTCATTATGACTCCAAAGCGTAGTCTCCGGCTTCCTTTTGCCAGGAGAGCGAAGAGAGGGGAGCTTTGCGTGTAGACAGTATCTCCAAAGGACTCTTTCGGTTTCATATTATCTATATAATAGAATAAAGGAGGTAACGACCATGGCAGAACAAAAAAGTTATTTCTTTCAAAATCTCGTTTTCGAGGGAGGTGGGATGAAAGGGCTTGCCTACGTGGGAGCTCTGGAAGTATTGGAACAGGAACAGATATACCCAAATATCAAGAGAGTGGCCGGAACATCGGCCGGAGCGATTATGGCAGTACTCTTGGGGGTGGGCTATACTCTGGAAGAAGTCAAAGAGATTGTGTGGGGGTTGGACTTCAAAAAATTCCTTGATGACTCTTGGGGCTTAATTCAGGACTGTCATCGTTTATTGAATGAATATGGTTGGTATAAGGGGGATTTCTTTCGTTCATGGATCGCAGACCTTATAGCCCGCAAGCTGGGAAACACAGAGGCAACATTCGATGACTTGAAACACTCATCGTGTGGTCTCAACACCAAAGAGATCTATTTGGTGGGCACCAATCTATCTACTGGCTATTCCGAGGTATTCTCCCATGAGCATTCTCCTCGTTTCTGCATAGCTGATGCAGCCCGTATATCGATGTCCATACCTCTGTTCTTCTCTGCCAAACGGAATTTTCGTGGTGACTTATATGTAGATGGAGGGGTACTAGACAACTATCCAGTGAAAATCTTCGACAGACGCAAATACGTAACCTCTGATTGGAGACGGACAGATTATTACGAGGAGATCAATCGGAGTATCAGACTCAAAAGCCGGAAGATAACTGACTACGTGTATAACAAACAGACGTTAGGTTTCAGGCTCGATTCAAAGGAGGAGATAGCTTCTTTTCGCGATCAGTCCGAAGCTCCTATAAGGCGAATAGAGAATTTCTGGGATTACACTTTTTCTCTGATCAAGACTCTTATCAGCGTACAGGATAATACCCATCTGCACAGCGATGATTGGCAACGGACAATTTATATCGATACTCTTGGCGTCAAATCAACGGATTTCCATATCGGAGACGATATCAAAAGAGCCCTGTTGGAATCCGGGAGGAACCATACTAAACAGTATTTCGAGTGGTATAACAACTCCGAGAAGAAGGCCAATCGCTAAAATTTTCTTCGGATTTCTCAAGATCTCAATGCAAAGAAGGCTGTCTCTCTTTCGTTCCTTATAACATATGTAAGGGAGAGATAGCCATTCTTTTCCTTGAGAATGAACTTGTAGTTCTTTTTTTCAGATCATCTCGGGAACATTTCTTTCGGATTGAGGAAGTGGCATTATACTGCACCCATTGTACTGTTATCGACATCTAAAGGCTCAGGCTCATACCTCTCCCAAAGAGTCGCCCTAAAAACCAACTTTCTTTGAAGTCCATGCAGCGTCTCTTATTACCTTTGCCGATGATCCGATCGTTTTCGGAGTATGCTACATGATTTTGCCTAATGGAAGAAGTACGTATAGATAAATGGCTGTGGGCCGTGCGAATATTCAAAACTCGCAGCATAGCCACCCAAGCTTGCAAGATGGGGCGTGTGACAATCGGAGGACAATTGGCCAAGCCGGGGCGTAATGTAAAAATAGGCGATGTCGTTGCCGTGCGCAAACCTCCGGTCACTTACAGCTTCGAGGTATTGGGACTTAGCACCAACCGCATGGGAGCAAAACTGGTTCCCGATTATATGCGCAACGTTACACCGGCGTCTGAATATGAAATTCTGGAGATGAACAAGATTTCCGGGTTTGTGGATCGAGCCAAGGGGTTAGGTAGGCCAACCAAACGAGACAGACGCGAACTGGAACAATTCGGGCAAAACTTCCTAAGCGGAGAGAGCCAGTTCAACTATCTGGCAGCAGAAGACGCAAAGGAACTTACCGGCACAACGGATTTCGATTGGGACGAAGATGATTTGTTCGACGAATAAATATCCAATCAAAATTTCAAGACTATAGTTCTTACGTAATAGTAGAGACATGGGATTACAAATTGTGGCAGAGGCTTCCGTGCCTTACCTCCGTGGGGTGGCAGAAAAGCTCGGGGATGTTCATTACCTCCCCAACGAGGATTTCTCCCCTGAAAACATTGCCGGAGCCGATGCGCTGATAGTGCGCTCAGTGACCCGTTGTACAGAGGAGCTGCTCCGGGGGAGTGCAGTAAAACTGATTTGCACGGCCACTGCCGGTTACGACCACATAGACGTCGACTATTGTCGTAGAGCCAACATTGCTTGGCGTACGGCAACCGGCTGCAATGCCTCAGCGGTTGCTCAGTACGTAATTTCGGTTTTATCCTCTCTGATTCTAAAGGGGCATTTGTCGGAGCTTTCTGGGCGAACAATAGGCATCATAGGGGTCGGACATGTTGGCAAAGAGGTGGACCGACTTTGCTCGGCCTTGGGAATGCGTGTTCTGCGCAACGACCCACCCAGAGCTGAGCAAGAAGGGGCCCAAGGATTTGCCTCTATCGAACAGATTTGGGCAGAGAGCCACATTATTACCCTACACACCCCTCTCACAAAACAAACGACCCACCCTACTCACCATTTAGTAAACACTCCTTTCCTGGATCATCTGGAGCAGAATCCTCTCCTCATCAATGCAGCCAGAGGGGGGATCTGTGACACCCCTGCTTTGATCAGAGCTATCCACAATGGTCAAATCTCCGGTTTAGTATGTGATTGTTGGGAAGGGGAACCACAAATAGACCGCGAGCTGGTACAGCTCTGCAACATTGCTACCCCCCATATTGCCGGCTTTTCCGCAGATGGGAAAAGCAACGGAGCACGTCTTTGTCTCGAAGCAATAGCTGACTTTTTTGGTGTTTCTTTTCCTGCCAAAGAAAGTATGCAACCACCAGCACCCCAAAATTCCGTGATAGATCTTGATCTTTGGAGCCAGAGTGTTCCTCAATCCGAACTTGTGTACAGAGCTATTTTGCATACACTCGACACGGAACGCACCGACTGCGCTTTGCGAAAAATGCCGGAGCAGTTCGAGCAGATGCGCAAGAGCTATATTTATCCTCGAGAGCCACAGGCTTATCACATCCGTGGTGGAGAGGCAGGTATAAGAGAGATTTTACGAAAGATAGGATTCCAACTGAGCTAAGAAGGATAGCCAGACAACAATCATACCTCTGTGAACAATGAAACAGACAGTAACAACAACCGACGAATACATCAGTCTCAAAGGTGTACGAGTAAACAACCTCAAAGAGATTGACCTGGAGATACCCAGAGGTCGTCTGGTAGTGGTGAGTGGCTTGTCGGGATCCGGCAAAAGTTCTCTGGCCTTCGATACGCTCTATGCTGAAGGACAGAGAAGGTATGTAGAAAGTCTTTCGGCTTATGCTCGCCAGTTTCTGGGACGCATGCCCAAGCCTGAGTGTACCTATATCAAGGGTATCCCTCCAGCTATTGCTATCGAGCAACATGTCTCGGCCAGAAGTCCACGCTCTACCGTAGCCACATCAACCGAACTATACGAATACTTCCGCTTGCTTTTCGCTCGCATAGGCAAGACGATCTCGCCTATCAGTGGAGAGGAAGTCAAGCGAGAGGGGATCAAAGATGTGGTAGAAGCCGCAATGAATTTGGCCGAAGGCAGTCGCTGCTACTTACTGGTTGATTTGTCGTTACCGGCCAAACGGAGGAAAAACGACTACAGTGCCTTAGATCTGCTTCTTCGGCAGGGCTACAGTCGCATGATGTGGCATCAGAAGATTTTGCGCATAAGTGATTATTTGCAAGATCCCTCGCAAGCTCCGGTAGAGGAACTTAAATTGATGATAGACAGGCTGCTCATCGACCACTCCGACTCGGCAAATTTGCGGAGCCGGTTGGCAGATTCGGCCGAAAATGCCTTTTATGAAGGGCATGGTCACTGCCTCCTGCGTGTAGAGCAACCTGATGGACAATGGCAGGAGCTCCTCTTCAGCAAAAGCTTTGAACGGGATGGTTTGGAGTTCAAAGACCCAACACCTCAACTTTTCAGTTTTAACACCCCTATAGGAGCCTGCCCTACATGCAATGGATTCGGTGCCGTAATGGGGATAGACGAACAATTGGTAATCCCCGATCCCACCCTCTCCGTCTACGAGGGGGCAGTAAGCTGTTGGTCAGGTGTAAAAAGCCGAGAATGGCTTGAAGCTTTCATGCAAAATGCCTCGGCCTACTCGTTCCCTATCCATAAGCCTTACCGCGAATTGGCAACAAGCGAACGAGAGTTGCTTTGGAAAGGAGTAAAAGCTCAGAACGGCTACCCCAAAATAGAAGGTATAGACGACTACTTTGCCATGCTCCAGGCCGGAATGCACAAGATCCAAAACAGAGTACGTCTGGCTCATTTCAGAGGGCGTACTATCTGCCCCGACTGCAAAGGAGCACGCCTATCGCCCGAAGCTCTCTGTGTACGTATCGGAGGGCTCAACATAGCCGAGCTATGCGACAAGACCATCGCCGAGGCAACAGACTTCTTTATGCGCTTGAATCTATCCGAGCAAGACCAGTATATCGCCAAGAGGCTCTTGAATGAGATCAATCAGAGACTATACTATCTGGTAGAGGTCGGGTTGGGTTATTTAGGATTGTCTCGCAAAATGGATACCCTCTCCGGAGGAGAAAGCCAACGTATCAGTCTGGCAACTCAACTGGGGAGCAATCTGGTTGGCTCGCTCTATGTCTTGGACGAGCCAACGGTTGGGCTTCACCAAAGAGATACAGCCAGATTGATAGCCGTGATGGAGCAATTGAGAGATGCTGGCAATACTGTTGTGGTCGTAGAGCATGACGAAGAAGTAATTCGCAAAGCCGATTTCCTGATAGATATGGGACCCGAAGCAGGAAGTGGAGGGGGTAGAGTTGTATATAGCGGTGATCCTCGGAAAATCGACAGACAAACACCGGGCTATACAGCTGCTTTCCTAAGCGGTCGCGAACAAATATGCATACCGGCACACACCCGACCCGTGAATCGATACATAGAAGTGAAGGGGGCATACCTGAATAATCTGAAAAATTTGGATGTACGCTTCCCTCTGAATTGCCTCACTGTCGTATCAGGGGTGAGTGGATCTGGCAAGACAACCCTTGTCCGGGATATTTTCTACGAAAATGTTCGCACTCATTTCTATGAGCCGGGAGGAGCTATCAAGGGATGCAAGTCTATCCTCGGGGATCTCAACTTGATAGACGATGTGCAGTATGTAGATCAATACAGCATTGGCAGGTCTACTCGCTCCAATCCGGTCACCTACATAGGAGCATACAATCACATCCGAGAGCTGTATGCACGACAGCCTCTCTCGGATCAAATGGGCTATATGCCTTACTTCTTTAGCTTCAACAAAGAGGGCGGACGCTGCGAAAGCTGCAAAGGAGAGGGAGTTGTGACCGTAGAGATGCAATTTATGGCAGATCTGACTTTGGAATGTGAGGAATGCCATGGCAAAAGATTTAGGAAGGAAATTCTCGATGTGGAGTATCGCGGAGTGAATATCTACCAACTACTCAATATGAGTGTAGATGAAGCAATCGAATTTTTCTCTCAAGATCGAGATGTAAGTATTTGCAAGACGATCGTAAACAAGCTAAACTCCCTTCGGCAAGTTGGTCTGGGTTACATCAAACTGGGACAAAGCAGCTCCAGCCTCTCGGGTGGAGAGAACCAAAGGGTGAAACTGGCCTCCTATCTGGGAGTAGAGCTACTGAAACCCACCCTGTTCATTTTCGACGAACCGACTACCGGACTTCATCTCAAGGACATCAGTACTCTGCTGGATGCTTTCCATGCTCTTATTGACAAGGGGCATTCCATCGTGGTTGTTGAGCATAATATCGAAGTGATCAAGTCAGCCGATTATCTGATAGATCTGGGGCCGGAAGGAGGAGAAAATGGTGGTCATCTGTTGGTTGCCGGTTCTCCCCAGGAGGCCTCTCTATGTGGAGAATCGATGACAGCAAAATATCTCCGCCCCTACTTTCCTCAAGGTTAATGAGTAAGAGGAATCGATCACTCCTTCTATTATTACCCCTCATCCTTGGGGTATCGTATGTATTTGCCGTTCATGGAGAAGCCCCTCTTCGGTCGTACAAGCGCATTCGCCTGATGCAGTGGAATGTGGAAAACCTTTTCGATTGCCAACACGATCCCGAGAAAAACGATTATGACTATCTCCCCGATGGACGCTTGCAGTGGACAAGGGAGCGATTGTTTCGCAAACTCGATCGGATAACGGAGGTAATATCTCATGTAGGGGAAAGCGACTGGCCGACTCTTGTTGGTTTATGCGAAGTAGAGAACGACAGCGTAATGGAGATGCTGGTATCTCGCCCTCCACTCGCTGAACAAGGCTATCGTTATGTAATTTCACACAGTCCTGACAAAAGAGGAATAGACGTGGCTCTACTCTATCGTCCCGACTGCTTTGCCCTACAATACAAAAATGAGATAGAAGTTTGCCTACCGGAAGAGCCACAATTCTCCACTCGAAATATCTTGTATGCCAAGGGATTATTACCATCCTGGCGTAGCCTGCATATTCTTTTGTGTCACTTTCCCTCACGTCGTGGCGGAGTTATGACCACCAGCAAGTACAGGCGAGCTGCTGCCACGCAACTCCTTGCTGCGATAGATAGCATCCGCCAAAAAGAGCCAAGGCCCTTGATAGTGGTAATGGGTGATTTCAACTCCGAACCGTCGGAATTGAATTCGACCGATATGTTGGGATGTAGGAACGTGCAAGAATACCTCTCATCCACAGATACGATTTCCCATTCTTTCGCCCTGATCAATGCCTCCACCTTATCCCCACAGCCCAAAGATCCGCCTGGTAGCTATTTGTATAGATCAGTTTGGAGCAAAATAGATCAGATATTGTATTCTTCTTTTGCACTGCAAGACACAGCCCTGCGTATCCTACCTCAGAGTTTTCGTGTTGTGGCAGCACCGATAGCCGTAGAGCCACGTTCTTTCGGCTCGGTACAAATCCGCCCTCGGCGGACCTACCGAGGGAGTTACTATCACGGAGGAGTGTCCGATCACTTCCCTGTTATGGTAGAGGCCGAAATGCTTATCCCGAAGGGAGGTAAATAATGCAAATCGGATATTTAGCTGTTTGAGGACTACAATCTCCTATTTTGCTTCAGCTCGTCAGCCAAAAGGCCTCTTGTGTTACATAACACCCCCATCATTGCCAAACTTCATATTTTTGCAAAACTTTCATATACAACCTTGATGACAATGCAAGAACTCCAGGCTGTATTTGGGAAAAAAAGGGGGACGGATACACAATAAATGTAATACCTTTGCGTTCCGGAAGGTGAAACTTTCTACTAATTCACATAATCAACTTAGTGTTTTGATCAGTAGCCGGATACCTCATGACTCAAAACCTCTCAATGAGGGGGCAGACCAAGGTTCGGACACCAATGGGACAGCATCGACCCTTTCTGAGGCACCATATGCTTCGGACTGTTTTTCGGTTTTGATGTCTGTCTACTACAAGGAAAATCCCAACTTTTTGCATGACAGTTTGCAGTCGATATTCGAACAGAGCTTGCCGGCACCGGAGGTTGTGATCGTCTGGGATGGGCCATTAACGAAGGAATTAGAGACAATCTTGTGCGACTATAAGCAGCATCACCCTCAAGAGATCAAATACATACGTCTGCCTCAAAACAAAGGTTTAGGGAATGCCCTCAATATAGGCCTTCGACATTGTTCGCACGAGTTGATTGTCCGCATGGATACGGATGACATAGCTCATCGCAATCGCTTTGAACAACAGGTTGCCTACCTGCAGGCTCATCCCGAAGTCGATGTGATCAGTAGTGCCATAGACGAGTTTACAGATTCGCCCGAGGATATTGTCGCCGTTCGTCGATTGCCTGAGCAACATCAAGAATTGGTACGCTTTGCCAAACATCGCAGTCCGATGAATCATCCGGCTGTAGCTTTTCGCAAAAGCAGTGTGCAGCGAGCCGGAGGTTATGTGCACTTTCCCTATTTCGAGGATTACTATCTCTGGGCACGTATTATCCAGCAGGGAGGACGGCTCTATTGTTCGCCAGACTCACTGCTCTCCTTCCGAATGAATCGGGACACCTACGGCCGGCGTAAAGGCTGGCGATACGCCCTGAGTGAAGTTCATTTGCAAAACACTTTCCTCAAAATGGGCTTTATCAACAAAGGGCAGTATGTACGCAATCTGTGCCTTCGTGTCCCCCCTCGCTTCATGCCACGTTCGTTGCTATCGATAATCTACAAACACTGTTTGCGAAAAAAGAGAAAAGCCTGACTTTTCGGATTTTCTTTGTGGTGAAACTCTTCTCGTTCCACCCTTTCAAGCTCCACGTTTGATATTTTGATATATGTCTTGTTCTCTCTCTATAGTCGTGCCCGTGTACAATGAATGTGCAGTGTTGCCAGAGTTGTACGAGAGACTCTCGATAGCAGCCCGTCAGACCTGCTCCGATTACGAATTGATAATGGTGAATGACGGTAGCACAGACAAATCTCTAGGTCTTATCAAACAATTAGCTGAAGCGGACCCACATCTTTTTTACATTGACCTGAGTCGCAATTTTGGTCAACAAGTAGCGATCTCTGCTGGCTTGGACTATTGTCGAGGCAAAGCCGTTGTCATTATAGACGGAGATTTGCAAGATCCTCCCGAGCTGATCCCTCAGCTCTACCAAAAACACATGGAAGGATACGAAGTGGTCTACGCCCAACGCCGGCACAGATCGGGAGAAGGGTGGATCAAAAGAACTACAGCAAAGTTGTTCTATCGATTCCTGCACTCAACGTCCCCTGTACATATTCCTCTCGACACCGGGGACTTTAGACTCATAGATCGTAAGATCGTGGATTGCTTAAAACGTATGCCTGAGCGGAACAAATTCCTTCGGGCTCAAATTTCCTGGATAGGCTACCGCCAGACAGCAGTCCTTTTCGACAGAGATCCACGTCGACATGGTAGGAGTGGTTACTCCTTCGGCAAAATGTTCACATTGGCAATAGATGGGATCACAGGCTTCACGACAAAACCCTTGGAATGGGTTGTTCGTTTAGGTTTTTTTGTGTCAATCGTCTCTTTTCTGTTGATTTTGTACGCCCTTGCCTCCTACTTCTTCGTCGGTCAAACGATGAGTGGTTGGACCTCTCTTTTAGTCAGTACAATGTTTATCGGGGGGGTACAGTTGCTGGCTATCGGCACAATCGGCAGCTACATTAGTCGCATTAATCAAAATGTTGTAAATCGGCCTCTCTACTTGGTGGCAGAGTCTAACTGTAGCCTCGGTAGTGAGTTGCCAAATCAATGTGATCTGACAACAGCAAATTAGGTTTTAGTATCTTTCTCCAAGTATTACAGAAGTTGCTTCATTGCCTCTCTCGCAGTTTGCGACATTTGCACTTTCGCAAAGACTCATTATCTTTGACGCGAGTAAAAAGAACTTTGAAAACTCAACGATTATGAAAATTAAGTATTTCGTTTCTTTGGCAGTCGCCACATTGGCTATATTGATTTCTTCAACCTCTTGTGTTAATGAAACTTGCCAAGGTCCAATGGACTATCCTTTCTTGGCTCACTCGGATGTCATAGACTCTCCGATACCACAAGAAGGCAAGGTCGTTAATGTGTATGTTACACCGGAACGCTATGCCGCCGCTTGGGAAATTTTAGTGGTAGAGGGAGATGAAAGCCATGTAATTGCTGCTTCTGCTAGCCCTACGGCTGTAACAATTTCTGCTAATGCCACCGGTAAGGAACGTATGGTAGAGATCAAAGCCAGACCAAATGGTCAAGAACGCTGGCTCTTTATCACCAACGCCATTCAGCAGAAATAAGAAGAGATCAGTCCTCGTTGCAGGTACTGCAAAGAAGTATCCCCTAAAAGGCTGTCATCCCCTTGCATTAGAGGTTGGGGATGACAGTTTTTTTGTGCACAACACATTTCCTCGAGCTAAATACAAAACAACATTAAATCAGAATAAAGGACTTATGGGATTTTTCCGTAATCTGTTCGGTACAGCCAAACAATCGACTACAGAAACAAGCAAGTCAGGACAAAGAAGCGATGAAAACACCTCTATCGAAGGCTCTATTTTATCAGAGAAAGAGAAAAGTCGACAAGAAAAACAATCTGAACGGCAAGCTGATACACTTAAGTTCGATGCCATACGTGCCATGCGTGTTGGAGAACTACGATTTGCCCTATCAGCACTGGAGAAGTCACTGGAGCTGAGCACTCAGTTCGAGACACGCTACTATTATTCGGAAGCTCTGCTTATGGCTGGAAACAAAGATGAAGCCCTCCGGCAAATGGGGCTCTTGCTGGATGAAGAACCGAACCACCTACCTACCCTATTAAGTCGTGGCCGATTGTTGTTAGAAATGGATCACTATGCCGAAAGCTTGTCTGATGTGGACAAAGCATTGGCAATTGAAGCCACTCTTGAACCGGACAAAGAAGATCTAAGTCACTACCAACTCTCCATGATCAAGGCTCGTGCACTCAGAAGCCTGGAACGCTACGAAGAAGCAATCTCTCTCTTGAATTCTCTGTTCGACCTGTACCTGGAAAGGGGACAAATCCTCCTATTAAAAGCAGAGATAGAGATTTCCGCCAATCTCCCCACTGAGGCAGACAAGAGTCTGCAGCAAGCTGTGGAGTTATTGCCAGAAGAAGAACGCGTTCCTTTACTCATGGCACAGTTGGCCCAATCAAGCTACAATCATGAAGCAGCAATCAGATATTACGAACAAGCTTTGAATCTGAATCCTTTTTGTATCGAAGCTCTTGTTGCCAAAGCCAGGCTTCGCAGTGAACTTGGAAATACCGATGCAGCTATTCGAGATCTATTAGAAGCTAAGGAGGGAATGGCTCCTTCCAGAGATCTATTGCAGGCTCTCATCGAACTATACAACTCTCTGGGCAATATCGAAGAGGTTCAGAATTTGGAGAAAGAGCTTTCTGACGAAAAATTTGTCGACACAGAGAGTGGCAAAAACAATTTCGATAATCTTTACAGCGGAGGGATATATTAGACAATGAATCGCAAGCAGAAATGCTATGTTGTTTGGAAAGGACACAACCCCGGTGTGTACGATGATTGGCTTGAATGCAAAGCTCAAGTAGAGGGATACAATAATTCCAAATACAGAGCCTACCCCAACCGAGAAGAAGCAATCGCAGCATACGAAGCTGGCTATCATGCTGCTTCGAAAAGCTCCCGAACAGAGGAAAAAGGAGGGGAGCATAAGCCAATTTGGCGAAGTCTGTCTGTTGATGCTGCTTGTAGTGGTAACCCCGGAGATATGGAGTATAGAGGTGTGTTCACGTGGAGTAAAGAGCTTGTCTTTCATGTGGGGCCTCTCCCAGGAGGGACTAACAACATTGGTGAGTTTCTTGCCTTGGTGCATGGTCTGGCTCTGTGCAAACAGAAAGGATGGGATCTACCCATCTATACAGATAGCCGTACCGCGATGGCTTGGGTGCGAGAGAAGAAGTGTAAGACATTGCTTTTGCCTACAAAACAAAATGCGAAGATCTTCGATCTCATCAAACGGGCAGAGAACTGGCTTCAGCATAATACATACACAACTCCCATATACAAATGGGATACGGGAAGCTGGTCAGAAATCCCGGCGGATTTCGGGCGCAAATGAATCAGTTATTTCTCTTTAACCCGGGAAATGAAGCCAGCTATATGTTCCCTAAAGCATCGGCCTATACTCCTCCCTCCATAGTACGACGCATGGAGCAGGATCTCTCATCTGTATTTGCCGCACTAGGGACAGAGAGGGATGCTGTTTTTTGCCCTTCCTCCAAAGGAGATTTATTGCTTTGTGCTGGACAACCGGCCATTGCCTATGCCAAGGAGAGGGACCTTCCACGACATCGGATTTCCAATGAAGCAATGCTCTTGTGTCCATGGGGACCACAAGCTTTCGGCTTTGCAAACTACCAAAAAAGAATAGAGAAGCTGGGGCAAAAATTACTTCCTCTTGCTCCTGAACATCCCCATGTTCGTAATTTGATCGATCGCACAACCGCTGCACGATTGATGAGGGAACTATCTCAAAACCTTGATTATCCTGCCGAACTCGTTGCTATCCCGTTCCACTCGTCTTCCGAGATAACCAATTTGCCACCCTCCTTTTCCGGTCATGCTTTGGCCAAACAACCCTATTCTTCTTCCGGGAGAGGGATTATTCCTCTTTCCATTCCTCTGTCAACAGCAAATCGCCAGGCTATAGACAATGCTCTTCTCCGATCCGGACATCTCATGCTTGAGCGACGACTTGATAGAGTGGCCGACTTAGCATCGGAGTGGGTGATAGAAAAGGAGGGGCAAGTGTACTTGTGTGGTTATTCGGCTTTTCGGACGACTGAGCGTGGCAGCTACATCGGAAATTGGCTCTATCCGCAAGAGGAGATTAGACAAAGGTTATCTGAACTGGTGGGAGGAAAGCTCCTGCGAGAGACGGAAAGAAGGACAAAAGAATTTATAGAGAGGGAATTAGCTCCTTTCTATCATGGTCTTGTGGGGATCGATCAACTTATTTATCGAAATAACGATCGACTCGCTTACTATCCGGCCGTGGAAATCAATCTGCGTATGACAATGGGGCATTTGGCAATTAAGCTCGCTGAGCGACTTCTATCCCCGGGAAGCCGAGGAGTCTTCCGATTAGGGATCGCTTCGGGGGAGGATCTACCTACTCCTTCATTTGATTCGGATGGCCTACTCCGTACGGGAGCTATCAAGCTCAGTTCACGAGCAGCAGATGCTCGTTTCGAAGCTATCATCGTAGCACAGCAAGAAAGCTCTGCACCCCCTTTTAACCAAGTATTCCCAGCTTAGTTTACCTTCCTTTCGTTTGGGATTATCAACTACCTTTGCGCCATATGGATTGGAATACTATATCAACTTTTCTACAAGAGAATGCCATAGAGCTTCTGGCCGCAGCAATAACTTTTCTCTGGATCTACTTCGAGATAAAGGCTTCCATGTGGATGTGGCCATTAGGTGTCATACTTCCTATTTTCTGGATCTATATCTCTATGGAATCTCGCTTCTATGGCAACGTAGTTGTCAATACCTACTACCTGATAACCACGATTATTGGCTGGGTCATGTGGGCCCGCAACCCCAAAGGGACAGAACAAGGCCAAATACGCACACTCTGGGGAAAACTTCTTGCTCTGAGTTTATTAGGTATGGTGCTCCTTGCTGTTCCTACCTATGGTTTGTTGAGCAACTGTTGGGGTTGGTTTGATATTCCGGCTGAGAATACTAGTTCTCTGCCTTGGGCTGATACTTTGGCCACATTGATTAGCTTCGTGGGGATGATATGGTTGGCTCTCAAAGTCAAGGAGCAGTGGTTGTGTTGGCTTTTTGCCAATATCTTCTCTTCTATTATATTCTTTCACACTAGATACTGGATCTCCGGGGTCGTATTTGTGGTTAATGTCTCCCTCTCCGTGATCGGTTACAGACAATGGATTAGAATGCAGAGAGCCCAGTCCCAATCACATTATTCGGCTACTTAGAGATATTTTGCCATGCAACAACACACACTGATAATCCCTGCTATTTCTGCGAGCAATGCACCATTAGTCTCTATTCTGGCTGCTGGAGAGTTTCCAGCCGAAGGAAGCCTGAGTGCTTCCATATTGTCAGCCTCTTATGTAAAGTCTGACCGACGTCTGGTATGTTGCGATGGAGCATTCGACAGATTGCAGAAAGCCGGGTATGGACTGCCGGATGCAGTGGTGGGAGATTTAGATTCTATTTCTGAAAAAAGTCTCAAAGCCTTGGGAGATCAGGTTCATCGTATGAACGATCAAGAGACCAATGATTTGACCAAGACAGTGCATTATGTGCAGAGTCGCTATGCTCCTTCCTCTCTGTGCATTCTGGGTCTTACCGGATTGAGAGAGGATCACACTTTAGGCAACATCGCCCTGCTTCCCTCCTATATACGCATGGGTTTCGAACTGATTGTGGCTCCTACGCCTTATGGATGCCTCTATGCTTTTGAGGGGAAAGCTCGCATTTTCGGTTCTCCCGGCCGGCAAGTATCTCTTTTTGATTTTTGTCATTCACCCCTCAGTACAAAAGGGCTCAAATGGGAGCTTCACCGGCAGGTTTTGTCTGAACTCTGGATGGGGACACTCAATGAGATGCAGGCAGAGAGCTTCGAGGTGAACAGTTCGGCCCCAATTGTTATATCTCTGCAAGACGAGACAAAAAAACGCAGCCGGTGAAAAAGACCCGACAGTCAGTCCAAAGCCGATGGTGGCAAACCCTTTTGTTTTGCCTGTTTTTTTCGGTCATCCCAGCTGTAGCTCAGCGGACCAACACTGGTATAGAGGGAGTTGTGGTAGATTCCATCAGTGGGGATCCACTCCCCTACGTAACAGTTGTTTTTGAAGAAAATAGCCAAGAAGGAACTAGTACGGATGAGAACGGCTACTTCAAACTAACCTCTTCTAAAGGATACCGCAAGGTCGTAGTGAGCTATGTAGGCTTTGCCTCTCAGCATATCACACTCAAACCCGGGGAGATGCGTCGAGGAGTAAAGGTGCGGCTCTCCTCCGAAAGCGTCCATCTATCCACCCTCTTTGTTCGCCCGAAACGGCAGAGATACAGACGCAAGAACAATCCGGCTGTGGATTTAATCAACAGAGCCATTGCGGCTAAGAAACGAAACCGTATTGAGTCTAAACAACGTTATCAGTACGACACTTACGAACGCTTAATTCTCTACAGCGATCACTACCAGCCCGGTCGGAAAATGTTCGGTCTGGATTCTGTCCGTTCGAGACAAATGGCCGACACATCTTCCTTTTCGGATAATCTGATTTTTCCTCTTTCTGTGCGAGAAAAGATCAGTCGAGATACGCACAATGAGGTTGATGGGCGATTGAGCAGAGGTATCGTACGCTATCACAGAGGGATAGAGGAAGAGGTGGATGAAGGTCCCCTATCAGCCAACATAGATGAGATTTTCCGTCCAATAGACATCTATGACGCAAATATCCCCATCCTGTTACAACGTATCCCTTCTCCTCTGAACACTGCCTTTGCCACGAGTTTCTACAAGTTTTTTATTCAGGATACATTACATATCGCTGGGGCCAAGTGTGTAGAACTCACCTTTGTGCCCTTTGAACCTCATGCACCGGGATTCTCGGGGCGTATTCGCTTGGCCCTCCCAGAGTGTGCCGTGCAACATGTAGAGCTGAATATGCCTGTTGCAGCTAATGTCAATTGGGTGCGCAAGCTACGTTTGAGACAAGATTTTCGCCCCATAGTCCTTCCCGAGACATCCGGCCAGGACAGTCTACCCAACCGCATATGGATACCCGACAGGCAAACAACTGAAGTTTTGATCACCGCGGATGATCTTTTCTTGCCCGGAGGCATAGAGGCACATCAGACACGTGTCTTCTATGACTTTCATTTCGATGATGAGGCCGAACCTATGCCAGCCGAATGGAAAGAACGACCTGAAGGATATGTACCGTTCCTTCCTGATACCAAACGTTGGGAAGAACTCCGCCCTGAGCCGATGCCCAACGGAGGATTGGCTGTCTACGAATTGATGAATGTCCTGCAAAAAACCAACAACTATCGTTTCCTGACTTTCCTCACTCGTTCTGTCATGTCCGGCTATGCCTCTTTGCCCGCCGGCACTCTGGATGGAAAAAAGCTAAGCAAGGTAGATATAGGCCCGGTTGAAACTTTTCTCAGCGGAAATGCTGTAGAAGGTTTTCGAGCTCGAATAGGAGGAGGAACCACAGCTAACTTGTCACAACACTTTTTCCTGGATGGCTATCTGGCATACGGATTCAAGGATGAGAAGCTGAAGTATCGTGCCAATCTGACCTATACACCCTTGAAGAAAGAGTACTTTGTGGACGAGTACCCTCGCCGTAATTTGTACCTGACCGCTCAGTCCGACATACTCATCCCAGGAGAAGTTTCCGATGCCGTCTATCGAGGCAATGTATTGGATATACTCGGAACGAGAAAAAATACTAATCGCACTTATGTAGACAATTATCGTCTGGGATTTGCAGCTGATTGGACCCGCAGCGTTTCTACTCAAATCTATGCCGATTACCGTCAGGTAACACCTACCGGCACACTTGTATATGAATCGGTAGATGAGAACGGCAACCTGCATCGTATCGACAATTATCGAACCACAGAGTTCGGGTTTTCTCTGCGGTGGGAACCGATGAGAGTGATCTACAATGGGCGTCGAGGAGCCGAATCCGGCTTCAATCTGACAAAGCGTGGCCCCATATTCAGACTAAGTCATCGTATGGCTTTTGCCGGTCTGTTCGGCAGCGATTATGGATTCCAACGTACGGATTTGTCCTACTATCAGACTTTGCGAATGTCCTTCCTTGGCTTTATAGATATGCGATTCAACGCAGGCATTCTATGGACGAAAGCTCCCTATCCCCTCCTAGCTATTGCTCCCTCCAACAGCAGCTATGTACGTCGGAACGACGCCTTCCAACTGCTATTGCCTTCTGAGTTTATCGCTGACCGATGGGCCGGGCTGCACGCCACCTATCACCTGAATGGATTGATATTGAACCGCATTCCTCTATTGCGAACATTAGGACTGCGCGAAATCGTTTCGGCTCATGTTCTTTGGGGAGATCTGACTTCTAAAAATCAACCACCTGCTCCCGGGCTTTTTATTTTCCCAGAAAATGTTGGTCCAATGCAGAATACATGGTACACAGAAGGAAGCGTCGGGTTGGAAAACATTCTCAAGTTCCTCCGCTTAGAGTATTTCTATCGCTTTTCACAACAAAATAAACCCGGAGTCCCTCGTCAAGGGCTTCGATTTGGATTTGCCTTACGTTTCTAAATAGGGAGTATTTACCCCGGTTTCATTGGAGGTAAGAATCTCTGATCTCCGATGGGTGGGAGTATGCATACCGAACATTACTCTCGAAGAGAAAGTGAAATCCTCTCCCAACCTCGACACAAGGCCAAAAGCCTCCCTACTCATTTAAGCGGGATTTCTCCCGATTTTCTTTTGCCAGTCTCTAAAAGTTGTACAGATCCGAAAGTGATACGATGGGGCATTTCAGCCCGTGCCAATCGAGGACGAAGCCATGCTCGCAATGCTTCTTCGCTCAGAGGATATTCCTTATTGCAACACTCCACATGGGCAGCCAATACCTGTCCGAAAGAAGGATGAGGGATAGGGAAAACCTTGGCGGTAAAGACCTCCGGGTGAGCAGCGATAGTGCGTTCCACCACTTCCGGATAGATATTTTCACCTCCGGAAACGATCATCTGATCGGCACGTCCTTGATAGAAGTAATACCCTTCTTGATTACAACGCATCAAATCGCCTGTGGCCTGCCATTGTTTATCTCGCCCTTGCATAGCCCAACCCGAACGAACCCATAAGACTCCTACCCCATCAGCACTGACCTGCTCCAATCGACAATGCACACCTCGTATGGGACGGCCAAGCGTGGTCTCTGTGTATCGCTCCAAATCATCAGGAGTGGCCAAAAGAAAGAAACCAGCCTCAGAGGTACCATAAAGATTGTAAACCACCTTACCTAACTTCTCGTGTGTCTCTTGAATAAGTTTTCTCTCAAGTCGATCCCCTCCACATATAATACAACGAAGAGAGGCCAGTTGCTCTGCCGAAGAAGATTTTTGAAGCATCCGGGAGAGCATGACAGGTACCAAGGGAGCCACTTCGATACCATGCCTGTGAATAGCTTGCAGAGCTTGCTCTGCGTCGAAATGACGAGTAAGTAAAATTTCCTTGCCCATAACAAGCGAAGTGATGAGCGTTGCCAAACCGAATCCATGGTAGAGAGGGAGGGCTATGTATACATTCCGATAGCGATGTATGCCAATCTGCCGGAGTAGAGCCAAAAGAGGCGGGAGGAATTGTGTGGCAGAAGGGCGTCGAGAAGCAGCCTTGTAATGACCGCTCGATCCTCCCGTGAGCACAGTTAGCTCGCCGCCTCTTCGTATGCGAGGTAGTTTTCCTTGTGGTACCAGATTCCGCGTCAACAGGCTTTCAACATTCTCTATAGTGACAAAAGCAATCGAAAGAGAGGAGGGAAGACTTTTCTCACGGAGATTTTCGTCGAGAATAAGCAAATCATACCTTCCTCCCTTATGAAGCAACTCATCCAACTTCTCTCCTCCCATCTCGGTATTGAGCAGATGCGTATGCACGCCAAGACGAGAGAGAGCGGGCAAAAGTAATACAGCCATGCTGTGATTGCGACAGAGAAGTCCGACTCGTTGCCCAGCCTTGAGCTCATAGTGCCCCTGAAGCAAGTAGGCTAACTGTGTTGCTCTTTGATACAACTCGCTATAAGACAAAGAAGCTCCGTCGGAGGGGAGAAGAGCTGTTTGATGCGGATAAGTCTGGGCAGAAAAACGCAAGAGAGCCATGAGGGTAGTACCCTCAGAAAGCAGGCTCTTTACCCAGCGATACAATCCCTTAGGAGTAATGAAATGCAGCTTAATAAGAGTCTGAAAGACAGAATATGTCTGGGATGTCTTCATAAGAAGTCGGAAGTGTGTGTTAGAAAATCTGCACAATGGTGTCTCCTTGCACTTGAATTTGTACCCTGTATAAGGGTATCTCGTCGTCTTAAAGGGGCTGCTTCAAAACATAGATTTTGAAGCAGCCCCTTTTTGTTGCTACCTAAGACTATCTAAGGTCTTTTACTTTTGATTTTCGTAATCAAATGCCATCATTAGCTTGACCAGTTTTTGCTCTGCTTTTTCGAGCGCATCAGCCCGTTCTCCAGTAGTTGGTACGTATCCCCCGGCCTGCAAAGTGATGAATGTATCCACATTGCTTAAAGTCTCATCGATGATAGGCATTGCTTTTTCTGGATCTTCCTCAGACAGTTTAGCCCTAATACTTCCCGCAATCAGGTTAGCATTATCTCCAATTGAGATAGCAAGTGTATCCATCAGACTGAATGTGCGTGACTGGTTAGAAGTAATTCTCCAGTTTACAATGGCTTTTGCCAAGCCTTTGATCCATTTCTCACGCAAGGCTTTGGGAGCGACCAGACATTCGCCAAAGACATTTTGAGAAGGAGTCCAACCCTCACTTATCAGTTTTTTGATGGTACTATTAGACATTTCAGGCTCAAGCTGGTTGGTAGAAACACAGAACAATCGTCTCAAATCAATAGCAATATCAGAAACGAATAAACCACTGGCACGGCTGTTACTCGGAATCCATTTTCTGCTCAAACTTCGATCTTCCCCTTCAAGAAAAAGCATAATTTCTTCTTCCGAAAGGACTCGCCCTGTTTCATCTCTTACAATAGCTCGATTATTGGGTCTGTCACTTCTATCAAACGAAATATCTTCCGTACTCAGCCCGGCTAAAAGGGGATGGAGACCTCTCATAGCTGAGATAGAGAGAGGACTTCTTCTTTTTAATGTTCTCCCTCTATCCTCTTGTTCTTGCCCCTCTCCTTCCTCCAAAGTCTTTTTCTTCTTTTTCTTGTCCTGAGATTTTTTTTCAGCTTTCATCCAGCCTCCGAAGAGTTGGTCTACATAGGAAGGGTCACAAGTAGCATAGACCTCACCCTCTTTAAGTTCCTTTTGCTTGGTCACATCAAAGAGAAAAGTCGTAGGGCTCGGGGTTTCTCCCAAGTACTCGCAAATCGCATCCAATATGGACCTTTTGACCTGTTGCCCACTTGAGAAAGGAATACGACGACTAAATTGAGGGTCGTAGTAGTATTTCTGACCATCTGCAACACAGAAAACAGTGTGCTCTGCTCTTTTGAGCGTACGGATATAAATGGTGTTCATAGTCTTGTATGTTTATTGTTTATGATTGTTTTTCCACAAAGGTGTAATCAAACTTGAGCAATGTATTGAAATAGACGAACTCCTCATTGGTCATCAAATGCACCTCGTCTTTCAAAGTTTTCAATTGTGCCAAATCGTCCTTGTCTACTCCTGCCAGCATCTCCGTAAGAGCTTCTATAAACTGCTTCTTGGTTTTTACATCAAAAAGTTTCTTTTCGATCAGATTCTTCCGTTCTGTCCCCGAAGCCCCTTGCCTATAGCGCAGAATTAGATTTGCCAATTCTGCAGTATAGTCCGTAATCTCTTGCTTATTCCTTGACAACATAGCAATTAACCAGGTTTTATATGATTGATAAATATTTATTTCTTCTTCTTTCTTGACTGTGAAAGTCTTTGCCTCCAGCATATATTTCTCCAAATTTTTCGGGCGCAATGCTTGTAATCCTATACTTCCTAATTCACAAGCCCTTTTGATATGTCTTCCGTACAAGGCTTGAAAATCTTTACTGTCGAAACGATCAGCCCCTTCGTAGAGCTGTCTGTAAACATCTCTTAGCCTCGTACCCGATTTCAAATAGATGGGAATAAATCCGATCGTTTTATTAGTCTGTCCAAAGCTGTAGACGTAGGAGGTCAATTCTCCGTTGGGATAATGCCGTGAAAGGCTAAAAAACAGATTGGACCAATCAACTGTATTGACCTCTATCTGACTCTCATTCACCGCAAATATGCCTTCATTTTCGAGGGTTGAGAAATCAAAGTCTTCGCGATAACTTTTCCCCAATCTGTAAGTGAGCCACTGCCCATTCCAGGAGTTTATCTGATTGCCTCGCAATTTCTCAAGAGTGGGGTCGTTCAGGTACTTGCGATAATATCCCCATCCTTCAAATACGAGTAGCAACAGTTCGGGGTCGTCGATCAAGAAGTTGTACCCTCCTGCTACTCCAATGCCCAGCCCCGAGCCAATCCAAGAACAATAGATATCCTCCTTGTCACTCTCTGTAACAATATCGGTTGTGAGCCCCGATGTACTCGCAAATTCTGTTTCTTCCGATGCAGGGTAGCCCAAAGCAAAACTGGCATCAGGAGATTCGTTCTCTATTTTGTCGTAAAGGTTTTCCAGCTTCTCCTTCCTTTCGTCGGGAGTCAAGAGGTGCACCTTCTGTCCCTTACTCATCTGGACAAAGGGGGAATTGGTCACCCACTGCATATACTTAGGATGATTAAAGAACAACTCGAAATAGACCTGACTAAAGAACTCTTTGGCAGATAACTTTGAGTTATTTTTCTCGTTAAAGGCTTTTAGGAACGTCTTTCCAATTACAGAGGTTATCATATTATCACTCCTACATTGTTGTTTATCATATCAATATCTAAGCCCATTTCGGAGGAATAGGCTTCGTCCGGCACAATGAAAGGGCGGTTTCCCTTTTCGAGTTGTCTCCTTTGTGCCACAGCGGAGAAATAAGAGGGTATTTCCAACTGAAGTCTTGTCTCCAAATCTCCTTTCTCATATTCGTACACATCACTCTCTGTTACGCAAACAACGCTATCGATATCCAGTAACTTGAATAGTATCGCCTTGCTGTTGTGCGTCAGACAGTCTATCGTAATTCTGCCGTCGGCCTTGAAAATCGAATGCTCTTCGATCTCCAAAAAGTCGATAGAAGTAAATACCTCATCTATTTTGGACTGCAATTCTCTTTCTCGTAAAGGTTGGGCGTCTTCCAATACCTCAAACGATTTTTGCAGGATGTCCACATCATAAGGTTTGGCCTCTTTCTTACTCTCAGACGGGGCTATCACATAAATATCTTTCAGCTGCCCAATACGCTCCTTACTTCTTTTGCGATTGATTCGCCCGAAACGCTGGATCATGGCATCCAGAGGGGCACACTCGGTAATCATCACATCAAAGCTTATATCCAAGCTAACCTCCACAATCTGTGTTGCTACCACAACGCAAGCCTCATCCGAGGTATTGAACTGATGCAATGACCTACCCTCTTCATCAAGACCAAGCAAAGCTCTCTCCTTTTCATTTCGGTCTTTTCTTTTGAAACGACTGTGCAACAACAAAGAAGGTATCCATGGATATATCTCCCGAATTTGCTCATAGACTTCCTGAGCCTTCTTCACCCGATTTTGTACAATGAGGATTTTCTCTCCTTTCTCGATGGCCTGCCCTATGAGGGAGAAAAGGGATTCAAAAGAGGTCGCTTTGTGAATGATGTGCCGGTCATACCTATCCAACTCTTCGGAAGAGAGTTTTATTTCCAAAACATCGTCTCCCAAAATCTCCCCTATTTTGCGATAGAGCAAAGAAGGCATTGTAGCAGTACCGATGTGTACTCTACAGCCTATTCTCTTTAGGATCTGGACCAACTTCAATACAATAGCCTGCGATATGCCCGAGTAGGTATGTACTTCATCCAGAATAACATCACAGTCCTTCAGGTCAAGCAGCATGGCCTCATATCCTTTCATCCCGAAAGCCAAAGCCGACAACTGATGGGGAGTCAGTATCTTGACGGCAGAACCGATGTGCGACTGGAGTACCGTCTCCTCGTCTCTTCCCCGACGTTTTACGACCTGCGAGGTGGAGTGAAGCAAACGTATGTCGAGCTCCTGATTATCTCTCTCGAGATCATTGGCCACTCTCTGATACATGGCATTGATCGAAGCCTGGTAAGGAAGGGTATAAAAGACACGTCCGCTACATCTGCGGAACAGGTAGTCCGTCTTGCCTGCTCCCGTAGGGGCAACTACAATAGTATGCTTCTGGGGAGCATTGGCATCCAACAGCGAAAGAGAATAGAGAGGGTGAGGACGATTGTAGAAAGACAAATCAGGGCTTCTGAAGAGACGGGGAAGAAATGTTTGCACTGCTCCCGAAACTGCGGATGCAAAATGATCTGCTCCCATCAAGAGCCCTCTCCATTCCGAAACAGCTCTTTCTCTTGTCCGTTCTTCGCAATAATCAATAGAGTACTGCAAATTGTCAATAGCCTCCTCTACGGATATGTGCCGGTAAGGAATGCCCAGAGCAAGCAATACTTTCCAAGCTCTCTCGGACCATTCTTGCCACCTACCCAAATGGTAATCTACATAGTCGCACTCCTCTTCCAAATCAAGTAATCCCAATCCTGAAATATCTCTCCTGACTGACTTATGATGGCCTACCACCATCTCTATGAGTGCATTCCACTGTTCCTTGGGAAAGGCAGAGAGGAAAAAGAGAGAGGCTATCTCGTGACGAAAAGAAGTACTGCTGGGTTGTGGAGCTTTTTCCAAACGATCCTGAAAAACATGATGTGCCTTGCCTATATCGTGCAGAATGGCTCCATTCCGAGCAATATTTATATCCACAGAAAGATGGTTCGCCATCTTTTCTGCGACCAAAGCAACCTGCTCTGTATGGGCAAGCAATGTAGCTCTCTCAGGACCCGATTTGGCAAACAAGTCGTCCATCAGTAACTCTTGACCGGAGAGCCCACTATTTTTAGCCAACCATACATCTGTTCCCCTGTTTTTCTGTTAACACCCACAGGGAAGGAGCGATCATTCCTCTCAAAAATAAGCTCGAAACCGGCCATCTGCTCTTCATCATCAAACTCACTTTCGGACAAGACCAGCATCTCTTGAGGAAACACAATGTCTTCGTTTCGTACAAGACAGATATGCTGAGAGAAGGCACGTTGGGCATCTTCCTGCTCTTTGAAAGCCAAGTAGAGCACAGGGTTGATGAGCACACCACGTATAATAATGGAGGTATCCCTCCGATACAAATAGTCACTTCCCTTCCTTGTCCTATTCCATCCCCTTGTTTGCATCATCTCCTGCTGTTGAGAGATTTGCTCATAAGAGAGCCTGTGTCTGACAATCTTCTGAATGCCGGAAACACTCAATAGCTCGGGAAAAAGTTTCCTCTCAATCCCCTCGACGATGCTGGGCGTTAGAAATTGTTGAGAGAAAGTCTCGCTATCTCTCACACTGGTCCACGGTTTGATGAAGCCGAAAGGGCCGGTATATTTCACAACATAAAGAGTTCTATCCATGGTCGTCTCTATTTTAGTGCCCCAAATCCTATTCCGGTGCTATTACCAATACCCACATTCCACGCAAAAGCAACCATTTCTGGACTCCCCTCCACGACTACGGGACAGAGATTAGCCTTGTTCTTTATGCCCTTGTAAGAGATGAGTTTGACCCTGGGATTGGGATAATCTCGGTCGAAGTAGACTTTCACATCCTCTGCTTCCAACCCTGCCATACGCGCCTTGGTCTTTAGCGTTTCGGTCATAAAAAGGTCTGCCTCCTTGTCCTGGTAGGTGTAATGCGTTTCTTTGACTTCGTTGTGTCTTTTTATAAGGACAGGACTGGCTAAGAAGAAACGCTCCTTTCGAGAAAAGTCCGGTGTAGGCTGAAGACGGATATCGACCACTCGTGTACCTGCAAACATTTCGGGTTGCTCCAAAATACTTTTGACCACTCTTCGTGCCGGCTCAGAATCATAAAAATTGAGAGTAAAGAAAGAGCCGTCCAGTAGCTTGATACCCTCTTTAGTCGTCTCGACATTCTGAAACCACGAAAATGAGTACAAACTCACTTGCCCATGCTCGCTATTCTCTCTTCCCAGCCATTTATGTACACAACCCGTGAGTAAGGATTGATAATTAAAATCGATCGGCCGATTAGAAGCCGATACCTTTATGTATAGTCTCATATCTTGATTGAATTATTTTCCAAACAGTCTTTAAGGAATACATTTCACAAATCTTTCTAATCCAAAATAGAACACAACGAACGGAGCAGACATAGCTGGCAGGTCTTTCTGTAGAAATGCACTACGAGACCTCAAGCCTACCCTATCACGCTCAAAAAAGCGAGATCAGCCCTTCGGGCTCTCCTATCAAAAACCGCAGCGATTTTATTCGGATAAGAAAACAGAAATATGTTTTGCAAACATACAAATTAGATTCTATTGTCCTCTGATATGGATAAATCGTAGATTTTTTGTTTAGGAAACTTTGCACGGACTCCTAAATGGCGATTAAATCTTGCCTTTTATTGGCTCTGTGGAATGCGTTGATCTTGAAGGCGTTGAGATGGAGCACACAAGGAGTATACTTACCATTATGAGCAAGCTCGAATATTGAAAATAAGGCAGCGAGTGCCAGAGGATAGAGGAATGCTCTCATCCACATATAATGTACAAGAGAAGGAGAAGTCTCCAGCTAAGAGCTAACGGAGCAGGCGATAGAGATAGAGCCAGCGTAGTAGAGGAGTGAAGAGGTGTGTCAGGGGAGCCGTAAGCCGAGCCCACCAAGGGACATAAAACAACCGTCTGCCGGTAGCCAAGCGAAGCAAAAGCATAGCTCCCTCGTCTGCGGTGTAGCAAGGTAAGTGCCTATAAGCCTTATTCGCCTGCGACATAGAGGTCGCCACTAATGGCATGTAGGCGATACGCACCTGAATGCCTTGTGGAGGGAGTTCCATTTGAGCTGTTCGGCACCAGAGATCAGCAGCTCCTTTCGAGGCATGGTAGGCTGACCAATGGGGAGTTTTCGGGTAGAGCAAACTCACCGAGGAAGTATAAATGATGCCCCCTTTAGCTCGCTTCAAACTGGGTATCAGCGCAAGAGCCAAGTGCACCATAGCTCTATAATTCAGGTCAATAGTGCGATCAAAGTCGTGTGCACGATCCAGACTCTCGAGAAGGGGCCTACATATAGATTTACCTGCATTGGCAAAGAAATAATCGACCGAAGGCAGCAGGCCGGGAAGCTCCTCACAAAGTTGCTCCAAATCATCTCTTCGACGCAAATCTACGGCTCGGTATATAGCATGGCAACCTGCTCGCTCCGCCTCCTGGCAAAGAGCTTTTAGCTCTGTCTCCCGGCGAGCAATGAGAAGCAAAGAGGCTCCACAGCGAATCAATCGTCGAGCCAATGCAGCTCCTATGCCTGATGACCCCCCCGTAATGACAACCCAACGCCCCTTGAAGTGCACCTTTAGACGGTGTTCGGAGCAGCGAGGGGTAGGATAAAGCAGATGCATAACTGTGGTCGAAGAGAGAGGATCGGCCGAAAGGTACTACAACTAACCGAAACCGTTGCATTTCTCCGGCTCTGTTTAGAGTCCAAAAGAATCCCTCTCGATATGCCTCATTCTATTTATTTCTATGTTTTTCCATTTACACAGAAAGGCACTTTTTTCTACTCGAATTAGGGCTATTTTGATCGTGTTTTTCCTCCTTTTTTGATCCCCATAGGAGATATTTTTTGCTATACACGGGGAAAAGGAAATTTCTCTCAGGAGAGAAAATCGACCCTCTCAGAACGCCCTATTCATCGGCATTCTGGAGGGTGGTAAAAAAAGAGAATAAGAAGGAGGTTGCATACACTTGTCCACAGACCCTTTTTCTCCTCTATTTTCCGGTTTCCGCCACGACCAAAATTTACAAAACACACCAACTTCAATAAATAGAAATAGGTAATACCTTCAAGATTTCTAGAACAGCCTTTTGATAATCCACGCAACAGTCCTTAGAAAAAGGGAGACCTTTGTGCACAGATTGCAAAATACAGTAATCTTGAAGGGATTGAGACTGAGAGTGGGGAGTATACCTATCGTTATAGCCACGAATGCCAAGACGACAAAGCAAGTAGCGTGTCATGCAACGGTTTCTTAAGAGCAAAAAATATCTCCTGATAGAACAGCACTCTATCAGGAGATATCTTTCAGTTTTCTCAGAAAGCAAAAAAACTACTTTCTAATGACGGGAATTGACCTTTCTCCGACCTTGACAAGGTAAGATCCCTGTGGCAAATGAGACACATCAAAATCGGCAGCTCCATCCTCATTGCACTTTGCATTCATAATTGCTACGCCTTCAACAGTAAACAGTATTACCTCAACAAAGGCCTCAGCTCCTCTTATCTGAAGATTACTGGACATTGGATTAGGATACAGCCGCACTTGCTCTGATTGTACAACCTCTGCTGCAATTGGCTTCGACCCCATGTAGCGTATGGGCTGACCTCCGTTGTAATCTTCACATAACCATCCCTTTTCCCAAGCCAATCTCACATCTTCCTCATAACAAACATTCTCCTCCTTGTCGGATTGAGTATCTATAATACACAGCTTATTGTTATTTATGGGATGCGGATAGCTATGATCTGGTAGTGATTGAATAAAACGGGAGGTTGCTTCCCCATCCATTTTGTTCCTTTCTAAGAAAATTGAAAATAATTTATCCAGACCCGTTACATCTAGTTCTCGAAGAGCATTACTCGATACATCCATTATTGCCAAATCCTCTGCTTTATGAAATTCCGTAGAAACTACCAAGGTTTCCAAATTTTGATTGTTATTTAGTATAACCCCATTGAGCTTCTTTGCACGAGAAAGATCCAAACTTGACAGGTTAGTCTGCGAACAAGTTATTCCCTCCAGTTCTGTAAGCATAGACAAGTCAAGATTTGAGAGCGGATTATTGGAGCATCTCAAAGTCTGAATTTTCGTATTTGCAGCAAGATTTAAGTCTCTCAGGTTGTTATACGAACAATCTAAAAATCTCAACTCTTTCAACTCCTTTAGCTCCAAAGATTGCAAATTAGATGCACTGCAGTCGACATACTGAAGTTTTTTATTGTTCACAAGTGATAGGTCTAGCACTTGTGTTGAGGAACAACGAAGGTACTCCAACTCTAAATTCTTACTGAGATCTATCGAGTTTAGAGGGATCATTGAGCAAGATAAAATTTTCAATTGTGGGCAATTCAAAACATCCACCTGTGTTACTAAAGCATCTGTTATCTTGAAGGATGTTACTGTTCCATAAATTTCCACATCAAAAGATGGTTGATCGAGGTCTTGCGACTTCAGCTCGTAAGATACCCATTCTCCATTTTTCCAATCTTGAAGATTTTCAATCCCATTACTTTTGATGACAACAGCATCCTCTGCAACAATTAACAACGGCAATACTCCTGTAAATTTGTACGGAGAACCGTCTTGAGCTACAGAAGGATCGAACTTAAAAGTAATACAAGGCTCTGTTTGAGCTCTCGCTGTAACGAGCGAGAGAAATGAGACAATAAACAATACTGTCATTCTACAAAATAGCTGCAATATTCTTTCCATAATTTTATTTTTCCTATTCCTTAAAACACTCATTCTAACGATGAACAATACCTAGAACTCCTCCTTTCTTCACCTGCTGAATCATTATCGCCGTCACCTCTCCAAACGAGTATTCCACATTCCAGCGCAATAATAAAAAAAAAGCTATTTCCACCCAATCTCTTTGAGCATAGCCTTCCCTAACGCACTCTTATCATTACCTTTGCAGACTAGGTCTGCATACAAGATGCATGGGGACATACAACTGCCCCGATAAATTCAGTCAGACCCAAGAGGATAATCATATATATATATATCAATATCAAGATGAATTGGTTTGAATGCAAAGTTTCTTACGAGAAAACAGCCGACACCGGCCTTACAAAAAAAGTTGTAGAAAGTTATCTGGTCGATGCGCTTAGCTTCACTGAAGCAGAAGCTCGTATCATCAAGGAAGTGACTCCTTTTGTGTCAATGGGGGAATTTAATGTGAACAATATCAAACGTGCTAAGATAGCAGAGCTATTTACCTCTGCCAATGAAACAGAGGATCGCTACTATCGAGCTAAGGTTTTATACATTACACTTGATGAAAAAACAGCCACCGAGAAAAAAACTCCTGCCACAATGGTGGTGCAAGCCTCTTCGCTCGAGACAGCGGTCAAACGCCTGATAGAAGAGATGAACAAAGGAATGGCAACTTATGAAATTGCCTCTATAACCGACACCAATATTATAGACATCTATCCATTCGAGGGAAACCTAAAGGAGGTCAGCCGATGATTGCAGAGCGATTGGATGCCGTGCGGAGTGGCCTGCCGAGCACAGTGCGGTTGGTAGCCGTCTCCAAGTTTCACCCGGCAGAAAGCGTAATAGAGGCCTACCGTGCCGGGCAACGTCATTTCGGAGAGAACAGAGTACAAGAAATGGTCGGTAAGGCCGAAGCTCTGCAAGATATTTGCCCCGAACTGCAATGGCATCAAATAGGAACATTGCAACGCAACAAGGTAAAATATATCGCCCCCTTTGTCTCATTGATAGAAAGTGTAGACTCGATCAAGCTGGTAGAAGAGATCGAACGGCAAGCCGAACGAGTGGGGCGTGTGATAGACATCTTGCTGCAGGTACATGTAGCAGCCGAAGAGACCAAGAGTGGATTTGCCTCGAACGAGCTTCTTGAGGCAGCCCGGCTACTGGCCACCCCGGGAGCCTATCCTCACATTCGCACTTGCGGACTGATGGGAATGGGCACTCTTACTTCCGATGAGGAGCGTATCCGCTCTGACTTCAGGCAAATACGTCATCTTTTCTCATCCCTCAAACAAGGCTGCTTTGCTACATCCCCACACTTCTGCCAGCTCTCCATGGGAATGAGTGGTGACTATCGCATTGCCATAGAGGAAGGCTCTACTTCCGTACGTATCGGCACGGCGATCTTCGGAGAGCGCAACTACATCTGAGACAGCAGTTTAGAGTCCAAGATTTAGCAACACTTTTGTTTGAGGCTTCCATTCGCTCCACAATCACAATACAGCAAATACAATACTCAAAAGGGAGACCGAAACAGATATTATGACAGAGACCAATCAGAATCAACAGTCGCAAAACCGCTGTCCTCGTTTGTGGCGGCGATATGGGGTACCGGTGGCAGTCATTCTTTTCTTCGCTGCCCTGTCCCTCGCATATTTTACCCCAGCAACATTCCAGGGGCGGGAGCTCTTCCAGCAAGATGTAGCCGGAGCCAGTGGCACGGCACAAGACGTGCGCGACCACGAAAAGGCTACCGGCGAACACTCCTACTGGACCAACAGTCTTTTCGGAGGAATGCCGATGTACCAAATCTCCCCCTCCTACCCCTCCACACAGGCCCTGCAGAAAGCACAATATGTAGGTACCCTTCGCCTGCCATTCGACCTGCTGGGGTCCTATGCTTGGCTGCTCTTTGCCATGCTTGGCGGATTCTACCTCTTTATGCGTTCCTTGCGACAAAAAATCCTGCCATCGATCATAGGAGCCGTGATGTGGACTTTTTCCAGCTACTTCCTTATCCTGATTGTAGCCGGACATATCTGGAAACTCACTGCTCTGTGTTTCATTCCTCCGACCATAGCCGGGATGGTTTGGTGCTACCGGGGCGAATATCTCAAAGGAGGCTTTGTGACAGCTCTCTTTGTAGCCTTGCAAATTCTGGCCAACCATGTGCAAATGAGCTACTACTTCCTCTTCGTGATGGCTACTCTCTTTGTGGCTTTTCTGGTCGAAGCCATTCAGCAAAAACAACTCAAACGCTTCGGGATAGCCTCGCTTACCTTGCTATTTGCAGGCATCGTAGGTGTAGCTATCAATCTCACCAATCTATACCACACCTACCAATACTCACAAGAGACCATGCGTGGTGGCTCTGAACTGACCCTCAAACAGCAAGAAGGCGGAAATAGTGCCTCTCACGAAAATAAGAGTGGACTGGACAAAGACTATATCACGCGCTGGAGCTACGGCAAAGGAGAGACTTGGAGCTTACTTGTCCCCAATGTAAAGGGGGGAGGCAGCGGATACATGGGAGCCAGCGAAAAAACAGCGGAGATCATAATAGACAAGGTCTCTCATCCCGAGATAAGGAGTTATGTAGCCAGTAGCAATCATTACTGGGGGGATCAGCCTTTTACGGCCGGCCCTGTGTATGTGGGGGCTTTCGTACTTACTCTTTTCATCTTTGGTTGCATTCGAGTCAAAGGACCCATCAAATGGGCTTTGCTTGCTGCCACCATACTCTCCGTACTGCTCTCTTGGGGGCACAACTTGATGTGGCTCACGGATTTGTTTATCGACTACTTCCCGATGTACAACAAGTTCCGCACAGTGTCGAGCATTTTGGTGATAGCAGAATTTACGATACCGGCCCTAGCTATACTGGGGTTGAGCGAGTTGCTTCGTCATCCGGAAGAGGCTCTCAAAGACAAGTGGGCCATAGGTCTTAGCTTGGGGCTTACTGCCGGAGCCGCTCTGCTATTTGCCCTCTCTCCTTCTCTCTTTTTCGATTTCCTTTCTGTGCAGGAGCAAAACCATTTTACTCAGGTAATGGCAAAAAATCCACAGGTTTATGGTCAAGTGATAGATAGTCTCACTTCCGTGCGTATGGCAATCTTCCAGGCTGATGCCTGGCGCAGCTCGCTGATCATCGTCTTGTCGGTTATTCCCATTGTCCTGTACCTGTATCGCAAGCTCTCGGCCATACCCACTCTGTTGCTGGTAGGTGCAATCACGTTGATCGATCTTTGGGTGGTTGACAAACGTTACCTTAATGATGTCCATTTCATCAGCTCGCAAATGGTCAAGGCACAGGCAGCCCCGAAGAGCATCGCTGACGAATTGATTTTGGCTGACAAAACACCTGGTTTCCGTGTACTAAATCTCTCCGTAGATACATTCAACGACGCAACAACTTCTCGCTGGCATCACAGTGTAGGAGGGTATCACGCAGCCAAGCTGCAGCGATACCAGGATCTGATCGACCATCAGCTATCCAAGCGCAATCCACGCGTATTGGCCATGCTCAACACTCGTTATCTACTCATACCCGACGAAAAGGGTCAACCTCAGGTAATCCCCAACGCAGCAACCTATGGACCAGCTTGGTTTGTCAGTGAGATAAAGTGGGTAGAAGATGCCAATGCAGAGATGAAAGCTCTCGATACACTCGATCTGAGAAATATTGCTGTGATAGACAAACGCTTCGACTCGCAAACTTTGCGTTCTATACCCAAACTAACTGACAGCACAGCCCGTATCGATATAGAAAGTCATACCCCCAACAAACTTGTGTATAGAACCGAGAGCAAAGAACCAGCTTTGGCGGTATTGAGCGAAATCTATTATCCTCACGGTTGGAAAGCCACGATAGACGGACAACGGGTAGACATTGTCAGAGCAAACTATGTACTTCGGGCTATCGCCATACCGGCCGGAGAACACCGATTGGAGCTTAGCTTCGAGCCGGACTCCATACATAGAACAGAGCGTATAGCATACGTCATGTTCTACCTCCTTGTAGCAGCCGCCATCGCTTTGGTCTTGAAGCAGTTTGTTCACTTGCGAGCAAAAAAGATGGATAATAAAGAAGAATAACGAGCAACCTAATCCGTATTTTCCGGGTTTTACTGTCGTAGTTTTCCTTTAGGGTAAAAGAGCTGTTTTTTTAGGAGTCTCACCCAAATAAAAATTTACAAGGAGAAGCAGTAAACACAGATAACCAGGAATAAAAAAGCGATGAAAATAATATCCTACAACGTCAATGGACTAAGGGCTGCCGTAAAAAAGGGGTTAGCCGAATGGTTAGCACAGGAGTCTCCAGATGTATTTTGCATACAAGAGACAAAGCTCCAACCGGATCAATTCGACCCGACTCCTTTTGTCGAAGCCGGATACCCCTATTCTTATCTCTATTCAGCCCAGAAGAAAGGCTATAGCGGAGTGGCTATCCTCTCCAAGATAGAGCCGGACAAGGTACAATCCGGCATGGGTATAGAGGCTTATGATAATGAAGGACGTTTTATCCGGGCCGACTTCGGCGACCTCAGCGTTATCTCTGCGTATCACCCCTCTGGACAAAGTGGAGATATACGTCAGGCTTTCAAGATGCAGTGGCTCTCGGACTTCCAAGACTATGTAGGCGAACTTCGTGCAAGCCGGCCAAAGCTGGTACTCTGCGGTGATTACAATATTTGCCATGAAGCTATAGACATACATGACCCGGTGCGCAATGCCACGGTAAGTGGGTTTCTGCCCGAAGAGCGTGCCTGGATGTCTCAATTCTTGGCCGATGGATACACAGACTCATTTCGCCACCTCTATCCCGAAGCAGTCAAATATTCGTGGTGGAGCTATCGAGCCGGAGCAAGAGCAAAAAACAAAGGATGGCGTATTGATTACTGTATGCTTACCGATAACCTTCGCTCCGAACTCAAAGAGGCCGAAATACTCAACGACGCTGTACATAGCGACCATTGCCCGGTAAGTGTTACACTTTGATGACTTCGTCTGAACAAAAGGATAAAGAATTGAGCCAGTAAGAAGCCTGAAACCTCATTGGGTCCCAATCCGACTTTATTGTTTTACTTTTGCCGGAGACTTGCTTGCGTGGCATGACTTAGCACAAAACAACGCTATTCTTAGATCAGCATGAAAAAAGTATTTCATCTACTCCTGCTCGGCTTGTTCCTCTGTACGGCAGCTTCAGCCCAGCAGCAATACATCAAGGTACCAGTAGCATTCTACAATCTGGAAAACCTCTTCGACACGGAAAAAGGGCCAAACCAAGACTCCGACTATCTTCCGGAAGGACGCAACAAATGGACGGAGGAGCGATACAAAGAAAAGCTCTCCAATATGGCCGATGTAATTAGTCGCATCGGGGGGAGAGGTCCGGCGGTGATCGGAGTATCGGAAATAGAAAATCGCCGTGTGCTGGAAGACTTGGTAGCTCAACCGCAACTGGCGCACTTGGGATACAGCATCGTTCATTATGATTCACCTGACTTGAGAGGGATTGACTGCGCACTGCTCTACAGACCAGAGATCTTTCGACTCACCAATAGCAGTGCACACCCGGTGAATATCCCTGGAGAGCCTCATATCAAAACACGAGACGTTGTTCTTGCTTCGGGTAAGATAGATGGGGAGAATTTCCACTTTCTGGTGGGGCACTGGCCTTCCAGAGCCGGAGGAGAGGCAGCATCCATACACAGACGTATGGCCGCAGCCCGTGTAATGCGCACCCTCACAGACTCCATCGTATCGGCCGATGAAACAGCCAAAGTGATTCTCATGGGAGACTTCAATGATGACCCCACATCTCCCTCTGTAGCGAAAGGTCTGGATCTAAAGGAAAAGGCTGATCCTTTAGCCTACAACGAGCTTTTTACCCCCATGCTTCGGTTGTACAAAAACGGGATAGGCACATTGGCCTATCGTGATGTTTGGAACCTTTTCGACATCATTTGCGTCAATGGCAACTTAACAGGGAACAACTACAGCAGTTTCCGGCTATATCAAGATCCTAATACGGAGCATCTGGCCTTTGTTTTCAACAAACCTTTCCTTCGTCAAAAAGAAGGGAAGTTCAGGGGATACCCTCTCCGCACAATGGTAGGAGGGGCCTATCAGGGCGGATACAGCGACCACTTCCCTGTGTATATCTATCTAGTGAAAGAGATAAAGCAGTAAGTTTCGGGTTGCCCGATTATCACTATTTTTGCTCCGTCTTCACTCATTTCTCCAAATGAGAAGAGAGAAGAAAGACCACGTTCAGCTATTATCCAGAAACAATACTACAGAATAAATGGCAACGACAGCAGACTTTAGAAATGGTATGTGCCTCGACATCGATGGCCAGTACTACTTCATCGTGGAATTTCTCCACGTAAAGCCCGGCAAAGGTCCGGCTTTTGTTCGCACCAAATTGCGCAACGTATCTACAGGCCGCATCCTTGATAAGACATGGAACAGCGGTGTGAAAGTAGAAGAGGTGCGTATCGAGCGTCGTCCTTATCAATTCCTGTATCAGGATGAGATGGGTTACAACTTCATGCACCCCGAAACATTCGACCAGATAAGCATCCCGGGAGAAGGGATCCAGGGAGTGCAGTTCCTGAAAGAGGGCGATATGGTAGAGGCAATGGTACATGCTGCCAGCGAAACAATCCTCACCTGCGAACTCCCCCCACACGTAACCCTACGTGTTACATACACCGAGCCGGGTCTCAAGGGAGACACTGCAACCAACGCTCTTAAACCGGCTACCTTGGAGACAGGAGCCGAAGTACGTGTACCTCTCTTCATCAGCGAAGGAGAATTGATCGAAGTCGATACACGAGATGGCTCTTATGTAGGTCGTGTGAAAGAATAATTGCCCCAAAATCCCGACAATCGCCTTGTTGGTATTTCGGGATATGTCAATTTGTCAGAATGCCAGCTCCGAAATTCGGAGCTGGCATTTCTTTTGCACGTAGATAGAGTGTAATAGCAAAACAAACTAAAATCAAAATATTTAACAATGAACAAAAAAGGGCGTATTGGGGTAACGAGCGACAATATATTCCCCGTCATCAAGAAGTTTCTCTACAGTGACCACGACATTTTCCTGCGTGAATTGGTTTCTAATGCTGTGGATGCGACCAATAAACTACGTACTTTGGCATCAAAGGGAGAAGCCAAAGGAGAGTTGGGAGAGCTCAGTGTACGCATACAAATAGATCCCGAGGCAAAGACTCTCACCGTATCGGACCGGGGGATAGGGATGACTGCCGAAGAGCTGGATCGCTACATCAACGAAATTGCCTTTTCCGGAGCTGAGGAGTTTCTCGAAAAATACAAAGACGACAAAGCGAACATCATCGGACACTTCGGTCTGGGATTCTATTCGGCTTTTATGGTAGCCAAAAAGGTAGAAGTATTCACAAAAAGTCACCAAACAGAAGCTCCAGCCGTCTACTGGAGCTGTACTGGCGATCCTGACTATGAAATGACAGTTGGGGACAAACAAGACAGAGGTACCGATATAGTACTGCATATAGATGAGGAAAACAAAGAATTCCTACAACCCGAACGCATATCGGAATTACTAAAGAAATATTGCCGTTTTCTGAATGTGCCAATCATTTTCGGCAAAGAACAGGAATGGAAAGATGGCAAGTATCAGGACACCGAGCGAGACAATCAGATCAACGACACTACCCCGGCCTGGACGAGACAGCCGGCCGAGCTGAAAGATGAGGATTACAAGACTTTCTACCACGACCTCTACCCAATGGGGGACGATCCGCTCTTTTGGATACACCTCAATGTGGACTACCCTTTCAACCTGACAGGTATTCTCTATTTCCCGAGGGTAACAAATCAGATAGAATTGCAACGAAACAAGATACAGCTCTACTGCAACCAAGTATTTGTAACTGACGAAGTAGAGGGTATTGTACCGGACTACCTGACTTTGTTGCATGGTGTGATAGACAGCCCGGACATCCCTCTCAATGTCTCACGCTCGTATCTGCAAAGTGATGCCCGCGTCAAGAAAATATCCTCGCACATCACCAAGAAAGTAGCAGATAGGCTGGAAGAACTTTTCAAAAAAGATCGCCAGACATACGAGGAGAAATGGGATAGTCTAAAAATCTTTATCGCTTATGGAATGCTCACCGATGAGAAGTTCTATGACCGAGCACTGAAATTTTATCTCTTCACCGATACCGAAGGCAAGCACTATACCTACGAAGAATATACCGAGCTGGTACGTGGCGAACAGACTGACAAGGACGAACGGTTGGTAATGCTTTACACAACATCGAAGGATGAGCAATACGTACATGTAAAACGCGCTACAGACAAAGGATACAGTGTGCTGGTAATGGATGGCCAATTGGACGTCCATACCATGAGCCGTTTGGAGCAAAAGCACGAAAAGACAGCTTTCGTACGCGTAGACAGTGCCACCTCAGACAAACTGATCAATAAGGAAGAAAAAGCGGGGGTCAGCCTAGGACAAGAGGATAGCGATATACTCAGGGAAGTATTCGGAGCATGTCTGCCTACAGTGGACAAAAAGAGCTTCCACATACAATTAGCCCCCATGGGTGCCACAGCCGATGCCGTAACAATCACACAGGATGAGTTTATGCGTCGTATGCAGGAGATGGCGAAATTGCAACCCGGAATGAATTTCTATGGTCAGCTACCGGACAGCTACAATATCGTACTCAATACCGACCACGAATTGATTGTGCGTATACTGAATGATACCAAAACGCAAACAGACAAAGAGCTAACAACAGTGCGCCAACAGCTGAACAAACAGAAAGAGGAAGTAGCCAAATTGAGTGCCGAACAACAAGGCAAAAAGGATGAAGAAATCCCTTCCGCAGAGAAAGAGGCCTTAGAAAAAGCTCGTAAGGAAGAAGAAAAAATCAAAGCTGAAATATCGGAAAAGCTCAGCCAATATGGGAAATCCAATGAACTCATAGGTCAACTTCTGGACTTGGCTCTGCTCTCCGGAGGACTGCTTACAGGAGAAGCACTGGCCAACTTCGTGAGCCGTTCGCAACGCCTGCTCTGAGATAAGTAGTTAAGCTTTCTCTCTCCTCTCTTAGTGGAGGTCTTCCTTTAGATCTCTATCTTTGGAGTGTCTCACAGTAAGTGAGGGTGTGCCGAGATAAATTCGACACGCCCTTACTTATTTTTTTCCATAACGAGGCCGAGGACAGCAGAGCATATTTTCCAGCTGTAAGTACACCTCAATAGCAAAAAGGAGCCGTGCCAAAATTGAATTCTAACACAACTCTGTTACTTGGGTAGATTAATTAGAGAGTCTTCTTGTGCATATTCCGGAAACAAAATGTTCCTAGAATGGTCAAAGCATAAACTATGCTCCCACCTACAGTAATCCAGAAAAAGAAATCATCCCTGTCGAATGTGAAATAGAGCGAGATCAAAAAGTACATCAAAAACAATATCGTCCTTACACACTCCAAAAGAAGTGTTTCTTTTCCATCCCTACTGGTGTGATTATTTGTGAATATCCTCATAACAAAGTTATCTCCTAATATTTGTTACCAGCATCATAAGGAAAGCACACTTTACTATTGATCTTTCCTTATTGCCGAAGGTATAAACAATGGGCCATTCGGTAAAATATCTTTATGAGAAACATCTAATAACACCCATGCGATAAGCATAAAACATCGTTTTGTTATTAGCATACCCTCACGAAATTTAGACTAAGTGTTGCTTTTTTTCGTAGAGTGTATAACCTCCGAAGGACAAAAAGCAGAGGGAAGAAGTTTCCACAAAAAAGACTACCTTTGTGGGGTTAATATGCGTATTGTATGCACAAAGCAGTATTTCGCCTCTTCTTGGTATTTGCCTCTCTGATCATGGGACTTAGCTCTTGTTCAGAGTTTGTGCGTGTACAGAAGTCGGCCAATAACAATCTGAAGTACGCCTACGCAAAGAAATACTACGAAAATGGGAAGTACAGCAAGGCTATTGACCTGCTACAGGAAGTTGTCCCCGTATTCAATGGATCGGCAGAAGGGCCGGAATCTCTCTATCTGCTTGCCGACTCGTATTACAAAGACAATCGCCCTATTGCCGCTTCGGACTTCTTCGTTCGCTACTACAGTTCTTACCCCAAAGCCCCCAAAGCTGAGGAAGCTCGTTACAAGGCAGCCATGGGATTTTACGAAGCCTCTCCCGAAGCCAGACTCGACCAATCAGCTACCTATGAAGCTATTCAGGAGATGCAAGCCTATTTGGATTTCTATCCCGAAGGAGTACATGTGGAAAAAATCAAGCAGATGCTCTTCGATTTGCAAGACAAATTGGCCTACAAAGAATATCTCCACGCAGAGTTGTACTACAATTTAGGGCTCTATATGGGTAATAACTACCGGGCTTGTATCATCACAGGCAAAGAGGCTCTCAAGGAGTTCCCCTATACGAAATATCGAGAGGATTTTCTCTATCTCATCCTCAGAGCCAGTTATAAAGAAGCTTCTTTTAGTGTGAACGAAAAAGTTCAGACCCGATACAGAGAGGTATTGGATCAGTATTATGCTTATATCAACGAATTTCCTGACGGTAAGTATCTGCGTCAGGTAAGACAGATCTATGAATTTGTGTCTAAGCATATATCCAAAAACGTATAAACATCGAACAATAATATATGGAACTGAAGAAAGTAAATGCCCCTACAAACACTGTCACAAGAGACACCTCTGTATTGAGTGCCGATACCGGTAATATCTACGAGACGGTGAGGATCATAGCCAGACGAGCCAATCAGATAGCTCAAGAGGTTAAAAAAGATTTGGAACAGCAGTTGCAGGAGGTAGCTTCGTATTCCGACACATTGGAGGAGGTGTACGAGAACCAAGAGCAGATAGAGATATCCAAAGCCTATGAGCGTATGCCTAAGCCCGTACTCATCGCAACAAAAGAGTACGAAGATGGGGTTCTGAGGTACTATATGCCGGGAGAGCAAGCCAAAGTATCCGGTCGTGTAGAAACCCCGGAAGCCACCGAAGGGTCTCAAGAAGCATAAACAAAGGAAAAGCTATGTGGCAACGAATACAAACCCTTTGGCTATTGTTGGCAGGAGTAGCAATGACTATGCTACTCTTTCTTCCTTTGGCAGTAGCCTATGGGGCCGATACTTATGAGATCACTACAGCCGGTATTCGCAGTATGAGTGCGCAGTTGGTAAAACCCACTTGGGGGCTATTTTTTGTAGACTTTCTCTCTGTATTGGTCTCTTTTATCACCATATTCTTATACAAGAGGCGCATCCTGCAGATCAGGCTGTGTGTATTCAACATCTTGCTCATCTTGGGCTTGTTGGTATACTTCGCCATGATCGCATACAGCTTTATCTCAGCCGAAGGGCTCAGCTTCAGCTTCAAACTATGGATGAGTTTACCATTTGTAAGTATCATCCTACTCTATCTGGCGATCCGAGGGATCGGAGCTGACGAAGCTAAGATTAGAGCTCTCAACCGCCTGAGGTAAGACAGAGAACAAGGCCTGACTGAGCAGACACATTTATTTGAATTTACTTTCGTAGTTACATCTACTAACAAAGAATAGAGAGCCGATTCGTCGGCTCTTGTTTCATAGCAATCAAAGATCGATATATGGACCGCAAAGTACGGGTGCGTTTTGCCCCAAGTCCCACAGGGGCTCTGCACATAGGTGGAGTACGCACGGCATTGTACAATTATCTCTTTGCCCGCAAGCACGAAGGAGAGATGATACTAAGAATAGAAGACACCGACAGCAATCGGTTTGTCCCAGGGGCTGAGGAATACATCATAGAGGCCTTGCATTGGCTGGGAATTCATTTTGATGAAGGGGTCGGATATGGAGGAGAGTATGGTCCGTACAGACAAAGTGAGCGAAGGGACATTTACAAAAAATATGTCGATCAGCTACTGCAAAATGGGAAAGCTTACATAGCTTTCGACAGCCCGGAAGAATTGGAAGCGAAACGCAAAAAGATAGAAAACTTCCAATACGATGCACATACCCGTATGCAGATGCGCAACTCCTTGGTGCTACCTGCAGAAGAAGTCTCCTCCCTTATTGAAGAAGGACATCAGTATGTTGTTCGTTTCAAGATAGAGCCCAACGAAGACATACACGTACAGGATATGATACGTGGGGAAGTGGTAATCAATAGCTCCGTGTTGGACGACAAAGTCCTCTACAAAAGCGCAGATAATCTCCCAACTTACCATTTGGCAAATATCGTGGATGACCACTTAATGGAGGTCTCTCATGTCATTCGTGGGGAAGAGTGGTTACCCTCAGCTCCTCTTCATGTTCTCCTCTATCGTGCTTTTGGCTGGGAAGACGCTATGCCTCGCTTTGCCCATCTCTCTCTTCTTCTCAAACCAGATGGCAATGGCAAACTAAGCAAACGCGATGGAGACCGACTCGGCTTCCCCGTTTTCCCATTAGACTGGATTGACCCAAAAACAGGAGACAAAAGCAGTGGATACCGCGAAGCCGGATATTATCCGGAAGCAGTGATCAATTTCCTTGCCTTGCTGGGGTGGAATCCCGGGGAGAATGCGGAAATTATGAGCATGGACGAGCTGATACAAAAATTTGAACTGGAGAAATGCAGTAAGAGTGGAGCCAAATTCGACTATGAAAAGGCTCGTTGGTTCAATCATCACTACCTACAGAAACAATCCGTTACGGAGTTGGCAAAGGCTTTCCTCCCTATTTTGAAAGCTCACGGCTGTGAGAAAAATGATATCCAATTGGTGGAAAAAGCGGTCTCTTTGACAAAAGAGCGAGTGAATTTCGTATCGGAATTGTGGGAGCAATCTTCTTTCTTCTTTGTGGCACCAGAAGTCTATGACGAGAAAACAGTAAAAAAACGCTGGAAAGAAGACTGTGGCACTTTGCTCTCTGAAATGTCGGAACAAATCGCAGCTCTTCCGAATGTAAAAGCCGAGCCGACAGAACAGGCTATCAAACAATGGATAGAAGAACATCAATATCCCTTAGGTAAGATCATGAATGCTTGTCGTCTGGCTCTTGTAGGAGAGGGAAAAGGACCTCATATCTTCGATATAATCGAACTCCTCGGACAAGAAGAAACTATCAAACGTATCCGACTTGCCATCGAAAGACTCGGATGAAATATTTCTACCACTTTATCGGGATTATCTATTCCTCCCTAATCAAGCTGGCGGTCTTCTTTAGCCCCAAAGCTCGGATGATGCAGCGAGGGCGTTGGAGATTATGGGCACGGCTACGCCAACGTATAGAACCGGGGACAGAGTACATTTGGGTTCATGCCGCTTCTCTGGGAGAGTTTGAGCAAGGACGTCCACTAATTGAACGTATAAAAGCGGAATACCCCGAAGAGCGAATACTGCTCACTTTTTTCAGTCCATCGGGTTATGAGGTACGCAAAAACTACGACTTAGCCGATGTTGTGTGCTATCTCCCTGGAGATAGTATCAATAACGCCCGACGCTTCATCCGGCAAGTCAATCCTAAAATGGCCATTTTCATCAAATATGACTTTTGGCCATGTTTTCTATTGGAACTTCGTCGTTTACGGATTCGCACCTATTTAGTTTCTGCAACATTCCGTCCATCCCAACTCTTCTTCAAATGGTATGGAGGAATATACAAGGCACTGTTGAAATGCTTCACCAAACTCTATGTGCAAGACGAAGCCTCCAAGATCCTGCTGGCTAAGCACGGGATCACAGAGGTCGAAATCACAGGTGATACGCGTCTTGACAGAGTTATTTCAGTCAGTAATAACCAGAAACCTCGCCCTCTATTCGAGGTTTTCCGAAACTCCACATCAAATCCGATCATTGTAGCAGGTAGTACATGGCCTCCCGATGAGGAAATCCTATTGAGATATTTTAATGCTCACCCCGAAGTTAAGTTGATCTTAGCTCCGCACGAGATAAATAAGCCTCACTTGTTGGGCATTATCTCACATATCAAGAGACCTTTTGTCCGACTCTCCGAGGCCCAATTAGATACAATAGCAGACCAGGATTGTATTATCATCGATAGTTTTGGGCTCCTCTCCTCCGTCTATCGCTTCGGCAACTTAGCATACATTGGGGGGGGCTTTGGCAAGGGGATCCACAACACACCCGAAGCCGCTGTTTATGGTCTTCCAGTATTGTTTGGGCCTCGTTATCACAAGTTCAAAGAAGCTATAGGCCTAATAGAATCTGGGGGAGCCTTCTGCATCAATAGCTTGGACGAATTTACTCAAAAGGTCAATCATCTCTTTTCCGATGCCAAATCACTCAACTCTTCAGGAAAAGCGTCTCACGATTATATCTTCCGTAATGCCGGAGCCACCGAAAGAATTTTGGCTGACATCTTTGATTCTTGATCCCAGAAAACTTTTGGCTTTCCGTCTCTTTCTCCCTTTGCTCCGACAAGCCCATGTATCCCCCTGAGAAAAATTGGATAGTAAAACTCTGGCTCTGTTGGAAATACGCCGGAGCCATATTACTCATTTGGACTATCATCCTCCCTCTCATAGCCACCTTTTCTTGTGGATTAAGCAAGAGAGCCGAGCTGCCACAGTTTGCCTCACACACTCCGATATACAGAGAATGGCCCCGGCTGTCTGTACAAGAATTAGATAGTCTCCGGGAGATATACGGAAGAAATAAGCTTTTTCTGGAAGAGTATATTGAGCCGACTTTGATCGCTCTCTCTTATTATCCCGAATTGAGAGACGTACCAATCGAGTTTAAGTATTCGTCCGAAGCCACTACCATGGCAGCCCGTCCGATCTCTGGTTTTCTCTTGGGAAAAAGAAAATATGGAGTACTGATCAACGGAGATAAAAATTTTGAGGGAGTTTTGCTACAAGATACCCCATTCAATGCCCAAATTGGAATCATCGGCCACGAATTGGCCCATATAGCAGACTACAATAGAAAAAACATTTGGGGGATTTTGGGCTGCCTTTTTCGTTATTTAGATCAAGACCGTAGGCCACTATTCGAAAAAGAGACCGATATGGCTACAATAGAGCGAGGGCTCGGTTGGCAACTTTACGACTGGACGGTCTATGCCATGTACCACAGTCCTAAAGCGACTGAGAGATACAAAGAATTTAAGCAGTACACTTACATGAAACCGGAGGAAATCTCCTATCTCATCAGACATTTCTCAGGCTACGCCTCCGTAAAAGACTCTATCTCAACTTTCTCCGAAGCAATAGGAAGACAGTAACATTGAACACTATTAAGAAGCCTCTATAGGGCAGAATTACTTCATCCAAATCTATCTCAAAGAAAAGAGGATGTATCATAATGATCCTGAAATGGATTTTCCAGCTATCAAAAGAAACTATAAAGACATCTTAATCATACAAGAAAACCGCTATCAAATAGGATTTCATCCTTTTGGTAGCGGTTTTTCTATATAAATGATGGTACCCTTAACTCTAAACTGAATTACAACACTCCCTCACTCTTCTTCTGTTTTTCCTTCTGATATGAGAGTCACAACTCCATCTCGGAGCTGATAAAGCTCGAGTGTCTCCGGGCAACTTGCAAACCCTTCCTCATCAAAATTCAATCTATGGGCCGCACGGCTAACCCAGCCGATTTGCCTGGAGGGATTGCCTACCACAAGGGCAAAGTCGGGTACGTCTCTTATCACTACTGCTCCAGCTCCTATCAACGCATACCGCCCAATTACGGTGCCACACAAAATCGTGGCATTGGCTCCGATACTCGAGCCCTCTTTCAGCAAAGTCTTTTTATATTCGGCCTTCCGGCTAATAAAAGCTCTGGGATTTAGCACATTGGTAAAAACACAGGATGGCCCCAAAAACACATTCTCTTCACATTCGACCCCGGTGTAGAGTGTTACATTGTTTTGCACACGGCATCCATCTGCCAAAACAGCATGAGGCATCATCACAACATTCTGCCCCAAGCTACAATTCTCACCAACCTTGGCCCCACGCATTAGATGACAAAAATGCCAAACATAGGTACCTCGTCCTACTTTACAGCCACGCTCTACAAGAGAGGAAGGATGAATGTAGATCATATCACTATCAACATAAAAAAGAGACCCCCTGCACACCTAAGCAGCCTAAAAAGACCGAGGGAGCATCCTGATTAAAAAAAGACACTCAACACTTTTAACGCCGACAAATGTAAGCAAATAATCCCTTATACAGGGCTTTTTGCACTTAGTCTATCCCTCTTATTGATCAAAATCCTCTTTTCAAAAAGAGAAAAGTATCCGAATTGTCCTTTTTTCTGTCCTACTCCTACAAACAGAGACTGTTGCATGAGCTCCTACCAAATCCTCCAAGAAAGCATTTTGTTATGTACTATTTTGTTTATTTAGTTCTTTGCTTGAGGTTTTTTTCTACTCTAATTCGAGGCTTTTGGCCTCGATTTTCCTGTGATTTTTTGATATCCATAGGAGTCGTTTTTTGCTGACACGGGAGAGAACGAAAATTCTCTCCTGAGAAAAAAAATATTCTCTCCTGTGTTAGCGAAATTTCTCTCAGGAGAGAATTTTGGCCCTCTCAGAACGTCCTATTCATCGGTATTTTGGAGAGTCATCATGAGCTAAAAAAAGAGGAATAAATTCGCTTGTCTATACAGCCCCTTTTTCCTCTATTTCTTCAGTTTTTGCAGCAAGCATGAATTTACAAAACATATCTATTTTAGCGACAGAAAACAGCCACTTGAGCCTCTTGCATGGACTCCAAAAAGGCAATCAAAACTCGCCTTTTTGTTGACTTCGCAGAATGCGGTAATCTTGAAGGCATCAAGACGAAAGGCACAGAGAATATACTTGTCGCATATGGCCAAGCCCGAATGTTGAAAATAACATACCAGTGCCACATTATGCCACAGTCTCAAGTAACGCTCCTCCCTCTTCCTTTCCAAACTTCTATTCTTCAACAAAAGGCCAATAGGATTTCCTGCCTCCTTTTGCCTCTCCTTTATCCATTCTCGCCTAAATTTGGGTTCTATAAGCATCTTTAGGCGAGCTTCTTTGTTCTCTACAGTAGAAAGGTTATCGACAAAACTCATGTTAAACATCGACGGACAAGACAAAGATCTTCTACAGTCTCCCTCTCTTCCGGGCAAAACAATGCGTAGGCATATCTATCGCTTGGCTTTGCCTAATATCATATCAAATGTAACCGTGCCACTGCTCTCCATGGTAGATGTTGGTCTGGCCGGCCATTTAGGTCGCCCAGAGGCAGTCGGAGCGATAGGGGTTGCCTCCGGAGTAATCTCGCTTGTCTATTGGTTGTTTGCTTTCCTTAGAATGGGGACTACTGGCTTCACTGCTCAGGCTTATGGGCGTAGCGATGTCACAGGCATTCTCATTCAGCTCTGTAGAGGTCTCTTGCTTGCCATAATACTGGGTATCATTATTTGGTTCGCCAGAGACCTCATGTATGCCGTTGGCATTTTTCTATCAGCCGGAAGCCAGTCCATAGCAGACGAGACAAAGACCTACCTACAATACGCCTTCGCGGGGGCCCCGGCGGCTCTGATGCTCTATGTCCTGAATGGTTGGTTTGTGGGCATGCAAGATACACGCATTCCCATGTGGGTAGCTATCGGACAGAATGTGCTCAATATTCTACTCAGTCTCATTTTGGTGAAATATGCAGGACTGGGGGTTGCCGGTTTGGCTATAGGAACAGTCTCAGCCCAATATGTGGGTGTATTGGCTTTACTGACAGCATTTGCAGTCAAATATACTCGACTCCTTGCCTTAATCTCCCAACGGCATTTTGTATCGACTCTCCATTTGGCTGTCTCAATGGGGATGGGAGGATTACTGCTGCTACGTACTCTTTTGCTGAGCGGAATCAGTCTATTTTTCACCTACGCTTCGGCTAAATTCGGAGCAAACACCTTAGCTGCCAATATTCTACTTATGCAGCTATTCACTCTCTTTTCGTATTTTCTCGATGGTTTGGCTTATGCCGGAGAGGCTCTTGCTGGCCGATATATAGGGCAACGCAATCCCTACCGATTTGCTCTAATGCGCAGACAGTTGTTCCGAATTGGTTTTTTTGTTGCTACTGCCATTGCTTTGCTTTATCTGCTATTCCCTTCTTTCCTACTAAGACTATTGACCAACGATGCGACTGTCTACAATGAAGCGATGAGCATGGTTTTCTGGATATCCTTAATTCCGCTGTGCAGTTTTGCAGCTTTCTTGTGGGATGGGATTATGGTGGGGGCCACAGCTTCGGGTATGATGTTGGCTACAATCTTGTTCGGAGCCATGTGTTTTTTCTCTTGCTATTTCATTTCGGTTGGCAACCTTGGCGTATGGGGTCTTTGGCTCTCTTTCGATCTCTATTTACTCTTTCGCTCCCTCGCTTCGTGGAAATTGGGTAAAAGACTGAGATGTAGCTACTAAGTTTCTCTCCTGCGCTACAAATCGACTATCTCTTATTACGAGGATGAAAAGTCTCTATCTGTACTCGTAGTTGCTCTCGATCTATGTGTGTATATATTTGGGTGGTAGAGATGTCCGCATGCCCCAACATAAGTTGTATAGCCTGCAAATTGGCACCTCCTTCCAATAAGTGTGTAGCAAAGCTGTGCCGAAAAGTATGAGGACTGATCACCTTGTCTATCCCTGCAGCCAAGGCAAGATCTTTGACAATCCGAAAGACCATGATTCGGGATATAGCCTTTCCCCTTCTGCTAAGAAACACATATTGCTCCTCTCCTTTCTTTGGCTGCGGAAGCTCTTCTATTCGAGACAAATAAGCCCGTATTGCAGCCACGGAGGGAGGGCTCATAGGCACTAATCGCTCTTTACGTCCCTTGCCGGGAATACGCAAAAAGCTCTCGTCGAGAAACATATTGGGGTAAGAAAGGGAGCATAACTCCGATACACGCAATCCACAGCTATACAAAAGTTCGATGATAGCACGGTTTCGCAGAGCAAAGGGAGTAGATGGGTCTATGACAGAGATCATCCGATCTATCTCATCCACACTGAGAACTTCAGGCAATTTGCTTCCTAAGCGGGGAGATTCGAGAAGTTCGGAAGGATCTTTTGGCAAATATTCATCCAAAACAAGAAATCGGCAGAAACTCCGAACTCCAGCTATAATGCGAGCAATGGAGCGAGGAGAAATCCCCAAATCGTAAAGCTCGGCCACAAATAGCTGCAGGTGCCCGTAGGTGAGGCCTCTCAATTGCAACCCCTCGGTCTCTATGTAAGAAAGCAATTTAGCTGCGTCACCGGTGTAGGCGGCACAGCTATTGTCAGTTAGATTTAACTCTAATCGAAGATAATCGGTATAACCGTCTAAGAGAAGTTGTTTGTCCGACATAAGTTCTCGCCTTCCTGCATCATAATTAGGGGGCAATGGCAGATCGTCCGGACTCCGATACATCATCGAAGTCAGAGAGAGTACAAAGTGAAAGGGTATGGCCATCCCACTCTGCCCAAGAATCGTAACGAATCCAATCCCCCAACAACAAAATACGTTTCTGTTCTGGCAAGGCTAAATCCACAAGCAAGTGTCTATGACCAAACATGAAAAAGTCTATCTCTGGATGCTTCTCCAAGTAGGCTTTGGCCTGTACTACAAGCCATTCATTTTCCAAATCGAAATAATCATTGTGGTAAGCATGAGGCACACGCCCCTCAGTTTGCTTCTCAAGCCCCTTACGACGTGAATGCAGCGAAAGCCCATAGGCCAGCCCGACAGTCCATCGAGGATGTATTGCTGCATAGAGTTTTCTCAATATCGGGTTGCGAAAAATACGGTATATCAGATCATTCCTCTTTTTCTGACAGCGATATTCACTATCTCCATGAGAGAGACGGAAGCGTTTGTTTCCGTCGGTGAACTCAATGGCAGTGTGGTGCACCTGTGCGCCCAGTTCTTTCTCGAAATAGTCTGTCATCCAAGGATCATGATTGCCGGCCAGAAAATGCAACTCCACACCATCATCCGCCATCATGGCACATTGCCCGAGGAAGCGCACAAATCCACGCGGAACAACATATTTGTACTCAAACCAATAGTCAAACATGTCACCCAAGAAATATATGGCCTTGGCTTCTGCTGATATGGAACTGAGCCAACGCACCAATTTGCGCTCTACAGCCATAGAATCAGCATGGTATTGCGACCCCATATGTACATCAGACAGGAAATAGATTTTTGTCCTCATACTTTTCCCTGGCGTCTATCGGACAGACTTACATAAAACCCAACTCAAGCAGAGCTTCTTCACTCATCATCTCTTTGCTCCACTCCGGCTCAAATGTAATATCGACCTGCACATCACGAATACCTTTCACACTGCCGACCTTCATTTTCACATCCTCGACGATAAAATCGGCAGCCGGACAGTTGGGAGCTGTAAGCGTCATCGTGATGTGAGCCAATCCGTCGTCTTTGATGTCTACCTTGTAGATCAATCCCAAATCATAGATATTCACGGGGATCTCCGGGTCGTAAACCGTTTTGAGCATCCCTACTATATCTTCTTCTATCTGCAAAAATTCATTATCCATACCTATGAGAGTTTTTCTAACGAAAGAACCATCTACTACACCTTTCGTTGCAACAGCTAAAGTAACACAAAGGATGCGAACCGGCTGTTTGGCTCCGATCGATAAGAAAAAGACAACCGGCCGTTCTTTTGACAAGAACGGCCGGCTGTCTTGGTTGTACCTCTGATTAGGTAGGGATCAAAGGAATAAAAACTGTTGGTTAGCGCACTCGGCGAAAACGTTGTCCAGGCAAAGAGAGCAAATCTCCGGAAATGCGGTAGTCGTATTCTGTTTGAGTTTGCTTTCCTTGCTTGGAAGTAGAAGATATATCGAGTGTATAGAGGACATTATCTTTTGTTCGATAATAAACCTCCCTGCCATCCTCTATAATCCTGTCTCCGACACGCTTGTATATACGGCCTTCGGCTGTGTACACATAAGTAAGTGTTTGATCGGAGGGGACAGTAGGCCCTCCTTCCAGATAAGGCATCCAACGTCCGATAATCTCCGGATCATGTTGTCCGCTGATATAAGCGTTCTTGTCATCTATATCCTTGTCACAAGAAGTCAAGCTCAATGAGCCGACCAAGACAAGAGTGAAACAGATGAACAGCAAACTTATTTTCTTCATAAACGATGGTATTATTCTCATGGTATTATTCTCTTTGTGATTGTTTGTGCCGGATGCAGAAAGAGTTCTCTCAAAAGTTTTCCGGGAAACGATCAAGGTATTTATGACAGAGAGCTATTTCCTCTGCAGTGAGGACCTGACTGAGGCGTTGTCGGTTACGTTTTGTGATCGTAGAGCAAATCATACGAAGGTCTGCAGAAAAAGATTGATCCTTCGCATCCTCCACATTAATACGAATCTTAGCCGGCATCAATACTTCGGAAAAGAACTCTTCCGGATGATTGGCCATACCCAACAATTCATCCTCATTACTAAAAAGGATAGAAGCTCGGCAGGTAATGCCCGGCTTAACCTCTAATACTTCTCTATAAGCATCAGGATAAATTTCCGTCTGTTGCCTGACAAGGGGTCTGGGCCCCACAATACTCATATCACCGACAAAGACATTGAATAGCTGTGGTAACTCGTCCAGCTTGTATTTGCGGAGAAAATAGCCGGCAGTGGTAATTCGCTTGTCTCGCTCTCCTATAGTAATCAACAGTCCTGGTTCCCACTCCTGACGAATCATAGAGCGAAATTTGTACAATCGAAAATCTCGTCCCTTGCATCCCACTCTTTTTTGGACAAAAAAAACTGTACCTGGAGAATCCAACTTGATCCAAACGGCTATCAACAACAACAACGGCGACAAGAGCAAGAGGCCCAAGCCCGATGCCATGAGGTCGAAAAGTCGCTTTCCTGTGTAAGCCATTTGATGCTCAACTACTGTATTGCTACCGATGTATGGAAGGCAAAGATAATTCAAAGCCTCCAAAGAGCAGTTCTAACCTTCCCTCGCCAATTCTTGCAAATTGACAATTCGACGTATCTGCCCATTGCTGATAATGAAAAACGTAGGCAAAGACTGCACGCCAAAACTATATAAAGACTCCTGCTTCGCATCATTGACTGTGATCCAAGGCAGAGTACGAACTGCATTTTGCCAGAAAAAGAGATCTCTATCAATACCTACCTCATATATCTCCAGTCCCTGTTTTCGATGCAGGCGACGAAGCTGCTGTACCAAATCGGGAGACCAATCAGCCTCATGAGAAGTAAAGACCAGAAGGAGCTTGCTGTGCGTCTTAGCAACATCAGCCAAGTCCTGAGCCTCCCCTCTCTTGTCTATGAGCTTTAGTGGAGGTAAGGCCGAGTGTTCTACACTATCAGACAGAGCCAGCTGCTGTCCGGTGTAGGCTCGCATTTGACGAATGGCTGCAATCCCGAGGAGAGTCAGTTGCCTAAGCTTGTCTGTATAGGGAGCTTGGGGGTAATATATTTCATAAGCAGTTGCTACAGCAGCAAAAGCTCTGGAGTCTTCAGGATTCTGCACATCGAAGTAGAGCAACCCTTCTTTGTCCTGAAACAAAGCGTAATAAGCCTCGGCCGATCTGGGATTGGGGAATATATACTTCTGAGAATACTGTTTTTTGAGGTAATCGACCTCTGCTGTCACCTTCTCTTTGTATTCAACTGGGGAAAGTTTCTTCTCTCGAAAAAGAGCTGCCAGACTATCTATACGAGCGGATGTTTCCACATTAAGCATACGTATTTGCCGTATTTTTCGGTTGCAGCTATCCGTTTCCTCAAGACTATAATCCCGTCCAAAATTTGAGGCTTTGGCACGTATATGAGTGCGACTAAGAGAATCCACAGCCAGATAGATATAGTCACTACCGAACCGTAAAGAATAGAAAGAAGGATAGTAATGCCCCTGCACTCCAAAAGCAAAACGACCATCGGCGGCAAGAGAAACCGAATCAATCATTTCACCTGCACTATCTCCCGTACGCAGCAGATAGACCATACTCCCTTCGGTAGCCCCGTCTATTTGTCCACTGATATTATATCGAGATTCTTCTTTGTTACAGCTCGCCAAAACAAACACAGCCAAGGCGATTGTCAGTATCTTCTTCATCATCCCTACAATAAAAACGTATGCTGAATCGGTATAATTATAATAGTTACCTTCCCCCACTGGAGTGAACGCCCAGAAGCACTCCTTTAGTATACAATCACAAATGACTGGCATACCCAAAAGAAACCTTCTCCGACCAAGAAGTAGAGGATAGTTGCAGTCACAATCATTCCTCCTCCAGCTCTCTACCACCCAAGTTAAGGATACGTTCGCAAAACTACGATAAAAGAAATACTCCCGCATAAAAACGATTCTATCTCCAGACTTCACAAGACAAAAACCTCTCGCAGAGGTCAATTTTGGGCCTTATAAACCAATGGGGCTGTATCATAAACTATGACACAACCCCACTGTTTTTCTCTTTACAGAAGTCCTATTCAACCAATATTTTTGCATAGCGATGGGGGTTATCCATTGACTTCAAGACATATATGCCAGTCGGAAGGCCCAAGGTAGAAACCTGACCATAACCCATACGGACCAATCGCCCATCCATGCCGTACAAATACAATTGTCCCGAAACTTCGCTGACTGCGACTCCAGACAGGCGATCATAGCGGTACCATCCCTCTGGGTTCTGAACAACCGGCAAAGCCAACGGACGATGATATACACCATCTATACCGATATCATGAAAAGGATTTCTCTTCCACCAATCAGTTTCGTAGACTGTACCGTCCGGAGCTACATAGCCTCGATACCCATCAATATTTGCATCCTTCAGTGGGACATCACACCATCCTATGCCAGTAAAAGTCCCGCCAATGGGATAGAGCTCATCTTCAAGTCTAAAAGGGTGATCTGCATAACAGTATACGAGAAGGGGACGGCTCTCTCCTGAAAGGAAAAGGCAATAGCAATGAACAATACTTCCATCCCTTTGTTTTGCAACAAAGGTTAACTCCAACTCAGCCTCTCGGGGAGTCCCATTGTCGTCTATCGTAACTGACCAACGCTCTCCTACCTTTTTGTTGGGAGAATGAAACAGGTTACGGACTGCCTTCTCTCCCTCATCTTGGCCCCAAATATC
>NZ_FUXH01000008.1 GCF_900167225.1 Porphyromonas crevioricanis
ATGGGACAGATACAATACGCTCTTATACCGTCACTCAGCATATAGGGATGTCCCGTCTGGAGGCTCTGGGTTCTGTTGAGCATAAGATCTTTGTTGCAATGCAAGGCGGAGGCCTGCGCTACTACCAAGGAGGAGGAATATCCCATGCCCCCAGCGGAGCTGCCCCTCGCGATGCTATCGTGGATGAATCAACAGCCTTTACGGATCATCCTTTGACAAAGGGACGGCTATGGTATATAAGACACGAGATAGGGGGATGTGGCAGTAATGGGCAATTTCGGACAGATATCTATCACCTCACTGGGCAAGTCATAGAGCAGGAAGGTAAACAATACCATGTAATAGAGAGATACTTCTCCCTCGATGGCCCCGACACTCCACACAAAAACTTTTTCTACCTCCGTTATGATGCAGAGCAAGGAACAGAATATCTTTCCGGAAAAAGGAAGAAACAAAAAAAACCCGACGAAAAAAAAACACTACACGACGACAAAAAAAAAACAGCAGGATCGTCTCTAAAAAACCAACCGAAAGAAGGCCAACCGCCAAGGACAACAACGCCGCCTCCCCAAAAAAACAAGGCAAAAAAAAACAAGAACAGAAGACGGGACAACAAGAACAACCATAAAAAGGAGACACCTTTTTCCTGGATCGAAGGTGTCGGCTGGGACCAAGGCTTCTGGCCGTATGCTATCGGCCTTTGTGGTGGTGGTCCCGACTTGCTGATCTATGCAGAGGATCAGGAGGGGCGAACTTACGGAGAGAAGAAGTTTATCAATACGGGCATTGACAATCCGGCATCACCCGATAGAGATGTCGCTCCATACAGCATCTGGCACAACGGATCGACCCTTTATGCAAAAACCTCATCGCTTGCGGGCTTTAGCAAACAAAGGATCACCCTCTACAACGCAGCCGGAGAAATACTGCGAAGCCATGATCTCGACAACAATGAGCAACAAGTATCCATCGCCTCTTCGCTCGAAAGTGGGGTATATTTCTGGCAAATCTCCGGAGAAATGCAAAAATCATGGAGCGGAAAACTGATCGTTCCATAAATCACAGGCGATGCCAAACCGGAAGAAAAATACAGAGGGGGCTACCATTCGGCAGTTCCCTCTATGTTTTTTATCCCTTTGTTGGGGGAACGTTACACGTGCTTAGGACTCACGGGAAAATTTACTCCAAATAGCAAGAATTCGTTTCACCGCAAAAGCGTACTTTTGCAGCCACGGTGGGAAGCATAATACTTGCTTCGCACCTGTTGTTGTAATATATACTTGATATGATAGTAGACTGGTTTCGGGAGCAATTCCTCTCTCCCTCCATTACGCAAACCGTGATCGTGCTTTCCCTCGTATCGGCTTTAGGTCTGGTATTGGGAAAAATAAAGCTGGGACGAGTGTCTCTGGGGATTACATTTGTGTTCTTCATCGGCATTGTGTTCTCCTACTTCGGTTACAAATACATACCGGGCTTCGGATTGCATGCCGATATGGTCTCCTTTGCCCAAAGCTTCGGGCTTGTACTCTTTATCTATATGCTAGGATTGGAAGTAGGCCCATCTTTCTTTCCTTCACTCAAAAGTGGAGGTATTGCCTATAATATACTGGGATTGGCTATGGTAGCCCTCACTCTTTTTCTCATGCTCGTGATACATTGGGTATTGCCCGATACGCTGATGAGCATGACAGATATAATAGGTGTAATGAGTGGAGCCGTAACAAATACGCCCATACTCGGAGCTGCGCAAACAACACTGGCAGAGGTTGCCGGGAATAGTCCTACACTAGGTTCGGACTTGGCAGCCATGGCGCAAGGCTGTGCCGTGGCCTACCCGATGGGCGTTGTAGGCGTTATACTTGTGCTTGGCATAATGGCTGCATTCCGTAAGCAAAACCGACAATCCGGCGGACATGAGCAACGCAAAGCATTCTTCTCAGAATTCGGGGTGACTAACCCGGCTATCTGTGGCAAGAGAGTGCAGGATATAGTCCACTTGGTAGATCGTCGCTTTGTGATAAGCCGTATATGGCATGAGGGGGAAGTCCATATAGCTAACTCCGAGACCGTTGTATCTGCCGGAGATCACCTGCTGGTCGTTTCGGCAGAGGATGATGTACCAGTGCTGGAGGCTTTTTTCGGTAAGCTACACCGTGAGAAAGACTGGAACCGCTCCGACATAGATTGGAATGCCGTAGACAAGGAGCTATTATCCAAAGGCGTTATCGTGACCAAAAGCGAGCTGAACGGCGTAAAGCTAGGGTCATTGAGATTGCGTAACCTGTACGACATCAACATAACCAGAATAGATCGTGCCGGCATTGAGCTTTTGCCCTCGCCTGAATTACATCTACAATTGGGCGACTGCCTTACCGTAGTGGGAGAACGCACAGCCATAACCGAAGTGGCAAGCATATTGGGAGATCAGGTGAAAAGGCTGGATAAACCGAATTTGATCAGCTTCTTCTTCGGTATCCTTCTGGGGTGTCTAGTGGGGATGATTCCGTTGTACTTACCCGGCGTGAGTATGCCTATCAAACTGGGTTTGGCGGGAGGTCCGGTGATTGTGGGAATACTAATGGGGGCTTTCGGGCCACGCTACCGCATGGCGACTTATGTTACCAGTAGTGCCAACCAGATGATGAAGCAGCTCGGTATCGTATTGTATCTGGCTGGATTGGGGTTGATGAGTGGACAGGGATTTTTCGATGTTCTTTTCACCTCTACCGGCCTTACCTGGCTGGTAAGCGGTATCCTGCTTACTGTTGTACCGGCTTTGTTGATAGGCCTCATGGCAATGCGCATATTCAAAGTCGATTTCGGAGCCTCTGCCGGGATGGTCTGTGGAGCCATGGCCAATCCGATGGCCTTGGACTATGCCGACAGTCAGGTATCGGATGACAGCCCCTCAGTGGTCTACGCCACGGTTTACCCTCTGCTGATGTTTGTACGCATCATTACGGCACAGATATTTGTTATGTTCTTCGTATAGTCTAAGGCATATAGGTCTTAAAAAGAAAAGTGTCTCCTACTCTCCCCTGGTTGGATCACCGCTACAGCCAATTGGTGGTATTGCTCGACGGTGCCGCCGATGAGCCGCATCGTTTGCTTGACGGCCGTACACCCTACCGGGCAGCCTCCATGCCGGCTCTGAATGCTCTTCTTCCTTTGGGCCGATGCGGCACTTTTGCTTCTATCCCGGAAGGTTGCTCACCGGGCAGCGAGGTTGCCAACCTCTGTATATTGGGTTATGCCGAAGAAGCAACGAAAGTAGACGGCCGGGCCGGCTTCGAGGCTTTAGGGTTGGGGCTTGACCTCCCTCCCGGTTCTGTTTGCTACCGCTGCGATATGCCGGGGCTACCCGACATGTCGCTTTTCCCAACCTCTATCGGTCGTCTCTGTCGGGGGGTACGGCATAGACACGTCTTCGTACCCTCTCCTTCCCTTCCCGAGAAGGAGAGCTTGGATGCTTTGCAAAACTTTATTTTGTCTTGTGGATTGCCACCTGCCGGCCTGTGGGGTCGCTCCGTTGTGCGTGGGCTGAATTTCACCCCATTTGCACATCGCTATGGAATGCAAGGGGCTATGATTTCGGCAGTCCCCGTCATGTGGGGCATGGCCTTAGCTCTCGGGATGAAACGAACTACCGTGGAGGGAGCAACGGGGGATACGGACAGCAACTTTGCAGGCAAGGCAGCGAAAGCGTTGGAGCTATTACAAGACTTTCAGTTTGTCTATCTGCATATCGAAGCTCCAGACGAGGCCTCTCATCGCAAAGACCCTTTGGCTGTACGAGACGTATTGGAGCGTATAGATAGCGATGTGATAACCAAAGTCAGCCGTTGGTGGCACAGTCGCTCCGGTGGCCCCAAGGCATTGACCATTATGCCCGATCATTATACGAGCAGTACTACGGGAGAACACCTTTCCATCCCTGTACCATATTTACACCTGAGGAATGATGACAGAGCTTGAATCCTTTCTACACCGCTACGCAAAACGAGAAATCGTTGCCGGCATTCGCAAAGAGTTGGATGCCGGTCGATCTGTAAACCTGCGAGGGCTGTGTGGCTCTTCACTTGCCACTATACTGGCTTCGTTGAGCGGAAGTTCGGCTCCTCTGGTCTGTATCATGAATGATGCCGATACTGCCGGCTATCTGTATGCCGATCTGACAACTCTCTTCGGTTCGGGGCGTGCTTTGTTTTTCCCAACCAGTTACAAACGGGCAATCAAATATGGGCATATAGACCCGGCAGCCGAAGTACTGAGGGCCGAGGTATTGGCTTTTGTCGCTGGCAAAGGCAATGCCGTAGACAGTGGACAGGCAACCGGCACAGGAGCAGCCTCTCTGCCCATCATTGTGACCTATCCCTCGGCTTTGCTCGAAAAAGTAATCGATCGAGAGAAACTGGAGCAGGAGATTTACTCCCTTCGGAAGGGAGAGAGTCCCGGACAGGAGTTCCTCCGAGATCTACTTTTAGAATGGGGGTTTGAGCGAACGGACTATGTATACGAACCCGGCCAATTTGCCATTCGAGGCAGTATTATGGACATCTTCTCCTATGCTGGAGAATTACCGTTGCGGGTAGACTTTTTCGGAGATGAGATAGAAAGTATCCGGATTTTTGAGATAGAGAGCCAGCTCTCTGTCGAGACCGTGAATGAGGTAACGCTGATGCCGGACGTAGGAGCTTCGGACAAAGCCCGAAACAGCATATTGGAGCTTTTGCCCAAAGACACCGTCTTTTTGGTCAATTCGTATCTACATCTGAGCGAACGCATCCGACAGATATACAGCGATGTACCTCTGATAGACGATGGAGAGGGATTTGGCTCTCTCGAAGAAATGCAATCCCGGCTGGTTGTCCCTGAGACCTTTGAGCAACAATTGGCTCATTTTGTACAGATACGTATGGGAGAGGAGTCTTCTCCTCGGCTTGCCTCTTTTGTACTGCACGTGGAACCACAACCGTCTCTGCACAAGAACTTTGAGCTTTTGACAAAATTCCTTGCCCAGTGGAAAGGCCAAGGGTACACAGTCTATCTATCCACAGCCAACGAGCTGCAAGCAGAGCGCATTAGGGAGATCCTCACAGAGCGTGGGTCGGAAGATTTGATGCCTATCCGCCTGCCACTCACCTTACACGAAGGATTTGTAGATAGCGACAATGCCACCGTATTGCTTACCGATCATCAGATATTCGACCGTTACCACAAATACAATCTCAAGAGTGACAAAGTTCGCTCCGGAAAAGTCACCCTCTCTCTCAAAGAGCTCAATCAGTTCTCTCCCGGAGACCTGATCGTACACGTAGATCACGGCATCGGTCTATTTGGCGGACTCATCAACATCGAAGAAGGGGGCGTAAGGAAAGAGGTTATCAAGCTGATTTACCAAAACGACGATGTAGTATTTGTCAATCTCCACAGTCTGCACAAACTGAGCAAATACCACGGAAAAGAATCTTCGCAGGTACGCCTGAGCAAAGTCGGCAGTGGAGCGTGGCAGAAACTCAAAGACCGGACTAAAAAACGAGTAAAGGATATTGCCAGAGACCTCATCCGTCTCTATGCAGCCAGACGAGAAACAAAGGGCTTTGCTTTCAGCCCAGACAGCACTCTGCAACACGAATTGGAAGCAGGCTTTCTATACGAAGACACCCCCGATCAGGCCCGGGCAACCGAAGAAGTCAAGAAGGACATGGAGCGTCCCTACCCCATGGACAGGCTGGTTTGTGGAGATGTGGGATTCGGCAAAACGGAGGTTGCCGTGCGAGCTGCATTCAAAGCAGCCAACGACCGAAAGCAGGTAGCCATATTGGTTCCTACTACTGTTTTGGCCTATCAACACTACGAAACATTCAGTCAGCGGTTCAAGGATATGCCGGTAAGGGTGGATTACCTCTCAAGAGCCCGGTCGGCAAAAGAGACTAAGGCGATTTTAGCTGATTTGGCAAGCGGAGAGATAGATGTAATCATCGGCACACACCGGTTGGTCTCTCAGGATGTAAAATTCAAAGATTTAGGTTTGCTAATCATAGATGAGGAGCAAAAGTTCGGAGTGGCAGTAAAAGAAAAACTGCGCAAGCTCCAACTCAATGTGGATACCCTCACAATGAGTGCTACCCCGATCCCACGTACACTGCATTTCTCCCTAATGGGTGCTCGAGATTTATCCAATATCAACACTCCTCCACCCAACCGCTATCCGGTAGAAACGGCTTTGGTACGCTTCAGCCCGGATATTATTCGGGAGGCCATCAATTTTGAGATGAGCCGTTCCGGTCAAGTATTTTTCGTTCACAATCGCATACAGAATATACAGGAAATAGCAGAGCTGATCCGGCGTGAAGTGCCCGATGCAAGGGTCGGTATAGGACATGGGCAAATGAAGCCGGCCGAACTGGAGACCCTGCTCATCGACTTCAATCGCCACGAATACGATGTATTGCTCTGCACCACTATCGTGGAAAATGGAATCGATGTCCCCAATGCCAACACCATTATTATCGATGATGCTCACCGCTATGGGCTGAGCGATCTGCACCAGCTTCGAGGGCGAGTCGGGCGAAGTAAGCGGAAGGCATTTTGCTATCTGATAAGCCCTCCGCTATCCTCTCTTACAGATGAGGCCGGCAGACGACTGCAAGCTATAGAAAGTTTCAGCGATCTCGGTTCCGGCATACGCATTGCCCTGCAAGATCTCGATATCAGAGGAGCAGGCAACGCTCTGGGGGCAGAGCAATCGGGGTTTGTGGCTGACTTGGGGTACGAAGCCTATCAAAAAGTATTCGACGAGGCCCTGTCCGAACTCAAAACTGATGAATTCAGCGATTTCTTCAACAAAGACGAAAGCGGACAAGAACGGGCAACAGCCGAGGCCTTTGTGGCAGAGACACAGGTCGAAACCAACCTGCAACTCTACTTCGATGCCGAATACATCCCTCAAGATGGAGAGCGGATACTTCTCTACCGAGAGTTGGATAGCCTGAATACTGATGAGGAACTAAACAGCTTTGAGCAACGTCTTATCGACCGCTTCGGTCCCATACCGACCGAGGGGAAGCAGTTAATTGCGGTACCACGCCTGAGACGGATAGGCCGCAGTCTGGGGATAGAAAAGATCGTCCTGTCTCAAGCTCGCATGAGCCTGCACCTGGTAACAGACCCCAATAGCCACTACTACCAAAGTCAAGCCTTTGCCAAGCTCTTGGCCTATGCATCGACACATACCCGGCGAACAGAGTTTAAGCAGGTAAGAGGGAAACGTATCCTAAGCGTGAGTCACATACAGTCCGTAGACGATGCCATCGCCTGTCTACATCAAGTCGAACAAATGTCTACCCAAGACATCCAGAGTATTTGAGAAAAAAACAATCCTATCATATACCAACATGAAAGTAAATCAGTTAGAAAGCCAACACAGTCTCATGAGTCGCTATGTGCTGGAGATGCGCGACAAACAGATACAGCAAGACAGCCTGCGTTTCCGACGAAACATAGAGCGCACAGGAGAATTGATTGCCTACGAGATCAGCAAAAACCTCGACTACCAATGCGTGAATGTAGAAACGCCTCTGGGCCAATCTCCGGCCTACACTCCGGAGAAACAGATTGTGCTGGGGACTATTCTCAGGGCTGGGCTACCTTTCCATCAGGGATTCTTGAATATGTTCGACCATGCCGAAAACGCATTTGTATCGGCCTACCGTAAGTATAAAGACAAGCTCAAATTCGACATCAATATAGAGTACATTGCTGCCCCAAACATAGAGGACAAGGTCCTTATCATTGCTGATCCTATGTTGGCTACCGGCAGTTCCATGGAGCTTGCCTACCATTCGCTACTCACCCATGGTCGTCCCTCCGAAGTACATATAGCATCGGTAATAGCCAGTCGTCAAGCCATTGACTATCTAGAAGAACACCTACCGCAAGAGGTAACTCTCTGGGTTGCCGCCGTGGACGAGAAAATAAATGATCACTCTTATATCGTACCAGGTCTGGGTGACGCCGGAGACCTTTCCTACGGGAGTAAACTGTAACCAATGAGAGAGCTTGAGCTACTGGCACCAGCCAAAGACAAGGAAACGGCCATAGCAGCCATTGATCACGGGGCAGATGCTGTGTACATAGGGGCACCAATGTTTGGGGCCAGAGCGGTCGCAGCCGTTTCCGTTGAGGATATAGCGGAGGTCTGCCGCTATGCTCACCTCTATCGGGCCAAAGTCTACGTAGCTCTCAATACTATATTGTATGATCACGAACTGGCAACAGCAGTCCGAATTATACAAGAGCTGAACGATGCCGGTGTAGATGCCTTGATCATACAAGACAGAGCCTTGCTGGATTTGGATCTTCCTCCCATTCCTCTCCATGCAAGTACTCAATGCGACAATCGTCTTCCGGAGCAGGTAGCCGAATGGATTGCCCTTGGCATCAGACGAGTGGTACTGGCCCGAGAATTGACATTGGAAGAAATAGCCGAGATAGCCAAGCTGCCGGTAGAGCTGGAGGCTTTTGTACACGGAGCCCTGTGCGTATCGTACAGCGGACTGTGCTACCTGTCTCAAGCTCTGATGGGGCGTTCGGCCAATAGAGGGGAATGTGCCCAACTCTGTCGCATACCCTATACGCTTACCGATGCCAATGGACAAACAATAGGAGGAGCAGAGAAACACTGGCTCTCCCTCAAGGATATGAACCGACTCAACCTGCTCTCCGAAATGGCAGAAGCAGGAGTCACCTCTTTCAAGATAGAGGGGCGACTCAAACCCATTAGCTACGTGAAGAATGTAACGGCAAGCTACCACCAAGCTCTTTGCTCTCTCATACAGACAGAGCCGGAGCAATACAGACGCAGCTCATTCGGACAAGTAAGCTACAGCTTCACCCCGGATGTAGAGCGCAGTTTCAATAGAGGATTTACTTCCTATCTAATGAAAGATCGCAGTCAAGACCCCATCGCCTCGCCACTTACCCCCAAGAGCCGTGGGCGATATGTTGGCCGGTTGGTAGCCGTACAAGGCTCTACGATCCGGCTGGACAGGTCTCACCAATTGAGCAATGGGGATGGACTGTTGCTTATAAGTAGGACAGGCAAAGTGGAAGGCACGCAGGTGATCGGTATCCTCGACGATCTGAGATGTCGTGTAGATCATCCCGAATACTTCTCCTCCGGCTCCGAAATCTACTGCAACAGAGATCTCAAGTTCGAGAAACTACTCTCCAAACCCTCTGCCTCCAGACGTATTCCGGTGCGACTAAAACTCACCTCTTGCGACGGAAAGATAGCCCTCTCTATAGAAGGGCCGGAAAGCTACAATCCGGTAACAGCGAGCATAGCCTTTGTTCCCGAAAAAGCCGAACACCCCAATCCGGAGAGACTTGTCTCCGAGTTGGGGAAACTTGGGCAAACACCCCTTATCGCAACAGAAGTAAATGTAACTGAAGTGGCAGATCTTTTCATTCCCGTCTCCATCCTGTCTGCTTTGAGACGAGAAGCCACCGATTTGTTTTGCAAAAAAGCATTGGAAGATTATCCTCTCGACCGTAGTCCTCGGCAAGAAAAAATCAAACAAGTATCCCGGCAGTCCAAAGAATTGACTTATATGGGAAATGTAGCCAACAGTGTCGCCCGAAGGCACTACGAAAATTTGGGGTACCGGTATATCCAGCCGGCTTTTGAGTTAGAGCCGAAAAAAAATGCAGCTCTCATGACCTGCAAATACTGTATCAAAAGAGAACTCGGTCACTGCCCTCGGTTAGGACAAAAACCCCTGCCATACATAGAACCGCTCTATCTAAAACATAGCAAAGGGGCATTGCAGCTCTTTTTCGACTGCAAAAACTGTCGAATGCTCCTCTATCAGGCTTGACGGTCTTCCGATTGTGAGGATTGCTTTTTCTTCTTCCGTTCTCTAATCAGTTCCAGAATAAGAGAAGAAATAGCTACTCCGCAGGCAATAAAGAAAGCCTCAAGCACAGAGAACCATCCAAACCACACCCCCATAAGAGCCACCAAAAAGATGCAGGCAGCCAACAAAAGTGTGACAATTATCAAAGCCAATGTGTGTTTACTCATGTCTACAATATCTCTAAAGCAAGTGATCTACGCATATCGGGGAAGTTTCTCTCTCAGAAAATCTTGCGCCTGGTGTGGCAATAAGGTTGCCCTCCTTTTTTCTCGTAATAATTCTGGTGGTACGTCTCAGCCGGCCAAAACTTAGGAGCCGGCTCCAATAGTGTACGCACCTGATAAGTCTGTGCCCTGAGCCTGTCTATGATCGTTGATGCCACTTGTCGTTGCTCATCATCGGTGTAGAATATTCTGGAGAGATATTGCCACCCCAAATCAGGTCCTTGCCCATCGGCTTGCTCAAAGTCATGGATCTCAAAGTAGAGCTTTAGCACATCTTCCGAAGAGACAACAGCATCATCATATTCTACCTTCACGGCCTCGAAGTGCCCGGTATTCCCTCTGCACACATCCTCGTAGGTTGGGCTTTCGGTATGCCCTCCTATATAACCCACCTCAGTAGATACAATTCCCGGCAACTTGGCCAACTGGAATTGCACGCCCCAGAAACATCCGGCGGCTAAATATATCAACTTAATCACAATACTAATGCTACAATTGAGTTGTATCGCAAATGTACAAACCTTTCACAGACAAAAGCACAAAAAAGTCCTAGCAACACAAGCTATCGGAAGTATTCGGTAGAGGAGATTTTAGCCCCTCTCTGTCATCTTGCTTGTTAGAGGGAAGCAGCGTACCTTTGCCGAGGCTCTCGTGTACAATACATTTACAGAGTGTATTCGCCATTGGTGTGTCATGAAAAACGTAATAAACATTCAGAAAATAAATTGCTTATGAAGAAGCTCCTTATCGTGTTAGGTCTGAGCCTGACTCTGCTTTCTTCCCTTTCGGCTCAAGAGATCTTCTCTCGCGGGCAAGTGGTGGATGCCACGGATGGGAGAGCAGTAAGTACGGCAACGTTGGAAGTGCGAGGCCGTCAAGAAAAGATGGTAGCCGTAGACAACGAAGGCAGATACCTTATACCAGAAATGAAGCCCGGCAAGTATACGGTTACAGTATTGGCCTCCGGGTACGAAGCTCAGCAATTCTTTTGGCAAGGGAAAGAGGGAGATCTATCCATCATCAGGCTACGTCCTCTGGCAGCCAGGTTGCCGATGCAAGATTTAAGCGAACTGCTCACCGAAGACCTTGGCACCACTACCGAAGAGGATATACAAGAGTCTTCTCCTCTGCTCACAGCCTCCAGAGATCCCTACGCCAATGCTGCCGGCTATACTTTCGGGCCGATGCGTTTCCGCATGAGAGGTCTGGACTCTCCCTACCAGCTACAATATCTCAACGGACTGCAAATGAATGACCTGAATACCGGCTACTCGGTGTGGTCTCTCTGGGGTGGTCTAAATGACGCCGTACGTAACCAACATTCGATACTTAACAATGAATCGGCAGACTTCAGTTTCGGAGGTGTAGGTGGTGCTACCCTGATAGACACTCGGGCCAGTGGTATCCGTGCTGGAAGCCGTCTGACCTACTCAGTTAGCAACCGCACCTACACTAATCGCCTGATGTACACCTATGCTACCGGGCTGACAAAAAGTGGCTGGGCTTTTGCTTTCTCTGGCTCACGCAGATATGGCTCCGGAGATTATTCCTATGTACGTGGGCAACACTATGATGCGTGGGGTTACTTCGCTTCTATCGAGAAACGTCTTGCAGGCGGTCATACATTCCTTTTCTCTCTCTTGGCAGCACCTACCGAGCGAGGAGTAGCCAGTGGCTCAACCGAAGAGGTTTATAAACTCGTAGGGTCTAACTACTACAATCCGAATATCGGACGACAAGCCGGACAGTGGAGAAATGCCAGAGTACGCAACAACCACGAACCGGTACTCACGCTGAGCTACATATGGGAGATAAATAAGGGTACAAGATTGACAGCAGCCACAGGTTATCGCTTCGGATACAATGCTTACTCGGCCCTCAACTGGGCTAATGCACAGGATCCAAGGCCCGACTATTATCGCAATCTCCCTTCCTACTACACCTACCTAAGCGAAACACCCGATCAAGAAACGGCAGACTACTACGCCATGCTATGGCGCAGTGATGAGAATGTCCGCTATATAGATTGGGATATGCTGTATCATCTGAACAGCAACAATTATAAGGAGACATACGATGCCCAAGGGAACTTACTTGCTTCGGGAAAGAGGAGTGAATATATCCTCGAAGATAGACGTACTGACCAGAGACAATGGTATGGCTCTCTTCTACTAAATTCTCAATTGAATGATAACTATCGTATAGACGGAGGAGTAAATTATCGAATCAACAAGACCGAAAACTTCAATGTCATCAAAGACCTTTTGGGAGGAGAGTATTGGTATGATGTAGACAAATTCGCAGAAAACGAATTTGTCGATGCCACCAAAGCTCAAATGGATATGCGTAACCCCAACCATATTGCCCGCAAAGGAGATAAGATCGGGCACAACTACCTCTCCCACATACAAGCCATCAATTCATGGTTTGCTTTGAGAGCCAACTATACTCATCTGGACGCATATCTGGGTGGCCAGGTATCCGTTACCTCCATGTGCCGCGAAGGGCTACAACAAAGAGGACTTTTCCCCACCAATTCTTATGGTAAATCCGAGACTCTTGATTTTGTCGATTGGGGAGCAAAAATGGGGTTCACATACAAAATCAATGGGCATCATTTCGTATCTCTCAATGCTGTGGCTATGTCGCAAGCTCCGGTTTTCCGCAATGTCTTCGTCTCTCCTCGTACTCGCAATACCCACGTAGAGGATCCTCAGAGCGAGAAGGTATTTTCCGCAGATCTGAACTACCTGCTACGTCTGCCCCTTATACGTGGTCGTGTGAGCGCATTCTATACCCGGATCAACGATCGGACTCGTAACATGAGCTTCTACGATGACGGACATAGAGCTTTCTCCAACTATATACTAAGTGGTATCGATGAGCAAAATGCTGGGATAGAAATAGGCCTTGAAGCCAAGCTCAGTCCGACATTGGTACTCAACGGGGCTTTCACTTATGGTCATTACACCTACGTATCAAATCCCAAATTCGTACAAACGGTAGACAACAGCGAAAAGGAATTGGCTCGTGAACGAGTATACTGGGATGGCTTCAACACATCCGGTACCCCTCAAACAGCGGGCACGATAGGCTTTACCTACAACTCCCCCCGCTACTGGTTCTTGAGTGCCAATGTAAACTACTTCGGCCGCAGCTTCGTAGCGATGAATCCTATACGCCGTACAGACCAAGCCAGAGAAGAGCTTGCAGCAGAATTTATCAAACGAGAAACATTCGACGGAGGCTTTACGGTAGATGCTTCTGTAGGGAAATCGTTCCGCCTGAGTCGATCTACATTCCTCCGAATGAATCTTTCGGCCAGCAACTTACTCAACAACAGAAATCTGCGTAGTGGAGGATATGAACAACTACGCATACGCCGTGCGAAAGAAGATGGTCGCATGACTCGTCCGTTCGACTCAAAGTATTTCTATATGTACGGTACGACCTTCTTCCTCAATGCTTCTCTGCAATTCTAAAATCGATCCCAACACGGGTAATCCGAGAACATCAACAGTCTAAACAAGATAGATATGAAAAGCAAAATAGGCATACTAATCGGGGTCCTCTCTCTCTTGTCTCTGCTAAGCAGCTGCAAGAAGGAGTTCGACACAGCCGGCTCCATAGCACAGGATCTCGACAATGTAAAAGTCACACATACCATTGCCGAGCTCAAACAAATGTATGAGCCGGGAGGTAGGGATATCTTTACCAATGTTGTCATTGCAGGCATTGTGAATAGCGATGACAGCGAGGGAAACCTATACCGCAGTATCGCCATACAGGATGAAACTGGAGGCATAGAGCTCAAGATGGGCATGGGTAACATGAATTTGATATACAAGCAGGGTCGTCGTGTTCTAGTTAAATGTCAAGGACTTCGCCTTGGCAAAAACTATGGAATAGTGAATCTGGGCTACAAATCTGCTGACCCGAAGTATGAAACGGGATTTGTACCCGAAAAGATGGTTACACGAGTCATGATCCCCGGACTCCCGGCTCCTCTGCACCCAAAAAAACTCAGCATTGCAGAGATGAAAAGCGAATACGCATTCACGCTGGTACAGGTCGATGATGTGCAATTTCTGGAAAATGAACTGGGAAAAACATGGGCCGATCCGGAAAACAAACAAAAGACCGGATATGTGGAGCGTACCCTGAGAGACCGCACAGGCAATCGTCTGATCGTACGCACCAGCAGCTATGCCCGGTTTGCAGGACACAAACTACCCGAGGGTAACGGTAGTGCCGTAGGGCTTCTGTCTTTTTTCAATGACACACCACAATTAATCGTTATCCACCCTTCGGACTTTAACTTCCAAGGCAAACGTTTTGCCGAGTAATCCAGGGAAAGGAGATTTATTCCATACAGTATCCAAATCAAAAAAAAGCATAGACAATGAATCTGACAAACCTCAGCAATCGAGCTATCGGCATAAAACCTCTTTGGATGATAGCTCCACTCCTTTTGTCTTTTCTGCTGATTTCGTGCAAAGACAATGACGATAAGTATGAATCGCCACAAGTGAGTGTAGAACAGCATTTTGAAAACAATACAATCCCTTTCGACCAGAATGGAGGTGTTTCCCTGCTCACTCTCAATACCAATAGGGCTTGGCGAGTAGAGACGGCCGGTGAGTGGATCAAAGCATCTCCCTCCAGTGGGAACGAAGGCAGGCACAATATCAACATCCTTGTACACCCGAATAGCGGAGTAGCTCGTGAAGGAGGTATCCGCATCGTTGCCTCGGGCAAGAGTTTCTTCTATACAATCACACAAAAAAGTGTAGATGGCAAGGATTATACTTTCACTCCTCTTTCTGAAATAGAAGCTCTGCTACCAAATGATAACAGAGAAGGGATCATTATTGAAGAGGATCTTACAATACGTGCCGTAGTAGTTTCGGACTATAGAGGCAAACAATTCCAATTCCAGAACTTCCACTACATAGTAGACACAGACGGAAATGGGATTGTCCTAACCCTCGACAAAAGTGAAAAACCGTTTGAACCGGGAGATCAGATAACCGTCAATATCAAAGGTTGCAAACTGGTTAACTACAATGGTACGGTGCAACTCACAATCCAGAAAAACAAGGCTGTCGTAGTACCAAATAAGAAAATAGAACCCATCAATACAACCATTGCCGAGCTCAACCAGGGAAAATACCACAACGTATTGGTACGTCTGCCCAAAGTACAGTTTGAAAAATACGAAAACGAGCAGATGTACTCGGGCACGTTCTTCATGAAGAGTCACAAGTTGCAAGATCCTACTGGGACTGCAATCGATGTGGAAGTTATGAAAAACAGTACTTTCGGCTCACAAGCCGTACCTGCCGGAAGCGGTAGCATCACGGCCATTGTGACAGTCTACAAAAAGAATGAAAGTACACCGGTGAAATACAGCCTCAAGCCCAGTCTCTACACAGATATGCAGATGAGTGGGGAGCGATTCTCGGTACAACAACCGGAGCCAAACCCGAACCCTGAACCGTCTACCGTCGAGCCATTGAGCAAGCTGATCACTATTGGTAAATCTCTCAAACCAAAAGAATTTAGGGACCTGACCGAAGCCTTCACCATTGATGTGGTAGTAACAGCAAACAACGAATCCAAGCAACTTGCGGGTGAAAACTATCACTATGTACAAGACGAGGAAGGTACTGCCATGGCTCTGCGTACCAATCAGAATGCCGGCACTGTCTATCCGGTAGGTACACGCCTACTTATTGCAGTGAAAGGAGCCAAACTTTCCAACTACTTTGGCACAATTACTTTTGATGTGAACAAAGCCACAGTGGAAACAAAAGAAAATAAAGCTGTCGAGCCGAAAGTGATCGGAGCCAAGGAGCTGAAGATGTACCAAGACAAGTTGGTCAAGATCTCCGATGTACAACTCCAAACAGTACCGGAGGAAGGCACAAAGCTGGAGAATCCATCCGAAAAGCACTACACCAAATGGATGCTCATAGACAAAGAGGGTAATACATTCCAGTTCGAGATTAAGAAGGGTTGTAGTTTTGGCGGCAAGACGGACTTTGTAGGCAGTGGTTCTATCAGTGGCATTGTTACCGTTTTCAACGAGGTCTATTCTATCCGCCCCAGAACGGAAGGCGACATACAGCTCAAGGGAGCTCGCTTTTGAGATAAGACCAATCGAATAAACCCATTGTTAGATAGGTCGGAGCAATGATTGCTCCGACCTGTTCTTGCTTATATGAGTCCGTTGCACAATCCCTCTAAAAGAGACGATTAGCAGTCTAATACAGTGAGGACAACATTATATGCAATACTCTCTCCGTATGGCAAGCAAACTACAAACAGAGACCTCTGCACGATTAAGAGAAGGGGCGTCTATGTCCCTCTCCTAATTCGTACAGAGGTCTCAAAAATGGCTAATTGGAGGCTACCTCATGCACAGTCTTTAATTAGCCGTGTTTTACTCTTGTAACTATCGAATTATTAGTTGGCTTACTTTGTGTGACAGACCCTACTTGGAGAGAATTTTATACACCAATCCGGATTCCTTGATTTTCTCGTAATACGCAGGAAACAGTGTTTCGATTTTCCTAAGAAGGGCCAAACAAAGGAGCTCATTCTGGCTTGCGTGTGCGCGTGCTACGTCTTTTCCTCCCCAAATATGAGTAAATGTCGTATTCTCTCGTTGATAAGGATCATCCAAAAAATGATGAATTGAGAACATTTTCTTCTTGGCACACATTACCAACATACGCTGCTCGGCAAAGACCATCTGCGAAACCATTTCTTTGGGAAGTTCACAATTTTCCGTCATGAAATCTATCGCACAATTTGTGTAGTAATCCTTGAAAGACTGGTCTGCAAGGAAAACACAGGCTGTGTTGCAAGCAGGCTCTCCCCAATCCCATTCTGGATCAAATCGATAACCTTTCCGCACCTTGAGATATTCCTGAGGGAGGTATGTACCGGGATACAAAGGTTCGCGATGAAGAACGGAAATCGGCACCCTCTCAAGCACATCGGTAATCGGCTTCCATACAATTAGATCGGTGTCGATCATGGCTATAGGGGCCGGCTCATTTCTCAATGCAAGCAACTTTCCAGCTGCCCAAAAGATATTCTGGTCAATGTATTCAACAGTATTCTCCAAAGTTTCCGTATCAATCCCTCCATTCCACAAATCCAAAATTCCAAGGGAATCATAGTATTCCAAAGCCATCGAGTCCGTATAGAGCTTAATATTTCCATTGTCTCTTCGCCAAGTGAGAGCAGAAAGAATGGTCGTAAGAATCTCGAATTTGTCTATCCTATATTTTCTTCCCTTCTGTCTAATCTGGAATGGGAGAGTACAGTTTACATGCAAGGCGGTTATCATCATTTCATTTCTTTAAACTGGATGGCTTTATCATCCTCTCGTCGAACTAATTCATCAAACATCAATCCACTATTTGCCTGATAGTTGCTAATTTTTCTGGAGATTCCAGTCCATAAAAAGCTATCACCAAAGAACCAGCGTGCTCGCTGCGTTTTCAGAGATAAGGTCGTCCCATAGCCAAGAATTTCTTCCTCATTGATAACAAAGGGAATAATCTTTCTGGACTGCGAACCATCAGCGTTCTTTGAATATCTACAAGCAAGTAATTCTGTCGATGGCCGAACCGGCTGATATTTCCCATTGAAGAATATGGGCATCTTCGATCTCCTCAACTGAATGTCTCGCAACTCACCTTGTATCTTCATGGGTAAGAAAGGGATCCAATTGATAGGAACTCTATTTTGAAGTAAATAGTAGTACTCAGCATCTTGCTCTTCTCCAACATCGATATCAGGATCTTTTCTGGCATCAATGACAGACAATACAGTATCCGATAAGCCTCCTCCATCCATCGTTCCACCGCATCCATCATTTATCTTCGTCTCAACACCCCAAACCATGTTAGCCATCTCATCTCGCAAGAACTCTATCTCTTCCAGTGGGTCACTCATATCGCTACGCAAAATAGTGGGAGGAAAGAGCAGACCTTTGCAAGAAGAAAAGTCGTTGGTATCATATGCATGTAATTTTGTGGTGCGGAATAGCCCCCACCTATCGGAAAACTCCACTTCCGGAGCATGATTATCAGATTCTTCTGGTGTAGTATTGATGAAAATCCTATCACCAAATGTATCCGTCACTATTATTCCTTTTACATCAAGGATTGTCCCTGTCTCAGATTCAAGCGGAGTAAGCAACCAATCATTGCTATACATGGAAGTGTACTGCATGATCACTGAGTTTGCCAACATAGAATAGTCTTTACCGGTGTTCTCTCCGAATCTGACTTTCCCGTATTCAAATTCCCAGAGCCGTCTTTTAGGAGCACCGGGTATGTCTGCAGGCGTAGGCAAATAAGACAGCATCTTTTCTATCCCCACACCATCACTCTCTCTTTTCTCCTCTCCGTCGAACGAGTACCAAGACAAGGTGTCTGAGTCATAGCTTTCTGCTTTGTAATCAGTCCCATTCCCCTTCACTTCGACATCATAGCCCAGTGTTCTTTCATTCCAACAAGATGTCTCTAGATCATTCGGAAGGTACATTTTCCGGAACCAAGTGGAATATTTTTTCAGCAGTGTCTCCAGCTCCGGATGCTGCTCGTAAAATAAATTTGCATCTCTATAAAGGGTATAACCATCGAAGATCCGCTTCTCGAAGCAGGCACTGAATTTTACCAGTGTCTTATTCGCTTCTCGTTTTAAAGTCTCGATATCTCTATCTGCATCCTTAACAGGAGGAATAAATGTTGCAAGAGGATAATTGGAAAGAAGCTCTCCCAAATAAAAATCGATTTTTGATTGATCTGCTCCAAAATGATTCTCAAGCATTTTCTTAAAATGAGTAGCAGACGACACTCGGATGTATGGGGTGATCCTTCGATCCAACTTTTCAACTTCATACTCCAAAGGGGTATCCGTAGAATATGGAAAAACCTCACCTCCTCTAACAATATTGGAAAGAGGAGTTCTTACAGTTGAAATTTTGGTCGTGACTATTGACCCACTGTCATTGGCTTTGAACCTGCCAAACTGCCACTGACGAGTCAATGTCCACAGTGGGTCGAAAACTTCAAATGAAAGCGCATCGGCAAAATCTTCCTTGCGAGTTCGAGGCTCGATTCTGGAAGAGACTACAGCATTCCTCGGGAGGGCTTTATTCACTTCGTCCAAATACCCGGATAAGCCGAATTTTCTGACCAACCAGCTGCTTTCATTGTTTCTGCTTGAAGGCATATTTAGTTCAATTTTAAATTCAACATTAGTTTCTGAGAAGGTATCCACCAGGGATACAGTCAAAAATATCGACGCTCTTCCCTCCAATGAAAGACTTTCGTGGTCTGAAAGCACAACTCGAGAAGAAGGAGTGGCCGGGTAAATTTTGCAGCTCAAAATTACTCAAGAGAGGTAGGAATCGAGATAGGTAGGGATCCGAATAAATCATATCTGGATCTACAGCCCTATTCATGAGCATAAAGCGAGTCGTATCAAGCAGTCCGAGCACATCTTCCAGTCTCCAAGTGGCATCAGTTCCGATTTTGCTGAATTCTGGATGAATAGCCAACAATAAAGTCTGTGGTGCCTCATTATCCGGTTGATCACAATGGAAAGTCAAACCGGCTGTCTGCTTCTTGTAGGGGATGTATTCAATCCAAGAATCAATGATGAACCCTGCATTATAATGCCGCTCTCCTGTCCTGGTATACAGTTTGGCTGCAGAGTCAGCCCCATACAACACGATAGAATCGACATTCTGGAGATCTCCCTCATCTTCAACTCCACAACCGAGCCATTTATCTCCGGCAATCTCTCTGCCATCCTTGACCTGTAGAATCGAAGTATTCGGAGATCTCATCCCAAAAGCCGATCGAATCATATCCACATCATGCCAAAGCTTCATTCCGCCATATACTTCTGAGACTTCCATCTGCCAATCTTCAAATGAATCGAAGTCCAGATTGGAATATTGGCCAATCCCGTTTCGGAGAAGAGTATCGCAAGCGATCCGATCTTTGACATCGGGGAGCATAACATCCATTGTAAACCCGGGGAAAATTTTGAAAGAGTCCAATGTCAAAACTCTCAACGCCTTGATGTATTCAGCTGAAGAATAAATTTCTTGTACATCGGTTTTGATAATCTTTTCGGCTTTTTGGATGCGTTTTTCTACAGTGTCAGCAGCGATAGCAAAAGTCGATAGAAAATCCAACTGCTTCTGTCTCACTTTATCAAATTCGATCCGCTGTAATACCGGATCGACTCTAAAAATTGGCTCTCCCTCAGCCTCACTGACCAAAAAGAGTTCTGGATCATAATTAGGCAGACTGTTTACAAGCCCATAGCTGACACATTTCGCCAAAAAATCCCACATTTTGGCAAGCTCCATATCCGGTATGTAGCGAGCGGACTTTAGGTTCAAGATTTGGAGAGACATACTCAGATGCAAGGATTTGTGGAGATCCAGAACATACTTGTAGCGAAACTTCAAGTCTTCCACATCAAGAGATTGTTCGTCATCCGGACCTGTCTCAATCACAGTTTTTGCAGTGCTATCATCAGGAGGCATTGGAATCCAATCTTTTGCTTTCATAGCACTGCTGCGAAGTAGCAAACTTCTCAACTTCCTGATCAGGAATTCAGCTTCAGCCAAGCTGATACCAGGTCTCTCCGTAATTGCCTCCGAGAAGTCCCAAAAGATCTTAACCTTGTCCTTCAGACAGTGATTTTTCAATCTCCATGCAGTCTCGACGAGACGGATGAAAGTGGTTTCGTATTCCGATAGATAGAGATATTCGATTGGATGCATACCAATCTCATTGAGACTACATACATGCCAAGACGGCACTCCATCCGAATGAAATCGCTGTACACAAAAAAAGATTCCGGACAGAGAGCCTATCATTTCCTCAATCCACCCATCTACGGAAGGCTCTGCAGCACAGAAAGCCGTACCAATGACATCTTTAGGATATTGCATCAAAACACCTACCCTGTGGGACACAACCACATGCTCCATTGGGGTATCAAGAATTGATGCAGGAGGGAGATTGCCATTACCATCTACCATAAATTTTGTAATCGCAGAGAACGAATCCATATCCCCTTGAATCAGACGGTGCACACCTTCGGAAAGTAGCAAGTCATTCAAAGCATCATAAGAATCGACAAGTCGTTCGATACCCTTGAAAAGACTCATGCGATGGGAGTGTATGGCATCTATTCCTGTTTCCTCATGCAAGACCGTGTACCAATCCAGGGTGCTGCGGTTTTTCTCCAGCCAGGAACTGACTGATTCTTGATAAGCCCATTTATCCAGAATAGAGGAGATAATAGCTTCTCCACTGATCACCTGCATGTTATAGTTGTCTGCCCGCTGATCTTGTGCTTCGATCTCTACTTTCAGAGGGAAAAGTTTCCGAAGAGGGTGGATGTATCGATCCATTTCAGTCTCCATATACCTGCCTTCTCGGTATGCTTCGTGAAGATAACGCTCCAAATCAGCTCCCAGAATGGCAGAAGACGAAATGCCGGAACGTACTCCTTGCAGAATCCGAAGAGCCTGCCGTGCTCGCATAGATGAGAGATTCACGCACATATGCGAATCCAGAGCACTATTCTTTGTTCGGAGATAAGCACTCCGTAGGGCAGATGCAGAAAGGGCGTGTTGGATAGAAGGAGCAACAACGAATTCCCCTTTGTCCTTTCCGGACATCTGATAAATATTCTTGGATCCACTGTTGTCTTCGGCTGCTATCCTCATCTTGGATATTATTTCTGAGCTGTTGTCCAGAACAGTTCGTTTATTCTCCTCTAGATTGAAAACCCAGCCGAAAGCTCCAATTTTGGGAACACGATTTCCTCTTTGGCGAAATTGTTCATTTAGGATATAGTCAAGCTCACCAGAAAACCAAGCATCAAGCCTGTATGTGAAAAGATCCAGAAACTCTCTTGCCAACAATTCTGCATCCTCATCTGAAATTTTATCAAGGACATTCTTGACTACCGCCACAGGTTCGGCCAGATCCTCCTTTTCTGTCAGGTCGGAAATACCCCAAGGATAGAAATGACCAACTTCCTCAAGACGACTCAGATAGGAAGGTACCTTTTGATCTCCTTTGGGGAGCAAAGGGGAATCAATCACGGTACGTCTCAGGTGAGAAATAGAATGTGGAGCTTGCCCTGCCATTTCAAGATATTTTCTGTCGGCATCAATTCCCTTGAGATCTTCCGAACTGATAACGCTCTCTTTGCGTAGCCTTTTCCATTCATCTGCCATGGCAACGAGAAAACCGTTCAACTCTTTGAGTAGAGGATCGGCATTACGCAAATCGTCGTCAAGTTTTAGGAAGTCTGTCACCGGGAGTATCCCATAGGGCAAGTCGTCAATTCGGAACGAAGGGATGTTACCTCTGGCACGGACATGGTTCACCACAAAATCTCCGATGACATCCAAAAGTCGGTCGAGCTGGCTGTCTTTGACTTTAACCTTATCCCGATAATGATCCCACAAAGCTCTGTAAGCCATCCTCGCCATCTCATTCTCAGAACGTTCTGCATTCAAGACTCGCCCCCAAGTCTTCCGGTAATCATTCTCTGAAAATCCGAGTATAGAAGCAACCTTTTTGGAGTCAGAAAGGTCATAAGCAGGAATTAGATAACGGTCTTCTACTTCCGCAGCATAGCGTTGCTGCATTTCGTCTTCATGCTCCACTGGTGCATACGTTCTCCCATGCTCAACATGGTTGGTAGGAGTACCAGCCTTAAGCATTTCAATTCGGGAATAGGCATAATTATGACTATTAAAGAGGCTCTTCAGATGCTCTAAATCACCGAATCCCGTCTGTTTGAACCCGAGTATGTAGATGTAATTAAATCGCTGAACATCACTGTCTATAGGGACAGTAATTGCCATTCCTACTCGCTCGGCCTCGTCATAGTCAACCATCCATTTGCATTTCCCATTGACTATCAGATTCCCATTTTCGTCAATCTTGTAAGGAAGTTCAACTGTCTCATCCGTTGGATTGAAACCTATTTCTAAATTCGAAGGGATCTGATTCCCATACCAAGTGATTACTCTCTTGGATTCAGCTTCCTCCCCAATCATCATAAACCTATTTGGTAAGATATGCGAGACCGGCATATCAGGAGCCTCCGTTTCTTTTATCCTGACTTTCGGAAAAATATCGTGCTTCGGATCACGAAGGTACATCCAGATCATCTCATTCAATGGAATCCGGCCTTTATTCATGCGACTGATGAAATCATCCACTTCAGCACTAAAGGATCTGATCATTGTATAATCCACATCCCACAACTCCATCTGGCGTGCATTGTCAGCGTAGTAGGGATATTTCTCATAAAAGGAAAGGAAGCCATCCAATCGCTCTCGCAAATACGCAACAGTTCCTTGGACACTGTCGTAGAGATAGTCGACAATATACTTGCACGTCAGCAATTCTCGTTCGATCAGGGAGAGTTGATTCTTGATGTCATTGATATTTTTCCGCACCTGTTTCTCAAAAATATACTCTCCCGTGTCGGGATCAATCCGATGTCTTTCATCAATATGGATAAAAGACAAATGTCTCTTGATCGACAAACACGCATTATCAATGCCTTCCAAGTTCTGATAAGGGCGCCGATAATAAAGTTTTCCTCCTGCACGAAACAGACCTATTGTCTCCGGTCTCATTGTTCGGCAAATCCATGCTGCCCTATACAAGGGATATTTCCCGCACAGCACTTGCCATGCTTCATACTCTCGCCTGGGACTTCCACTGGCAATGAACCATTGCAACCAAAAAAACTTTCCGTCTTCGATCTCTTGCCTTGTCAATGAATCAGTCAGATAATCCAGAAAGATCTCATTCGGGAAGATTCTGACACACAATTCCTTTTGAACTTTTCTGCTGCGGAAGTGTGTTTCTATCCTAACTGGGAAAAGGAGCAACGGGGTATGGGTTGGGACGTCACTCAAAACTTTCACAAAAGCGTTTTGCTTTTCGTATTGTGTGATAGGAGCCATGACTTTTTCTTATTCAAGATGGATTGGGAATAAACAGAGATAGGTGCTTGCCGTACAGTGTCGCATCATTTTTGAGGATCATACCTGCAATGGCAGCATCCTTTGCCCGAATAAACTGTTCGGAATCAGTAGGATTTTTCTCAAAACTCAAATCCTGCACATCCTCTTCAAAGGTGAGCAAATAGCCATAATCACCTTTTGCAGGATTACCAAGTAGTTGATCGAAATTTGCCTTGAATCCCACCACATAAATATCATCTCGCAGGAATGCTTCAGAAACCGGCCGGATAATACTTCGATCGGCCTCATCGGCGGATTCCGCAAAAGTAATAACCCCTGGCTTGAACTTATCAGCAGAGGCCTTGTGCAGATATACTTTCGTCATTGGATATTGCTTCATCAACCTGCCCTTGACAACGAAAAGTAACAGACCTGCCTTGGTAGAGGCATGATTCTCGCCAATCTTCCCAGTCCAGGTATGAAGAGGTCTAACATCGAAAAAGTTGTCATTTCGGATGTCTTCTCTACTGGTCTCCGAATCCCAGAATTTTCTAAAATACGAACCTCTCTGGTCAGTAGGATACTCCCTCCACAGCAATTCTTTCCCCATTTCAGTATTCATACCACACAGAAAGGCTTCCACAAAAGATTCGTTCGTCCGCATCAATACAACCGAATTATCCGGGAGGGCGTCTACACAAGGGAGAATAAACTTATCCGACAAAAGCCGCAGGTAGTGATAGGTCGGCTCCGGAAAAATTGGATACGCCATAACCGGGAATTTGGACCGGAGCAGTTCATTGACATAGCTCTCACGAAGTTTCCTTCCGGAAAGAGTCTCGGCAAAAAATTCCGACATATATTCCGAAACAATTTCACGAACACGTTCCAGAATAAGATTGTCTTTGAACCCATTGTAGTTCGATTGCATCTGTCTTGTCTGTTCCTTCTTCAGTCTCTCTGCATTTTTCCGCTCCTTGATCTCGGCAGCATTTAAAGCATCTTTTCGAATCTCAATAACCTTGACACACTCGTCTAACTGTTTCCAAGCTCGCAGATAGTCGTTTGTTCCATTGTCATTGCAGTCTCGGAGAAAAACAATGTAATCTTGGATAGAGTCAAAGCACTGCATATCCTTTTTATCATATTTGTCCAAATGCAGTGTGAACCCAATTGGAGTATTCTTGAAGTAGTCGTAGATACGCTCTCGTAAAATGTCGTACCCTTGAGAAAGACTATTGGAATTGGGGCCAAAACCCAAAAAATTCTTCCATTTCTCCATCATTTGCTTCCATTGACCCGTAAGGTTAAACCTATAATTTTCACCAGAGGCTGAACCAGACCTGGTAACAATTCCATCAATTTCTCTTTTTAATCTTCCAATCAATTCACCAGGTGTGAGTGCAACCTCTTTAAGAGGATCTCTGAAGAACGAAGTAGCATGTTCTCGATACTGTACCTCAATCGCTTGACCGTTTTTCAACAACCTGCGAGAAAGAAAATACCAACCATCTTCGCCTCCTATTCGAGTCAGACCTTTCTCCGAACCAAAAGCTTCAGCATACAACTGATCATCAACAGCAACAATATTGGACAGAACAGTTCCATGAAAAGGATTAGATCCTACAGAATACTTGTTCTTATAAGCTCTCGTGACTCCAAGAATTCCATGACGAGAAAACTCACCATCCAAGAATTTCCGAATAATCTCCATGCAGAGATCTTGCTTTTCTCCACAATGCGTTCGTGTGGCCTCATAATTGAGATAGTGCCACAGATATTCTTGATTGTCTTTCGGGACAGTCGCAATTCGCAGACCGTTCTCAAAGTCCTGATCATTCCGAACCGGGTTGGTTCTCGTTTCAGCTGGGATGGTTGATTGGAAATGCCACTCGTCAATTTTCAACCTTTGGTAATCAAAATACCCAGTGAGATACTGATCAAAAATTTCTTTGGAAAGAATAGCGAAAATGCTATTGGTATGACTGCGGAACTGATGGACACTTGGCAATTCGGGGATTTTGTAGTCCGCAAGTCTGAATATCTGTGCTTCAGCGATATTTTGCATGATGGATTTCGGATCCACAGAAGACTGGATCCTGGCCAAAGCTTCTGTCATAGACTGAAAAGAGGCTCTTGCATAAGCACGCGGAATATTCCTGTCTCGGAGAATTTCTTGAGTCTGAGGCATTCCTCGAAAATACTGCAGCATAGTACTCATATAGTCCGGATGCTTTTCTCCATTCTCCATGACAACCGAGACTTTGTTCTGAAGAGAGGTAGTCACATTAGCACTTGCCAAACGACGGTACAGTTCGACATTCAATGCCTGAATATCTTCAACCTGTTTCCAAGCTCTATCGACAAACTCTTCCTGGAATTTTCGGACGATTTTTTTGCCAAGGCCGGCAACTGCTCGATAATGAATATCTAGATTGAGTTGAGAAAACCAGGAGGTTCCACTCTTCTGATTGTCACGCTCATCTACGGAGGTAGCAAAAATATGCTTGGCTCCATACAAGGGAGGGACGACCCAAGGATCATCATCAACACCACCAATTTCTTCCCTTTCGTTCTCCCCTGAAAGAATGTCCTTATTCTCTATGAGAACCGGGCTACCGGAAAGAAGATTTTTCAACCTGCGATAAACAGTACCTTCACGAAACGTCCCATCCGGAGCTGGGAAACACTGTTCGTCTTTTCTATTCAAGGAGCTTACCGCAGCAGGCATCTGGATAGAACGACGTTCCGGTCGTTCATCTTCACCTAAGGTATCAAAGCTCACACCTTCACCCATCTTGGTGATATCAACGTCGATAAAGGTTTTGGCTTCCGTCCAAACCCTCAAATCCTCCGCCATCTTATCGAAACTATCTTGCCCAGTCACGAAAGACCACGAATGGTACACAGGAAAGTCGAAAGGACGAGGGTGCATGGTCTTTTGTTCTTCAAAACTCGACTCCCATGCATGCGCTTGGGCTGTGGTATCTTTCACTTTCTCCGTATCAAACCCCAATCCGGCAAGCCTTCCCGTCTCAAAAGCAGGCACCAAAAAGACGACATACTCCGTGAATGGTTTCAGATCTCCTCCGGCACGTAACGCCAGCAATCGTGAGAAGACCGGAGTCTCTTTTGAAAATCCTTGAGCGTGCGCAGTCTTCCAAGAATCTTCTTGAGAAGGGAAAATGCTCTTGTATACCTCTTCTCCGGAAATACTGAATGAAACGTAGTTCAAATCCCCGGATTTTTTCTCAGCACAAAGATTTTTCTCACATACAAGCAATGCCAACCACGGTCGGATCCGATTATCAGCATTAGGCTTAACAGGAGAAAAACGCCAAGGGAAATCCGGCTCCCAGAACTCGATATAGGGCAAATACTGGGGAGGCATTGATGTACTCAGAGGCTTAGGAGTCACCTTGGAAATAGCCTGATCTAATACCTGTGTAATGTCGCTTGGGCCAACAAACTGAATTTCCTTGGTCTTAATGATTGTAGATTTTTCTTCATCTCCGTCCTGCGAAGCAGTGTCTGTATTCAAGAAGTGAGCTTCGAGAAACAGTGCGGCCCGATGCTTTGTCAACCAAAGATCCTTCTGAATCTCAGATGTTGTGAGCTTATCCTCCTCGGCAATCCTATTTCCCAATCCTTTCTTAACCCAAGGGAAATAGTATGTGGTTGCGTATTTTTCCATCTTCATGCAAGGATTGTGCTTTATACGTTTTCGAGTTGGTCAATGAAAGTACGAGCCTTTCGCTTTAATGTGCAATCTGATTGCAGTATATATCGGCGAATGCCTTCTGCATTCCTCCTTTGGGAAGAAGAATGTTTTCTGTTCATTATTTCTTTAGAAAATTTACGTGTTAGAGGATCAGAAGGACCGTTTACATTCCTCAAAGCAGATATCCCCATCTTACGAGTGGATAATGCTTCCCGAGTACTCCATTCGGTTTGGGATGTCTCCACAGAATATCTCTGCCACTTAGTCCATACATCATCGTCCAAGAACTGGCAAACACGCTCTTGAGCTGGTTTGACTTCCACTCCCTCCCCTTTCTCTTCCTGCAATCCATGGGTCAGAATAAAACCAGACTTCATCTTCTGGTAAGAAGGGGCTGCCAATTTTTCCTCATCGGTCAGATCTTTGATTAGTGCGGGGGCGAAGGAAGTGGACAGGAACTCATAGTCGTCCTCCTTTGTAAGCTCTATTCCGGAAATGCAGAGCTTTTCCATCTCGATCTGACAAACATCACCGGGTTCAGCCTCACCATACTTCTCCATTCGTTCTCCGAGTGGCACACCACTTTGGCTGAAAGCGATTGTATCAGACGGCTTCGCGACCAGTCCTTCAGATTCGATTTCGGAGAAGGAAACCAGTCTATCGACCACATCGTTTGAGAAAACTTGCCAGTTGGTGTTGTCAGTAAAGCCGGCTTCAAAGATGGGGAATATAGAGATGTACTTTTTTTCGCTGCCTTCCAGAGCTCTACCCCAAGTCTTACTAAAATGTGCACGTTTTTTGACGAATAGGATCCGGAAAGTAGCTTCTCCAGAGGCATGCCATCTTGCAGGTCCACTCAATTCCAGAGCAATACCTACTGCGAGCAATGTGATTCCACAACATTTTACCTTCACTCCCGCAGATCCTTCGACCATAAATAGGAAGGGGTTGAACTGGAACAACGCATTAAACTCAAAGAAGCCTGAGATAGAACAGATGTATAGGTTGATGTCCATTTCCATCCTTGCTCCAAACTGGACGGTATTGGACGTGACCGCAAAGTAAGTATCGAGGGAGAATTTGAGCACGGAATAATTCAACTTCATTCCGATTCTCCGCATATCACGGACATTAAAACCAGCTTCCGGCTTGTACTTAGGATGGAATCCTCCCGCCGAGAAAAGGAAGCCCTTGGTATCACCGGCCCAGTACATCCGGAAGGCCACATCGCCATAAAGGTCAATGCCTACGATGTGAGAATCAACTAGCGAAGCATCGAAGGAGAGGCCCTTGCTAAAATCAATCATCCCGAAGAAGTAGACATTGAGCGACAGAAGCCAATCCAAAGACTTCGAAAGGCCGATATGCATTCCTCCGGCGATAATTATCACGACTGGATCAGGGGCCTGAATGAAAAGCCCTGCATCTATCTCCATAACATCTGAGAAGGTGATTCGGGTCATGAAACCGAAAAAGACTTGTTCTTCTTGAGTCGGGAAATAAGTCGTGATATTACCCAGTATCGTATCCAAATGTTGGGCAATGTCGTCTATGAAGAGTACGGCACCCAAAGTTCCATCTCGAGTAGCACTGATGAGTCTATCTTGGTCAATCCGTCTATTGATACCCAGAGATCCACCGATCTTGGTCAACTGAAAGCCCATTCCAAGTTGGATTCCCGGTTTGAAAGTCGTGCTCAGTGCAGCCATAAAAGAGAACCCCTTGCTACCATCAGGCATACGCATGCGGAAAAGAAGGAGTGCATCCACGCTACAGAGATTCAAGACTCCGATACTAATTGCTCCCAGAAACTCCTCTTTCTCCTTACTCCATTTGATGATTCCGGCACCGGTTACAGCCTTGGTATCAATAGAAATCCCTATTCCATCGGGGAAACTGAAATGCGGTCTAATGTCGAAGTCTCCAAATCCACCTTTGTCATTAAAGACATTGACATCTATTCCAAATCCAAGATCTGCGAACGAAATGGCTATTCCATGAAAATCAGCGGTAAAAGAGGAATTGAAATCCGCAAGCAGATTGTTGCTGGGACCTCCTCCCAATTCTATCATCAAATTGTTGAATTTCACGAAATTCAGGTCCACATTCTTGTCCAAAGGAATCTGGACAAGGTAATCACCATTGATCCGAAATCCGTCTTTAACACTATACCCGATATCCAATGACTCCAAGCCAACTTTGATAGGCTTCTTGAATATCTTGGCAAAGAAGTCATTCATACTGGCCAAAAACAAATTCAGCTCCAAGTCGCGTAGACTTCCGAGGTACCCCGCATCAAACCCTTCGTTGTATCCAACGTAAATCTTCTGAGGGTAGTCCATGATGGAGAGTGAAGCAATGCTATCGTCTTCATCAGAAATCTTGTCAGGGTCGGGTCCAAAGATCATCAACTTGTTGTTCTCTGTCCGGGAAAACAGCAACTCGAGATAAGCCTTGAGCGAACCAGAGACTTCGTCCAGAGGGATGATAGAAGGTAACCGGTCTCCGGGCTTTGTTGTAAGGAATACTCCCAACTTCTGCGAATCCTGAAGTTTTTTCTTGGCATCCTCATCAACGCGCTCAAAATCGAAGTCTCCGTTCATGCTTTCGGAAGCACCAAGTTTTAGCTTATGATTGGCTCCGAGATTGATTTCTACTCCAAAATCACCGGAAATCATAGGTAGGAGATACAATCCAGCCTTATCGCTTTCTCCAATCTTCCGAGATCCTACGAATGCAATAATCTTAATGGACACATTGCCTGATATGGATGAAGAAGAGGGTTTCTGTGAAGAGGCATACTCATAAAGAGTTACACAGAGGAACTTATTTTTGACATCTAACGAATATGGAGGAAGTTTGACTGCTCCAAAATCGAAATCTGGCAAATCGACCAGCTCCCTGAAATACTTCTTCACGCTTGTGGGTACAGCCTTATAGAACTTGATCGCAAATCGGAGACCATCTTGCCAAGAATCAATCTCCGCAGCTTCCTGAGGAATAGCAATCAACTGTTCGGCAAACTTGAGATTTTCGGGATTGAACAACTTCTCGTACTCTCTCAAGTCCGGAATATTGGGTAGATTCCTCCTGATACTGGCAACAGCCTTGGGCAACAACTCTTCTCTAAGCCAAGTCTTCACCGCCTTCTCAATGGCATTCTTGTACGGTTTGAGGATATTGTTGTAGAGAGATGTGAGGAGATGATCAAGATAAGCTCTGAACACATCTACAGAAAAAGATTTGAGCTTATCCGGATAGTCATCGACTGTATTGCTGACAGACCTCAATGTACCCCTTATCTGAGAAGACTCAGTCAAGGATGTCACAGTTGATTCAACAGCTGTCAAGAACTTGTCATAATAAAGAGGTCCAAAGTCCGGCAAAATTTCTTCTATTGCGTCCCTGAAGATCTCGAAGTATCTGTAGATATTGAACCCCGAGAAGGGATTGTTCGGCAAACCTCCTTTGAGCAATTTTTCGATTACATCTCTCCCATATTTCTCGACATCTTTGACAGAAGAGGGAATATTCTCCGTCTGCTTTTCGAATTCCTCTCCAAGATCATCAATCACACCTTTGAGTCTATTCCTCCAGACTTCCTCTTCGAAAAGTGCCCTTGCCATTTTATCCATGGATTGGAGCAATGGTCGGAAGTTATTAAGAAGAACATTGGCATCCTTTGCTCCCGAAACAACAATGGCTTTTCCCCAAGCATCAGGATCAACATTTTTAAACAACTCGTGCTCCGCTGCCTTCTCCTTTAGTATACGAATGAAAGGATCTACAAAAGCGCGCTCGAAAAATTCATTATTGATATCTAATTTCGAATCGAACAGAAGTCTTTCAATGTCAGAGCTGCCCTCTGTAATGAGGAGATCAATTTCTTTCCTGACGCCACTGGACAGAGAGTCGAACACAGATTTGGCCTCGTTCTTTGCATTCTTGTAGGCTTCTGTCAATTCCTGCCTGACAGCAGTCCCAAACTCAGAAATGACCTTTAAGACATCAAAAATGAAATCTCGGAATTTCTCCAGATTCTTAACAGCCTCAGTATTGGATATTTGAGCTCCAAAATCTTTGATCTTTTCGCTGATACGGATCAGGAGTTCATGCAAAAACTGTTGGATGTCCTCAATATTCGGAACCTGCGGATTGAAGGCTCGCATCACCTTCAAAACTTTTTCCATCAAATTGATGGCATCATCATAGCTTTCAATAGGGTAAATCTCCCTCAGATAATCAATAGGATCAGTGAACAAGCGTTTTAAGCGTGACCACCTAATCACTTGGATCTCGACAGTCGGTGCGGTTGCCTTCATTTTCGCAACTGCATCAGAAAGAAGATCATTTACCTCCCTGACAGATTTCTTTGCATCAGACAAAATTGCCTGAAAGTCCTGCGAAACAAGATCTATATCTGCCCGAATGCACGAATAGGGAAGTTCGATAGAATTAGGAATGTATTTGGCAACCTTGATAGTCTCTTTATCAAAGACCTTAAGGAAATCCAACACAACATAGATCTTGTTCAGAATATTAGCGAATTGGTTGTAGTCATCAAACAATTCGTTGCCCAATTCCTCCAACCTAGCCTTGGCGGTCTTGAGTCTTGCTGTCAAATCAGAACTTACTTCCCTAACCGCTTGCAGGCCTTTTTCTTTAGCTGCTTTCGCAAGTTCTTCCGCCCTGTCACATAACTGACTTTCAAGCTCTGCTATTTCCTTTTCGAGGGCTTTGATCTCATCGACAACTTCGCTAACAGGGCGAGTTAAATGCTCCTCAATACCTTCTCTGATATATTTAGAAATGTCTGAAGCTCCGTCGACAAGAGCACAGATATCGTCTGAGAATACGTCCTTGGCATTGCTCAGGATAGTTATGAGGATATGATCCAGAATTCGATCTGCAAATTCCTTATTGAAAAAGTTGTCATCAAGGAAATCCAGAAAACCCTCATATTCAGAAACCAGCTTCTCCCCCTCTATATCTTTGAATTTACGGACTATGTCAAAAAGATCTACAATTAGCTCCAGAAGACTGTAAATATTGCCAAGAAGCCCTTCATCTGTTGGTACTTCAGAGTCTCCCAATCCTCCCTGGTCATACAGTTTTTTGGCAGCCGTCAGAAAAGACGCTGCTTTCGATCCGGCAGAAGATGGATTGGTCAGAACCAAATCAATCTCACTCTTCCAGTCGACTGTTGTAGAGAGACTTTGCACCACATTCCCAAGTTTGACCAAAACAGCCATGCAAGATTTGACCAAATCGAACAATTCTCTATTCTTCTCAAACTGTGAGAGATCGTAACCAAGTCTATGGAAAAGGCCGTTGACATAGTCCTCAAATTTGAATTTTCCGGATTCTACTTCGGACAGGAAATCTTTGGGAGAATAATCCTCCAACTCAGATTTGTCCGGCATATATTCAGAGATATTCTGAAGCAGATCCTTCAAAAGAGCTTCTTTGCTCTTAGATAGCACAAGTCCAATTTTTGAGAGTATTCTCTCAGCTCCTTGCAGGGAGGTGGGATGAGTAGGGAGGGCACTCATAGTTCTATAGATTTTGTCAATATCATCATCTATTCAGGGAACACACTTTCGACACAAAACAAAACGAACAACTATCCCTTTGAATAGTAACAAAGCCTCAGTACAACAAGAAGAATCAACCTGACTCAGACATCTGCAACTACTGCGAACTAACAACTAAAATCTCTCGTTCCCAAGAAGGAAGTCTCTCGTTAAATCCGCCAGCAGAGCCTATTTATCATTTTATGAAAAGGGAAAACTCCCTTCTCTCCTCTTCCAAGCTAAACTTAATGAAGTATCTCAAGACTCCAAATAAATCGCGAGGCTTAGGCTGGCTGGAAAGTCCCATTAAGGTATTCCTCTGTGTAGGCATAGCCATATCGTGTTATCTGCACGGTGTCACAAAGATATATTTTTTAATCCTACAAATCAAATATTGCAAAAACTGTCATCCAAAAGCAAGATTTGGCATCCAAGCTTCCACAAAAGAACTATTCGAGGTCAAATTATATATAGAAATCTTTGAAAAATAAGGAGATGTAGGAAAGAGGTATTCTTCGGATAAAAGGAGGGAAGAATTTGGGGGGAAGCAAGGGACAAGGAATAAAATGGCTTGTAAATTACCCTTGCGGAGCTACATGAACGATCTCCGCAAGGGTAATAATATGTCTTATCCTATACACATAAGGACATAATTATCCCTGGTGTTCTGTATAGGTTAAAGGCGATGCTCTCAAGAATGTTTTGGGTATGGGTCTTTGCAAGCCCCCGGTAGCGACATCGTCCGCCATGAAACCTCCGACGAATATTGCCAAAGGCGTGTTCGATAGTAGTCCGTATCGGACTGATGGCTTTGTTTCGCTGTTTCTCTTGCTTGGTCAATGCCCTGTTGCGTTGTGCCTTGTGCATAATGCCATCTTGAAGGTGATGTGTTTGCAGGTACGAACGATTTTCTCGAGAAGCATATCCTTTGTCCGCCAGGATGGCTGTGCCTTGTGGAATGTTTATACTCTCCAATAGCGGAATAAGCTCCTTCGTATCACTGCGGTTCGCTGCAGTCGTTATCACCCTTTGAACAATGCCTTGAATATTGGTCAAACAATGCTTTTTGTATCCATAGTGATAACACTTTTGTTTGTACACCCAACGTGCTTATTCATCCGTCCCTTTACGCTGACGGACAAGCTGTTTTTGATAATCCTCCGCCGCCTCTTTTTCCTGCTCGCTCCGATTGTCTTCCCTGTCGTCTGCGACTTCAATCGTAATGCTTCCATTGGGTTTATAGAGACCTTTGCACGGCAATTGGCCTGCAAAGGTCTCAGATAATGTTTTTACCGAAAAAGCCTCTAGCAATCTCCTCATACTTAATCGAAAAAGATTGCTAAATGGCTACAAAAGTCAGGACCTTGCAACTAAGCCTAATACACAGCAAGTCTCAACGATAATTCACATAGAAAGGTGTTCCGAGCGAATGATAGTTATAGGCACCAAACTTACCTGCACCAGGAGACCATTTTCCTGCCATTGAACAAGGTATGGCCTGATAACGTCCATCTGGCTTCTTCACAATCACATACCCAAATACCACCCTATAGCGACCTGTTGAATTATCCTGAATAGTCCACTCATCACTCTTAATCAACGTCTTAACTATTTTATCATTAGGCCACTGTTTTTGCATAATCTGCTCAAAAGTTGCGACCATCTGAGGCGTATTCATTCGTCCTGCTTTTGGCATGTCGTAGACGCGATTCTTCCGCTCATTGTACTCCTCCTGTATACGTGAGATTTGCTCCTTTTTTTGCTGCTGATATCTCTCATCTATCTCTCTTCGATTCATCGGCTTGGGATAAATATCTTGATACTCTTTATCCATTAAAGAATAAGTCTTTTTCAACGAAGCAACCAAAGTCTGAACCTGAAGATCTTCATCTCTCAATCGCCCATCATACAAGCCTTCAGTTAGCTTCTGCACCGCTGCGAACAAATAGTACTTCTTCTGATTTGGGGTCGCTTTACTGTTGATATACCCGTCTATCTTGCTGAGTAATTCTATCAAACTCACTGAAGACCCATTCCATGACCCAGTGAAAGGAGCTAACATGATCTTATTCACAGCCCCTGTTACTCTGTCATATTCGGCAGACCAATCATTCCAAGAAAAGTCAGCTATGCTTCTATTGCTTGGATTGTTTGAAACTGAGGAGAAATACAACAAATGTTTATTATCATCAGGCCAAGCCATATATTCAATATCTCGCCGTTCTACAGCCTTTTTCAACTTCAATAAATAATAGGCCAAACATTCAAACTGGGCACGGAGATCCAGCTTTTCATCAAAAGCTCCCCCATTATCTCTTTGATAAGCCTGAGCATAAAAACTATCATCTGTTTGCTCTGCCACCTGTACTGTTTTCATTATAGATAGGGGATCGGACTCCTTCTGTAATACTTTTCCTCCCTTGGGCTTAGTAACATCTACAACCGATTGCTGAATCGGTGTTTGTACAGGATTTTTCTCCTGCTTGATCTCTGATTCAACCCCTTGCTTCACTTCTTCCGAAACTTCTTTTGCTACTTTTACGACTTTCTCTTTCAATTTCTTACCAAAAGTGCCAAACTGCGCCTGCATTGGAGCTAAGCTGAAAAAGAGGACCAGACTAAACCCACAAAAATTTCTAAATGATGACATTTTCATTACAAATACAATTTATTTGATAGATACCAGTTTTAATCTTACGCAAAATTAAGATTTTAGCCTCGAATTATCAGGTTCTAATCAAATTTCTCTGAGGTATCTAAGCATCTATTACCATAGAATGGTGTAACAATCACTAATGATTAGTTTTGCAGTCATGAAAACAACAGAGATCTGTATATCGGACTATACATACGAATTGCCGGATGAGCGGATTGCCAAATATCCGTTACCCGAGCGTTCGCACTCCAAACTACTATTCTACAACCGAGGGGGCATTTCCGATCATTTATTTGTTGACTTGCCCGATTTATTGCCTTCAGATGCCATTTTGGTGCGCAATAACACGAAGGTAATCCGAGCCAGATTACTTTTCAGAAAAAATGGAGATGGTGCCCGTATCGAAGTCTTTTGTCTGGAGCCTCACCTCCCTGCCGGTTATGACACCAATCTAACTACCACTGAGACGTGCAGTTGGATTTGCATGATCGGAAATGCCAAGAAGTGGCGAGGAGCTCCTTTAGAGTGCCAAATACAACATCGAGACGGTTCTCAAGTAACACTACGAGCAGAACGAACCGGAGAAAGAGAAGGAGAGGGCGAAATCGTACGCTTCTCTTGGGACAACCCACAACTATGCTTCGGAGACCTACTGGAGCTGTGCGGTGTACTTCCGATTCCTCCCTATCTGCACAGAGAGACAGAAGAGCAAGATCTGCAGACCTACCAAACGGTCTATGCCCAGGCTAAAGGGTCGGTAGCAGCTCCGACTGCAGGGCTACACTTCACTCCCAAAGTCTTCACCGATTTGGCTCGTAAACAAATACCAGTACTGGACTTGACTCTTCATGTAGGAGCCGGTACATTCCGACCGGTGAAAACAGCTACCATCGGCGAACATCACATGCATCGAGAATTAGTTGTAGCCTCCCAGTCTTTAATCAAGGAACTGGCCACAACCGCTCGCAAACCCATTGCCGTAGGGACAACCTCGGTACGCTCACTGGAGAGTCTGTATTATTTAGCGGTTTTAATTGCCGAAAATCCTTCCATTCCCGTTTCTGAATTACAAGTCGAACAGTGGAGTCCCTATATCCGCTCCACATCTCTGCCCAACCGCACAGAAGCCTTTGCAACTCTCTTGAGGTATATGGAAAGAAATGAATTGGAGCAGCTGATTTTCCCCACTGGCATACTAATTGCTCCAGGCTACACCTATCGAGTAGTAGAGGGTATACTGACGAATTTCCATCAACCCCAATCCACACTTATTTTGCTGGTTGCTGCTTTTGTGGGAGAGCAGTGGAGAGATATATACAGACATGCACTCGACAGAGACTATCGTTTCCTGAGCTATGGAGACAGCTCTCTCCTGTTACGCTAATTTGCCACAACCCCAAAAAGAAAAAGAGTTTCTCCTAATCTGCGTAAGACTTATATTTGCTCTGTATGAAGATCATAGCTGTTGCATCTAACTATAGCGATCACATCGCAGAAATGAGCACTGGTACAATCCTTTGCCAAACGAAACCGGAGTCTCCAATTTTTTTCCTCAAAGGAGATGCAGTGCACCGACTGGGTTATCCTTTTTTCTACCCGGATCTATCGAGTCAAATAGAATATGAGACGGAAATCGTTGTGCGAATAGATCGCATTGGTAAATATATAGATGAGAGATTTGCCCATCGCTATTACAGTGAACTGACAGTGGGATTGGATCTCACAGCTCGAGATCTGCAACGACAAGCCAAAGCAGCAGGCAAGCCATGGACGGCTGCCAAGGCCTTTGAAAGTTCAGCCGTAGTAGGGCAATTCTTTCCGAAAGAGCAATTCGGAGATCTCACCAATTTGGATTTCCGTTTGGAAATTGATGGGCACTGTGTGCAAAAAGGCAACACTCATGACATGCTATTTTCCATAGATCAGCTGATTGCCGCTGCCAGTCGCATTTTCCCTCTTCGAATGGGAGACCTGCTCTACTGTGGTACTCCTGCCGGGGTAGGCCCCATAGCCATAGGACAAACTCTCGTAGGGTACGTGGGAAACAATAAAGCTTTTGAGATGAGCGTTAAATAGTCGGGTATCCCTCTTGTTAGAGATACCGGAAGGCCCCCCTCTGTTTCGATTTAAGACTAAAAAAGATGACCGTACATAGATACCACCACCTCCTATCCCTACTCTGCCTCTCTCTCTTGTGTACAGTAGGATTCATTTCTTCTCCTCGGGTCCAAGCCCAATCTTTCCCTCCTCCATCTTCGGAGGCTCTTCCTTTGGCTGCTCAAACTTCGGTTATGAATTCAGGGCATTGGGTCAAAGTAGATGTTACCGAAAGTGGTGTCTATTGCATTACTGACGAAGAATTGCGTAGAGCCGGCTTCAAAGATCCCGAAAAAGTGGGAGTATATGGCTATGGAGGGGCAATGCTCCCAGAAGATCTCCGTCGTATCAAGGCTACGGACCTTCCTGCACAACCCTCTTTGAGGGAGGGGAATGCTCTCTATTTCTACTCACCCGGGACGACAACCTGGTACTACGACGGTAAGACAAAGCGTTATCAACACACGACCAATATATACAGTTCATCCGGCTATTATCTCTTGTCGGATGCAGCAGATCCTGTACGCATACAAGAGAAAACTCCTTCCGAGGCTGCACAAGGAGAGGAACGGTCTACAATAGCTGTGTTGTTACACGAAGAAGACCGCACCTCGCTTGCTTTCTCAGGGCGCAAGCTATGGGGTGAATCCTTTGCCTTTCGCACTGATTACCAATTTGAAGAGATACTCCCCCCACATGCCACAGGAGATATTCGTGCCAAGCTCCGATATGTATCTCGCAGATCTACCGAAGGGAAAATGACAATGAGCCTGAATAACCGGCATGTGATAGAAGACATCCAAACCCGCATCGATCCTAACAACGAACGCTTTTCTTCCTATGTCCGTGGATACGACTGCATTGCCTATAGCAAGGACGCTGTACAACCGACCTCTGAAAAACTATGGGTAGAGCTCAAATATTCTCGAACCGGGCAATCTGTATATCTGGACTACTATGAATTGAATATCGATGGCCAACTTCGTCTATCACCGGGCAAACAGTTACCTATGTACCAGCTACCTCGCCCTGAGAAAAAAGGGCAAGCATTGCGCTACATGATAGATGGAGCCGATTCAGAAACGAGAGTTTTCTCTACATCTGAAATAGGTAACCCATATCTCTGTCCTCTTCGCCCATACAATGGAACCTACGGCTTTGTCGATGAAGCCCCGGGAGACAGAGGAGCTACTTATATCGCTTTCCGATTATCAGATGCACGGAAAGTCCAAATTACAGGACCTGTTGCCAATCAAAATCTCAGAGGTGAAACTTGGCCGGATCTGATTATCATCACCCCGACCGGGCTCAAACCAGAAGCAGAAAGACTTGCCGAATACCACCGTTCGGCAGATGGGATGAGAGTTGTTGTAGCTACGGATGAGCAGGTGTACAACGAATTTACCGGAGGTACACCCGATGCCACAGCCTATAGGCTTCTGGCTAAAACCTATTATGATGGCTACCTGATAGAAAATTCCACCTCGGAAAAGCCCTGTCCAATACAGCTATTACTCTTCGGAGACGGTAGCTACGACAACCGTATGGTTACAACAGATTGGAAACAATATCGCTCCAAGGGATACAACTTCCTGCTCACCTATCAAAGTGAAAATTCACTCAATCTAGATTCGTATACCGCAGACTCCTATTTCACTGCCCTAAATGCAAATGAATCCAACAAACCCATAGGAGCACAAAAATACACGATCGGCGTTGGGCGCATCCCGGTGCGGACACTAGCCGAAGCACATACCGTTGTAACCAAAACAATCCGCTATGCCGAAGATAGGAAACCCGGACAGTGGAAAACCAGAGCCATATTTGTTGCTGACAACCAAGACGGCTTCTCTCATTTCAGGCAAAGCAACAGAATCGCTGATGGCCTGCAAGAGCTAAACCCGTCTCTGATCGTTGATAAAGTATTGATGGATATGTACAAATTAGTCTCCGTCAATGGCAAAACCACCGTACCGGATGCAACTCGAAAGCTCATGGATGTACTCAACAAGGGAGCCTTACTGATCAACTACAATGGTCATGGAGGACCTCAGGGCTGGGCCGACGAGCAGCTACTGACCCTGCAAATGATCAAAAACTTCAAGTACAAAAACCTTCCCATCTGGATCACAGCCACTTGTGACTTTTGCAACTTCGACCATTTCTCTACATCCGCAGGAGAAGAAGTCCTTTTCAATGAACAAAGTGGAGCTCCTGCCCTCTTTACGACATCCAGGGTGGTACTCGATGTGCCTAATTTCGAGCTTAACCAAGCCTTGACAGGAAGGCTATTCAAGCAAACTCTCAACAAACGCAGCTATCGATTGGGCTCGGTACTGTCTCAGGCCAAGAATCCCAACGAATATGTCAGTCCCTCTGACACAATCAACAAGTTAAGCTTCTTCCTCATTGGGGATCCGGCCCTAAGCTTACGCCTACCAACCCACCAAATCAGAGTAAAGAAAATCAATGGTTTGGCAAGCGGGGGAAAAGACCTTATCCCCCTACGAGCCATGCAATCGGTGGTAATAGAGGGAGAAGTAACGGAGAGTGGGGGGGACAATCTTGACGAACAGTACAATGGTAAACTCTATGTGTCAATCTTCGATAGTCGGCAAGAGCTAACCACTTTCCCCGACAAATCTGGGAAAACCCAAACCATACAGGATTATCCGAGCGTTATCTATGCAGGTTTGGCCGAAGTTGTCAATGGTCGATTTGAATGTCGCTTCGTTGTTCCCAAAGATCTTATTTACACCGGAACCGAGGGACGAGCTAATTTCTACTGTTATGACGAAAAGAGAGGGTTAGAAGCCACCGGATACGACAAGTCTTTCTTCATAGACCATGGGTTGGCCCAAGATGTCGAAGACAAAGAACCTCCAGTAATCGAGCATTGCTATCTCGGTGTGGAGAAGTTCCGAAGCGGAGACAAAGTCAACGAATCGCCCCTATTTGTAGCCAAGCTCTTCGACAAAAGTGGGATCAACCATTCAGGATTAGGGCCAGGACACAGTATCTCTCTCTCCATCCATGGAGCAACAACAGCCGTACACGAGTTAAACAGCTACTTCACACCCTCTTCTCTTGAGAGTGGAAAGGGAGAAGTGGCGTTCGTGCTGCCAACGCTGAATGAAGGAGACCATACAGCAACTTTCACGGTTTGGGATATTTTCAATAACGTGACAACCTATGATTTCGCCTTTAGGGTAGTACCTGGGCTTAGTCCGGTAGATGTGGCAACAACAGTAAGACCCAATCCAGTGCGTTCCGATCAAGTGAATATAGCCATACAGACCAACCAGCCTTCTGTAGAACTGCAATGCTATGCCGAGCTCTACGATTTCACAGGGAGAGTGGTCCAACGTACTCCTCAAACGACCATCAGTAGCCAGCCGGATGCCCCGGCTATCCTGACTTTCTCAATAGATCCCGGGCTAATTGATGGGCTGTATTTATATCGAATCTTTATCGGCCACAACAATGATCAAATGAATCATTCCGAGGGGAAGCTGTTATTGCAAAGACAATGACAGCTTCCCTTTGTTACTCTCTCCACCCAATGGAGAGAGTATTACAATCTATTCTCTTCCGGATTGTACAAGCTCTCCGTGTGGGTTTCCGACTGCATTTTTCTCGACTTATCTGCATTTCATAAGGCAGCCTTCCAGAGTGTTGCTTTCTATTTCTTTTTGCATCTTTTCGTTTTCGATTTAAGGGATTTCCCTTGCTCAAATTGGAGGTCTTTTACTGGGGTTTCCCACTCTTTTTTCGATATCAACAGGAGCCATTTTTTACTGACACGGGAGAGAACAAAATTCTCTCCTGAGAGAATTTTCACTAACACAGGAGAGAGCAAAATTTTTCTCAGGAGAGAATTTTGTCCCTTCCAGAACGCCCTATTCATCGGGGTTTTGAGAGGTCAAAATAAGGCACAAAAAAGACTGCTGTTTACTTGCTGACAATAGTCTCTTTTTTCTCTCTTTTTCCAATTCTTGGAGGATGAAAGAGTTTACAAAACATATACATTCAAAATGGCCGGAGGCAGGAGTTTTTGAGTGCCATGCAACAGCCTAAAAAGTCAAACCATCAAATCTTTTCTATCAAAAAAAGAGAGTGTCTGCCCTGAAAAGAAGGGCAGACACTCTCCAATGAAAAGTTGACTACAACCACAAAGGCTGTTGCATAACATGGCACTCACTGCATTGTTTTCGACATTCGAGCTTAGTCATATACGAATGTACGACAAACCCTAGTCTCAGTGCCTTGCGCTTACTGCAATCTGCGCGGACTCACCATCTGTTTTACCCCAGGCCGAAGAGCCTACCAAGCTGAAAAACAATAAACGACATAAGCCAAGCCAAGGCACAGCTATAAAGAGCAGAAAAGAGAGCCCAACGCCAACTACCGCTCTCCTTGCCTATGGCTGTAATCACGGCTATACAAGGGAAATAGATAAGGACAAAGACCATCAGTGAGATCGCAATCAGCGGAGTAAAAGAGAGCTCTCCTCGGCTATTGCGCTCTTCCTTAAGTCGTTCGGTCAGCCGGTTATCGGCATCTTCCGAATTGTCTCCCATATATATAACGCCCAATGTGCTGACCACAATTTCCTTGGCAGCAGCTCCGGAGATCAGGGCCACCCCTATTTTCCAGTCAAATCCCAAAGGACGTATCACCGGCTCTATCCACTTGCCAATCCGTCCGATATAAGAGTTCTCCTGCTGTACAATCTGCTCAGCTTTCTCTCGGATCGATTCATCAGTAGTGGAAAGATTTGAGACCTCGTCTTCTATTGGTTCGATCTTTTTCTCAACGACGGCCCTTTGTTCGGCTTCTATCAAAGTCTGCTCTACATGATCTATCTGTGCCAAAGTGCTAAAGTCTCGCTCATCATTGCGAGGGAAATAGCCCAAAAACCAGATGACAATAGAGGCAAGCAAAATGACTCCACCCATCTTGCGCAGGTATTGCTTTCCCTTTTCCCACATATGGATAAGTACCGAACGAGATGTCGGCAAACGGTATGGGGGAAGCTCCATGACAAAAGGCATATCCTCCCCTGCAAACAATGTCTTTTTGAAAAGTCGTGCCATGAAAATAGCCAACACAATCCCCAGTAAGTAGATAGAGAACAAGGCCAATCCTGCGTACTGAGGGAAAAAGGCTCCGGCTAACAACAAATACACAGGTAACCTCGCGGAACAACTCATCAAAGGCAACACAAGCATAGTGATCATTCGACTTTTGGGGCTTTCGATTGTTCGTGTAGCCATAATTGCCGGCACATTGCAACCAAATCCCATAACAAGGGGGATGAAGGATTTTCCATGTAACCCCATCTTATGCATCAACTTATCCATAATGAAAGCAGCTCGGCTCATATAGCCACTATCTTCCATGAGTGAGATAAAGAAGTACAAGATCAAGATATTCGGCAAAAAGACAATCACTCCCCCTACCCCTCCTATCACGCCATCGAGCAGTAGATCCTTGAACGACCCATCAGGCATTAGATTGCCTATGGCATCGCCCAACAAGGCAACACCCTGTTCTATCCAGTCCATTGGATAAGCACCGAGAACAAAAGTGGCCTCGAACATAATGAACATGAAAAGCAAAAAGATCGGGAACCCCCACACCTTATGAGCAATCCAATGGTCAATCCGGTCTGAGAATGTATGTGCCGTTTTATGTCGTGCGATATACGTCTCACGCAAAGCTCCGGCGATAAAGCCATATCGACGATCGGTAATGACTGTCTCGGGAGATTCTTCTCCACTCAACTCATCTTCGACATTTTTTAGAGCAAAGTTTCTCGCTGCAATCACAAAGTCAGCCTTTTTGCAACGCTTCCTAATATAATCCTCGGTGTGGCTGTCTCCCTCCACCAATTTTATAGCCACATAACGAGGCAACAAGCCAACTGGCAAATCTCCCAGATGTTCAGCCACAGTACGACTTAGCTTTTCAATGACCGGTTCCAAAGTACTTCCATAGTCAATACTGATAGGCCGCAAACGAGATTCCTGTGAATTGTAAACCCTTAGGATACAATCGAACAACTCTTCCAATCCTCGAGAAGTTCGACAAATAGTAGGAACCATCGGGATCCCAAGCAGTGTGGAAAGCTGCCGGTGATCGAGCCTGTCTCCACTCTTCTCGTACTCATCGTACATATTCAAGGCCATTACGATAGGCAAACCTATTTCCTTGGCCTGTACACTGAGGTAGAGATTACGTTCCAGATTTGTCGTATCCACTACATTCAGGATAATATCCGGGCGAGAATCTCCGGTGAGATATTCCCTGATATAAAGCTCCTCCGGACTGTATGGAGACAGAGAGTAAGTACCAGGAAGATCTACAATCTCGATGCGACACCCTCGGTGTGTGAAGTGGGCTGTCTTGGCCTCTACCGTCACTCCACTATAATTCCCGACATGCTCATGTGCTCCGCTTGCTTGGTTGAATAGAGAAGTCTTGCCACAATTGGGATTTCCCAAAAGAGCTACACGTATATGCTGCCTATCCGGGTAAGGGTAAGTGATAGCATCTCTTTCGCTAGAAACGTTAATAGCCTCCTCTTCAGAAGTAATGGAGAAGGAGGATTCCACAAATTCTTGATGAGCGACTGTGGGGAGCAACTCTACCTCAATGCGCTTAGCGTCCTCTCGGCGCAGAGACACATTATAATCCAATATCTTGTAGTAGACCGGATCTTGAAGAGGAGCTACCAATACAGCCGTTACTTCCTTGCCTTTTATAAACCCCATCTCCATGATGCGCTTATGAAAGACTCCTCTACCCCCTACCGCCTTAATAACAGCTCGCTGGCCTGTTTTTAATTCTGACAATTTCATTTGTGATAGCAAAAAGAGGATTTAGGCCGACCCTTTGATAAGAACTTACAGCCTGCCGGAAAGATGCCATGCTCAAACCGAAACTCTTTGGGTCCAAAAGTACGAATTTATGCCCCCTGCAGAGGGGCATTTATACACCAAAAAACTACCCATAAATAGGTATTTGGACAGGAGTGTTATCAGAATTGGAAATAGATAAAAGGCTGTACTTCCGCACTCTTTATTTGGAAAACAATAAAGACAGCAATCAACAGATAGAATGCTTGGAGCACAAAAGGAGAACGACTGACTACAGAGCGTATGCCCAAATCCCACTTCTTAGGGGTGAAATGAGCCAAATAGCCCAATAGCATAAGAAGAAAAACGTAGGGGTATCCAACCAACATTTGAGAGAAGACTTGTGGCTGGAAATCATGTATGATTTGAGAGAAAATCTGGACCACAGTTTCCATATTAGCGGCCCTGAAAGGTACCCAACTGAAAGCTACAAGATGAAAAGTGAATATTACACCTAAGAATCGCCACAAAGGCTTCATATCTCCGCCCTCGGCCTTAGCACGAGGGAACAGATGCATCACAAATTTATGTACAGCCAAGGCCGTGCCATGTATGGCTCCCCACAACACAAACCTCAAAGCGGCTCCGTGCCATAGGCCTCCCAGCAACATCGTAATAAGCAAGTTGAGATAGGTACGGAACTTTCCTTTTCTATTTCCTCCAAGCGATATATAGAGATAATCTTTGAGCCAGGAAGAGAGAGAAATATGCCACCTGCGCCAGAACTCGGTAATAGTAGCCGACTGATAGGGTGCATCAAAGTTGATGTTAAAACGGAAACCCAACAAAAGAGCTATGCCAATAGCCATATCGGAATACCCGGAAAAATCGCAGTAAATCTGCAAAGTATATCCGTAAATCCCCATTAAATTTTCAACCCCATGATAGAGCAAGGGTTGATCAAAAATGCGATCTACAAAATTCAGACTGATATAGTCACTGATGACGGCTTTCTTGAGTAATCCGGAAATAATCAAAAACAATCCTTCGCCGAACTCACTCCTTGTAACGAGAGGCTTCTTGTAGATTTGAGGGATAAAATCCCGCGCCCGTACAATCGGGCCAGCTACCAATTGCGGGAAAAACGACACATAAAACAAATAATCAATCCAGCGATTTAGGGGCCTGATTCGACCTCTGTATATATCTATGATATAGCTCATCGTCTGAAATGTATAGAATGATATACCCACGGGCAGGAATATGTCCATGGGAGTGTATTCGATAGCTGACAACTCGGCTATTCCCCACCAGTCCCCCACATTTTGGAGAATATTGGTGGACAAATCCAACAAAAAATTGAAGTATTTGAAGTAGGCAAGAACTCCCAGATTGATACACATACTGAGAGCAACCCAGAGCTTTTTTCTTTTTTGATCAGCTGTTTTGAATAGCAACGATCCTATCAAAAAATCACTGCTTGCAGCTAATACCAAAAGGCCAACATATACGCCACTGCTCTTGTAATAGAAAAAGAGAGAGAAAAGGGTAACGTACATGATGCGCAACAAGGTTGTACGCCTGAGCATCATATAGATAGGGAGAAACAGAAGGAAGAGGAGAAAAAACAAGCCTCCGGAAAAGATAATAGGAGACTGTGGGTCATAGCAAAGCAGCTCCCAAACTCTCGAGAAGTCGAGCGAAGAGAAAAAATCCATTCAGAATTGAGATAAAGTCTCGGGCCAGAAAGATAAAAACAACAAGGGAGAGCTAAGGTTTCAATCAAAAGATTGAGAAATGTACATAGCGTTTCGGATTTTCTCGTATATCCTTCATCAACATATCCGCACTATTCGCCAGACTATCTATACGCTTGTATAATTTGTCATCATTGAGTAATAGGCCAGCTATATTATCCGTCTTTTCAAGTTGCGCGACAGCTCGCTTCAGTTCGTGCGTCATTGCACTGAGATCCGAAAGCGTCTGATGTATACGATCCATGTCTACCTTGGAAAGGGTTTCCGAAACTTGTTTGATGTTACCGGCTGTCTCATTCAGGTTGGCCATCATAGGGTCGAAATCTCTCCTCACAACCTGATTGATTTGTGCCATTGATTTATTGAGTTCCTTGGCACTGAGCTCTAGACTCAGCAGGATGGTACTAAACTCCGAACTGTTTGCCAACCGAGTAAGACTTGACAGCAGAGAGTCTGCCTTAGGAAGCAGATTTACAATGGCCGGCATAATCTTATTATTGGTCATAGCCAGAATATCTCCACTACCTGGTGATGCCAGCAAGGTATCTCCTACGGAGTGGTAGCCCTGCCCTCCCTGTTCCGGACGAGATAGATGCACCTCTGCACCGCTGAGAGCTGTTTGCTTTATAGCTACCGAAGTGCCCTTCTCGACTTTCATATCCGAGACAAGATCCAACACCAATGTGATCCCACGACCTTTCTTAAAGTCAAAAATCATATCCTTGACAATCCCCACCTTATAGCCATCTATCAACACGGGAGAAGCCTTATTGACGTTGTGAACTTCCTCGAAAGAGACATGATAAATATTTGGTTTTTTGAGCAAGTTGATTCCCTTGAGATAATTGATACCGAAATAAACGAGTATCAAAGCAAGAATAGCGAGGATACCTATTTTGGTTTTCTCCGAAAGTTTCATGATTATGGTATTGAGAGATTTAGACTGTTGTATTGCACTCAAGTTCAGTAGATTGCTTCTTCCCGCTTTCCATCCTTGTAACGAACGATAAAAGCGTCTTTGAAATGCTTACGCACCTTTTTTCTTAGCTGTTTGGCTTTGTCGAGGCTGTTCACAGATCCATGGATGTAAGCATAGCGCTTGCCCACCAGTTCGCAACGCACTGCGTAGCCCTTAAACTGAGGATCATTGACTTTGACCTTTTTGCTTGCCGATATGAGTTGTACCCCATAGGTTGTCCCCTGAGTTTGAGACGCCTGCTTGGGAGTTTTTTCAGAAGTCCGGACAGTCGTTTCGGGTGCAACCTCAGTGGCATTCTCATCCTTTCCTGAATCATCACCCACAACTTTTTCCTCTTTTGTTGAATCTTCGGAAACAGTCGTCTCCGAAACCGATCCGGTAAAACGACGGTAATACCTCCCAAACCCTCTAACAATGGCATCAGCCAGTTGTTTGCGTCCGGTCTGACCGGCCATAAACTGCGCCTCCGATTTATTTGTAATAAAGCCAACTTCCGTCAATACACTGGGCATCGCCACATTGCGAACAACCAACAAATCTCCAGGCCTTACACCTCGATCTGCTTTACGACCGGCACTGTGATAAGCCTCCTGAATATAAGTGCCCAGCTCCACACTCTGGTCGTAGTGTATGTTCTTGATCATGGAGAAAGCAATATAACTCTCTGTAGATGAAGGATCAAATCCATGGTAAGTCTCTCGATAGTCATCCTCGAGGGTGATTGCTTGGTTCTCTCTCATCACAACTCTCAAGTTCGTCTCGTTTACAATCTCATTTTTGTCTGCCTTGTCCGATCCCAAGACAAAGGTTTCTGTACCATAAACAGCCTTATTGGGAGCACTATTGACATGTATGCTGATGAAAAGATCGGCCTTATTGCGATTAGCAAATCCGGCTCTCTCATGGAGTTTGACAAAAACATCCTTGTCTCGAGTGTACAACACCCTGACCTGAGGGTAACGAGCCTTAATAGAGTGCCCTACCTTAAGTGCAATATCAAGAGTAATATCCTTTTCTTTGAGTCCGTTTCCACAAGTGCCGGCATCGTGTCCTCCATGTCCGGCATCTACAACCACAACAAAAGACTTCTGCGATCGTCTCTCTGCGGCAGAAGAAGAAAAGGCTATCCCCCACAGCAAAGTCAGAAGCAGAAGCAACATCCCTCGCACTCTCCCAAAGGAAATACTCAGCGGCTGCGCCATACGACCAAAATTATGCAGTGTACACATCTGTTATATACATTGGGCAAAGGTAGTCATTAATCTCATGAAAGATCTTTCTGGTTCTTTCGTTCCTCAAGCGAAAAACAACCTTCCATCATCTCCACTTCTCTCAAAGGAGAGAAAAACGAGAGTGCATTTCTTCAAATCTAGCCAGACTTTCCTCTCCCCATTTACTCACAGATCTCCGGATTTGCTCGACATTCTTAGGGCCTTCCAGCTTCGTTTTGCTAAAAAAAAGATCTGCGTAACAAATAAGCTGCTCCTCCAAACTTATCGGATAGTATATCCTATCAGGAGGAAAATCCAAACCTCGGCTTGCTATTTCTTCGGGATAAATCCCTGTACCAGTATGTCGTTCAGCCACCAAAGCATGCTCCAATAAGCCTTCTCGTCTCAACAATTCAGCACCAAGGATACCATGATAGATATATCCGGACTCTCCACTGCAGCATATGGATGGAGCATTGGTAAGGAAAATACCAATATCGTGCAACATAGCTGCTTCATAGACAAAGTCTTTGTTTGCTTCGGAGCCATATTTCTGGGCTAACCGGCAAGCATACTCAGCCACATCGGTACTGTGTTTCATCAATATCTGATACAGCTCTGTCTCAGGTCGATAGTATTTCTCTATAACTGCTATGGGATTCATTCTCTTTGTAGGGGGAGATTTAAACAGAGAAAAGGGGGTACTCACAAGCAACTGCGAGCCCCCCTTTTCCATTATTTATGATCTGAATATTTTCGATCCGATCATCAACATACGCCCTGAGCTACCATAGCCTTGGCAACCTTCATGAAGCCGGCAATGTTGGCACCCTTTACGTAGTCGATATAGTCGCCTTGCTTACCATAAGTAACACACTGCTCATGTATATCGTTCATGATCTGGTGCAACCACTTGTCTACTTCTTCGTTGCTCCAAGAGAGGTGCATAGCATTCTGTGTCATTTCAAGACCAGAGCAAGATACACCACCAGCGTTTACAGCCTTACCTGGAGCAAAGAGCATCTTCTGTGCTACATAGTATTCACTTGCTTCAGCTGTACAACCCATGTTAGAAGTTTCGGCAACCAGCGTTACACCATTCTTGTGCAGCATCTTGGCATCTTCGAGATTCATCTCGTTTTGAGTAGCACAAGGCATGGCGATATCTACTTTCTGCTCCCAAGGCTTCTTACCTGCGAAGAATTTAGCGTTGGGGAACTTCTTCACATAGTCAGATACAACATCATTACCGCTAGAACGAAGTTCAAGCATGCAGGCGAACTTCTCAGGAGTGTTGATACCTTCCTCATCATATACGTATCCATCAGGACCAGAAATGGTTACAACCTTGGCACCCAATTCGGTAGCCTTCATAGCTACACCCCAAGCCACATTACCGAAGCCGGAGATTGCTACAGTCTTACCCTTGAGATCGATGTTGTGAGCCTTGCACATATTGTGTACGAAGTATACGGCACCAAAACCTGTAGACTCAGGACGGAGACGAGAGCCTCCAAATTCAAAGCCCTTACCGGTCATCGTACCTGTACATTCGCGTGCGAGCTTCTTGTACATACCATACATATAAGCCACCTCACGACCACCTACACCTATATCACCTGCAGGAATATCCGTGTCAGGACCAATATTTTGCCACAACTCGGTCATGAAGCTTTGGCAGAAACGCATGATTTCGGCTTCACTACGTCCTTTAGGAGCGAAGTCTGAACCACCCTTTCCTCCACCCATAGGAAGTGTTGTAAGAGCATTTTTGAATGTCTGCTCAAATCCGAGGAATTTCAAGATAGAGAGGTTTACAGATGGATGGAATCGAATCCCCCCCTTGTACGGCCCAATAGCATTATTGAACTGTACACGGTAACCGATATTAACATGCACCTTACCTGCATCATCTACCCAAGGCACACGGAAAGTGAAGATACGATCGGGCTCTACAATACGCTCGATGATACCATTCTTTTCAAATTCAGGGTGCTGATTGTAAACTTCCTCAACTGAAAGAAGTACTTCACGAACTGCCTGAAGGAACTCGCTTTCGCCCGGGTGCTTGGCTTCAAGCTGGGCCATGATTTCACTAGTCTTCATAATAGAAACACTGTTTTAGGTTTGGAATAATCACTTCGGCAAAGGTAGAGCTTTGCGTTGCAATAAACAACGGTTTGAAGGAATAAAAGCTTCCGAATGAGACTGTTCAACAAACTAATGGTTCCCTGTATTCCTTCTCTAAAAAGAATTTTGCATAAGCCTCGAAATAACCATTAAAACTTACCATTTCATTGACTCTACAGGATACGGAAAATGCAAGAAATTGAAAACGAGAATAAAAAGTATACTTTTCGTTATGCCAAGCTCGAATATCAAAAACAACTAAGCAAGTGTCCGTGCTATGCAGCAGTCTCTTCAAGTTTCTCAGAAACGAGCATCCCACAACTTGATAGGAGGCTGTGGGATGCTCGCATATACACTTTCCCTTCAATACGCAGGACAGCGACTAAAAAGCGTACCTACACTTACTTCAATGTAACACGGAAAACCGTCTCTCCTGCAGACAATAGATAGACTCCACGAGGCAAACTAGAAACATCAAGAGTCATCTTGCCCACCACAGAACTCTCGGCGGAAAGAAGCCTTTCCCCGACAAGAGAATATACATGCACCATGGTGCCAACCGGTAAGCCCTCTATATTCAGGAAAGCTCGTGCAGGATTAGGATACAGCTTCACAGATCCCGACTTCATATCACTTGCAACAGACAGGGGGTAACGACCTGGGAATTCCACGACATCATTCCCCTTTTGGTCATATACAATCCAACCACGCCCGTAAGGTATCTTGATATCCTCTGGAGTACAAACATTCTTATCTCTCGGTTGAGCCTTGGTATTAATCACATACAATTCTCCTTTTTGGGGAGCAGAAGATAAATCGGGCAAATTATTAAGCATATCAACCATTTCCTCTCCTACAAGCTGATTTGAATAACAGCTTATCCTTGTGAGAGATGAATTGGGTGAGATCTTCAAGCTCGTGAGTTTATTTACACTACAATCCAAAGAAGACATTGTAGGACAAGCGGTAATATCAACACTCTTCAAGTCATTCCTATTGCAACTCAATCTTAATAAGTCTCCCTTTATCACCAGCTCTTTAGAAGTAATTACATAGGTACTATTCCAAGATGTAGCACTCTTCACCCAAGCCCCCTCAACATCAAAATCGCCTTCTACTGTTTTGATGTTGAGATTGATTACACGACCAACTTCGACAGACTCATCGAAGATCAACCGAGTTACACCATTCCCTATCGGAGCACGCCCGGGGTAAAAACCCCTCTCTCTATTTAGGACATCCCACTTGCGATTTTTTGCAATTTCCACATCTTCCACGAGGCATACATTATTATCTCCATATTGGTTTACCACTACCAATTCTCCTCGATTTTTATTATCCCGTTCGGGCAAACTATTAACGAGAGTCCTCATTCTATCCCCTTGGATAAAGTTAGTGTGCAAGGATAGTTTCTTCAAGGCTTTATTATTACTAACATCCAAGCCTTTAAGGGCATTCTCTTGAAGGCGTGCTTCTTCCAAAGATCTACAGTCCTCAAGATTTATCTCTGCTAGACTATTTTCACTGCATATCAACGATACAAGGCTTTGGCATTTAGCAAAATTTGTTTCTGATATCGTATTGTTGCTAGCATCCAACTCCTTTAGGGAAGTACAGCCAGAAACATTCAATGCTTCCAAGCGATTATTGTAGCATTTCAAACTTTCCAACTTCTCACAATTCGAAGCATCCAACTTCGTCAACTTGTTGTTGTTACATACCAAATTGACAATCGAAGTATGATTTGAGATGAAAAGAGCAGAAAGCTCTCCAAATCGACACTGGAAATCAGTTACATTCCCCTCAATCTGAATCTTGGAATTATCAACTCTATAAACGATCTCCTTACCATTTTGGAATTTCTCAGGATCTTTTACTCCCTTGATGGTTACGCTACCCTCAGCAGAGATCTTCAATTTGATTTCTACCCCTATCTCTTTTTTTGTTTCTATTGTAATGACATTTTTGTCAGACTGAGCAGCAACCTGCCATGGCAACAACCCAGACAATAAGATGACCAAAGCAACAAATAACCCTCCAGAGAAAAATCTTGTAATCTTTTTCATAACTAAAACTTTATGTTTTCTACACCTAAAAAAACTTACATCTTTAGTCCTCCCTATATATGAGCAAGAATATTTCACAAAAGGACCCCGAAAGCGCGAGGTAAATGTAGAAAAAAAATCCGTCTTTCATCTCTATCCTTCTAAAAAAAGAACACCCTCTACGAAACATTGCATAAAGGGTGTCCTGTTTTTAGTAAAAAATCAAAAAGAATCAATGCTCCGGATTGACTTGTATCTCTGGTGTAATAAAGTCCACAAAACAGAGAGCTGCCAAGGCTGTCCCATAGCGTTTCTCTATAGTGATCCCTTCCGTGATAAAATTCAGCTCACCAAGGTAATACTGAGAATATGTCTTTCGGTGCAGATCGTTGATAACACGTATCAGACGGCTTTCCAACTCTTCAATACGGTAACGACCACTTACCTCACAAACCAAACCTCCGACTTTCTCATCGAAGTTTTCGTCTTTGTACATCCAAGCATACACCACACCGGCAGAAACGAACTCATCTTGGAAACCATGAGAGACAGACATGATAGTCTTCATTTCAGATCCGAAGGGAGGTAAATCGATCTCATCCATCGTTGCCAAATGGGCAGTAGCGGGTAAGACAGAGGAGTAAGTCATGATATTAAAATCCGAAATACCGGCATCGTAGAGAGCCATATGGTATGAGCCGGCATGAAGCTCCAAATCGGATTCGCCACTTCCTTTGGTAACGAAGAACTTGTTGGGTATTACATTCGCATAGAATTTGTTCATCTCAATCAGCTGAATACTTAAACGTTACTAAAAATATCACTTATGCCGGCTACTATGGAGCAAGACTTCAAAAGCAAACTCCCCCGAGTACAGCCTTGCAAAGGTAGCAAAGTTTCCATTTGCCATAAACACGATAGAAACTCACACTTGAGAAAGGAGATGCACCTCTCCTCCTATACCGTGCAGTGTCACGGAGTAGCATTCATTACGACCATTCTCAACTTCTTGGCATCGGTGCGGGTGTGGAGCCAGGATTCCAGTTTCTGACGATCTTTCTCACTCAGTTTGTTGCCGGCTTCAACGATCACTGTAAGAGTGGAATCCTGACCACTGATGTATGCCGCCGAGGGAACAAGCAAAGTAGAATTGACCGAAGGGAAAAGCTGCGAAGCCTCTTTACTCACCTGTCTTTCTATTTGAGCATATTTGGAGTAAGACGATAGTACGGCTGTCAGAGAGTCTATCTGCAAACGCTGACGTGTAATTATTCGCTCGCTGTTATCATACATATCTCTGAGCAATACCTCTCGCAACTCTTTCATATCTGCCTCCTGCTCAAAGCCCTGTTTAACAATCAGAGAGACATCATTCAAACCATAATTCGGCATCTTGGCAGACAAATCCTCAATCTCCACATCAGACAAACTGGCTCCGAAAAGAATTACCTCCAAACGATGTCTGCCTTTCTCTTCTTTGTGCAACTGACTACCTATCACTTGTGTTTGTGGATCATTGAATTGCTCCTTCACAAAGCGTATGGCGGCGTCTTCCATATAGCTTTCACGGATCATCCCATAGCTCAGGTATATACTGGGCAAAATAGTTCCGACAGCAAAAACGGTCACTAATCGGCGCACTTTTCTCTCTTTCTCTTTGTCCACAAACACCTTACGAGGCAAGTGCAAAAGACGGGCGAAAAGGAAAGTGGCAGCTGCAATAAAAACAGAATTGATGATGTAGAGATAAAAAGCTCCGAAAAAGAACTGCATCTGCCAAGTTGCCAAGCCATAGCCGGCTGTACAAAGAGGAGGCATAAGAGCTGTAGCAATAGCCACACCCGGGATGACATTCCCTTTGCTCTTGTTACTACCGGCAATCATACCGGCGGCACCACCGACAAAAGCTATCAATACATCGTAGATGCTCGGCTGAATACGGGCCAATAATTCGGATTGAGCCTGATTAAGAGGAGAGATGAGGAAATAGATCGTAGCCGTTAGGATACTGAAAACCGTTGTCAAGGCTAAATTGCGCAAAGAGCGTTTGATTAGGGCAAAATCGGAGATTCCCAACCCCAAACCAAAACCGATGATAGGCCCCATGAGAGGGGAAATCAACATCGCTCCTATTATTACGGCCGTAGAATTGACATTCAACCCTAACGATGCGATGAAAATAGCGCAAACAAGAATCCACAATTTAGATCCTCGAAAATCGACATCGGCCTTTATATTCTCGATAATCCACTGATCATCCTCCCGTCCCTCCTTCAGGTTGATGATATGGAGAAATCGTTCCTTTAACTCACACAGTATAGAGAAGGTACCTCTCTCCTGTTCTTCCGGTTGATTATTGGAGGTATCAGTTGTTGAATGTTCTTCCATGATCCGAGCTGCTATTTATATTGTTGGACTTCACAAGAACACCTGCTGTCCCGTGGTGGCGATAATGATCTACGGGATAAATACGGTGTAGACAAAAAAAGCTGCAGGCAAAGCAAAAAGAGCACTATCTATACGATCAAGCATCCCTCCATGCCCCGGGATCAAGTTTCCAGAGTCTTTGACACCAGCCAAACGCTTTAGGTTGGATTCAAACAAATCTCCCCAAGTCGAAGTCGCAGAAACAATCAGTCCGAGCAATGGCCACATCAAAAAATTCGACCCACCACCTCCTTCTATCAAGAAGCGGCCTATTAAAGTCGCTGCTATCATGCTTGCCAATACACCGCCTAAAAAACCTTCCCAAGTCTTTTTGGGAGAGACTGAGGGGAAAAGTTTCCTGCGACCAAAAGACAAGCCGGAAAGGAATGCGAAAGTATCATTGACCCAGATCAACACAAAGACAGTGAGCAACAACCCGACTCTCATATCCTGAAAAGAGGTGGTATGAGGTCCAAAGGCAATCAAATTGGCACAAAGCAAAGGCAACACAACATAAGCCTGCCCCATAAAAGTCAAGGATGTATCTCGTACCATCTGTTCTCTATCCGAATAGATATTGCGGATCAAAGTGTACAACAGATAGAAAAGGTAGGGGAAAAAGACCTCTATCCCCATCGTGTCCGTGCAGTATAGCAGATGCCCCATAAAAAGGTAAGCCCCAGCCAGACAATCTAATATGGTACGCAGCCAGCGTTTACGATTCAGATTTACCAATAAGGCAAACTCTCTCAAAGACAATAGGGCAATCAGGGAAAAGACTGCAACATAGAAACCCGGCAATTTGAAAAAAATGGGACAAACAAGCAGTGCCACATATACCAGGCCTGAGATGGAGCGAATAATCAAGGTCTTCATCGTGCTATAAAGTCTTTATTACGATTCTTTGTCGGGCAAATGAGGATCAGACTCCTCTACCGGAGAGGGTTCGTCCTTGACAGTTACCTCCGACGAGGAAGAAAGCAACTCATCTGTACGGGACTTCCATGGACGTTTTCCGAAGATCTTTTCTACGTCTTCTGTGTAGATGACTTCTCGCTCAAGCAGAAGGTCGGAAAGTCGGGCATGTCCCTCCTTATTTTCCTGCAAAATCCTCTTCGCCCGGTCATACTGATCATTTATAATCCGCTGCACCTCCTCATCTATAAGCATAGCGGTAGACTCGCTGTAGGGTTTGGTAAAATTGTAGCCATCACCCTGCATGGCATAGTAATTCAGATTGGGCAACTTGGAGCTCATCCCATATATAGTCACCATGGCATAGGCCAACTGTGTCACTCGCTCAAGATCATTGGCAGCTCCGGTGGAAATACGTCCCAAGAAAAGTTCCTCTGCAGCTCGGCCTCCCAAGGTTGCACACATCTGATCCAACAAAGCCTCTGTAATGGTGATTTGTCGCTCTTCGGGGAGATACCATGCAGCCCCCAAAGCCTTACCTCGGGGAACAATCGTCACTTTCACCAGAGGATTCGCATACTCAAGCATCCAGCTAATTGTAGCATGACCACTCTCATGGATAGCAATACTTTTCTTCTCCTCTGCCGTGGTGATCCTGTTTTTCTTCTCCAGCCCTCCAACGATACGGTCTACTGCATTCATAAAGTCCTGCCAACCGACAAAAGCCTTACCCTCACGAGCTGCAATAAGAGCAGCTTCGTTACAAACATTGGCAATATCGGCTCCGCTAAAGCCAGGTGTTTGTCGAGCCAAAAGGTCGACATTCACGGTAGCATCGGTCTTGATAGGCTTTAAGTGAACAAGGAAGATCTCTTTTCGATCATTCAGATCAGGCAAATCCACATAGATCTGACGGTCAAAGCGCCCGGCTCTGAGCAGAGCTTTGTCCAAAATATCGGCCCTGTTCGTCGCAGCCAAGATGATCACCCCCGAGTTGGTGCCAAATCCGTCCATCTCGGTAAGCAACTGATTAAGCGTATTTTCTCGCTCATCGTTTCCTCCGAAATTACCATTCTTACCACGAGCTCGCCCCACCGCATCTATCTCATCTATAAAGATGATACAAGGGGCTTTCTCCTTGGCCTGCTTAAAAAGATCTCTTACACGAGAGGCTCCTACACCGACAAACATCTCTACAAAGTCCGATCCGGACATAGAGAAGAATGGAACATGCGCCTCTCCTGCCACTGCCTTGGCCAGCAAGGTCTTGCCCGTACCCGGAGGGCCTACCAGCAAAGCTCCTTTGGGTATCTTCCCCCCCAACTCGGTGTATTTGCTCGGATTTTTCAAGAAATGCACAATTTCCTCAACCTCCTGCTTAGCTTCTTTGAGACCGGCAACATCGGCAAAAGATACATTCACACCCGTCTTATCGTAGAGCTGGGCCTTTGACTTACCCACACTGAACACACCTCCACCACCGGCTCCTCCACCGGAATTCATGCGACGCATCATCCAGATCCAAAAGAGAATCAACAAGAGGAATGGGCCAAAATTGAGTAAGATAGACCACAGGCTAAAACCTTTCTCTACATAGGAGATCTCCGCTTCCAAGTGGTTCTCATCGCAAAAATCGGAGAATTTATCTACCGAAGGAATAATCGTACGTACTACATATTCTCGATTCTGATTACTCACAGTTCGAGCCGGGAAATCTCCAGGTTGGAAAACACTATCCACCATTTGAGGGCGTACAACTGCCTCCGCAGAGTTGGTTGTTCTATCCACAGATACTTTGCTGAATGCTTGCCGCTTGGCAATGGCTTGAAATTCATTCCAACTCAACTCTTTGCTGTACCTATTCATCTCTCCGGATATAGCCCAGAAAGCAATCAAGGCAGCAAATATGCCCACGTATATCCAGATTGGATTGAACCCCCTGCCTCCTTTTGGAGGAGATGGTTTGTTTTGTTTTTTTATCATCAGACTCGATTGCGAATTACACTTCTTTTCCTGTAGCAACAAACAGCCGAAGTCAAAAGTTGCCCAAAAGCCGTGAGCCTTGCTACAATATCCTCACAAACCCACTCCGCACTGCCTCGCAAAGATAGCCCAAACAAACCATTAGGAGGTAGTTAGCAATCTCTCTTTATGCAATAGTCTCAAAGGGAAAGCTCTCAGCTATTAGATAAAAAGACCACCATAAAGATCCTAAAATCTTATGGTGGTCCTTATTTAGTTGCGGAGGCAAGACTCGAACTTACGACCTTTGGGTTATGAGCCCAACGAGCTACCACTGCTCCACTCCGCGATCAAATGCGCTGCAAAGGTAGCAATTATATTGATACTACCAAACTTTTGTCATCAAGTCTCACATACAAGGAGCTTTTTCAAGCTAACAAGCATCTTTCAGAGGGTAGATATTTCGGAACACTTGCCCTTCCCATACTCTTATTATTTCACCCAAACAAGGTGTCAAAGGGATCTATTACAGGATCTGCAAGATAAGAGAACAAGGCATAATGGAATTGCACAAGAGTTCTATTTGACCCTTTTCTTGACATCTTTATCCTCGACTACTACATCCTTATCTTTCAGATACAAGGGGCTATATTTCCCATGAGGCACATCCTTGAAGATATAGTAGTTTGCCTTTCTTGCAGCTACAATATGGTCGGTTGTTGCAGTAACAATGACGGATGCTACAAGATCTACAAAAGCACTGAATGTACTACCTGTTCCAGAATTTTGCTGAAGATCAAGATAAAGATCACAACTACGGTCAAATAGTATTTCGTTCGTAATTGTAGACTTAATGATGTATCGAATCTTTGTTTCAATTCCCAATCCTCGCTTAGTCCAATCATCAATTTGAGAGAAAACCACTGCGTCAGCACCAAAATAGTCCCTAAACATTGTCAGTGGCTTATCTATGAAAAGTTCTGCATCATAAGCACTCTCTGACTTAAGAACATCCATTGCAAGAAGGGGTGAAATCACATAGTATCCGGCTTCCACAAGAGGACGACTTATGGATGTATACAGCAAATCTTTGGCCTCAACATTGGAGCTATTATTAATGGGAGGCATGACAAGAATAGTTGCAGGCATATTCTCATACAAGGAGGCATATTGCGACTCGCGTGTCATCTGCTTTCCTAATCCACAGGAACTCACAAACACTGCAAGAATAATGATGGAGATTAATCTTTTCATGTTATCTCACAAGTTTTTTGATCAATGGTCCAATGAATTTTGCAGATTCCGGATACAGCTCTATCTCCTTCTGTAGCATCTCTCTACCCCTTTCCTGAAACAGAGCATCATAATCATCGGTCTTAAAGAGGCGTTTCTGAGATGCCGTAGCATTGTTGAGAAATATAGAAGCTGTTTCCTGTTGAAGAAGAAGATACCCGTATTCAGCGCAAATACCGGGAGGAGGAACTTGCCTAACACCTCCGGGCTTTTTCACCATATTCTCATACACAGTGATAAGATTACAGATACTCTTTGGAGTCTGTTTGTCATACGACTGGTAGGCCAAGTGTTCATAGACAGTCGTTCCTCCTTGCACTCCACCCCAATAATACAGGGAGTTTGTAACACCACAAGAGGAAAGGAGTACTACTGCCAGCAAAGAGATAAACAATTGTTTCACAACTCAATCACTTTGTGTTCTTGTGTGGAAATGAAAACTCTCTTGTGATAAACTTTGGAACCTTTTGCGACAACAATGACATCATGTTGACCGGGAGTCAAGAAGATTGTATTTCGGGCAGTCTTCTTGATGTTTCGGTCCTTGTGCCAGGCCTTGCCCTTGACAGTACTAACATTGAATGTTTTATTATCAACTGTAACGGTTATAGGTGTTTTACGAGCACTGACAAATGAGAGCATTCCCTCATCTGCCTTGCCCGAAGAAATGGAATACGAACCTACTCCACAGCCTGTAAACAACAGAGCTACAATAGTTGCGACAATAAATTTCTTCATATACGATCCTTATTTGTCTGAGATATAATACTTACCAAGATTCTCAACATCTATAGCTCCCCCTTTATAAGAACAGAAAGAAATTTCCGTCTCTGGAGTTTCGCCATACGAAGAGAGCACAGAAACAACACCAACTTTTTGTCCAGGGAGTTCAACGGAGAGTCCGTTTTGAGGATTCTTAACCACTCGGCCTCTCTTATAAACATTAAAGACATCTCCGGCAGACAATCCTTGTGATATACCACCCGAAATGATATAAGAACCTTCATCAACAGAGAGGATATATGACCTCCACGGCTTATCCATGCACTTATTGATAATGTTTTCGACCAATTGACTGAGAGCTCCAGAAATTGCTTTATCACTAAGCGTAGCATCAAAGCCGGCAGTGCCACCAATACCAAGGGTCTGCTTAGTGGTGGTCTCTGCAAATCCTTTGGCCTCATCAGAATAAACAATCAGGCCTGTTGCAACTTCTACAAGACGAACGCTTACTCCCGCTTCCACTGTTTGAGTCTTGGTTGAGGAGAAAATCTTCTGTTGTCCTTCTACCTTTCTACCATACTCCGTTATCGAACCAAGAATAATGTAATCGGCACCAATCTTGTTCATCCCCTCTCCAGCCTCTGCCACGAGGACATCAAGATCATCTCTTTCCAAAAGGACAAATTTCCCACTGGCTGCGAGTTTGGATGATAAAATATCCAAGGCCTGTTTTCGCATGGGATCATTGTCCTTGTCGTAGAAAAGCCCTTTGGAATACTGTGTCTCGTTAGAGAATCTACCTATTGCGACCTTCCTTTTGATAGTTTTCTCTTGCGCCAACGCAGAAAATGGAACTGCCAGCATGATTGCCACGGCAGAGATAAGGGAGAGCTTAGTGAATACCCTTTCAATCATATTCTTAACTATAAAAATTTAACCTTCAATACAAAAACACCAATGTACTTCTCCTGATCGGAGGTTCTCGAAAACCTCGTCCATTGAAAATCCTACTAAAAACAAATTCCAACCCTATATTATCCCGGCTTTATGCTCCTTAGATAAGACATAGCGTAGCCAGAAGTATCCACAAATCCCCGACAAAATCGAACCAGAGAAGATACCCATTTTAGCCTCGTTGAACAACTCCGGATGGACATCGCCAAACGACAGAGAAGCCAAGAAAAGAGCCACAGTAAAGCCGATACCTCCAAGCATGGAAAGAGCAAGCAGGTTGTGATAAGTCATTCCCTTAGGCATACATCCGAGACCGGATTTGATGAAAAGGGCTGTGAAAGAGAATATCCCCAAAGTCTTGCCGACAAACAAACCCAGTACGATAGCCAAGGGTACTCCAAACATTCCCTCTGCAGTTACGCCTCCGAGTACCACCCCTGCATTGACGAAAGCAAACAGTGGCAGAACAAAGAAGTTCACGAAGGGAGAAAAGTCCGACTCCATTTCCTGTACCGGAGAGATAGCCTTGGCAGCCTTCTTTTTCATCGAAGAAATGATACTGATCTGGTCACGACTCAGCATAGTAACATCTCTATTGGTGCGTTCTCCATCAGGCATCAGGTTGAATAGGACTCGCATCTCTGAGCGAAGGTTGTGCATATTGACTTTTGAGTGTGCCGGGATTGTGAAAGCCAGCAAGACGCCGGCAATAGTAGCATGCACGCCACTACCGACAAAGAGAGTCCAAACGACGATTCCACAGAGATAATAGAAAGCCTTGTGTGTCACTCCCATTTTTCCCAATACAAACATCAATACAAGTATAGCCAAAGCTACTCCCAACAGCAGGAAGGAAATATGCCCCGAATAGAAGATAGCGATCACGATGATACCCCCTATGTCATCCACCACGGCCAAGGCCGTCAAGAATGCTTTGAGACTGGTAGGCACTCGTGCTCCCAAAGCAGCCAAAGCAGCCAAAGCAAAGGCAATATCCGTAGCCATAGGAATAGCGGCTCCATGTATCTCATCGCCTGTATGACAAACGGAGAGGTAAAAAAGTACCGGAAAAATCATACCACCGAAGGCCCCTACAATGGGAAGGACGGCTTTGCGAAAACTACTCAGCTCCCCGACTAACATCTCTTGCTTTATCTCCAAGCCGACAACAAAGAAGAAGATTGCCATCAGGGCATCATTTACAAACTCCAACAAGCTCATGGTCTCGCCATTATGCGAAAAAACGCTGTAGTTGCCTATTTGCAACAATACGGGATAGTTGAGCAACTCATAATAAAACCGACTCCATGGGCTATTAGCCACAATCACTGCCAATACAGCAGCGACAAAGAGCATCAATGTAGCATTGGGCTTTCTTTTCGTAATCCGTGACAACGGATTGATGAGCTTTCTTTTCATCATAAGCTGTGTATCTTTTAATAAAAACCTAAATCACACGAAGAGACCGTTGTACAGACTCTCCCAAACTACCCAAACAGCTTCTTGCCGGGCTTTGCAGGATGATGGCAATCGCAGGGCTTTGATGCTCTCGAGGTAAGGGAAGCACTTGGGTATGAGACCAAACCTGAACGTCAATGAACAGCACAGCGACTGCCGTATTACGCAATAACCTTGCAAAGAAAGGTAGAAGAATTAATCTGCGCATATACCTTCCGGCACCATTCTTCATCCATCGTTCCTGTTGTAACAAGCGAGACTCCTCCCTCTCTGTCCGAATAAAATACGGCCCAAAAGTAGGCCTCATCTACAGTATTTATAGAGACAAGAGAGGGTTGTGTCTGCCGATAGCTACCTTCCTATGGCACAATTGGCACAACGGCTCCGGATCTCAGCGAAAAAATCATTCCCTTTGTTATCCACAAGGATAAAGGCAGGAAAATCTTTTACCTCTATCTTCCAAATGGCCTCCATACCCAATTCGGGATATTCGAGGCATTCCACCTTTCGGATACTGTTTTCCGCCAAAACAGCTGCCGGACCGCCTATACTCCCCAAATAGAAGCCTCCGTACTTATGACAGGCATTTGTGACAACCTCAGATCGATTTCCCTTGGCTATCATAATCATCGAGCCTCCGTGAGACTGGAAAAGATCTACATAAGAGTCCATGCGCCCTGCTGTGGTCGGGCCAAAAGAGCCGGAAGGCATCCCCTTGGGAGTCTTGGCCGGACCAGCATAATAAATTGGGTGATTCTTGATGTAGTCCGGCAATCCTTCGCCTCGCTCTATACGCTCTCTCAGCTTGGCATGAGCAATATCTCGACCAACAATAATGGTACCACTGAGAGAAAGACGAGTAGACACAGGATAGCGATCCAGCTCGGCCAAAATTTCACTCATCGGCCTGTTGAGATCAATCTTCACTACCTGCCCTTCCATCCCCTGTCTATATTCCTCCGGGATAAGTGCTGCCGGGTTGGTCTCCAACTTCTCGATCCATATCCCCTCCCGATTGATTTTAGCCTTGATGTTACGGTCTGCCGAACAGCTCACTCCCATTCCCACGGGGCAACTGGCTCCATGCCTCGGCAAACGGATAATCCGAACATCATGAGCATAATATTTACCTCCAAACTGCGCTCCATAGCCAAGTTTAGCAGCTGCGGCCAACACTTTTTGCTCCAGCTCCACATCACGAAAAGCTCTCCCTAAGGCATTACCCTCGGTGGGAAGCTCATCATAATACTTGGCCGAAGCCAGCTTTACGGTTTTGAGGTTCGCTTCGGCAGAGGTGCCACCAATCACAAAGGCTATATGGTAAGGAGGACAGGCAGCCGTGCCAAGTGAGGCCATCTTTTCCACGAGGAAAGGGAGCAACCGATCCGGGTTAAGCAGGGCCTTTGTCTCCTGATAAAGGAAAGTCTTATTCGCCGATCCTCCTCCCTTGGCAATGCAAAGAAAATTATATTCCTCGCCATCCACTGCCATGAGATCTATCTGAGCAGGCAGGTTACAACCCGTATTGACCTCTCGGTACATATCAAGGGGAGCATTCTGCGAATAGCGCAAGTTATCTGTCGTATAAGTATCGTATATCCCATGCGAAATAGCAGCTTCATCTCCACCTCCGGTATAGACGTTCTGCCCCTTTTTGCCCAAGACAATAGCTGTACCCGTATCCTGACAAAACGGCAGTTGTCCCTTGGCAGAGACTTCTGCATTGCGCAACATAGTAAGAGCAACAAATTTATCGTTTTCACTGGCTTCGGGATCGGAAAGGATCGAAGCAACTTGTCTCTGATGCTCTTTCCTGAGAAAAAAAGAAACATCATGAAAGGCCTGACGTGCCAGCAAACGTAATCCTTCAGGATCCACACAGAGCATATCCTTCCCGGCAAAGGGGCGGACGGAGACATACTCGTTCGTCAGGAGATAATACTCGGTCTTGTCTGTAGCCATCTCAAATGGCTTTTGATATCGAAATTCTGGTGTAGGCATGATGACAATTAGAGAAATGATAATCGATTATAACTTCTCTCAAAGGTACATTTTTGTCTCTAATTTATAAGAGAGAAGGATAATGCATATTTCGGGATCAAGGAGCAACAGTCTCATTAAGGTTTGTACCTTCGTTGGCAGAGGGGTCCCGACCCCTCCTTTTCAAACAAGAAATAAAATGCAAATGAAAAGGATTTTCAAATGGGTAGTATTTGCAATTGTATTGCAGGCACTACCGCTATCGAATGTATTTGCCCAAAAGATAGAGAACGGCAAATTGATTTCCTGGGCAGACGCAAGTGGGAGTATTACAATTCCCGAGGATGTAACCGAGATTGCAGAAAACTGCTTCTACACACCGGGCGAACCCGATCCCGATGGCTGGGGAGACACCGATCCGATAAGCAACACAGCAATCACTTCGATAGACTTCAAGAACGTAGTCAAAATCGGAAAAAATGCATTCAAGGGATGTACTGGCATTGTGAGCATAATGGCTCCGAAAGTGACCGAAATTGCAGAAGAGGCTTTCGATGCCTGTTCTTCTTTGGAGGCTTTGGCCCTCCCTGCGATCACCAAACTGGAGAAACGAGCATTTGCCAACTGTTCGGCCATGACGAACGTATCTCTGGGCAAATCGCTTGCCAGCACTGGTGCAAATCCATTTACCAACTGCACAATGCTCAAAAACCTGCAAATAGAGGCCGGAGCCGAAGGTTTCTATACCTCCGAAAATGCACTGATCCGCAAAACGGACGGTGTATTAGTTGCAGTGGCGGGAGGTATTGAACAGCTGACTCTCGATGGGCGATGCAAAAAAGTTGGAGAGTCGGCCATGTTCGGCTGTTCTCGACTGACAAAAGTGACCCTGCCGGAGGCTACCGTCTTAGGAGACAAATCGCTCAACGGCTGCAGCTCGCTGGCAGAGCTGATAGTACCAAAGCTCGAAGAGGTAGAAAACAACAGCTTCATTACCATGAACGGTGTTGGCTCTTTGAGAGTAATGGACATACATCTGAGTCCCAATTTCAAGGGATTCAACGGAGCTTTCAATGACAAAGAAAGCACAACCCTGTATGTAGCTTCCGAAGAAGTGAAAACACGACTGAGCAAAGAACTCAGAAAAACAAAGATCATTGTCGGTGCTCCTTCGGTTATAACAAACGTAACTATTACTTACTCTTTCAACTCCGATGGAGGGAAAGTAGAGAGCTGGACAACCGGGGCTGTAGCTGTGGTGTCGGGACAGACCTTGCCCACCGGCTCAACGATTACTTTCAAGGCTATTCCTTTCTTCGACTACTATGTAGCAAGCTGGACTCTGAATGGCACGGATATCAGCTCGAGTGTAGAGAACAATATGTACGAGATCGCATCGGTAACAGAGGACATCAATCTAAATGTAACTTTCCGCAAGAAAGACGAAGGTTGCTATATCTTCTACCGTAGTTTGGCTCCCAGCCAGGGAACGATCTCCTGCTCCCGAGATGGGGGCATCAATGTCCCTTATGGAGAAAAGGTGCCGCTGAACAGCAATCTGAAGTTCACGGCTTCGCCCAGAAGAGGGTATCGCGTGACAGACTGGTCGAAAGAAGTCGGTGAAGGCTCTCAAATAAGCTATGAAGTAATATCGGGGCAAAATGGCAAAACAACCTATGAGTGCAAAGCCGAAGACGGGCTTGATATAGCGGTAAACTTCGACCGAATGACGGATCATTTCATCGTCAAATTCAGCTCCTTCAACACTGACAACGGCACCCTTACAGCGGCTCTGCAAGATGGCTCTTCATTCGAATCAGGAGATGCCCTCCCCAAAGGCAGTAAAATCATCTTTACAGCCCACCCTATCGGAGCAAACAAGGTTGAGGAATGGCAACTCAATTCAGAAACGGTAAGTGGACACAGAGAGCTTACCTATGTAGTAGAGAGTCTCTCCAGTGATATAGAGGTTAATGTACTGTGCAGCCAAAGTGGCGAACCGGATCCGGATGCTCCCGTGATCCAAAAAGGCCACCTGATCTCCTGGAACCCCGAGGGTGCCGCTATCTTGCCCGGCGAGGTGACCCACATAGACGCCAAGGCTTTCGAAGGGGCTAACAAAATGACCTCCTTGACGCTGAACAAGGATCTGAAGTATATAGGAGAACAAGCTTTCCTCTATGCCACAGCTCTACGGCAGTTCGAAGTACCGGCTGAGAATCCTCATTTCACAGCAGAAGACGGAGTTCTCTACAACAAAGAAAAGACTCTTCTGATAGCCTATCCGGCCGGACGAGAGGGAGATACCTACCAAATCATTGCCTCTGCACTTGGTATCATGCCAGGAGCTTTCGCGACCTGCCCCTTACTGAAAAATGTAACCGTGGCAATAGACAATACGGCTCTCAAATCGGTAGATGGAGCTCTCTATACACAAGATGGAGCTACTCTGCTCTTCTTCCCCACTCGTCCTATCGAGGGTGAAGAAGCTGCAATCAAATTGCCAGAAGGTCTGCAAACGATCGGTCGTCTCGCTCTGTCGTATCATCCGGCTGTGAAGGGGATAAAATTACCGGCATCTTTGCGTAAAATAGAAGCTCAAGCATTGGCATTCAACCCTGTTCTTGCTTCTGTAGGATACGAAGAGAATGTTAGTCCCGGATTGGAGTCTGTCGGAGATTCGGCTTTCTACTATGGACGTTCATTGCTTCTCTTCCCACACATTCCTACGCTCAAAAGCCTTGGAAAGGGGGTGTTCGGTATCTGCAACTTACTTGAAGAGATCCATATCCCCGATGGTTGCACAATCGGGAAAGGAGCATTTGAGAAATGCCAGAGTATCAAACGTGTCTTTGCCTATGACAGCAAGCCTGCCGACATTGAGGCCGATGCTTTCTCCGATATTGTTTTCTTAGACGAAGCCACCTTGCACGTAAAACCCGATGCCGTGGATGCATATTCCCAAGCAGATGGTTGGAAGATTTTTAAGCACATCAAAGGTAGCATCGACACCAGGATAGAGACCATTGAGCATAGCAACTATAGAATATACAAGGTATCCGATGGGTGGCTTGTAGAGGGGTTCGCTGCAGGTCTCAACTATACGACTTGTACAGTTAGTGGAGAGTTGCTCACACGATCTAAGACCCAACAAGGGCAGTTCTTCGTCCCCGCTCCCCATGCAGGGCTCGCGGTATTACTGCACATAGAAGGGCACTCTGTGATCAAGCTGATGCGCTAATCATAACATCTCTCCTGCAGAAGTCGGGCATCCTGTTTGCTATGGCAATAGGGTGCCCGACTTCTTTTTTGAGGAACTGTTTCAGAGACAAAAACCGACATGTTTTGTAAAATCCAATCTTGGCTCTAAACGAGAAAATTCGAGAGAAAAAGGCCCAAATCTCCGAGCTAATATCCTCCCTTTCGTACTCTCGAAATCCACTTCTCAAAATGCTCTATTCATCGGCATTCTGGGAGGGTCAAAATTCTCTCCTGTGAAAAAATTTATTCTCTCCTGCGTTAGCAAAATTTCTCTCAGGAGAGAATTTTCTTTCTCTCCCGTGTCATAAAAAAACGGCTCCCATAGGAAGCAAATAAGAGAGAAAAGACAAGGCCAAATGAGTCTCTTTTTGACCCTAAAAAGGCGACAAAAAGTTTACGTATAAATCACAAAACAAATACAAATTAATACGCCAATAAATAGAAAATTGTATCAACCCAGTTGTGACTATTGCATGTATTGCGTGGAAGCAACTACACCTTATTATAATATATAGGAAACAGTAGGTACGAGGAATATTGTATAACCTAATCTACCCTACCGAGCCCACCTCGGCCGGGTTCTTGTTCTACTGACGGGTAATACATACGCCGAGGCATTTTCTTTTTCATCAAATACCTTTTTTCAATGCTATTTTTACACCACTCTCTTCTATTTATCGTATGGAATATTACTCTTTGTTATCTACCCTCACTTCTTAACATCCTTTGTATTAACAACTTGCATTCGAAAGTAAATATATGAGGCAAAAAAACAAAAAAGGGCTTGGAATATATACCAAATATCTCTACATTTGCAGTAGTATTCCGTATGAGAGAAGGAGATTGAAGGGATAAACGAGTGAGTGATCGCATCTCCGAGAGAGAGTATCGGAATACGTAAAAACCAAACACAAGTGTGCAGACACCTTCTTTACTGCAGGAGGTGACGTGGGGTTGGTAAAAGGTTTCAATTGTGCATTTTCGATCCTTATTGGATAAAGAGAAGGCAGGGTTGGTGACATTGCACCCCAACAGATAGAAACAAGGAAATAAGGAAATCAAAAAAGGGAAAGGCCTCGTTTTGCGAGGTCACATTTTCGGTACAGAGAAAATAACAACGGAGAAACATTGAAAGGGTGTCCGAAAGGACTGACATCGCACGGGAGGTATTTGTAAAAGAAAAAGAGAATATAACTAACTAATTGTTCAACTAAAAACAAAAAGAAGATGAAAACAACAAAGTTTTTCTTGAGTGGATTGGCCGCTTTGGCGTTGTTGGCTTGTAACAAAAATGAGACTTTCAACGGTCTTGCGGATGCAAAAGATGCTTCAGTAAGTGTAACAATTCAGGCTACTCCGGCCATGCGCGCAGTAGCAGAAGATCCGGCGAATGAGCAAAAAATTTCTGACGCCACAGTGCTCGTGTACAATGCAGCCGGAATCCAGGAAGCCTGCAAAGCGGCTCAGCTCGTGGGGGCAGAATGGAAAGCAGAAGACATCAAGTGTACTACAGGAGAGCACACCATCCTCGTGGTTGCCAACAAGGGGACACTTGCCTTTGAAGACCTCACCTTGGAGGAAGCTAAGGATCTGACATGCAATCTGGAAGGAGGAATTCCGTCTGCAACTGCAGACCATTTGATGATGACAGCAGAGGTTAAAAAGGTTTTGAAAGAGGGAAACGATCCTGAGAATGATGTTGAGGCTAATCTGGCCCACGTACATGCTGCAGTGAAAGTAAAAAAGGTGGATACAGAATTCTCTGATGCTTTCAAGAAGAAATTCTCTGTAGAACTAAGTACCGTAATGGCTCTTGTAGCAAAGAAAGAGTCCAAAATCTTTGGGGAAGATCTGACTTTGGCAACTGCTGGATTTTACTTCGGCGAAAATGTTCCTGCGGGTACCTATACTCCTGCCACATACGAGGTAAAGGACTTCCTTACAATGGTTTTTTCAATGCCTTATGGTGTAAATGAGGCTACTGATGAATTGCTGAAAAAAGCGGGTTTCTATCTGCTGTCAAACAAAGAAGAGGATGTTAAATATCCTACTATCCTTTGTTTCAAGGGCACCTTAAAAAATGCACAGGGAAATAAACTGAGTGCGGAAGAAGCTAAAATCGCTGCAGAAATGAAGTGGATTGTTTCAGAAACAGATCACACAACATTCTATCCTGTTATAATCAACAGAGAGCTTGGCAAGACGACCAAGATCGAAGGGAACAGCGAGAAAAAGGGAGTTGAACGCAACCACAAGTACTTCATGGAAGTAGATATCAATGGTCCCGGTACAAACACTCCAGAAAACCCTGTAGCTAAAGATGCTAATCTGAGTGTTACATGTAAGGTTCAGGCTTGGAACGAAGTGACTCAGAAAGTCGTTTGGTAATCTCTTACCGAAGCCTATCCAAGGGAACTATCTATGAATTAAGAGAATAGGAATCACCCTTGGAGAACTGGCGGAGCTATTTAGAATGTAATCTCAAGAGGGGAAAGAGGGAGGATCTCCTCCCTCCCCCTCTCTACTAACCTGAGTAGGAAACGCAGGCCTCGGATTATGACTAAGACTCAATAACAGGCCATTGCAAACTACCGAACCAAATTCACGTATTCGTTATGACAGACGCAAAGAAATTAATCATGCCGATATTGTTTTTTCTGATATCGGGATGCTTTATTGGTTGTTGTATTGAGGAGGACCTCTCGGATTGTCCTCGACCTTTCCAGTTATATATCAGAGCTCTTGATATTGACGAGAGGGATATTACCGAATCCGGGGACGTGCAGCGTGTCGTCTTGTTTGTCTTTGACGAGTCCGGAAAACTCGTAGAACGTATCGAGCGTTCCGGCGAAGAAATAGCTGCACGCACCCCTGTATATATCCGATATTTTGGTCCCAAGAAATTGACTTTTGTCGCATGGGCAAACCCGAATGACCGTATGTGGTCGCAAACAAACGATGTCAAGAGCATCGCAGACATATCTTTCCAACTCGCATCCGAAGGGGGCATGGCAGAGACTGCTCCGGATCTTCTCTCCGGATCGCTGGAGACAGAGGTGGAGTATGGAGATGTAGAAGAAACAGAGGGAAAAACACTGGATATTCGCAGGCGCACAGCTCAAGTACATGTGCTTATACGTGGCTACGAAAGATGGCTGGCAGGCAAAACGACTGCACCGGATCCGGCCACCACAGGACCTGTGATTGGGGAAACACCGGATACCTACAAGCTAGTATCGGACTTGATGGGAAAACTTGTCAAGTATAAGCTCCCGGGAAATGTGGACAGCAATGGAAACTTTGAAACACCCATAGTGGGAATTTACCCCACGGCAGAAAACAAATTGCTCAATCTGGATCTCATGGTAAATGGGAACAAGGAGCGCACATTCTCAAAAGGTTCGGACGGGAAAGAATTTCTCCCCGAAGTAGGTCGATTGCTGAACATCATCATTGACCTGAGAGCTAATATAAGCGTGGAGGTAGTTGTTACTCCATGGAATGAAGTATACCAATTTGTTGAATACTAAATTATTAAGGAGGAACACCTCTTATACGCTATGATCAAGAATACATTCACATACAGCATTTCTGCTCTGATCCTGCTTCTGGGATTTTTGTGGATCGGAGTTGCGTGCAACAAGGAAGCGTCTATCGGAGGCAGTGACAAAGAAGGAAATCTCTCTCTCCGTATTTCCGGGATAGAGTTGAGAGACGGAGGAGGACTCTTTGCCGATGATGCTCGCATCACAAGTCTGAGGATTATGGTCTTCAGTCCTGCAGGACTTGATGTCCAAAAGCATTTCAAAGCGGCTGAGCTGAGCGAAACTATGACGATCAAAGCCCATGTGGGCAGCGATCGCACTATTTACGTGATAGCGAACGAACCCGCAGCTATCACACCACAGTTGGATGATGTCCTCTTCTATTCCGATTTGAATGCAATTCAACCCATAGAGACAGCACAAACACAAGAGATTCCTCTCTTGATGACGGGCAAGCAAACTGGAGTAACAATTGCCGAGGACAATTCTTCCTCGATAAGTGTAACTCTTCAACGTGTTGTGGCTAAGATCTCCCTTGAAATCAAGAAAGAAACCAACAGCAACACAGACGAAGTAGCAATCACCTCATTGGCAATACAGCGCAACGCCAAGACGGGGACGCTCTTCGCTGCGAGTCCATTGGGAGCCTATGATCCTGCTTTAGGGCTTTGGAATTGGGAGAAAAACTACAATGGCACACATCTTTCTCTCACGGGAGAGTTTCAAAGTGTGATGGACAACGGCTGCATATACGTGTACGAAAACCCCGGGATCATTGTAGCAGATACAACCGATAGAGCTTCCAGACTGGAAGTAAAAGCTCTCTTTAACGGTATCCCGACCACTTATAGAGCCTATATCAACGACGAGACAACCTCGGCAGATCACCACTATTCCATCCTGCGCAACCATCACTACAAAGTTTCTGCCACAATAAGCAAGTTGGGAGAAACCAATGTGTTACTGCTAAGTACGAAGGTGTTGCCGTGGAATGTGGAGGATGTAAATTTCGACTTTGTAAAGCCCTACCTTGTGTCGATAGATCCGGAGAGTGCACTCACAGAAGAGCAAGAAGTGTCGCAAAGCTCACCTCTGGTACTTAGAGTCAAGATCAAGGCTGCCACTCATTCTCGCTGGAAGGCAACGCTCTCCAACGGTTTGGACTTCGGCTTCAAAGAAGAGGGAGACTTCGTCTCAGAAGGAGATGCCGATGGAGAAACCGAATATTCCCTTAAGATCCTTCCACTCAAAGCCCCCGGTGGCGGAGTACGCAGAACAACCTTGTCATTCGCAGTAGGAGGCAACAAAGTGCTTAACGGTGCACATACAAACCCGGCGAGCATCTCTATCATCCAGAGGTAACTATATATAAAGATGAAGATTTTAGATATGAAGACAAGATTCGCATTCTCTTACTTACTTGTGCTAGCATTCCTAATGATTTGGCAGGGATGTAATCAGGAAGAGCTGGTAAGGAAGGGACAAGAAAATATAGAGACTCTCAGCCTGCAAATTCGGATCGGAGAGAACAACGTTGTCAGAGCCGGTACGGAGCCGGGAGATGATGCTCTAAATGAGAATAAAGTATCCTCCCTCCAGCTCGCTGTCTACGACAATGCAACCCACCAGCTCGTATGGGATGTCAACTGTACTTCTCTGTTCAATGCAGAGCAAAGCCGCTACATGATACCCGTACCACAGGATGTACAAAGCAAGTTCGACGGAAGTAAGACTTTCAACATCCATTTGTTAGTCAATATCGAACCGGCTTCCATTCCTGAGAGTGAGAATGATCTGAAACATCTCCTCGTAGAGAAAAGCATAGAGGCAAACATCCTGAACGATTTCGTAATGTATGGCTCAACGGCCAAGAACATTGATATGTCTACCCTCGAAGGGAAAGTACTCGGAGAAGTGCAGGTAAAAAGGCTGGCCTCCAAGCTGCGTGTAAATCTCACCTCAATCGGGGTGGACGGATATGATCTGGTAGACGGTTCTCTTGAAGCGAAGGCTCACAATATCGTTACTAAGGCTTATCTTGATGCCGAAGAGGTACCTAACACAGCAGAGTACAAGGATAGTGAATACCGCCCATTAGCAGTAGGAAGGAAACCGCACTACTATTCTTACTTCTCCTCTTGGGACAACGATAATTCCCTGAAGCCGGAGGTAAAGATTCACGCCCGATTCAAAAAACAAAACAACCCGAGTGAAGAGGTAGACAGTTACTACACTATCCCCATCGATGCTTCGGACAAAAAGCTCAAAAGCAACTGTATCTACGAAATCAACACCAAGATAGAGGTACTGGGTGGTAGCGCAGAAGAAGAGCCGGTATCCATACATGGAGAACTATCAGTAAAGGAGTGGGAGAAAAACGAGGATGAGTTTGGATTGCCGGCTACTGAATATCTGCTGGTTGCTGAGCACAATGTGACGATGAGTAAGATCGAGACGTACGAAGTCTCCTATGTCACATCCAAAATACCCATAACAGCGGTAATCCAAGATCCTCACTATTCCTTCGTGGATAAAAATGGAGTAGAGCACCATGATCCAATCCCTCCCGAAAATGAGATGTATCCGGAAGTATCATTCGATGGGAGTAAGATTAAAATCAAGAGTAAACTACCGAAGAACAATGTCCCCAAAAAATTTGAGGTGCATGTATTCAATGGAGTCCCCGGTTTGATGGAAAAGATTGTGGTAATACAATTCCCGGCCGAGTATATCCTCTTCACCTGGGGTGAAAAATCAAGTTGGAGGCCCGATGGTACTTTGGCACCCAACTTGAACAACAAGGCCATATACCACATTGTGTCGCTCATCCCCTCTGGAGAGATGATACTCGGATTTCCACCAGTGGAAACCAAAACTTTCTATAAGAAAAAGGGGCTAATCTCTCCCACCTATGATCCAAAACATACAGATCCACACATAACTCTTTCTGACGAAGCTACAAAGAAAATGATTTCTCCCTCCTTTGAGTTGGCCTCCCAACTGGGAGCCACCGTTCGTATGAAGTATAAGGAAACTCATGACAACGGGTATTTGGTATATTACGACTCCCCACAAAATTCTTACGCCTTACACGTTTGTGCTTCCTACACAGAGACACGAGGAGGGAAGGTTCTTGACGATTGGCGTTTACCAACGGATGCAGAAATCCAATTGGTCGATAAACTACAAAACACTCCTCAAGGAGCTGTACAATCCATCATGACTGGCAGGTATTATTGGAACGCTTCCGGAACAACCACGAAAATAAGGAATGGGACTGGTAATGCTACAACTCATCAAGCTCACGTACGTTGTGTGAGAGACGTGAAAGAGAATATGTAATACAGCCCCCCTCTAAAGACAAAGGAATATTTGCTATGAAAAAGTTTATATACATGCTTCTCCTACCGCTCATTTGGGTAGGATGTTCGTCCGAAGAAAGAGAGTCTTTCGGGCCGGAGGATGATGCCAGGGTTTCCTTTACGGTAGATATGCCGGAGTTCAGCACCATGCGTGCAGTGGACGAAAACACTATCAATACACTGGAGCTGTGGGTATTCAATGAAAATGGGTTATTCCTCCAGCGGTCAGTTGCCCAAAAAGAAGCAACGACCAATCGCTTCACTGTGAATATCAATCGCTCGGACAAAAGCAGGAGCATACACTTCATTGCCAACTACACGCTTACCAACCCCGAGAATTGGATTGGAAAGGATGAAAAGGAGATGCTACCAGCCTTGAATGTGCAAGGAGAAGAAATTCGCATGTGGGCACACAAAACATATCCGGCCGTTACGGCAGGTCAAGACTTGGGTACGATAGCTTTGTTAAGAAATAAGGTTAAGTTCGAGCTCGTAGTCAATACTCCGAAGCTTGCTGGTGCAACATTTGCTCTGTATCAAACGTGGGACAAAGGCACTTTGTCTCCCTTCGATCCCCACACAGGCGAATTTACGGAAGGGACAGTCACAGAGCCCGCAGGTGTGGCGTTTACCGAGAGCTCATTTGTCAGTCCCGGCACTCCTCTCTATGGTTATGAAAGAAAGAATGCCAGCCCGGCCAATCGAAAAATATCCTGCCTGATTGTAAAGGCAAGATACAACGGAAGCGGACAGGATTCGTATTACAAGATTGACTTTGTGCGCTCGGCAGACAAGAAACGCTATGACCTAATACGCAACCATCTCTACAAGGTTAAGATCAACGAAGTGTGGACGGAGGGCTACAATACACTGGAGGGAGCTCTCAACGGAGCTGCAGCCAACAATATCAGTCTCTCCGAGGAAGTACAACTCTACCCATCTTTCTCCGATGGCAAAGGACGGTTGGAAGCCGAAAAGACAGAATTCCTGTTCACCAATGGCGAAGCCAATGCCTCTTTCCAAGTGGACTACTATCCCGACCAAAATAGCAATGTGAAAGCTAATGATCGCATCGTGGTGAATCACTCCGGGAATGCGATAAGCAATGCTCAAGTAGATGCCATGGGCAAAGTGACAATGCAGCTCAATACACCCGGTTTCGAAGCTCTCAAATCAGAATTGGTAATCTCTGTAAATGACAATCCGGAATTGAAGCGTCTGGTGAAGATCCATGTCAGAAAAAAATTCGACTATAGAGAGTTTTCTGCCAACAGCACTCAAGCAGTCAATCACCGTGTAAATGTCAATGTTCAGGCAGGACAGGGAGAATCGCTCAAGGTAGATATCAAGTTTCCGGTAGAGTTCCATCAGGCCTATCTGCCCATACGCATTCGGTTCTATACAGAGAATTTCTATCCCTCCAAGCCTGAAGGATTGATTTTCGGAATAGAAGGAGGCAAGGTCTTCTACGAATGTCTCTTTACTCATATGCCTGATTCTCAAAGTTTCTCCAGAAGTTTCAAATCCAACAAAGTGGCTTCTGCCGAGACCATCTCAGTGAAGAATCTGGATGGCTACTTCAGTGATTATGAAATAGTCGTAAATAACTAAAACCGCTCCAATCCTCAGAGGGGGCAGATGGCTCCCCTTGAGGATGTGACAGCAATTTCCTGACTGGGTAAATCCATATTCCTGGGTAGGGAAAAAGAAAGCCCTTCACAATCTCAAAATGATTGCGAAGGGCTTTCCCTTTAAGCATATTCTCGGAAGGGTCTCTTGCTATCTGCGGCTGGAGCAACAGTTTTCTAAAAGGAGTTGGATCTATATTTTCAGAACTCCGATGTAAAGTGGAAGCGTATATCAGGGAAATCCTGTCGGGCCATCTGCAAGACATAGGCAGAGTCTGCCAAGAAGACATCCCTACCCTCAATGTCGTATGCCATATATTGTACCTTGCGCTTCTTGAATTGTTCCAAAGCCTGAGGCTTATCACTCTCTATCCAACAAGCCTTATATAGGCTAAGCGGCTGCCACTTGCAACTGGCACCATATTCGTGCAACAATCGGTATTGTATGACTTCAAATTGCAATTGCCCTACCGTACCAATGATTTTTCGACCATTGAACTGGTTTGTAAACAACTGAGCTACCCCTTCGCCCATCAGCTGATCAATCCCCTTTTGCAATTGTTTCTGCTTCATGGGATCATCATTCTCTATATACTTAAATAATTCGGGTGAAAAACTCGGCAAACCTCGGAAGTGCAGATTTTCACCGGATGTGAGAGTATCGCCAATCTTGAAATTTCCCGTATCGGGCAGGCCTACAATGTCTCCAGCATAAGCCTCATCCAAAATCTCTTTTTTCTGTGCCATAAACGCCGTGGGGCTGCTAAAACGCAATTGCTTGTCCAGACGCATGTGCTTGTAATAGCTATTGCGTTCGAAGCGACCAGAGCAAACCTTCACGAAAGCTATACAAGAGCGATGATTGGGATCCATATTGGCGTGTATCTTGAAAACAAAGCCGGAGAAGTCTTTCTCAGTAGGCTCCACGGTCCGCTCCAAAGCCTGAACGGGACGTGGAGCAGGAGCTATTTCAATAAAGCAATCCAGCAACTCTTTGACACCAAAGTTATTGAGGGCAGATCCAAAAAAAACAGGAGCCAACTCTCCAGCCAAATAAGACTCAAGATCAAACTCCGGATAAACGCCACTCAAAAGCTCCAAATCCTCCCTAAGCTTTTGTCCCAGAGCTGGAGATATTTGCTTATCCAGTTCTGGATCTTCGAGGGAATCAAAAGTGATACGTTCGGTAACAAGTTGCTTATCCGGTCTAAATAAATTCAGCTCCGAACGGTACATATTATAAACCCCTTTGAAGGTTTTTCCAATGCCAATCGGCCAGGAGAGTGGACGAACCGCTATTTGCAATTCTTCCTCCAATTCATCCAGCAAATCGAAAGCATCCTGCCCCTCTCTATCCAATTTATTTACAAAGATCATCACAGGAGTCTTACGCATACGGCAAACTTCCATAAGGCGACGAGTCTGTACCTCTACCCCCTTGGCACAGTCTACCACAATAATCACCGAATCTACAGCAGTAAGGGTACGGAAAGTATCTTCGGCAAAATCCTGGTGACCGGGAGTATCCAAGATATTGATCTTGTGATCGGCATAGTTAAAACCCATCACTGAGGTAGCCACCGATATACCACGCTGTTTCTCTATCTCCATCCAGTCACTGGTAGCCGTCTTTTTTATTTTGTTGCTTTTGACGGCTCCAGCCACATGTATGGCCCCTCCAAAGAGCAACAATTTCTCTGTAAGAGTTGTCTTACCTGCGTCAGGGTGACTGATAATTGCAAAAGTGCGTCGTCTGGCTATCTCGTCTGTAAATCCCATATTCTTTTTTCGTTGTATCGGTTTGTCGGGCACAAAAGCCCTCACAATAGAACCCTGTGTAGGCAAAAGCCACACGACAGAGGGCTCAACAAGCGAATACAAAAGTACACACAAAAGCCGGATGAGTCAGTTACACAAACTACTCAATAGGATTGCTTCAGCAGACTTCGCCTGACGTGATAAGAACATGGTAATGGCGAAGCACCTTGTGGAGCCGTATCGCTTAATCTCTCTACTGGACTTGATAAAACATAGCAATGGCGAATATCTTGTGGCTCCGTATCGCCTAATCTCTCTACTAAACTCGGTAGAACACAACAATGGCGAAGCACTGAGAGGTGAGACTAAGGGATACATATTTCATAATTGAATGAAAGTAATAATATTGAGCCAGAGCTACAGAGCTCGGTAGTCTCCAGATAGTGGTAAGCGATTAAGAACAGACTAAAAGAAAGAAGCTCACCAAACAGAGACTTGCAACTTTCACAAAAAAGAAAACCACCTCGCAAATCAGTTATACACTGTTGCGAGGTGGTTCGGTTTATCCGAAATCTATCTATTTTGGAATATCAAGAGAGCGGTTTATCGCCCCATGAGCATATCCAGATTTTTATTGGCGTTTGCATCGCCTTCCTGAGCGGCCTTGTTGAAGCAGTCGGCAGCCTTGTCATACATACCGAGACGAGCATAAGCAACACCAAGTACACCATTTACACCTTTCTGGCCAGCTACTGGCAAAAGCAAGCTAACGGCATCATTAGACATACCCTTGTTAATAGCTTCTACAGCAAGGTTCACACGAGCAGCAGCACTATTGGGATAAACCTCTACAGCTCTTCTCAAAATATTGGTACGCTCCATGCTATTTTCAGGATAAGCCATAGCCAAGCGGTAGATTTCAGGTTCGCTCAAGAGTTGAGGATTTTCCTTGTATACCTCACGAGCTTCTTCTACTGAATAAGGCTTAGCAGTGAATCGGATTTGCACGTCATTTCTGCGGCTCATCGGGAAGATGTTCTTGAGCACCTTAGCATAGTTGGCTTGCTGAGCCAAAGCTTGGTCACGAGCATCTTCATTAGGATAGTCGCCATCAATTACAGCGATTATTTGATTACGGTTCTTAAGATCGCTGTTCTGTACTTCTTCACGCACAGTAGCCCAGTCTTCACCGTTCCCCTTAGTAGAGATATTACCAGGGATTGCATCGCCATATTTTCCTTTCAGATACGTAGCCAAGGACTTAGCTCTGCGCTCGGACAACTTTTGGTTGTATTCTACACGTGCTTCGGGAGAAGCGTTACCCACGATTTCCATGCTCTGGATAGACAGGCTGCGGTCTTTCTTAATCTTAGAGATCAACTCATCGATCTTAGCCAACTCAGCCTTGTTGTTCATGTAATCAGGATTGATCTCTGAACGGTCTACAATGAAGTTAATGTAGGCCTTGGCTACAGCATCTCTGGTGCGCTCACCACCCAGCTCACATACAGGAGAGAGCAGGTAGTTACACTTAGAAGGATCGAAGAGAGGACGCTTTACAAGGTCACGCTCATTCATTCCAACAGGACACTCGGCACAGCCGGTCATCTCTTCGCGTACCACCAAATTAGCATTGACCATCCACGGCTCGTAAGGGATACGGTCGTACATGGTAACAGCCTGACCTTTGCCTTTCTCACGCCTTACTATTTGAGCATCCTTCACTGATTCTCTTGCATTGCGAAGTGCAATCTGGCGCTTCAGAGCTTTTGCTCTCTTGGCTCCACATACAGCCAGTGGTTTAAACGCTTTCTCCTGCATTCCATTGGGAGCTACCAATACCGGAGTTACGAGCAGCATCTGCTGACTTTTGCATTCCAATTGAGAGAGATCTACTTCTGTATGCAGAGACACCACTCCTTCTTCGTTGGAGACAGTAATGTTGTTATATGTGATATTCTGAGCTACTGCACCGGCACTGAAAGCCAAGAATGCAACCAGCATCATTTTCAGTTGTTTCATATCCTTTGTTGTTTGTAGTTAATCTTTCATTCCTTCCCGAAAATACGGGACTGGTGTCATTTAACGGAAGAGGTACACAATAGATAGTGTAGCACGTGTCAGACCAAAATAGTCAGCCTCCTGATTGCGGTAGAGCTTTGCGCCACAATCCTTACATTCACTCTTGTCATAGAAGAGGTGCACATAACCACCACCGATACTGGCCTCAAAGTTCCAGTGATTACTCAAAATCCACTGATAACCAACGCTCAGACCTGCTCCAACATACCAGCCTTGATAGCGATACTTGTCTGCATCCTTAAAAGGATCTGGATCCTTGCCAGGAACAAATTGTCCGTGCTCGTTCTTCTCAGGGTTCTTGTCCCAGATGTAGTTGGATGTCAGATAACCCAAGGGCCATTGGATACCACCGAAGTTCATCTGACCACCGAGACCGTGCAGACCCACAAAAGTGCCATTGAAGCGTTCACAGAACCAGTATCTAAACTCCGGCTGAATCAGCCAGTGCCTCCACTGCATGTCATTATCAAGTACCTTTTTCATTTTGAACGGGTTGAATCCTCCCGTCAAGTCGAATGTTACCTTCGGGCTTAGGCCCACCTCAAGAGACAAGTTTGGCGTAGCAGTCAGGTCATACGCAAGGTTGTTCTTGATAGCGACCTTCTGTGCTGAGACCCCAACAACGGAGGCCATAAGTAGCAGGAAAAATACAGTTTTTTTAATCATATCCTTTTCACTTTATTGTGCTGCATCAAAACTAAATAGTTTCGAATAGGCCTTTAAAACAATACTCTCTCAATCTTTCTTTCTCAAAAAAACTTTATCTAGTCTCGTACTTTGTTCCTTTAACACACACAGGCATCACCTAATATCTCATCGATCCCGATTGGCAATATCCATGCCTACTCGGATACAGGCAGCAAGGCCCAACAACACGAGTAACTCATTTCTTTGAGCTCCCCTTTGCGATACAAATATCGTAAACGAGGAGCATATACACAAATTTTTTATCCTAAATATATCAATCCAATATTAATCTGTCTTCTATTTTCATTCATCAAAATCAGGGCGAAAGAGAGACTATTGATAGGAATGCAGTGAGGAGAAAGCTAAAACCATCTCTTGAGGAGATACCTTTTGCTAATACAAAAGTTAGCATTTGCTCTCTCAAGAGATTTTCGATCCTTCCAGGAGCTCCTATTTAATTGAGGAGAGGGCATAAGAAGGCCGCTTTTCAGGGCTTTCCTTTTTTTAGGATATATCAACGGTCCCTTCAAGACGGCACATAGGAATTATTGCACAGGCTCTACTATAATTCTACTGTCATTGCTGTACGTGCCAAAACCAAACCGCTTCCTCCTTCCACATTGGAGAGGGAAGGTGTTTTCTCGACGAGGAAAGAATCATCAGGATCAAAAAGAGAAGAATCGCCCTTGTCAACCCAATCTTCAAGCCCGTAATGCATTGAAGCATAGCGAAAATACATTTCGTCTATCGTATACAGGGTAAACCGATGTCTCATACCCTCCGGAAGAATAGGTGTGAGAAAACATAAATTGCGAGAACCCGATGGCAAATCGTAGTTGGAAAAATAAGGGATAACCAAGGGGTATGCCTCCACAGAACGATATCGTCCATAAGCTCCACGGAAAAAGTCTACACAACGCTTCCCGAAAACAGGATCCACACCCGGCCAAATGGGTGAATAAAACTCTACGGACAGATCTTCCGGCCAGAACATTCTGGCTGCGATACCATAGTATTGGAGAGCAGCAGGCTTGGGATCTTCGTACCGGAGACAATAACTCAAATAACGGTAATCACCTTTCTCGTCCGGATCTTTTTGGAAGTGCTTGAAATAATTGTTTTTGTCTCTTATCTCCAATACTGACACTGGTTCCAGATTAGCTTTCAGGGGCACCGTTTGATTTACTCTGGCATCAGGATAACCAGGTACTGACACCTCTATTTTAACTTGATCTCCAGGATTAAGGATATCCGGTCCTCGGTAAAAAAGAGGTTTGTGCTGAATGAGAGAAGGTGACGACAGCATATACGTATCTTGTTTTTTCAACTCGTTGCTTGAATCCAATTTTCTCTTTTCAACCAATCGGCCATTTATATGTAAAGTCACTTCAGCTTCAGAAACACGGAAAGGGAACTCTCCTTCTGCCATGGAAGAACCCGGGTCATCCTTACGCATGGTGTGCATAACAAGTAGTTCCGGGTATTTGCCAGCCTCCAATATTCCATTTACAATGACTCTATGGGGATGGTCCTCACTTAAATCGATGTCAATATCCTTGATAATACAACTGCTCATGCTCCATACGAGGAGTAATAAAAACAATTTTTCCGCAAACAATAGCTTGGATATACTTGTACGTTTCATCGTATTCATAGGATTAGAACTTAAAGGTATAAGAGACAGATAGGTTGAAAATAAAGGGACTGATAGAAACAGCTTTTACCTTGCCATCATCTCCTTTCTTAACCTTGAGTATTAGAAAAGAATTGTGGTGTTGATAAGCATTGTAGACACTTATATTCCAAATACCCATGCGTCCCGAAGCTTTGGGGCGATAGATGTTCAGGCCCAAATCAAGACGATGATAGTCCGGCATTTTGAAGTTGTTTCGCTCACGAATATACTGCTGAACATTTCCATTGATATCTATGTACTCCTGAACTGGAATCGTTACCCGGTTGCCAGAAGAAAAGACCCAAACGGCCGACAGATCGACCTTGGGACTAAGCTTATAGATCAAGCAGGCATTAAACCGATGCCTGTTGTCGAACTTATCGAAATACCTATTGCCAAGGTTCACCTCTTTTCCAGGGAAGATACGATCCGCCCAAGAAAGGGTATAAGAGAGCCAGCCGGAGAGACGACCGGTATTCTTACGCAACAACAATTCAGCTCCATAGGCTCGTCCATTGCCCAGAGCCACCCGATCTCGCCAGTCACCTTGCCCGAGGAAAACTCCATCCCCGTCACGGTAAGCCAGAAAGTTGGACATATACTTGTAATACCCCTCAAGAGAGGCCTCGTAGCTATTCTTCTGCCAATACAACCCTAAGGATCCCTGATACGATCTCATCGGAGGAATTCTGTCTGTAGAAGGAACCCATAGGTCTGTTGGCATAGACAAAAATCCTCCCTGAAGCAAGCGAGCGTATTGGCTCATCTCGGCATAAGAAGCCTTGATGCTCCAATTGTCAGACATTTGCTGTCTCAACGAAAGTCTCGGTTCCGGGCTGAAATAGAGTTTGTCTTTCACTGATAGTAAAGACAAACGACCTCCTATGTTGGCAGATAAAGAATGCGTAAGGATAATCTCATCTTCGGCATAAAAAGAGTACTCTCGTGCATCGATCCGCTCTCCTCGCTTCAATCCCAACAAGGGAGCATTTTCCATATCCTGAAAGCCAAGAGTCTGTATTTTCTCAACATTAGGATAGAAAAAATGCTGGCTAATTCCCCCTCCAAACCGGATATATTGCCGAGACCAGCGACGAAATTCAAAATCCGAAGTCAAACGAAGATCTTTGATACCGCTATCCAAGCTGTAGTCCAATGAGCTACTTGTCTGATTGTCTCCATCCTTGGACTTGGTTTTCATATTCATGCTTAAATCCGATCGGTAATGACTATAGGAAGCCGTGGTATGAGCAAAAAGATCGGGAGAGAGAACCCAATTCCAACCCAAAGCGGCCAACTGATTTCCCCACTTAAAAAGAGATGAGAATCTCTCCTCCCTCGTGTAGGCAGACTGAGCCTTGTTGCCATTAGGCTTATGGTAGGATTCAGAATTAATATCCTCGGTAGTAAAAACATCATCACCTCTATAAATCGTAAGGAAAAGCCGATGGCTATTATTGATCTTATGATTGATTTTAACATTGAAATCATAGAAATAATACAGGTTAGATACCTCTGTATTCGTCACCAGCAAGTCTCCCGATTTCCCCGTTTCTTGCTTACGCTCCAGAGGAAACAAGCGTTGAATCAAATCTGCGTAAGTGCGTCGAACTGCGACACTGAAGGAAGTTCGGTTTCTGATGATAGGGCCTTCAAAATTGGCTCGTGAAGAAATAAGGCCAATAGACATCAAACCATGATATTCTTTCATATGCCCATCCTTGGTATGCACATCTAATACAGAACTGAGTCGTCCCCCAAATCGAGCTGGAAAACTTCCCTTGTAAATACTCGCTGTCTTGACAGCATCGGGATTAAATGTAGAGAATAAGCCTCCAAGGTGATTGACGCTGTATAATGGATTACCATCTATGAGATACAAATTCTCATCCTCGTTTCCTCCGCGCACTACAAGACCGGAGAATCCTTCATACCCCCGGGCGATCCCAGGTAAGAGTTGAGCATATTTGATCAGGTCAGTCTCCCCCACAAAACTGGGAGTGCGAGATAGATCTTCCATGGAGAGCCGTGTGCGCCCAGTTTCCAACCCGGCAAATTCAGTCCTCTTATCCCCTGTCACAACCACTTCTTGCAATTCTTTACCGGGGAAAAGACGAATATCCAACTGTAGGTTGGCATTCAAAGATATAGTTGTATCGACAGGAGCATACCCTACATAAGAGAAAGAAATACGTACCTCACCCGGAGTCAGACCCAAACTATAAAAGCCGGCATTATTACTCACAGTACCGGTAGCTGACGCCTGATGAAAAATCGTCGCCCCGATGAGAGTCTCTCCAGTCTGAGCATCAGATATATAACCGCTTAAGCTCACCTTACCTCTCTGCTGTGCCAAACTGCCAAATGGAGCAAAGAGCAGGAGGAATAATAATAGGCAAAAAAGAAAAGTACGACTCATTGGTTTCATAAAATTCACAGATGGACACATTGCAGATACATCTAGGGTTGTATAAAAACAAAAAGGCCTCGCAAAGGTAAATACGATTCAATAAAGAATGAAATAAGACGAGTATATAAAAAAGCTGTGCCAGATTTTGCATTCTGACACAGCTTCGCGTAATACGACTTACTTTTACTCGAAAAAAAAGAGAGAATAGAGCCCTCAAATTACTTTAACCAACTTATACCCAAGACGAGATAGGAGATCTGCAACTTTCTGTCGTTGGTCTCCCTGTACCAAAATTTGCCCATCCTTAGCCGAGCCGCCCACACCACAAGACTGCCTGAGCTTGCGCCCCAATTCCTGCAAATCATCGTCTGTGCCCACAAAACCACTCACGAGGGTAACTTCTTTCCCCTTGCGCTGCTTTTTATCCAATGAAACCCGTAGTTTCTGCTCATCGGCCGGAAGAGTATCAAGAATTTCTTCCTCCTCGTAGCAATAGCCATAATTATCAGCTGTGCTATACACGACACCAAGCCGATCTCTCCTATTCTTTTTGCTCATGGGGCTGAAGATACGAGGGTTAGTAATCGAATATACTTCCGCCGACAAACTCCCTCAAGAGAGAGTCATCCGGCAATATTTGCATAGGTAGATAGTGGAAATAGGATAAGAAACGAAGAAGCCTGGTAGCCTCGACAAACTCCGGCACATTGCGTGGTACCTGACGAAGGATTTGCTCTGCCAAGGGCTTGAGTACAGCTAATTCGTAGACCATGGCACTATTAAACATCACATGCGCATTCTCCTGATATGGGAAAACCCACTTCTCCTCCCCCGCCCTCACCGAAGGCCAGCGACGTATTGTGTCAATGGCCGAATAGGCCCGGTACTTATAATCCCTCACGATACGTCGTAAAAGACGATTGTCTGTACTAGGGATCCTGTTGTGCGCATCGAGTGCGATATTCGTAAGGGCACTCACGTAAATCTTGTAAGTGGCAGAAGAAGGTATCGAGGGGAGCAACTCCGGATTGAGGGCATGAATTCCTTCCATTACCAACAGATCTCCGTCTTTGATCTGTATGGTATTGCCACGATAGACTCGCTTGCCAGTAGTAAAGTCAAAAGAAGGCAAAGAGACTTCCTCTCCCGAAAGGATTTGAGAGATATGCTGGCCTAAAAGTTCCAAATCTAAGGCATGAATATCCTCAAAATCATACTCTCCTCTTTCATCTCTCGGAGTTTTATCGCGATCAACAAAATAGTCGTCCAGAGAAAGGCCGTGAGGGCGAATGTAGTTTGTAATCAGCTGGATTTGCAGTCTTTTGCAAAAAGTGGTTTTACCCGAAGAGGAAGGACCGGAAATAAGTATCACACGCACACCAGACTGGTAACGCTTGGCTATATCGGCAGCTATACCCGCAATCTCTTTTTCCTGCATTGCTTCGGAAACTTGCACCAACGTGGCCGTCCGCCCTCTATCTATAACTCCATTAAGACTTCCCACATACTTACAATGAGTCATATCCAGCAGCTTGTCATGCTTATGGATAACATCTTTCATCATTGGCTGAGGCACTGGTTGCTGCAACATACTAGTGTCATCCCGACGTGGAACCTGCAGCAGCAAACCATCATCCATCCATGGGATAAGATCAAAGAGATGTATGTAGCCTGTACTTGGAGCCAAACAGCCGTAGAAATAGTTGGGATAACCGTCCAATTCGTGATAGGAAGTATAAGGATCACCAGTAGATTCTATCAATTCGGCCTTGTCTATCAATCCCCTCTCTCTAAATATCGCTGCAACACGCTCGGTACGCTCTGTCTTAAGGCGAAATGGCAAATCTCGCTCTATAAGACTCCACATTTTTGTTTTCAGGCGCTCGATAGCCTCTTCGGTGATCTTCTGCTCTGTGTCAATGCGACAATAGTAACCTTTGGAGAGTGCATGCTCAATATAGAGCTTGGCCGAGGGCATAAGATCATTCAATGCCTTAGCCATAACAAATGAGAGCGTACGCTCGTAAGTGCGCATACCACTTTCCTTGGATATGCCCACAAACTCAATGTCCACAGAATGGTAGCAACGCCACGTGAGCTCCTGTGTACGGTGATTGACCTGTACATTGATCGGCTTAAATCCTAATTGTTCCTCAAACTCATCTGCGATATTTTTCAGAGGTAACCCCAATGGGATCTTCTTGTACAAATCAAGGTTGGCTATATATACCTCCACCTGCTCGATAGGAGGATTTATGAGTGCTTCCATTATATCGTTTTCAATTTTACCGCCTTAAAGGTACAAAAAGCTCCTCACCCCTCTTTTCCCTCCTGCTTCTTCGTAAGAAAACAAGGAACCGACCCCAATAGAGCTACATGAGAGTTACAAAAAACTCCTCTTATGAGAAGGAGAGAATGAGGGCGAATGACTAAATTTGCCACATGAAGAATTATATACGCTTGACTGACAAATCTTTTCTCTGGATTTTACTGCTGGGAGCCTTGTTCCTTTTCCCAACACAAGCCGAGTGCCAACAAAAGACAAAACGGAGAAAAAAAACCGAGCAACGAACCCAAACACAAACTGTTGTCCCATCACATTCACTGATGCTTTACGAAAGTCAAGTTTTGCAATTGCTCGACCAAATCGTAGAAAAGCAACTACCAAGTAATCTGAAAAAAGATAGTATAAGAGCTGAGATTAGCCAGTCTATACGTGTGCTTTTCAACGAAATGATTTACAGACGAAGCAATGACCTCCCCTATGAAGAAAAAGAGCAAGAAATACCTTATGGAAGTTTCCTAAAACCAGTGGCTCGCCAATGGGTGGAAGATATTACCTATACTTCCGATAAAGACATCGAACCATCGGAAGATTCTCGCCAAATGATTGCTGTGATAGGCTTGGCATACCGGCAAGCTCGCTGCAACTTTATTCTCATCAAATCCAATGGTAAGCAAACGGACAGTTTTCTCAACCAGAGAGCCAACCGACTACGAACCTTGCTATTGGCAGAGGGGATCCTTTCTCGGCATATCGGTTTCGTTTGGGAAGCTCCCAATCAGCAAGGGATCCGACTGGTAATGATACACTGAAAAGTGTATTGTTTTTCTTTCACCGATCTTTCACCCACGGCCTGAAAAGTAAATCCCCAGGCCGGGTAATTTTGATATTCTGCCAATTGCCCTCGACGACGACTACACTTCCAACTCCATACAGAGCCTCGTAGACCGATGCATCATCGGTAAAATCGCTGCGATATGGGCAGCAATAAGCCTTTTTGATCCGATCTGCCCAAAAGCATTGAGGGGTCTGCACACTCACATAACAGGATCGATCCACAGCCCGACTTTTTCCGTCCGGTTCGAGTAAGCGCAAACTTTCAACTACAGGCTGTACTGGTATGGCAGCATTGGCCGACTGTGCTGCCAACAAACAGTTTTCTATCGTAACAGGAGCAACATAAGGCCTCACTCCATCGTGAATTGCAACCAGAGCTTCGTCTGGAATTGTTTGCAAAGCATTTTTGATCGATTGGAAGCGAGTCTCGCCTCCAATCACAATACGGTGAGTAGGCACAGCACCCGACTCCTCAGAAACAATCGACTCCCAAAGAGCCAAAGCTTCCTTGTTCAGTGTAACAACGATCTCATCTGCGTAAGGAGCGAAACAATCTATCGTACGGCTCAATATACTCCGTCCATCAACAGAGAGAAACTGCTTGGGCAAGTCTCCTCCCATACGCAATCCCTTACCTGCTGCTGTAATGACGGCATAGACCGGCATAGTGGTCTTCCACTTCCCCATTATATAACCCTCTCCTACTCCAATTTAGAAATCAGTTCTTCCAATTTCTTATCCGCGGAAGTCAGTTTATTGCGACAATATTTGACGATATCTACAGCTTCTGCCACCAAAGCAGTCAGTTCGTCTACATCAGGGCTTTGATGCTCTATTCGCTGTACGATCTCTTCAAGTCGCCCCATTGCGGCTGTGTAGGATTTGTATTTGTCCTGTTCAGATTTGGCTGTACCCATATTTCACTGCTTTTACTTTCGCAAAGGTAGCTGAAATAGCTCCTTCGATAGCAGGTTCGTAAATAAGTCCAATACTCCTATTGTTTTCCTCTCGACTGCATCAAAACGGCTATTGAAGACTACTCGAAAAGGAATTATTCAACGACCATACAAGTTCTTCATACATCTATAAAATTCCGCCGGCACACCCATATAACGAACAATGCAACTGACCATACGTGGCGACAAATGATGCTTGCCTTTGTAAAGGCCACATGCCTCTAATTCGGCAAGCAAAGCCGGATCTCCATGAATAAATCGAGACAAATTGCGACTGGCCTGGCAGGGTGATGAATCAGGGTAATAGATAGAGGCCAATTCCTTGAATGTGTACACACGAAAATCGAAGTCATATGCGCCACTACCATTCGGGAAATCTGAGGAAATAGAAAAATTAGTGTTCATAACGGAGAATATAAAAACTGCTTATATATACTTGCTGAGAGGATACGGTCATCAGTTAGAATAAAAAGACTGACCGAACTAAATACTACACAAATCTCTTACGCTCTGCAAAGGAAACAAATAAACAAGTGGGGAACAAGCTGGCAAACCACTCTTAGAGATAACGAAGCAATGCGAAACATTGGGGAACCTTTTCCGGCATTGCTCCTCCATATCTAGATGAACGAGACCCTCGAAGGAGCAAATTATGTTGTATCTTTGGGGGAAAATACCAAAACAACAAACAACGAATTCTCAGTATATACTTCAATCTATGAATAAGACTCCTATCGGCATATTCGATTCCGGCTACGGTGGCCTGACGATCCTCAACGAAATACGCAAGTTGCTGCCGGAATATGACTACGTTTATTTGGGCGATAATGCACGTTCCCCATATGGGAGTCGCTCCTGTGAGGTGGTGTACAAATTCACCAAACAAGCAGTGGATACGCTCTTCGATCTCGGTTGTCCCCTAGTAATTCTGGCTTGCAACACAGCCTCTGCCAAAGCTCTTCGAACTATACAGCAGCTGGATTTGCCACAATCTGGAGATTCCAGTCGCAGAGTACTTGGGGTAATTCGCCCCACTGTAGAGGTTATCGAAAAACTATCCGTGGGCGGACACGTAGGCGTATTGGCTACACAAGGGACTGTATCCTCTCATTCCTACCAAATAGAAATCAACAAACTATTCCCCGATGTAAAAGTGACCGAAGAAGCCTGCCCCCTGTGGGTTCCTCTGGTGGAGACAGGAGAAAGCGAAAGCCCTGGAGCCGACTACTTTGTACGCAAACATCTGGAACAGCTCATTGCCAAGGACGATTCTATAGACACCATCATACTTGGCTGTACTCACTATCCCCTCCTAATCCCAAAGATGAAGCGACTGCTTACCCCCACGATAAAGCTAGTACCTCAAGGAGAGATCGTAGCCAAGTCTCTGACCGACTATCTGGAGCGACACCCGGAGATGGATAAGCGATTGAGCCGAAACGGCAGTATTCGTTATCTAACAACGGAGAGCTGCGACAAATTCAAAGACTTAGCCTCCGTTTTTCTCTCGGACGACATCAAGGCCGAACACATCAACATCGACTAACCATAATAACGACAATCTTATGAACATGAAAAAAATCGTATCACTGTCTCTGCTTCTGCTGACAACAATCTTACTGACTACCCAATGTGGATGCCGTAAATCTTGTGACCAAAAGATTGATGGGAATTGGCAGGTAGTCAATATGAATGGTGAAGCTATAGAGCCTGTTCACGACCAGCTTACCCTGAATATCGAAGCCAAGAAAAAAATAGCCGGAGGGATCGGTATTTGCAATCGTTTCTCTTGCAACCTAGACACAAAAGAAATAAAGGAAGGAAAAATCAAGTTCGGGGAAATCGTTTCCACCAAAGTGGGATGTGACAAAATATCCTACGAATTTGCACTCTTTTCTTGCCTTGAAATGGCCACGAATTACAGTTTATCTGGAGATGTACTAGTACTCACCGGCGATGGGCCAGAAGGCAAATCCAGCATTACCTTCATTCGAAAGAAGTAGGTGAGAAGAGCCGAAAAAGAAATACCCCTGAGAGTTTTCTTCTAAACTCTCAGGGGTATTTTTTTAGGTATAGTACGTCTTTGCTGCTGTATTCAACAGAAACGATCACCATTTATCAGAAAATCCACCGCCACCGGAAGAACCGCCACCCCAGCCTCCTCGACCAGACGAGCCAGAGCCTCCACCTCGTCCTCCTCTGCCTCCCAACATCAAGGCCTGTAATATGGCAATAAGGATGTAAACAAAACCGCCCCAAAAGCCTCCTGCAAAAGACTTGACTTCTGTCCGGCCCTGAGAGGAAACAGTCCGCTCATATTCATAGAAGCAATGCTCGCAACGCATCTTTCGCACAGAAGCAGACATTCGAGCTTTACTATCATCTTGTACTCGAGATCTCACCGGCAAAGCTGTGTAATAATGACAACTGGGGCAACGCTCGACCTCCCTGCTTATTGGGATACTTTCCACTGCACTATATCCGCAGGTATTGCAGTGAAAAGTTCTGTGACCGGCTGTTCCAAGAGCTTTCTCCCGAATCTGCCCTTCATCCAATACCACAGCCGAGCTATCCGAGCTTCCTTGCGCCCCACAATGGGGGCAGGAAATAGCCAAAGACATCAATTCTTTTTCCTTCTTCTTGTACCAATACAAGTAAAAAGGCCAAGCCGGCAAGAAAAACAGGAAAACATCTGGAGATACGGCTGAGGCTCGAAACAAGGTCAAAGAATTTCTCCGGCCAATCTGTGCCATCGAGAATTGCTTGACAATAGAGATTGAACGTATATAAAGCAAGAGAGATAGCAAGAGATATACCGCAAGGGCAATGGATCCATTCAAATAAGCTGCGCCTTCTACTGAGTTTGAGGAAAGAGTTTGCTTCCTGTCTTGCCCTTTCTGGTAACCGACTCTCGATAGCTCGGCATCTATGGCATTCAAACCGGCCAAAAGCCCCTCAGTCACACGCCCTTCTCTGAAACGTGGGAAAATCTCAGACCTGGCAATACGCATCGCCAGAGCATCGGGGATATAAGGCTCGGCTCCATATCCGGTCTCTATGCGAAAATCTCGTGTGCCATTCTCCCCCTTCATCTCCGATACAATCAATAAACCAAAATCATCTTCTCTACTGCCAAGCTTCCAAAGTTGATAAAGCTCATTGGAGAACGTATTGATTGTATAATTCTCATGATCTATCGCATCAAGTAATACGACAGCCACTTCCAGACCATAGGTCTCTCGAAGGGCGACACAAGCTCTATCCAGCTGTGCAAACTCTCCTGCAGAAAGCGTACCGGACATATCGACCACATGGCGATTTCTCTCCGATAGCTGTACATTCGGCACCTGCGAGGGCTGTATGCCGGCCGAAAGAGAGAATAGACTTACCCAAACAAAAAGACAAGTCAATAAGAGGAAACGCAACCGAGAGAAGGTATGACAACAGAGGTCACCCGAAGGGGCAAACAACATAGAAGTAAAAGAAAAGAGAAGCAAGGTTACAAATCTAAGTCCGGGGCTACATCAGTGCCGGTCTTTGCCTCAAAGTACGGACGCTTTTCAAACCCGAACATAGAAGCGATGATTGTAGTGGGGAAACGACGTATTGCCGTGTTATAGGTTTGTGCTGTTTCGTTGAAACGCTTGCGCTCGACTGTGATCCGGTTCTCTGTGCCTTCCAGTTGAATCATCAATGTATTGTACTGTGCATCGGCTTTCAATGTGGGGTAATTCTCTCGTATCACCATCAATCGCCCCAGAGCCTGAGAGAGACCATCCTGCGCAGCCTGAAACTGCATCAAGGCTTCCGGTGTGAGATTGGAGGCATCGACTGTCATTGCTGTGGCGGAAGCTCTCGCCTCTGTCACCTGACGGAGTGTTTCCTGCTCATGAGTAGCATAAGACTTAACAACCTTGGCCAAATTGACGATCAAGTCGGCACGTCGCTGATATACATTTTGCACTTGAGACCAATCCCTCTCTACCTTTTCTTGCAAATCGACCATCCTGTTATAGCTCATATAGGTAGATATTCCAAGCAATAGCAGGAACAGAACAAGCACTAAAACAACTATACGATTTCTATTCATCTTCCAAGTAAACTCTTAATTAATCTCAATACAATACAATATACACCTGATAAAGGTTCATTCTTCCCTGCAAATCCTTGCTCTCAGCAAGGCGGAGGCATCATCCTTTGCGCCCGTATCTGCGCTGTGGAGCTCCGGGAGTTTTTTTCACAGACCAGCCGAAGTAACCGATAAAATCCCCCAAAGCAAAATATTCGCCATGGGCATAAACCAGCAAATCTGCAGCCTGCATATCGAAAGCTCCGCTCTCGGGGTCTAAGTAACGGGGATCGACTCTCACATTCACCACATCGGCCAAAAACATATCATGGCTGCCCAGCTCCAGTACCTGCCGGATCTTACATTCCAGACTCAACGGGCTCTCAGCCACAAGAGGGGCTGAAATCAGCTTACCCTTTTCCGGCTGAAGACCGGTCTCAGCAAACTTGTCATAGTCTTTTCCGGAACGCACTCCACACCAATCCGTAGCCTTGGCCATAGCTCGATTGGTAAGATTTAATCCAAACTCTCCCGTTGCTGAAAGGATCGCATGAGAATGACGCTCCTTGCGAACACTGATATAGCACATGGGAGGAGTGCTGCATATCGTACCAGTCCAAGAGACCGTGATCAAATTGTAATTCTCCGGGCTGTCTCCGCAGCTAACCAAGGCAGCCGGGAGAGGATAGAGCAATGTACCCGGCTTCCAATCCTGTCTACTCATAATAATTCTATCTGTGACGGATGAATCTTACGACCACAATACTTACACTGCAAAATCTCAGTATCGGAGTCGACAACAAGGAAGTGCGTGCGCATAGGTTCGTGGTTGGTAATACACTTGCTATTGGGGCAACGTACCAGACCTACTATATTCTCCGGCAATGGGATCGGACGTTTCTCCACCACCTCAAATTCCCGTATCACATTCAGATGTACATTCGGGGCCAAGATAGCGATACGACTAAGCTCCTCTTCGCTAAAAAACCGGTCAGAAATCTTGATCACTCCTTTCGAGCCCAGTGTAGCACTCGGCAAATTATTGCCCAACGTGACCGGTGTAGCAATCTCGTGCAGCCTGAGCATGGCAGCCACCGAAAAGAGCTTTTCGGTAGGGATATGATCGATCACAGTACCATTCTGAATGGCTGCGACCAAAAATTTTTCTTTTTTCATTGCTATGTCGGGTAGCTATTAGTTGTTTACTTCGATGCCCAGCACTTCGCATATAATACTCTGCCGCACGAAAAGCCCATTCCGAGCCTGCTGTACATAGTAGGCATGAGGGGTATCATCGACATCGGTCGCTATCTCATTGACCCTCGGCAGGGGATGCAACACTCGCATATGAGGTTTGGCCAAATGGAGCATATCGGCCGTAAGGGTATAGACATCTTTTACCCTCTCGTACTCTTCCATGTCTACAAAACGTTCACGCTGCACACGTGTCATATAGAGAATATCGGCCTTGGCTATCAATTCGGGGGTAAACTGGTCTGTCTCTTCGAAAGGGAGATCGTGCTGCCGGCAATACTCGCGATACTCCTCCGGCAAAGCCAATTCTTCCGGAGCCACGAAGATGAAATGCGGTCTGTATGAAGACAAGCCGGAAATCAGGGAATGGATCGTGCGGCCATACTTTAGATCTCCCACCATCACCACAGTGTGGTCGTAAAGCGTGCCCTGTGTTTGGCGAATCGTATAGAGATCCAACAAGGTCTGTGAGGGGTGTTGATTAGCCCCATCACCGGCATTGACGATCGGAGCCCGGTTCAGCTCACTGGCATAGAAAGCTGCTCCTTCCAGAAAGTGCCGCATAATAATCAAATCGGCATAGTTAGACACCATAGAAATAGTATCCTTGAGACTCTCTCCCTTGGATGTACTGGACGAACTGGCATCCGAGAAACCGATGACCCGGCCTCCCAAGCGATTGACAGCCGTCTCAAAACTAAGTCGGGTACGAGTGGAGGGTTCAAAAAAAAGTGTGGCTACTACCTTTCCCTCAAGTAGCGACCGATTGGGATTCGCTTCAAACAAACGTGCTCGATCCAGGATCCGCTCTATATCGGCAGCACTCAACCGATCTATCGTTACTAAGTGATGCATAAATGATCAGGTCTCTATATGCCGAAGCCGATTGCTCGACTCGGCTGTTAATATCCACAAAGATAATCTAAGATAGGCAAGCATGAGTTCTCTCCACCAAGACTAACGAACAGATCCTCCAAAAGGGTCAAAAACAGCCTCTCCGAAATGCCCTATTCATCGGCATTCTGAGGGGGTCAAATTTCTCTCCTCAGAGAAATTTTGCTAACACAGGAGAAAACAAAAATTCTCTCAGGAGAGAATTTTCGCTCCCTCCCCAGATATTTTTCAATAGGTATCCACTGCCCTATTTTCCCCCTAAAAAACCCGTCTTTGAGGGGTACAAATAGGCCTCTCAATTAAACTATAATTTACAACTCGCTCCTCTCCTACTCTCTGTCCGGATTTGAGACTGAGAGTTCAGAAAATGTACTTGTCATGATTAAGCCCGAATGTAGAAAAATAACGCAGCGAGTGCGGTGTAAAGCAAGAGTCTCAACGACTAAAAAAACAGGGCTGTGGCAAAATCAGCTTTGCCACAGCCCTGTTTGGGTGCGTCAGAATACGCAAGATGCAAGGTACTAAGACTGGGGCTAAAGGAGGCATACCGTGAAAGTACGTAACCGAAGCCGGATGTCGCAAGTAACACAGCAGTTTGCGTATTCTAATGCACCGCCATACAGACTGATTTAATCATTTCGAGGATATAGGTGATGGTTGTATTTCAAACCACCCTCCTTCCCCGATATCAATCGCTCCATTTATCTCCACTTCCCTTGCATTCAAAATCAAATTTTCTCCCTTTCCCACGGAAATCGAAGCTCCGCGAGGAATGGTAATTTTCTTTGATACAACAGTATTACTGGGGCCATCCGTACTGCCAAACTCCTTATGCTCTGTCTTGAAGGAAGTTGTCAAATAACTTTTTGTTATCGTCTGCAATCCATAGTGAATTCGATTAATCTGTTCCGGTGTGAGAACAAAAAAACCATTGTAATCCATCATATTGTTTGTGGCACAGCTACCAAAAGGAGGAGCCCACTTATCCAACCCGATAGTATCACAGGATTGCACAACTTCTCGCCAAGTTGGGGTATCCTCACAATAATCCTCTATCTCTATCACATTCCCATATTGGTCAAATTTCGGAGGCTTTTGTCCTCCGGAATAAAGAACTGTATGATGTAATCCCAAATTATGCCCAACCTCATGCATAAGGGCCCAAGCATAGACTGCATAACCATACACCTTCTCTCCCATTTGCTCAAACGGGAGATCGGAAGCATATCGCTCATATGCACCATAAATATGTGCACGACGATAAGGCCCCTCCATATTAGCAACCCCAGTACGATTATTCTTCCCTTTTCTGGGAACAAAATATACATTAACGACCTCCCCTGAACAAACATCATATTTGCCAAAAAAACCTCCGTCAGGGTTATCTTCTTCATGAAAATAAACTCCTGACAAAACTAAACGGTAGCGTGGAGGTAATACCGGGGTCTGATTCCCCAAAGGGAGATTCATAGTAGCATTATCTCCGGTATTTGCCAGAGCAAGAATTCTTCTGCTGTATTCATATCCATCTATCTCGCCGGGAGGAGCAACTGCTCTAAAATTTTTTGGAGTGGGGGATGATATAGAGTTTACAAAATGAAATACCACTCGGATCTCTCTATTCCCAACAAAACTCATATCTGCCTGTCCTGCCAATGCATCAGGAAAAGTACCCGATCTCAACAATGCAGAAGAGTGTAGAATATCAGAATTAGATCCCTCTATTTCACAAGAGAAATGCTCCTCAGGTTGCTGGGAATGTGCCGGGTCAATCACCCAAAAACAACACAAGCAACCCAGTAGGAGAATAATAAATCTGTATCTATTCATAATTTTCGCTTCATTGCCCTATTCAACCAATATTTTTGCATAGCGATGGGGGTTATCCATTGACTTCAAGACATATATGCCAGTCGGAAGGCCCAAGGTAGAAACCTGACCATAACCCATACGGACCAATCGCCCATCCATGCCGTACAAATACAATTGTCCCGAAACTTCGCTGACTGCGACTCCAGACAGGCGATCATAGCGGTACCATCCCTCTGGGTTCTGAACAACCGGCAAAGCCAACGGACGATGATATACACCATCTATACCGATATCATGAAAAGGATTTCTCTTCCACCAATCAGTTTCGTAGACTGTACCGTCCGGAGCTACATAGCCTCGATACCCATCAATATTTGCATCCTTCAGTGGGACATCACACCATCCTATGCCAGTAAAAGTCCCGCCAATGGGATAGAGCTCATCTTCAAGTCTAAAAGGGTGATCTGCATAACAGTATACGAGAAGGGGACGGCTCTCTCCTGAAAGGAAAAGGCAATAGCAATGAACAATACTTCCATCCCTTTGTTTTGCAACAAAGGTTAACTCCAACTCAGCCTCTCGGGGAGTCCCATTGTCGTCTATCGTAACTGACCAACGCTCTCCTACCTTTTTGTTGGGAGAATGAAACAGGTTACGGACTGCCTTCTCTCCCTCATCTTGGCCCCAAATATC
>NZ_FUXH01000007.1 GCF_900167225.1 Porphyromonas crevioricanis
CTTTTGCCGTGAAAGAGACTGCCCGTGACATAAGGGCGATGGGGATCGCCATATTCGAAGCCGACCATCACCTGGTCGCCCTCCTCCGGAATCGATACAAATCCTCTGTTTGCTGTAACCGTGCCACTCGTACCTGCATCGGGAGTCTGAACTCGGATCCAGTTCGTAGACAACCCCTTCGGTTTTTGCCAGTCGAACTGCACCCTGACCCGTCCCTGTCCATTCGGATCCTTGTTGTCCGAAACGGTAGCCATCTCCGGATAAGCTTTTACTTCCGGGGCATAGGCTTCAGGTACACAGTCGATCAGAGCAGGCGAGGCTGTGAACCAATTGGTGTAGTCCCCATTCTTCTCAATCCGGTGGTACAAAGAGGTGATGCGGTATTTTCCGAGGGCAGGAACATCCATGCGTTCAGGGAACAACACATCTATGACTCCACCCAGACGCAGACGACAGGTCTTGGTCGTTCCTTCTATTCGCAGCATCCGCCCCACGGCATCCGCCCCTCGCTGTGCAGCCAGATCCGACAGGTTGAATTCGGTATAGACCGGAGAATTCGAGGGTAGAGTTCCTTTCTCGGGAAACAGACGATCCGACCGGCGGGCAATGTTTTCGATCAACGGATTACCTCCGGGAACAGGCTCATCGGAAGGGAAGCGCAGGAATTTGTCATCGGCCGCAACGTAGTCGTAATGGGCATATCTTCGAGGAATGGCAGAGGCACAAGTGCGCAGACTAACGATATCACTGTCGAAAAAGAGTTTTTCGCAGTCTGCCGTGTGTGGCGCACCGAAGAAGAGAGTACGACCATCGTAGAAAAAAGGCTCTCCATATATACGGGAGAGTCGGTTAAGAAACTCGAAGCCACTCTCCCGGTACTGCACTGCATAAGGCAATACTCCTTTGTAGCGGGGATTGCATTCGACCTTAAAGTAAGCCTCCTTTGTTACCTCGGAAACGATATCCGTCAACTGTCGATCGACGAAAGAGTGCATACCCGGTGCTCCATCGAGACTCATGGCGTCACCACGTCCGATGATCCTGACACGATTCGATCGATGTCGAAAAAAACTGCTTCCTATCCCGTCATTTTCCCATGCATCGATGCGTACATCGGTCACCCATCCGGAGAATTCGTACGAATCTTTGGATGTGAGATGTTCGAATCGGATCAGCGTTCTAGCTCCGATCAGGCTCATGAGCTTTTCGGGAGTCTCTTTCCAGAGCTCGTCCTGTGAGAGGTATTCGCGAACGACCTCAAAGTGGTGGCATGAGTTCATGGGCTGTTCGAGGGTCAGAGATTCGAATAGAAACTCTTCTCCATCGAAGCGAACTTTAGGTTTGACTGGATTTAAGGGAGGGAAAGTGCTCTTCTGATGTGTATAAGAATCGCCGAAGTTCATTGGCTATAGAGGTTTTTATTACTGTTCTTGCTGCGAAAGGTAAAGCTTTTGACTAAGAAAGAAGGCTTTTTATTCCAGTTTTCCCCTCTTTCATTTTTCTATCCATGTGTCTCTTGTTATCTCTAACCTTCATGTAAAGCACAAGAATACCTTCCGCTATCGGATGTAGGGGAATAAGTGAGGTGTATTAGAAATGAGACTAATGGAATTAAAAGGACGAGGTAACAGAGCCTTATCTTCTCAGCACGGACAACCTCTATCGATTGAACGGAATTGTGTAATATTGAACCTGCAAACAGATAAACCAAAACGACAAGAGCATGAAAAGCATTGTTCGCAGCTTCGTATCCTTAATATGCCTTCTCTTCTACACCCAAATGTCAATCGGGCAAGAGGCAATCAAAACATCCCCCAACAAGCAATTATTCGATTCTCTGTTTTATCAGGGAGTGCTGTCTGCCAACACAGGTAAATACCCTCAGGCAGAAGAGTTTTTCACCCAAGCCTATACCTTGGATAGCCTCTCCCCTGCCCTTTGCTTTTCGATGGGAAAAGCCATTATCAGCCAATTGGCAGAGGCAGATTCGGTAGCAAGACAAAGTCGCATGGGAGAGGTGGAGACATGGCTGGGGAGAGGTTACCGGCTTGCTCCTCTCGACTTAGAAATGGGCAATCTCTATGCCCGAGTATTGATATACAGAGAGAAAGAGAGAGAAGCCTATGGAGTATTGGAGGACCTTATCGATAAATTCCCCGAAAGAGACGAACTGAAGATACAACTTATGGAAGTGGCTCGCTCATCCGACGAACTCACAGAGGCAACCTTCCCCTTGATGAAACAATGGTTGGAAAAAGCAACGGACGAAGATGCAGTCGTGTCTTTCTTTTCCGAAATAGTGCGGATATCTTTGGAACAAAAGCGCAGGCAAGACCTCTTGCAGGCCGTTCGTACCCTGACAGAGCGTTTCTCCACAAAAACAAACTTCCGAATACTGGGGATCTTTACCCTGATTAGTGCCGATGAATACAAAGAAGCAGCCAAGCAGCTGAAAAAGTTGGAGCGTATATCTTCCGACCCCACGGATAAGTATATAATGCGCTCAATCTATCTGATAGCAACAGATGCGAAGAAAGCCTACAAGTACATTCGGAAAGGGCTATCCAATCCGGAGATCGACAATGAGAAAAAGATCCAACTGTTGTACGAAATCTTCAGCTCTCAAGTAAAAGAAGCCAAAGGCTGGACAGACCGACAGACAGACTCTCTCGTGGAGGAGCTCTACCGGATTTATCCACAAGAGAGCGATGTGGTACATTTCTACATACTATGGTGCCTGCAGAAGGAAGATTCGGCCTATACCGAGCAGGCCTATCAAACCATTGAGCAAGCTCCTGAAATAGAGATCATTTACGAAGTTCTGCTCAGCCATGCTATCGAGAAAGAAGACATGCAGCAAGTGCACCGAATTTGTGACCTATCCAAGAAAAATAGGCCTCTGGACCACCTTTATTACCTTTTCGATGCCATAGCCTATACCAACGAGGAGAAAATACAGCAGGCAATAAGCGAGCTACAACTGGGGCTGGACAGAATATCTACAGCCCCGGGAGATACAGACAAGAAAAAGACTGCTCTCAGTCAACTATACTCCGCTATAGGAGACCTCTACTATGCCCAAAGTGATCTGGACTCGACTTTGAATGCCTATGAGAAGTCCTTGGAAGCCTATGATAGCAACGCAGATGTATTGAACAACTATGCCTACCTCTTGGCTGAAAGGGATACGGATCTGGATAAGGCACTTCGCCTGATCAAGAAAGCCTATGATCTGAATCCGGATAATCACAACATCCTGGATACTTATGGCTACATCTGTCAGAAGAAAGGTTTGCTGGAAGATGCCGAGAAATACTACCGAATGGCTCTGAAAGATCCGGAAGGAGCGATGAACAGCACCATACACGATCATTTGGGAGAAGTATTGCTCCTCATGGGAAAGAAAGAAGAAGCCATTGAAATCTGGCAGCAAGCCCTCATCCTCACCGAAGACAAAAAAGAACCTTTGCGCAAAAAGATACGGGCAGCAGGGGGAGAACCACAGTACTGAAGAATCAAGCTAATTGGCCTACCTTTGCGACCGTAAGATACTCCGTATGAGAAAATTCGACTTCACTCCTTGGCCATGGCTGTTGGCCTGTTTGCTGGTGACTATTTTGGCCCTATTTGCTTCGAGCTGTTCTTTGCGCAGCAAAGTAAAAATGGGCTCTTGGGATGTGGCAAATATGAGCAAAAGCCAGCTCGTAGAGCTTGTCAATGAGCAAAATCCGGCTGTATGGAGGCTACGATCGAGTGTGCGGGCGTCTTTTCCTCGCAGCCACAAGGCTTCATCGGTAAGAGTCGATTTGTCTATCAGAGCAGGGGGCGGTATGCGCTTGATCATCGTGCCGATGCCTCTCTTTGAGCTTGGTCGTGTGTGGATAGAGCCGAACAAACTTTTTCTACACATAAACCCGATCAATACCTACTGCGAGGCTTCTTGGTTGGATATTTCTCGATATTTTGACATTGATATTGACTACTCGGTTCTCGAATCCCTCCTTTTGGGGCGTGTCTTCCCCTCCCTATCGAATTTTCTTTTTTCTACCGGCCATCTAAAGCCGGACAATGTAGAGCTGCAATACAACGGTAACATACCAGAGATTGTCTCCTATGGCAACTCGGGACGTACCTATATATTTGGCATCAACCCCCACGGCCGGCCAGATTATCTACTGATCACCGGTGACCGCAGAGGGGAACTGATAAGGGTAGACTATCTCGAATATGAATTTCGGCCGGATCTGGGCTATATGCCAGGGCGTATTGAGCTGAGACATTCGGGGCCACAAGGTGTCACCGAAGTGTTGAATTTGGATATGAACCGCTGGAGGATAGATGATGTGACAAGTGAAAAAGATTTCAGCCCCAATCCCAAGCCTGGAGCAAACAAAGTCTCCCTAAGCGAACTATTCATCCTTATAAACGATCTATGAAGAAATACGGACTTCTCTGCTTGATGCTTGTCTGTCTGACCCTCTCCGCATGGGGGCAGAAAAAGAGCCGACAGGTGCAGAAGTTGGAAAAAGAGCGGGCCGAGGCTCTGAAAGCGGTAGAACGTACCGAGCGAGAACTAAATAAGACTCGCAAGGACGCCCGGAATGTCTCCAAACAGGTGGGACTGCTGCAGACGCAGGTAAAACAAAGACGCAAAGTAATCGACCTCCTCTCAGCTGAGCTGCAAGTTTTGGATGCCGAGACGGACTCTTTACGATCCAATATCACCTCTCTGAGAAAACAGGAAGAAATGCGCAAAGGCGACTATGCCAAGGCTGTACAGGCCATGCAGCGAAGACAATCCTCTCTGGATCGTATCCTATTTCTCTTCTCAGCTCGAGACTTCAACGAAGGGACTCGCCGTATGATGTATATGAGTCAATATGCACGGGCACACAAAGAGGCCGCAGCCGAGCTACGCAACGTGCGTGAGCAAATAGAGGAAAAACGTGCTGCTCTGGAGAATACTCGTGCCGATAAACGCTCCGTCCTCTCCATGAAAGAAGACGAAAAGAAGAAGTTGCAAAAGGAAGAGCAGGCTCTAAACAAAGAGGCTGCGGCCCTAAAGAAAAAAACCTCCAACCTACAACAGCAACTAAGCAAGCAACAGGCGAGGGCCGACGCTCTGAACAAAAAGATAGAACAACAAATAGCCTACGAAATAGCAGAAGCCGAACGCAAAGCCCGAGAAGCGCAGGAGAGAGCTGAGCGAGAACGCGAGGCCGGACGCAAAGTCCCCAAGATGGAAGAACGACGAGCGGTGACCAAAGGAGGTTATGCTATGGATGCAGCCGAACTCAAGCTCAGTAACTCATTCTCCGGCAACATGGGCAAGTTGCCGGCCCCCGTCCGTGGACGTTATACCATAGAGGTTCCTTATGGGAAGAGCCGAGATAAGCACAACGCTCGTATCACCCGGGATAATGGAGGTGTAGATCTGGCAGTCTCTGCCGGTAGTGATGCTTATGCCGTGTTCGATGGGATCGTCAGTCTTGTGTTCGTGCAGCCGGGCTACAATACGGCTGTGATTGTAAGACATGGCAACTACCTCACAGTCTATGCGAACCTGAGCAGTGTCTATATCAAAAAAGGAGACAAAGTACGCACAGGACAAAAGATAGGACGTATCTTCACAGACCACTCTTCGGGGAAAAGCATTCTGCACTTCGAGCTGTGGCGTGAGAGGAACAAACAAAACCCTATGTCATGGATCAGGTAGTTGCCACTATCGGTACTTTCGATGGAGTGCACAAGGGGCATCGCTTCCTCATAAATCAAGTGAGAAAGAGAGCTCTGGATGCCGGGCTGAAGTCCATGGCCATTACATTTGAAGCTCCCCCCATACTTGTGCTAAGACCCGAACTCTCTCCGTCTTTCCTCTCCTCTACACAAGAGAAGGTAGAGCTGCTATATAGAGCGGGAATTGACCGGGTAGAGCTTCTTCGCTTCGACAAAAACCTTGCGGCTCTCTCGGCTCGCCAGTTTATCCAAGAGATCTTACACGAGAAGCTGCATGTAGCACAGCTCGTTGTCGGTTACGATCACCGTTTCGGGCACAACCGCTCCGAAGGATTTGAGGACTATCGCCGCTATGGAGAAGAGTTGGGTATGCAAGTCGAACTCGCATCCGAATTCATCATCGGCAATCTGGAATTGAGCAGTACGACCATTCGTCGTCTACTCACAGAAGGAGATTTGCAGCGAGCCAACGATCTACTGGGCTACCCATACCGAATATCCGGCAAAGTGGTAGATGGCTACAAAAACGGACGCCTTCTGGGATATCCCACAGCCAATATAGAGGTGAAAGACCCTCACAAGCTCCTTCCGGCCGATGGCGTCTATGCTGTGAGAGTACGGCTACCCGAGAAAACGTATGGAGGAATGCTCTACATCGGGAAACGCCCAACTTTTGAGAATGGAGAACATCGTAGCATTGAAGTGAATATATTCGATATAAAAGCAGACCTCTATGGGAGTGACATTGCGGTGGATCTGCTTGCCCATACCAGAGGAGACTGCAAATTCGACTCTCCCAGTGCCCTGCGCGAGCAGCTGCATCAGGATGCAGCGCAATGCAAAGAGATACTTGCCTTATCCTCCAAAAGCTAAGAAGGAAGTGTAATAAATCCTGCAATAATTCATTTTCCATATGTCTAAGAAGCAATATCCTCCCAGCTATAATATAGGATTGGCCTTGAGCGGAGGCAGTGCTAAGGGATTTGCCCATCTGGGGGTGTTGAAGTATCTGCAAGAAAAACACATACAGCCGGAGATATTGGCCGGCACCAGCATAGGGGCTCTAATGGCTGCTCTCTACTGCGATGGCTACGATCCGGTGGAAATCATAGACCTTTTTAGTGGCCAAGACTTTCGCAAAATGACAAACTGGCAGCTCCCCAAGGGAGGTCTGTTCGATACAACTGCTTTCCGCTCTTTCCTGCGTTCGATACTGAGGCACGAACGACTCGAAGATTTGCCTCTCCCCCTCCATATCGTGGCCACAGACCTCGATAGCGGCAGGAGTAAATATTTTGAGGAAGGTCCATTGGTAGAGATTATTACAGCCTCATGCAGCATCCCTGTTCTGTTCAACCCAGTAGAGATAAATGGGACTTATTATGTAGACGGAGGTCTGTTCAAAAACTTACCAGCCTCTGTCATTCGCCCCTACTGTCGAGTGCTGATCGGGGTACATTTGGATCCTGAAGAGTCTCCCGACTACAAGAAAAACATTCTGTCTATAGCCGAGCGGAGTTTCAACTATATCTTCCGAGCCAACTCTCTCCCGGATCGCCAGCTTTGCGATGTATTGGTAGAGAGCAACAGGCTACAAAGAGTTCGCCGCTTCGATATAGACAATGCACCACGCATAGCCAAGTTGGGCTATGATATGGCAACAAAGGCCTTTACCAAAGTGGATATGGAAGAACTCCTGTTAGCTTCTCTCAACCAGCATCGTATCCTCTCCGCTTCGGAATAAAAAGATTTGTCCTCCCTCTTTTCTTACTCAAATGCAGGCAAAGAGGGGGATATTTGGGGAGACTGCCTCACGGTCTCCTTTCTTTTTTTTCACTCCTCATCCAGCAGACCTATTTGAATCTATTACAAGTCGTCCCTTAAGAAGGCTTCTTTAAGCAATATTAAATGGTGCCTCGCTTATTATTTTGACAAGCACTCAATTCTCTCGATTACTCGGTATCTTTTTGTCGATCGCTCAGCATCTTTTCCGGGAAGCTCCGAATGAGCACATCTAAAGCACCTAAGCTTTCGGCAAAACCTTTAGTGCTTTTCGCCAAAAAGCAATAAAGCTTTCAGACAAAAGCAATAAAGCTTTCAGGTAAAAGCAATAAAGCTTTCAGGCAAAAGCAATAAAGCTTTCAGGCAAAAGCAATAAAGCTTTCGGCAAAAAGCAATAAAGCTTTCCGATAAAAGCAATAAAGCTTTCAGACAAAAGCAATAAAGCTTTCAGGCAAAAGCAATAAAGCTATGAGGATTCGCTTACGATTTTACTGCATCGGATTAAATGCCACTTCAAACTTTAATTTTTGATAGATAGCTTGGCTGTTTTCTCTCCCACACTCAGCAAGTAATTACCATTGGGCAATCTAAACTCAATATGTACAAAACCATTTTCATTAGTATGACTGAAAAATAGGCATCGGCCATCCAAAGAGAGGATCCGTACTTCTTCACAGGGCTTTGCACCAAAAACCTCCACATAAGTTCCTGCCGGATTGGGATAAACCTGGAAAACTGCTGCTGACAGATCCGTCAAAGCTGTGTAATCGACAAATTCGGCTACGATCTCAGTATCAGCCACGATCTTAGCCATCCTCTTCGGCATAATATCAACACCATTGGCAGTGAGCTTCTCCAAGCGACATTGATCATTTTTTGGAAAGTCAACTACAGTGAGAGTCATTCCATAAGGCACCTTGTCAAGAGGGAGCTTCTCTGCGATAGCAATTGTCCCATGCTCATTGCTGCGAAGAGTCACCACAAAAGTCTTCTGGACAAAAGTGGCAACAATATGAGTGGGACCGGAAACAACAAACGTTTTGTTTTCTTTTATATCCTCTTCATTGGCAGTAAGAGTAGCAAGTTCCCACCCCTCTGCGGGAGCAACTACAACTGTAAGAGTTGTACCATGAGGTACCTGATTCAGATCATCAAAACCCTGAATTGTAACCTCTCCATCACCAATTTTCCTCACAGTTACAGGGGATACTGCTGTTGGATCACTCGGATTGCTTTGTTCATAGTTTCTCCATGCTCCGTCTTTGAAAACCTTCACGATCCAGTTCTTTTTCGTGGCAATAGCTACATCTGCGTCAGTACAGCTATTTTTCTCTTCGTTGTTATCCAGATCTATCAGGCGCAGCTCTCCTCTAAGTGCTTCGGAACGCTGAGGGAGCGAATTTATAAGTCGAGTCATAGCCTCGCCTTTTATCTTATTCGCATGACAATCTATATACTTGACATTGGCACAAGAAGAAAAATCGAGCTCGGAAATTTTATTTTTCGAGCAATTCAAGACCTCTAAATCGGAGCTCCGTATCGCACTTATTGTTTTAAAGTTATTTTCTGAGCAATCCAACTCAGAAATACCTCCATACAGACCGACCTCCGAATTTATTTCGGTACTATATTCCACTCGCTTATCTGAGAGACTCAATGTCTCATTCCAATCATACTCCTTACTACTATTCAGGTCTATCCAGGCATCGTTGCGAATTACCTTGACTTGTAACTCTACGCTATAGCTGGTTGTCGAAAGCACAATTGCTGATCCGGAAATAGGGGCTGCAATAAAAGGAGCTTCTTTCGGAATCATCCCTTTCAGAACCCATTGATTAAAGTTATAGCCATCTCCATATAGGAATCTGGGGTCGAAAGCATCAAGAGCAAAAAAGCCATCATCTTCACCACTCCATCCCCAATTGATATGAACGAACCCACTCTCATTTATCCCATCTGCCAGGAAGAAATGTCCTCCATGTCTCTTGCTCTGCGCTAAATGAAGTACAGGTCTGTTTGCTTTGAACTCTTCATGTAGCATCTTCATCCAATTCTCATCAGTATATTTCTCTCTACCAACAATTTCAGTGTCATAGAGAAAATTATTCTTCACCGCATAAAGCAAATCACTCATGTAGGCACCACTCCCGGCTCCATAGGGAGAATAATTCATCTTCATGGCTATCCCACAAGCATACATTAGATCGCTCACAGCCTTTGCTTCAACATCGGTATAATTCCCCTTTGTATAAACCTCTCGCATATTGTCAAAGTCGAATGAGATTGTAGACAAGTCTTCTACGATATGCAGATCATGCTCATTTGAAGTATAGTTCACCCGACCTATAGCTCGTTCAGGGTATCGGTTGTATGCAATAAGCATAGCCAAGGCAGTGGCTCCGCATCCAGTATAGGAATGCTTACCTCCTACCTCAGGAGTACGACGATTGTAGGGCTCGAGCTGATCCCACTTGTAAGGGATCATCGGCTCTATGGGAGTGTAAGTCGTCTGGACTTTATTTTTTTGCTTTTGAGGATCAAGAAAGGAAGCCAACTCCAGATACATCTTCAAAGCCGGAGACATAGAGGCATAGTCGATTCTGCCATCAGGAGAGTAGGCCAATATCTGTGACCTAAGCCCCTCTATGTCCGAAACAAGCACAAATCCTTGTTTCTCAGGTAAATTGAAGGCATGAACTCGAAATTCTTCCGGCAAGTAAGTCTCTCGTAAATCAACCTTGGTAACCTTGGATTTGGGTTTGACATGCTGTAGCATCTCAAGAGCAACGGAGCGGGCTCTTTCTTTACCCAACTGAGCCGTTGCCATATCAGGCAACAACAAAAGACAAAGCAACAGGGAGAACACAAATGGCAACCTCAGTCCATAGAGATTAATCCGATGTAAAAAACTCGTTTTCATACCCACAAAGAGATTAAATGATAGAACAACTATTCAGACCTCGGGCGACTCTTATTTCTCCAAGCATAAGAAACAACAATCCTAATGCAGAACACGATGTCAAATCTGCAAAGAAGCCGAGGATTGCAACAAATGTATGAAAAGAATCTAATGATACCATCGCATAAATTCCGGGCATAAGTCCTTGGGAAGTTCCCAGAAATAGCATATGATTGTGTATTACTATATTTATTTTCGTTTCTCGTCAGACATATTTTTTCTGCTCCGATTAGGGGTTTTTCAATAGAGTTTAGCGACTCCTTTTCGATGCCAAGGGGAGGCATTTTTGACTAACACGGGAGAAAACAAAAATTCTCTCCTGAGAAAAAATTTGCTCTCTCCTGTGTTAGCAAAATTTCTCTCAGGAGAAAAAATCGACCTCTCCAGAAGGCCCTATTCATCGAGGTTTTGGGAGGTCGATATAAAGCACATAAAAAGGAAGAGATTTGCCTGTTTATATAGCCGAGTTTTCTCTTATTTTCTCGTTTTCACCACGAGCGAAAATTTACAAAACATACACGGTTTATTAGCCTTGCAGAATACGATAATCTTGAAGGTATTGAGATGGAGGGTGAAGGGGAGTATACTTGTCCTCGAATGTCGAAAATAATGCGGCGAATGTCAGGTTATACGGCAGTCTCATTGTAGGAATTGTACAATTACACTGATAACAAGGTGTACATAAACACGAATGTCGGCAGTGAATAATTCACTGCCGACATTCGCATGAAAATTATCGTATAGGGCAACTTACCCTAAACTCTTCTCAGTTGGCCATATCGAACTTACGAACCTGACGACTACCATCCTCTAAACGAAGATCGATCATCACAACTCCTTGCACATTGCTATCAATATCAATATCGGCATTGGTAGAGCCAGCAAACTGCCATTCTCCACAGCGACGGCCCTGCATATCGAAGATCACAACAGAGCGTAGCCCTACACTGCTATCGATATGCAGAAGATCTCCTCGGCGAGAGATATGCAAATTAGGAGAAACAATGGATTCGAGAGCTGTCGGCTCATTCTCTACTCCGAAACGTTTTACCTTAAGAACAAAGCGTTCGGCCGGGCGATCACTTGGCTGATGCACAAAGCGATAAGTGGAGTTGGACAACAAGTCTTGCTCTTTACCCTCCATCTTGTCTATCAACGTGAGTTGCTCGTATACAGAGCGGTCGAGCTGATCAAATGACATCTCCATTTCTCCGCCCAGTGTTGCCTCTACACCAAGAGCGAATGCACCATAGGCTTTCGTTGGGCTTTCTACCACATTGGAAGCTCCTGTTTCGGGGTCTACAAAGAAGACAGTCGGCACAAAGCTGTACTCGCTATTACTCAAAGCAGGTACCGAGCCTTTTCCCTCCCAGCTCAGGTAGGAAATGGTTTCTTGGCCACGTGTGTTACTTACACGAACGGAGAGAGGATGTACCGTGGACTCGTCAGAAGCAGACCGCAACTCAACCAACTCTGTACCCAATTCTGTACGCCAAGAAGGCAGCAAGACGGTATTGCTTCCTACCGGGAAGATAAGCTCTGTAGCAGCATTCTTCTTACGCAAAACAATCGACTGCAATGGAGCAATAGACTTGCCAAGGTTCACAGAAGTCCCGGTATTTTCCTTGTTATAGAACTCCCAAACTCCACTCTTTCCATTGAATATGTAGTAATAAGGATAGATCACATCTTTGTTGGCTTCCCAAAACTTATCAAAGTCAATCGGGGTCATGAAAGGGTTACCCATCATAAACCAATCATCGGCTTTCATTCCTTCTTTCAAGCTCAATACATATCCTCTTTCGGGAGTACCGGACAGTATTACGTTGCCAATCTTCCGGTCAGCTCCTTCGAATATAAAACGATAAGCATCCTTAGAGCGTTTGCCCTTATCTGTTTTATTTACGGGCTGGAGGGTATTATCGTTGTAGTAGCCGAAAATACTGTTCACTCCATCGTAGTAATGGAGAGGATAGGCACTAACACGGGATCCATCTTCAAAGAAGGGAACACGAACAATCCCATTTAACTTATTGAGATGCTTGTGATCATCATAACCAACGATCCCGGCCTGATACTTACCGACCTTGAGAGCCATTGCACCATTGTGATCGGATAGCTTCTCAACCAGATTATTGATTGGCTTTTTGAAAGAGGCATCGGTAGGCTTATTGCCTCCAACCTCGATCTTCAAATAACGCTGATAAGTCTTGGGATAGCCAGCTAAGCCGAAGTCTCCGGAGAATATCTCCTTAAGCGGAGCAGCAATCATATACCACTGATCTCTATCCATCAATTTGCTGTCAGCTTCGGGGAAATACTGTTCCCGATGTGCTTTGATCTGATGGTCGGCATCAAGGATCCCAAAATTATAATCCACATAAGCCTTTTGATAGGAGAGGAAGTGTGGGTTACCCAGTTGGGAGCCATGGTGGAGATAAAGCTTATCGCACTCGGGATTTCCATAGGTTTCCCGCTTGGTCTCGGCACCCAAATCCGGGAAAGCCTTGTCCACTTTGGCCGGAATATGAACGGTGGTACAAGATGCAGGCACTGCATTCACGGGCTTTCCTTCTTCATTTGCCCAATTCTTCACATTATGCCAGTTTGCATCAACAGCGTCTTTGCGCCACCAAAGCAAGCGAGGAGCAACGGAAATAGGGAATTCAATTGTTACCGTCCCATTAGGGTGCCCATCACACATAATACCATTGATAGTCACCTTGAAAGTCCCTGACAGATCGGATGTAGCATTCTCAATCTTCAGTTTACGCCCCTTGTAGACATTCTTGTTAGGCAGCTCCCATACATAGGCATTCTCATCATCACTGGCATTGATTGCAGCCACCATCAACTCAATAGTCTCTCCTTCACAGAACTTACGTTTTTGGTCTTTGGACTGAATGGCGATAGGCGAAGGTAGAGAATAAACAATCAGCTTCTCTATCGAAGAGTTCTTACACTTCTTGTCTACAATCTTTGCTTTATACCCCTGAGGATCAACAGGTATTTTGGGATCTGAATCCTTAGCATTGGATCCCAGTCTAAATTCAGCTCCCTTCCCTTTTTTCAGATCTTCCAGAGAAACATCAATCGAAGCCAAAGCCTTAGAGTCATTCTCCAGATCTTCATCTGTCGCATCTCTTCTGAAAAGACTTACCCGAACATCTCCGACATAGTTAATTGGATTTACTCGAATAAGTCCAGAAGAGTTGTTCGGACAGATATACCCTATGTATTTCTCTCTGTCGTAAGAGAGCAAAGCATTTGAGAGTCGGAAACTATAAGTAGAAAGACAAGGCAACAGCTGTTCTGATTTAACCTTATCCGGAGCATAAATCAAACGAACCTCCATATCCCCCCTCGTTTCAGGTACATCTATGTAGATCTTGGAAGGATCATCTTCTCCATGAGTTGAGATAACTCCGTAGTCATTCCAGTGAGCCAAAGCAGTCCCTTTGAGATTTGTTCGGATATCTTTCTTCCCTATTCCATCAGGGTATTTGGTTATCAGCAAGTTAACCGAGGTTGATTTGCCATCTTTCTTCAGAAGATCCTTTCCATTCCCAGCGAAAGGGAAAACACGTGCATATCCACACTCCTCTTTTGAGAAGTGAGGGGTAAAAGCATCCCTATTTTCAGTGTATTTAGGCCTATTTTTACTTAACTCCTCTTCAGTAAATACTTTCTCTACCTTATATTTCTTATTACAGATTTCGACCTCAAACTCATACTTCCCAGCCGGAATATGTATGTAAGTCTTTTCTCTTTCTTTCCCTCTCTCGGAGAAGACATGAAAAAATGAACTCTCAAAATCATTGGGTACAGTATAGACATCACCGACCTTCATGGCTCCCTCCAAAGGCTTAAATCCTTTTGGCGCACTCACAAAACGAATAATGTGTCCTTTCATAGCCTTGGCAATAGGATAAGCACGTATCAACATATCAACCCTATTCTTGCCCTCACAATAATCAGGCAACAAAGCTATGCTCTGATCATATCTCGTCTTCTCCATGGGCTCAAATTCAAGGATCTGCTTGGAACCTCTAGTATCTGTAACGATGACCTCATAAGTTTTGTCTCGGCTCAAGTCTGTATCAAACTTGGTATACTTCCCTCCCTTATCACTATGGTGGTCGATATAATTGAACTCTTTTGTTTCAATTATTTGAGACGATCCTTTTTCCTTGAGCTGACCCGTGAGAGGCAAACACATAAGATTAACCGTCTCCTTATGCGGACGCATCCTTATCCCATACTTGTCGTTGCAAACATCGCCACGATTCTCAAGGTAATGCTCCAGCAATTTGGGGAATGGTTCCGTCTTGCCATCCTTAGGTTTGTATGGATTGAAGCCTTCTCTCATCTGTTCGTCCGAACCGACAACTTGCAAAAATACTTCGGGCCAGTATTCTTCTTTAAGCCACATTTCCTCATAGCTCTTGCCTTCTGGCATCCGGTAATACAAGCTTCCCTCAGCTATGCCTTCGACTACAATTTGTTCAGAGCCGACCCCAAAAGTCTCATCATGTTTGTTAGGTCCTCCATAGTTTGAGTAAGCGTAATATTTAGGTTTCTTACCTTGCTTGCTCTCTGCTATTGTTTGAAATCCGTAATGATAGTATTTAGAAAGCGTATCCAGATTATTGATATAGGGATATATATCCCGAGTTGGCTCTTCGTAATGAAGAGAAGGTCTCTTATTGTGCCAAAATGCAACCCAACCACATTTAGTTTGCTTCATGTAGAAGTTCATGTACGGCTTCCAATAAGGAAAATCTGCTGCCCCTCCCTGCGGCAAATCTGAAGCTACATACTCCATTTTCACGCTGATGGCAGGTGCTTCCTTACCACAAGCATCAGACATCTGAATCACATACTCCCCAACAGGCAACTCATAGAGATACTTCTTCTTGCCATTCTCCAGATCGGTAAATACCTTCTTTCCTTTGTATGTATTAGGGCTGCTCAAAATAGTAGCCTTGTAGGGAGCTGTCCCATCTTTTACGAAGAGGGAAACAATACCCGTAAGTTTGTACTCAGATGCTCCTTCCGGTTTATACTTATTCAAAGACTTCCGCTCAAGCGTAACCGTCGTAGTCATGGGAACGTAGGAAGAAGTAACCGTGATGGGAGATCCTGTCAAGAAAAAAGATACTCCACTGTTCTTTAACTGAACCTTCGCACGAGGTATGTATATGCCCGATCCGACAGGAAATTTATTTTCCACAACATAATTCCCAGAAGGAGTCAATGGCTGACCGTCCTTGGTATCCAAACGATAAGTCTTTATTACCTCGCCGACAGGATGCCCCGGCTTGGGCGAAACTTCAATAACGATATCTCCATCGATACCTCCACACTTGGAGTGAGTAACTGTTGTCTTAATCTCAAAGTCGTCCAAACTCTGTGCAGCGAGCTTCGGAGATCCAATCAAAATAAAAAACACAGACAAAGCTCCCCACAGAAACTGTCGAACTCTGTTGCATCTAATAAGTAAATTCATCCTCTTCATCTTTTTTGTTTTTCATCCAGTTGATTTTAAGGGAGGGTGAAAATACAACATCCTTATGAAATAAAAGTTCTGTATGTCATAAAATTCAGCACAATAATTGCGCATATACAACACTTTCTCACCTTGATTAAAACAATAAAGGGGAGTGTTATTGTATTTAACACTCCCCTCCCCTCAATACAAATTACTATTCCGAACAAATAAGGTTACTTGAGAACAAAAAGCTCAGCAATAGAAACTCCACTTCTCAGCAAATAAACTCCCGGAATCAGAGATGTCAAATCTATCTTCACAATCCCCGATTGATCTGCATCCCCATCCAAGAGACGATGTCCATCTACACTAAAAATTATGACCTTGCCCTCTGCATCGACTTTATCTACATGCAAGATGCGGTCTCGCAAAGAAAGAGAAGGTTTCACCTCCTTTTTTTGTACGTCTTCACAAGTCTCAGGAAAGCTTCCTTCATGAGGCACATAACCGGTAGAACCCAATGTTGCATACACTTCCCAATTCTTCGCTTTGGCTATCTCGACATCATCCTTCGTGCAAATATTATGCTCATCATTCCCCTCTTCCTGATTCACCACACAAATAAAGCCTTTAGAGGAAGTGGTACAAGGAGGTAGAGAATTAAACATACGAGTCATTGCCTCGTCTTTTAGAAAGTTGTTATGACAATATAGATGAGTCAGAGAAGTATTCTTCGACAAGGATAGTTCAGAGAGTTGGTTTCTGTCACAAAACAATTTTTTCAAATTCAAAAGAGGAGATAGGTCAAGTTGCTTGATCTCATTCCCTGAACAACGTAAATGAGTAATAGAAGAATTATTGGATAAATCGAGTCTGGTAAGTTTATTATCCGAACAACGCAAAAACTCGATCTTGCTATTTTTCGACACATCTAATTGTTCTAAGAGATTGTTGTGGCAATGCAAATGGGATATGCTCTCATTTTTCGATAAATCGAGCGAAGTAATACAATTGTTGTTGCAAATCAATCCAGTCAAACTTGGCATATTGGTCACATCCAAGTGAGTAAGCTCATTATCACTACAGTTCAAAGCCAAAACCTCACCACTTATCACAACCTTCTCTGAAGACAACGTACAAACAAGAGTCTCCGGGTCAAGGAAATAGTAACTAGAAATACCCTGCAAAGAGAAATCACCCTCCGCAACAACCTTGATACCAATAGCATCACCTATTTTCTTGCTCGTTGTCATAGAAATTGTCTTCGGCTGTTCTTGAGCTAGGAGCGATTGGGCAGACAAGACAGACAAATAAAGGATAGCAAAGGCGGACACAAGCCGCATGAAGTTTTTCATTCTCATATTCTTGGTTATTCTTTTGTATATACCGTGGTCTGTTCTCAGAAGAGTATTTTTTTGTGAAAAATAAGATGAGAACCGGCAAGCAAAACACCTAAGACAGGTTTGACATGCAAAAGAGCGTAAAATACCTGCCGTACATCTCGCCAAAGATAGTAGTAATTGATAGAACACCACTGATATAAAGTGTATTTACAATCCGGTACAGGCCATGTATCTCCACAATAATTAAAAGCCGAAATCACTATCTGCAAACTATCGAAGGCTTACTATCTTTGTCAAGGAAATCCCCTACCAAAGCAAAGTTGGCCACCGCTCACTCCACCCAAGCAATAGTCACGAATCCATGCTGCAATACTACAGCTCAAATCGAGAGCAACTGCTCTGCACAAAAGAGGTAGTAGCCCGACTGACAGAGGCTCCCACCCCTCTCCCCGAAGATATAGAGCTGATATACGATGGGCGCAACAAACTCTATGCCATTGCAGGAAGGAATGTAGTGGTAAAGAGCTTCAAAGTGCCTTGTTTTCTTCAGCGAATCGTATACAGCTGGCTACGCCCCTCGAAGGCCAAACGCTCCTATGACAATGCTGTTGAACTCCAACATAAACAAATAGGGACTGCAGCTCCCATGGGCTATGCCCTCGAATACTCCGGTGGGTTGCTTCGTCACAGCTACTATGTATCCGAGCTACTAAATGACTGCTCTGATTTGCGAGCAGCTATGCTGGGGAAAGCCGATGATCCTGAGCTATACGCTTCCTTCGGGCGTTTTGTAGGACATCTGCACGAAAGTGGCGTCTATCACAAAGATCTCTCTCCCGGCAATATCCTCTATAATCTCTCCAAAAAGAACGAATACCATTTCTTCCTGATTGACATCAATCGAATGAAGTGCTACTCACACCCTCTACCAGACCGACTTGCCTATGGCAACTTCGCTCGTCTGTCGGATCAACCCTGGGTCAGCGAGCTATTGGCCAAGCACTATGCCGATTACCGCAAAATGGAGCGAGAGACTTGCATCAAGCAAATACAGGCTGCGTCAGACCGCTTCTACTGCTCCAAAGTGTACAAGTACGCACTCCGACGCCTACGCTCGGAGGGTATGTCGCCATGGACTTTCCGCATAGCATATCTGCAATACCGTCTACTACGCATCGGGCGAAGATTCTTCGGACTCCCAAAACAGCTCTTTCGCAAAGAAACTGAACTGTACCGGCAATACTTGCGAGTAGGAGATGTGCGAGGATCTCTGGCCAGAAGAGAAAACTATCCAAACAACTAAATATCCATGCAAAAGCTACCTATCAGCGTTGTCATCAATACCTATAATGCAGAACTTCATCTAAGAAGAGTACTCGACTCTCTTGGACGATATGAGGAAATACTAATCTGCGATATGCACAGCAATGACAAGACGATAGAGATCGCCCAAGAATATGGCTGTAGCATCACCTACTTCGATAAATACCCCTGCGCCGAACCGGCTAGAGACTTTGCCAATCATCAAGCACGAAATGAATGGGTATTGGTTGTAGATGCCGATGAAATTGTACCCGAAGCTCTTACAAACTATTTGGCCGACTTAATCAGTTCCGAGCAACCACCATATGGTCTGTGGATACCGCGCAAGAATTACTTCATGGGCAAATTCATGCATGCCTCCTACCCCGATCATATCTTGCGTTTCTTTCGTCGAGACGCATCCTATTGGCCTCCACACGTACATAGTCTACCCCAGATAGACGGAGCTGTAGTGTATATCCCGGCCAAGCGCAAAGACCTGGCATTCATCCATTTGGCCAATGACAGTATATCCCAAGTACTGGAAAAACTCAATCGCTATACCCAATCCGAACTCTCTCGAAGCAAACGCAACAAACAAGCCGGAAGAGCCAAACTTTTCTTCTCTCCTGCCTTCCGATTCTTCAAGAGTTACATCCTGAAAGGAGGATTTCGAGATGGCAAAGAGGGATTTATCCATGCAGGATTGGATGCTCTATACAAGTTCATTACGCTTAGCAAACAGATAGAAAGACAGTCACAAGAGCAACAGAAAAGAAACGACACAACTACGAACTAAAGCTCTAATTATCTCCCTTTTTTCTTTTTCGCACGCTCCAGAATACAGAAAAAAACAAAGCACGCTATCTCTGTCCTCTCCGTACTCTTAGTATACCGACGTTGCCGCATGACCATGGGCTGAATATACTCTTTCTGCCCTCTCTCATATTCCTCTCCTTAACTCTTCCTCCAGCTCTATCTTCTGAGTAATGTGGCGGTCACTACACAGTTATTGTCGACATTCGAGCTCATATATAGAAACTCATCCTTTTCTTCTTTGGAGTTAAAAAAAAAAGAGGGAGCACAGCTGTATGCTGCACTCCCTCCTATAGAGATATAAAATCTATCAATTGCCTTCGAGCTTCTCTTTCAAAGCTGCCAACTCGCCAAGGTCTCCCAGAGTTGCTTTCTCTACGGCTGCAGCATTAGCAGCGGCCTGAGCTGCATTCTCTTCCTTTTGAGCGTTAGCGGCGCGACGTTCACCGGCAGCAGCTTCACGACGAGCAGCACGTTGATCATCTTCGAACACTCTGCTGTGTGATACGATGATACGCTTAGATTCCTTATTGAATTCGATCACCTTGAATTGGAGTTTCTCGTGCAATGCTGCTTGAGAACCGTCTTCCTTCACCAAATGCTTGGGGGTAGCAAAGCCTTCCACTCCATGAGGCAAAGCAATTACAGAGCCACGCTCCATTTGCTCAATGATCTCACCTTCGTGGATGCTGCCGTTAGTAAAGATCGTTTCAAACACATCCCAAGGATTTTCCTCAAGCTGCTTGTGACCCAGGCTGAGACGACGATTTTCTTTGTCGATCTCGAGTACCTGTACTTCTATCGTAGCACCAACCTCTGTAAATTCGCTTGGGTGCTTGATTTTCTTAGTCCAAGACAAGTCGCTGATGTGGATCAAACCGTCAATACCTTCTTCGATTTCAACAAAGACTCCGAAGTTAGTGAAGTTGCGCACACGAGCTTGGTGACGTGAACCTACGGGGAAACGATCTTCGATATTTTCCCATGGATCTGGCTTAAGCTGCTTGAGACCCAAGCTCATCTTGCGTTCTTCGCGGTCGAGCGTGAGTACCATTGCTTCTATTTCGTCTCCTACGTGCAAGAAGTCTTGAGCCGAGCGCAAGTGCTGTGTCCAAGACATTTCTGAAACGTGGATAAGACCTTCCACACCGGGAGCGATCTCCACAAAAGCACCGTAATCAGCCATAACGACAACACGACCCTTCACGATATCACCAACCTTGAGGTTAGGATCCAAAGCATCCCAAGGATGAGGAGTGAGCTGTTTGAGACCGAGAGCGATACGCTTCTTCTGTTCGTCAAATTCGAGAATTACAACGTTGAGCTTCTGATCCAGCTGCACCACTTCTTCCGGGTGAGCCACACGACCCCAAGAAAGGTCGGTGATATGAATCAAACCGTCTACGCCACCCAAGTCGATAAATACACCATAGGATGTGATATTCTTAACCACACCTTCGAGTACCTGTCCTTTTTCGAGTTTGGATATGATCTCTCTCTTTTGCTGTTCGAGCTCAGCTTCGATAAGCACTTTGTGAGATACGACTACATTCTTATATTCCTGATTGATTTTCACAATCTTGAATTCCATAGTCTTCTCTACATAAGCATCGTAGTCACGGATAGGACGCACGTCGATCTGCGAACCGGGCAAGAAAGCCTCGATGCCGAAGATATCCACGATCATACCACCCTTGGTACGACACTTCACGAAGCCCTTGATCACTTCGTCTTTTTCCAGAGCCTCGTTCACACGCTCCCAAGAGCGAGCTGCACGGGCTTTGCGGTGAGAGAGTACCAACTGACCTTTACGGTCCTCCTGACTCTCTACAAATACCTCTACTTCATCACCAACCTTCAGATCCGGATTGTATCGGAATTCCGAAGCACTGATAACGCCTTCGCTCTTGTAGCCGACATTTACGGATACTTCACGCTTGTTGATAGAGGTTACGCGGCCTATGGTTACATCATTGTCCTTGACTGCGCTGAGGGTCTTTTCGTAAGCAGCTTCCTGCTCCTCACGGGAGGCACTCATGTTTGTTGTGCCTTGTTCGAATTCGTCCCAATTGAAATCTTCAAGAGGACGAACATTTTTTAGGTTTTCCATTCTGTTAATTAATCTCGTTATTGCCAACTTTGCATTTGCCCTTCGGGCGATGCAAGATTAGCGTCGCAAAGGTAGTATTTATTTGCTGACAATCAAGCTCCTAAAAGGTCTATTACCACGATTTCGCTCTTGGTAAAAAGACGAATAGCCGGGCCGGCAGCTCCGTAGCCACAACTCACAAATACATGGCTTTTTCCTGCCCGGCTATATCCATAGGAATTCTCAAAGGCCAAATCCGTCACAATACTAAATGGAAAGATCTGCCCATTGTGTGTATGGCCAAATAAGCCCAAATCCACTCCATTGGCAGGCAACTGCTTCAAAGCTCGGGGTTGATGATCAAGCAGAACGAGAGGCAAATGTCTTTTGTCCGGCTCTATTCTCCCTACCAGCTCGGATAGTTCGGCACGCTGCTTATTTATGGCATCATCCCGACCTACCAAGTTGATCAGTCCTCCGGGTTGAGCCACAGAATCCCTCAGCAATACACCTCCGGCCAGAGGGATCCAATCAATTTTGGCTTGCATATCTGCCCGATACTCATGATTGCCCAGCACATAGTAGGTACCCAATGGAGGATTCATCCGATTCATCAAGTCTGGTATACCGTCCTTGTAGCCATAATGGCTATAGTAGTCGAATATATCTCCGCCGACCAATATCAAGTCGGGCTTTTGTTCATTGCAAAGAGTTACCAAACGCTCTACATAAGGGCGAGTAATTGTCTCACTCATATGTATATCTGTGATAAGAATAAGGCGCAACTTATTCTGTTCGTTGCCTATTGGTTTATCGAGCTGTATGGTACGATAAGTCACTTCCGGGTGTTGCACCAAGCCATAACCCCAAACTATCAATAAACCAGAGGCCAACGGAATGACAAGCAAGAGAGAGAGCTTAAGTCTGCCGTATGTTCGTTTACTGAGATGGGTGAGACGTTTAACTGTAAGATGGTCAATCAGGCGGATGAGTTCCATGAGCAATAAACCCATACACATATAAATAGAAGCGAAGTACCAAGTACCACAGACAGTCATGATAAATTCCATAACTGGCTTAGGCAGATGGAGATGAAGAGAAAACCCTACCATATAGAGCAAGAACTCTACAGCCAAGAGTGCATACAAACCCTTACGCCAAGGCCCTTCTTTGGGGAGAGCCTGACCTCCCCGATAAGCGAAGTAGAGGTTAAAGAGGATTTGGCCGACGATGGCCTGTAGAAAAACTTTCATGGTTTATTCAGTGTATTGATTCTCCGTGCATTCTCGATATCTCTGTATCACGGAAAGCTTATGCCATAGCCCTTGTTTCCTTTTCGTCTTTTGTATCGTACATCAGGAAACTCTCTTTCGGGCAATTTTGCTCTCCAGTCTTTTTTCGGTTCAAGGCATTCGCCCTGCTCCTATTACATAAGTCTCTCAGAGAGCCTTTATAGTGGAGCATGAGCATGGCCCGTATGGTTTCCTTTCATCTTTTTGAGTTGTTGCTTGACAAGCACAAATGTAATAACCGCTGCACTAAAATCCGAGATAGGCATAGCCATCCAGACCCCATCCAACCCGAACAAACGAGGTAATATCAATAGGAGAGGCAGGAGGAATATCACCTGTCGGGACAAACTGAGAAACATTGCCTTCATGCTCATGCCGATACTCTGGAAGAGCTGTGTTGTAGTAATCTGAAACCCTACAAACCCAAAGGATAACAAAGCGATGCGCATGGCCGACTCCCCAATAGAGATCATCGAATGACTGGGAGTGAAAAAGCCCACAATCACGGATGGAAGCAAAATACCAAGGAGGAACCCAATGACAGTGATAAGGCTGTTGGTAAAGACACTTAACTTGTAGGTATAGAGCACTCGATCCATATTACCGGCTCCATAATTGAACCCCACAATGGGTTGCATCCCTTGGGAAATGCCAAGCACCAGCATCACAACCAGCATGGCATAGCTATTGATAATCCCATAAACCCCAATTGCCAAATCGCTCAACTCCCCTCCACCTCCGTAGTGTACGAAGGACCGATTGAGGACGATCGTCACAGCACTCCCCACCAACTGCATGGCAAAAGGAGCCATACCGATACCCAAAATGGAGACAATCATTGAGCGAGACGGTCGCATTGCAGAGCGACGGAAACGGATCAGGCTGTTCTTGTCGGTAAAGTGTTCCATCACAAACAGCATGGTCACAAACATCGAAATCACCGTGGCCCATGCAGCCCCGGCTATACCCCAATCGAACACAAAAATGAAAAGAGCATCTAAGGCCACATTGAGCACAGCACCCAAAATCATCTGAATCATCGCCTTGGTAGGATAGCCCGAAGCACGCATCACTGCGTTATAGCTAAAGCTGAGTGTGGCAAAGATATTTCCCGGTATAATAACCCGTAAATAGTCCATAGCATAGGGCAAAGTGCGGTCGCTTGCTCCAAACAGACGCAGAAGAGGCTCCATAAAAATATAGCTCGGCACGATGGTCATCACGGAGAGCACAATAGTGAGCATGATAGCGTTGGCCAAAATACGCTCGGCTCCTGCCTGATCTTTCATGCCCAACAATATGGAGACACGCACAGAAGCCCCGGCTCCTACCAACATCCCGAATGCTTGCAAGAAAATCATGATCGGGAACGTGAGTGTGAGACCGGAAATGGCATACTCTCCCACTCCCTGCCCGATAAAAATACGGTCGGCAATGTTGTACAGAGCATTTACCGATGTCCCGACAACAGCCGGCAAAGCATAGGACAGTAGCAGCCGTGGGATATGCCTGCTACGCAAATCCTCGGTACGCTGCTCATTGTCTATTCTTTTCGTCTGCCGTATCATCTGTCGTAAAAATTCAAAAAGGGGCTGCCTCCATGGAGCCAACCCCTAATTCCGCTCTTCCTCTTGGACTTGAACCAAGGACCCTCTGATTAACAGTCAGATGCTCTAACCAACTGAGCTAAGGAAGAATATCTTTTCGGCCTTTTTTCTGCTCTTCCTCTTGGACTTGAACCAAGGACCCTCTGATTAACAGTCAGATGCTCTAACCAACTGAGCTAAGGAAGAATATCTTTTCGGCCTTTTTTCTGCTCTTCCTCTTGGACTTGAACCAAGGACCCTCTGATTAACAGTCAGATGCTCTAACCAACTGAGCTAAGGAAGAATATCTTTTCGGCCTTTTTTCTGCTCTTCCTCTTGGACTTGAACCAAGGACCCTCTGATTAACAGTCAGATGCTCTAACCAACTGAGCTAAGGAAGAGTATTAGCGACCTTATAAGCGGTGCAAATGTATTACTTTTTTTTTACCTGAACAAGTTAGAAAAACAAGAGAGTATGTGTGCAGCCTCCAATTTCCATTACGATGGAGTACACCCCGAAACTAAGAGCAACAGGGTATCAAAATATAGGGAAGAAACCTTCCTTTCCGAATACACATTAAATTACACTTCTAAGGGCGAAATTAAGGACTCTTACCATAGACATTTTACTACCTACCGAGGCACATAAAATTCTCTGAGGAGAGAGCGAAAATTCTCTCCTGAGAAAAATTTCGCTAACACAGGAGAGAAAAAAATTTCTCTGAGGAGAGAATTTGACTCTCTCAGAATGCCGATGAATAAAGGGTTTTGAGAAGTGAAGAAAATGGCCAAAAATGCAGAAAAGAGTAGTCTATAAGCAGGTGTTGACACATAGGAATTGTATAAAAAAGTTTTAGCAGGCAGATTCTATTTCTTCCCCTCATACAAGGGTATTCGGCCAAGAGAAACCGTCGCATAATCTTGAAAATCTCGTCACCCAGAAAGGACAAAGATCTACCATGATGTACTGACCTTACTCAAGGTAAGAAACAACATCTATCTGCGTAAAATATCTAATTCACTGATTTTAAGGCGATTGAACAGAGACAGCCAAACAAAAAGATTGTTCAACCCTCAAGGAAAGATACCTACTGGCAGGTATTTCTGTCATTATGCTATGTTATGCGGGTCTCTTTGGGCTAACTTTGCAGCCGAAATTTTGAAAACTTGGTACGCGCCTGATCTTTTTAAGTGTATGATCAGAGCATGAATTTAATTTGGTTTAGTCACACAAAATAGCAAGAGTTTTTATGAAGAAATTTTCAACCCTGTTTCTATCTCTTTTGCTGGTCTTTACGGCATTGCCTGCACAGCTTGCAGCCAGAACCGGCAACAATCCGGAAATAGAAAAAAAACATCGGCACCCGTCCGATGCCAACGTAATTGGGCACGTAGTGGAGGCTGTTTCGGGTGATCACTTGCCCGGTATCACCATCTCTATCAAGGGGACGACCTTCGGTACCGTTACCGATCAGACAGGTCACTTCTTTATCCGTAACCTCAAGCCCGGCAAGGTTGTGCTGGAAATGCGAGGCCTGGGCTACAAAAGCCAGCAGAAGGAAGTCAATGTTGTGAAGGGCAAAGTCATCGAAGTGAACTTCGAGGCAGAGGTCGACAACATCAATCTGGACGAAGTAGTCGTTTCTTCCAACAGACAAAACACATTGCGCCGTTTGGCTCCGACATTGGTGAATGTACTCAATGATGAAGTATTTGACAGAGCCAACGCCAGCAACCTGGCACAAGGTCTCGTATTCCAACCTGGTGTACGTGTAGAAAACAATTGTCAGAACTGCGGTTTCAACCAAGTGCGCATCAATGGTTTGGAAGGTCGCTACACACAGATATTGATAGATAGCCGACCGATCATGAGTGCATTGGCTGGGGTTTATGGTCTGGAGCAAATTCCTACCAATATGATCGACCGAGTAGAGGTAGTACGCGGGGGAGGTTCAGCTCTCTTTGGCTCATCTGCCATTGCCGGTGTAATCAACATCATCACAAAGGAACCGAGCAGCAACCGCGTATCTTTCACCGAGTCGTTGGGCTTTACCGGCATGAAACAACCGGATAACAACATGGGCTTCAACGCCTCCATGGTCAGCGACAGTGGCAAGGCCGGTGCTATGGTGTTCGGTCAATCCCGTACTCGCAAAGAGTGGGATGCCAATGATGATGGGTTCTCAGAAATCGGAGCAATCGATGCTCGCTCATTGGGTAGCCATATCTACTTGCGCACATCGGACTTCTCCAAGATCTCTGGAGAGATACATACAATACACGAATACCGCCGTGGTGGAGATCACTTGGAGTGGCCCGAACATGTAGCAGCTGTTGCTGAACGCACCGACCACTCTGTGTACAGCGGTAACTTGAAGTACGATTTGTTCTCTCGTGACTACAAACATCACGGACAAGTTTATACCTCTGCTCAACTCGTAAAGCGCAAGAGTTACTACGGAGCAATCGAAGACTGGGATGACAACTGGGGCAAAGTCGGCAATCCCGTACCTCACGAAAAATACGGTGATAACTATGGTGTAACTGATGGCAAGACCTACAACATGGGTCTGCAGTACACCTATGACTTTGACAACCTGCTCTTTATGCCGGCTCAAATCCTGCTGGGAGCAGAATACACACATGATAAACTGATAGACAAGATGCCTATCCGTTCATGGGAAAAGACAGAGGGCACAGGCACCGAATCAAAATTCCCCGACTTGGATCAACGCATCAACAACTGGAGCCAGTTGGCACAATTGGAATGGAAGAGCGATAAGCTCAACCTGCTTTTCGGTGGACGCTTCGACCAACACTCGGCTGTAAAGAATCCTATCTTCAGCCCACGTGCTACCCTGCGCTATGCACCGATCTCCATGCTTAACTTCAGAGCCAGCTATGCCAAAGGATTCCGGGCTCCTCAAGTTTTTGATGAGGACTTACACGTAGGAGTTGTAGGTGGCGAAGCTCAGAAAATTATCAACCACAAAGATCTGACTCCGGAGATCAGTCATGCTTTCAATCTTTCGGTAGACAGCTACCTCGACTTGGGCCATGGCGTAATGGCCAATATCATGCTCGAAGGGTTCTACAACAGACTCCAAGATGTATTCACCAATCAGGAACAACCATCTTTGGGCGATGGCATCAAACGCTACATGCGTGTGAACGGTAGTGGTGCTAAAGTATACGGTGCTAACCTGGAAGGGCGCATTGCATACAAGTGGCTCCAGCTCCAAGCCGGTTTCACTTTGGCAAAAAGTGAATTTGACAATCCCGAAGAATGGGGTATAAGAGCGACTTTCGATGCCAGTGGCAACCCAATCATGACCAAGCAACCAGCCATAGACGAGGCTACGGGCAAAGAAGTAGAGAAGCTGCAGTACAATGTTTCTCAGACAGACAAAAAAATGACTCGTACTCCTTCTGCATACGGATACTTCACTATAGGTATTAACCCCGTGAAGCCACTCAACATCGCTCTTACCGGCACCTATACCGGCAAGATGTATGTTCCACATGCAATTACCTACGGAGCCGGTGCTGCTATCAGCGATATGGGGAACAAGCCTTTTGAAAATCTGAAAGAGGACGAAACAGGAGAAAACACCATCCGTATAGACGAACTCGTAGAAACAAAGCCTTTCTTCGATCTCGGAGCTAAGATCTCTTACGATTTCAAGGTAAACAATACGATGAACATCCAGATGTTCGCTGGGATGAGCAATATCTTCGATGCTTTCCAGAACGACTTCGACAAAGGCGTAAACAGAGACTCCGGCTTTATCTATGGACCCACAATGCCTCGCTCTGCATACTTCGGAGCTAAGCTGGCATTCTAAGGTGCCCGTGGACAAAGGCTAAGAAAGTCCCTTTACCAAACAAGGAAAAGCTGCGTCATAAATTGTATGGCGCAGCTTTTTTTGCAAGGGGGGGGGAAGAAAGAAAGAAAGAAAGAAAGAGGGAAAGAGAGAAAATAGAGATCTTCGGAAGATATTATAGGAGTCTCTAAAAAGCCTGTTTCGAAAATCTTTCGGCCAAACTTTGCAGAATGCAGTAACCACAGAATACATTGAGAATTGGAGGAGAAGGAGGTACACATACCTACCTCACCAAAGCCGAATACCAGCTACATACCTAACTTCAAGCCATTACTGCACTCTGCTAACTCCAGAGCCTAAAGCATCGGTTCCAAATGCTGCAACAAATAATTCTTGGGCATAAATTCAACAGCCAAAAACATAGAAAAAAAAGATCGAATCAATCAGATTAGGATTATTCAAAATATTATTCTACTTTTGCCAAAGGAAAAGGGTAAGGCTTTTTTACGTGTCTCACGTAGTGGATTTTCGGTCTCTCTTTTTACTCAGGCCTTGAGGTCTGGGGTGTTGTTCAGGCTATCGGAGGATAGCCGGTGTTAGTTTGCGTTTCTCTCTTTTTAATATAGTTCAATAGTGTCTGAGGGCTTCTAGCTTGTGAAAGTTGGAAGCCCTCCTTTTTTTTATTTGAGAAAGACTCTTATCTAGCTCTCCCTCTGTTCCAGAAAGGATTCGGAACAAAAAAAATGCGATAACCCCGAAGGCTTACCGCATAAAACACACAAATGAGCAAACAAATAGCTCTCAAAAGAATACTTAAGAGTTAAGAGCTATAAGGAGAAATAAGTCAACGAATCTTGAGCTTCACCTTCACCGGTTTACTCTCATTGCGAAAACGATCCAAAGCTGTTACCAAACAGGTATATTTACGTCCACGACCAAGAGACGAAGGCAATTTAAGTTCAGCATATGGCCCTACGTAGACAATATATTCGGGATTATCAATGCTCACCTTCTGCCCCTTAGGGATGAGATATACCACATAAAATTGCGGTCTCACAGGATCATACTGATCAGACGTATCTTCCCAACTCAAACGAATACCACCATCGTATGCCTGCTGTACAAGACCTTTGACCTTAGGCACCTTATGTCTATGCCGAGGATCCGATGGGATAAGAGACAGGCTATGTTGGTGCCGCAATCTGAGGCTGTCGGCTATCCCTCCAGTATTATTGACGACCTCCCCGGCTGGCCAATACACAATCCCGTCAGCATACTCACGCATAAGAGACAACTTGCGACTGAGCTGCCCCTCCTGCATGGTTTTCTTGACATCGATACCGAAGTATAAGTGAGTATCCTGCTCTGTATGCCTATTCCACCAAGGAGCCAACTCTCCGAAGTCGGCCGCCTTATGACCAATGGGCCAATAAAGCTGAGGAACCAAGTAATCTATATTTTTCTCTCTATCCCAAAGAAGGACATCAGCATAGAGATCGTCGTAGTTCTGCAACCCAGAAGTACGGCTCCCACTTCCGTCCTGTGTGGAACGTTTATTGCGATAAATACCAAACGGACTTACTCCAAATCTCACCCATGGCTTACATTCGTTGATTGTGGTACGAATGTCTCGTATCAACTTATTCACGTTGTCGCGTCGCCAATCTCCTATCTGTTCAGGACGATACCCCTCTACTAATCCCAAGCGTTCAAAAGAGGCCTGATCAGGGAAAGTCAAACCGGCAACCGGATAGGGGTAAAAATAGTCATCGATATGCAGTGCATCTATATCATAGCGCAAAACCAAATCCTTCACTACTCGACGGATATGTGCACGGCATTCCGGATAGGCAGGATTGTAGTAAAGCTGACCGTTGTAATTGACAAACCATTCGGGATTGATGCAGGCTGGATGGTTAGGAGCCAAAACAGCCGTAGCCGAAGTAGAGGCTCTGTAGGGATTGATCCAAGCATGCAACTCCATACCCAGGCTATGACACAACTCAATAGCCATATTCAGAGGATCCCAATATGGAGAAGGGGCTACACCCTGTGTCCCTGTCAAGAAGCGACTCCACGGCTCCACTGATGATGCATAAAAAGCATCGCTCTCCGGCCTTACTTGAAATATCACAGCGTTACAACCAGCACGGTGCAAAGCTCTAATACGTTTCTCAAGCAGCGCAGAAGCCCCCTCCGATCCCAATTGGGCATATTCGCTTTGGTAAACTGTCTGTATCCAAGCTCCACGAAATTCTCGCTTGGGCAGACGTTCAGACTCCTCCTGTCGGGGCAAACGACTACGACAGGAAACCAACAAAGCCGCTACTATGCTCAAGACCCAGAAGGAGGTCACAGAAAAAGAGCGCATCCTGCAAAGAGACATAAGTGAATGAGAAGAAAAAGACTAAAAAACGAATATGGAGGAGATCAGAGACCTACCGCTACCATTTCGGCATCCGCACAAAGATTTCCGGAAGCATAAAGGAGCATTTTGAGACGCACCTTGCGCTCGCCAATCTCCTCTGCTACAGCAACTAGCTTCAGCTCCTCAGATTGTGGTGTCGGCTTACGGTAATTGATAGACAAATGTGCTGTAACAAATCTACGCATCTGCTCCTCTCCATATTTTCCACCATTATTGACCATAAAAAAATAGGCTGCAGAGGCTGTGCCATGGCAATCAAAAAGCATGGCAATCATCCCTCCATAGACCTTGCTTGGATGCCCTCCGCTATAAGCTGGGGCCGGCGTGTAATGACAATAGGTAGTTTGCAGATCTTCCGATGGATAAGACTTGATGTGCAAGCCATCGGGATTCTTTGGGCCACAGCCAAAACAGTGTTGATAATCTTCGTCGTAATACTGTTGGATATAAGTCTTTTGCATAATAGTTTGATTGTAATGCCTTTCTCTGGATTCTTAAATTCACCTGCCAGAATACATTTTTCTATAATAGTCTTGATAGTCGCCATCGACAATTCCGCGCACCCAATCTTGGTGTTCGAGATACCAGCGCACGGTCTTGACAATCCCAGTCGGGAAATCCGTTGTCGGCTCCCAGTCCAATTGCTCGCTAATCTTCTGCGGATCAATTGCATAACGAGCATCGTGCCCAAGTCTATCCTTAACGAAAGAAATCAGACCGGGACCAATCCAGCTCAAGTCGGACTTTTTCTGAACATCAACTCTCAGGACATCCCTATACTTGGGATTCTCTTCCATCAAGCTTCGCACCGTTTCGAGGATAATATGTACCAGCTGCAGGTTGGAGTATTCATTGTGTCCACCCACATTATACACTTGCCCTACCTTTCCTCTTAGCAGAACTCGTCGGATAGCTCGACAATGATCCGTCACATATAGCCAGTCTCTCACATTGGAGCCATCTCCATAAACAGGCAAAGATTTTGCCTGCAATATATTGTTCAGAACAAGAGGGATCAGTTTTTCCGGGAATTGATAAGGGCCATAATTGTTGGAACAACGGGTAATCAAGCCGGGAAAATGAAAAGTCTCAACAGCTGCCTGTACGAAAAAGTCTGCCGAAGCCTTGGATGCGCTATAGGGGCTACGGGGGGCCAAAGGAGTAGTCTCCGTGAAATACCCCTCCGGTCCGAGGCTTCCGTACACCTCATCGGTCGAGACTTGCAAAAATCGATGATCTTTCGGCCACAAAGGATAGCCCTGCTCATCTTTCCCTTGCTGCCATTGCTTGCGTGCAGCATCCAGAAGCACCTGCACTCCAAGAATATTACTTCTGAGGAAAAGTTGAGGGTCTTCTATGCTCCTATCCACATGGCTCTCTGCGGCAAAATTAATGACATACTGAGGGGTGTAGTGAGCAAAGAGCTCTCCCATAGCCTCCGCATCGCAAATATCAGCCCGATGAAAAACAAAAAACTGCTCATTATCTACCAAGTCGGCAATAGAAGCATAGTTACCCGCATAGGTGAGCTTATCTACTGCCACAATACGCACCTCGGGCTCTTCCTCCCTGAGCATACGCACAAAGTTGGATCCGATGAAACCAGCTGCTCCGGTGACTAAATATGTAAGCATGAGAATAGATCAATTAGTACTTGCCAGAGCCATATAGCTCCCGATATTCCCTGAAACTTATTCCGGCAAGGTCTTTGGGACTCAGCAGAAAAGAGGACAACTCCGGGGCTATCCTTCCCCATTCGATCCCCAAGTCGGGATCATCATAGCGAATACAGCATTCAGACTGCGGAGCATACAGATTGTCGACCTTGTACTGAAAAACAACCTGCGAGCTCAGTGCCACAAACGCATGACCAAAACCCCTGGGGATATAGAGCTGTCGGTGATTATCTGCGCTTAACTCCACAGAGGTATGATTGCCAAAGTACCGAGACTCTGGCCTTAAATCCACCACCACATCTATAATGCGACCGTGGACACAGCGTACCAACTTGGCCTGCGCAGCCTCTCCCAACTGCAGGTGAATACCCCGGAGAACACCATATACGGATCCGGACTGATTTTCCTGCACAAAAGATACAGTCCTCCCCAAGGCTTGCTCCATATCCGCCTGTCTGTATGTCTCGACAAAGTAACCTCTGTCATCGGAATAGACTACGGGCTCCACCAACAGCAAGCCGTCAATATCCAATGGAATATACTTCATCACCTCTCGATGAGAATCAGTAAGCTCTGGCAAAAAGGACACGACAAGCAGAAGGTTTGCCCGTCACCATACACTTACCCGGAGTCTTATCTCCGGCTAATGGGATGCAACGTATAGTTGCTTTAGTCTCTTCTTTGACAAGAGCTTCGGTCTCGGGCGTACCATCCCAATGGGCAAGGATAAAGCCACCTTCCTCTATCTTTTCTTTGAATTCATCATAGCTATCCACCGTGATTGTATGCTCTTCTCTGTATTTAAGAGCTTTGTTGTAGATATTCGATTGAATATCCTTCAGCAAGGCCTCTATGTGACGAGCAATTCCCTCAAGAGGCATAGTCTCCTTGCTGAGGGTATCTCGGCGTGCAATTTCCACTGTGCCATTCTCCAAATCACGAGCACCAATGGCCAAACGAACTGGTACTCCCTTCAATTCATATTCACTAAATTTCCACCCAGGTTTCTTGGCATCGTTGTTGTCATACTTCACCGAAATACCGAGAGCCTTCAGCTCGGCCATAAGTCCTTCCACTTTCTCTGTAATAGCTGTACGCTGCTCCTCACTCTTGTAAATAGGAACGATAACGACCTGGTATGGAGCCAATTTGGGAGGAAGGACGAGCCCATTATCATCCGAGTGGCTCATGATCAAAGCCCCCATCAGACGAGTAGAAACACCCCAGCTGGTAGCCCAGACATATTTCTGCTCACCGTCCTTGTCTGCAAAAGTCACATTGAAAGCCTTGGCGAAGTTCTGCCCAAGGAAATGCGAAGTGCCACATTGCAAAGCCTTACCGTCCTGCATCAACCCCTCTATAGTATAGGTATCCAATGCTCCGGCAAATCGCTCACTGGCACTCTTGACCCCTCTGACTACGGGCATAGCCATATATTCTTCGGCAAAAGTCGCATACACCTCCAACATACGCTTGGTTTCTTCCTCAGCCTCTTCTTTGGTTGCGTGGGCAGTATGTCCTTCTTGCCAAAGGAACTCAGCCGTACGCAAGAAAAGACGGGTGCGCATTTCCCAACGCACCACGTTGGCCCACTGGTTGCAGAGGATAGGCAAATCTCGATGACTCTGTATCCAATTCTTATAAGTACTCCAAATAATCGTTTCCGAAGTAGGACGCACGATGAGTTCCTCGTCCAACTTTGCTTGAGGATCAACCACCACACCGCTTCCGTCGGGAGCATTCTTCAGTCTGTAATGGGTCACTACAGCACATTCCTTGGCAAAGCCCTCTACATGCTCAGCCTCACGACTCAAGTAACTCTTCGGGATGAAAAGAGGGAAATAGGCGTTAGAATGCCCGGTTTCCTTAAACATATCATCAAGATAGCGTTGCATTTTCTCCCAAATTGCATAGCCGTAAGGCTTGATAACCATACAACCACGCACAGCTGAGTTTTCGGCCAAATCGGCCTTAATAACCAAGTCTTGATACCATTGAGAGTAACTTACCGAACGAGAGGTAAGTTCCTTAAGTTCCTTTGCCATAGAGCAGTATTGTATATTTTATTATTCTTGTCCGATTTTTCAGAGCCCGGATATGAGTAACGAATATCCGGAAGGAAGCTCAGAACTTGCGCAAAGGTAATCAATTCGCTCCCAGCAAAGGAAAAGCAAAGAGAGAGATAAAAAAACGGCCTTCCGTTTTTCTTTGCGGAAGGCCGTTGATATAGCTAAAAAAAGAGAGAGATCAAAGAACTTTAGCAAGAGTTGCCTCCAAGTCGGACATAGGCAAGTTGCCCATTGTCTGAATAGGGGTCCCCTTAACAGGTACGAAGAGGAGCATAGGAATACTGCTTACGCCAAAATGACGTGCCAATTCGCCTTCCTTATCTACATCGATTTTGTAGATGACCAACTTGTCTGCATATTTCTTTGCCAGTTCATTGAGCTTGGGGCTCAACTGCCGGCAAGGGCCACACCAGTCGGCATAGAAATCAATAATAGCAGGCTTGTTTCCTTTATATACAAAAGTCTTTGGATTTGCTTTGAAGTCATAGACTTGCTCCTGCATCTGCTTGCCGTCTATGTAGTGCACATTGGTGGGCGTACCTTCTTTCTCTTTTGCATCGACAGATTTGGAAGAGCGACCTCCACATGAAGCCAACACAATACCTCCGGAGAGAAACAGACCTAAGGCAAAAACGAGAATCTTGTTCGTGAACTTTGCTTTCATACAACTGATATTGGTTTGAATATTACATACTGAATACAAAACCAAAATTCGAAGTTTTTTGTTGGGTCGAGACAAAACTTTTCTCCATTAGCAAAAGAAATCGAAGTTGCCCCCTCAACCATCCAAAGCTTTCTCAGAACTTAGAATTTATGGGAATAAACAAAAGGCACATCACCCACCGATGATGCGCCAACTCTCGTCTTTCAAAAGACTGAGATCCCTCTCTAACCTCGTAGCCCATAGGGGAATCGAACCCCTCTTTTCAGAATGAAAATCTGACGTCCTAACCGATAGACGAATGGGCCAACGAAAACTTTCTATTTGTAATCCTTCTTTCGGATTCTCAGAGGCTCTCAGGCCATTCTTGCGATCTGTCTAGCCAACTTGGACTTCAAGTTTGCAGCCTTGTTCTTGTGGATGATGTTACGCTTAGCCAGCTTATCCAACATAGAACTCATGCTCGGCAACAGCTTTTCTGCCTCTGCACGATCCTCCAACTTTCGGAATGCATATACAGCGTTGCGCGTTGTACGAGCATAGTAACGGTTGTGGAGGCGACGGCTCTTGGTCTGACGAATCCTCTTAATGGATGACTTATGATTTGCCATACTTTATCCTTATTCTTTTTTGTTATTCTGTAGCCCATAGGGGAATCGAACCCCTCTTTTCAGAATGAAAATCTGACGTCCTAACCGATAGACGAATGGGCCAAACCAGCAGCTAATACTTCACCCAATCGAGTAGAAGCGTTTAGCGACTGCAAAGATACTGTAATTCTGCAAACCTGCAATACCTACCCGAACTTTTATACACATAAAATACATCTCAAGACATCTAAAAGCATGATCTTCAACGGACATTCACAGCGTTGCAGAAAAACAAATCTCCGATCTTGCTCGGAAGCCCCTCCTAGCACAAAGCAATCAAACCTGGCAGGAAAAGGAGAGGGCATGCTCTCTCTTTTCCGGACTATTGCATGAAATAACGGCTGCATGCTTCGGCATCAAGCACAACGATGAAATAAGTTCGTGGGATAGGGGAACAGAGAGGCATTCCAGAGTCTTTCTCAAAAGCTCCATATATAGCTCCATTATAGCTACTCTGTCGTGCAGGGAGACATCCTCGATTCTTCTGGCAAATCCATAAATACACGACACTAGTCCGTGGCCCTTCAGTCAACAACAGAGAGGCTAATCCACGGCAAATCTATATATAACACAAGAGACATCCCGCTACAAAACTCTGTAGGGATGTCTCTTGTGTTTCTCTGTAAGACAGATGGACGGGGCTTATGCCTGATGGATAGCCTCAGAGGGGCAGATACCGGCACATGTGCCACAATCTGTGCATACGTTCGGGTCGATCTTATAGATATCGCCCTCAGAGATAGCAGATACTGGACATTCATCTATGCAGCTACCGCATGCAACGCAGTCTTCTGAAATTACGTAAGCCATGATTTTTTCCTTGTTTTAGTTTGGTGATACAATACTTATGGTTTTCTACCGCAAAGGTAATACAAGAATCGAGAATACCAACAAGTAGGTATACAAAGAGACAAAAAAGTAATGAACAAAAGGCTATCGAGAATCAGGTATAAGCAAAAGAAGGATGCATAAAAAACTATAAGTCAGAATAATACATCTCCTTTCTTCCAGAGAATCTCCAACAAACGAGGAAATGCATAAATAGGTAGATCGTCTACCATTATGAGCTGATATGGAGGGTAATCGTCCAAACAAGAGGTCTCCAAATCGGCTTCGGCTCGATAAAGACGGGCATGGATACGCTGATGCGTAAGCACGTGCGTCTCAACAGAGGTATATCCTTTCGGCTCCAAACTCGGGAAAGACCTCTTCAGACTGACAAAAGAATCGGAAGCCAGAAAATCTGCCGGCTCCATAGCTACAGGAGTCTCTACCAACAAAGGCTGATATAGCCCTTGCCAAATATCTCCGCCCCCCCGACGACCGAGTAACATCAAAGGAGAAGCAGAGCGACTGTCTCGCACATCTATATAATGGAAGTAACGATCTCGCAACTGTCGTTTAGGTGATTTCAGTGGCAATTCTTCGGCAGTACCCAGCTTTTGCGCCAAACAAAAGTCTGCGACAGGGCAGTCGGAGCAACGAGGAGAGACTGGCAAACAAACCGTGGCCCCCAGCTCCATGGTAGCATTATTAAAGAGCCTCGGATGCTCCCTATCCAAGAGCAGATCGGCCAGACGATCTACCTCTTTTTTCCCTTGAGGGCTATCCACAGGCAAAGGGAGAGCGAAAAGGCGACTCACAACCCTCTGCACATTTCCGTCCACCGCTACAAAAGGCAAGTCATAGGCAAAAGAGAGAATAGCAGCAGCCGTATAGGGGCCTATACCAGGCAAAGCCAACAGTTTTTTGCGATCGGCAGGTAAGCTGCCACCATACTCCTGCAGCAAGCGTTGAGCCGCAACCCGAAGGTTACGCGCTCGAGAGTAATACCCCAAACCTTGCCAAAGCTTCAGCACTTGATCTTCATCGGCATCAGCCAAGTGAAAAACAGTAGGGAAAGCCTCGATAAACCGATGATAATAGGCAGTACCCTGCTCTACCCTCGTCTGCTGCAATATCACCTCACTCAACCAGATAAAATAAGGGTTTGCAGTCTCTCGCCAAGGCAATGGTCGATGATCTCGCTCGTACCAGCCGATCAGGCTGCGACGAAAAAGGGCTGTGGCCACGCTTTCGTCAGGTAGACAAGATAGAGACGGCATTCACCAAATCCCGATTTATAGCCTTGTCTCCCTTGATAGCTCTGCTAAAAGGGACATAGACAAGCTGGCTGTTCTTAATTCCGATCATCACATTCCGCTGCCCTTCTATCAGGGCCGTGATAGCAGCAATACCCATCCGACTGGCTAAGATACGGTCTGTGGCAGAAGGGCTGCCTCCTCGCTGTATATGTCCCAAGATCGTGACACGCACATCGAACTCCGGATACAGCTCTCGCACTCGCCGAGCAACCCCTATGGCTCCTCCGGTCACTTCACTCTCAGCTACTAACACGATGCTGCTATTCTTGGTCTTGCGCAAGCCCTGCTTGAGAGTTCGTGTCAACTCGTCGGGGCCAATAGCACACTCCGGTATCACAGCCGCTTCCGCACCCGTGGCTATAGCTCCATTGAGAGCAAGGAAGCCGGCATCTCGCCCCATCACTTCCACTATAAAGAGTCTGTCGTGAGACGAAGCTGTATCTCTAATCTTATCCACAGCCTCCATTATCGTGTCCAAAGCAGTGGTATAGCCAATGGTAATATCCGTACCATAGAGATCATTGTCGATTGTACCGGGCAGGCCGACCACTGGATAATTATATTCGGCAGACAGGGCTGCGGCTCCACGCAAAGATCCATCTCCTCCGATTACGACCAGCGCATCAATACCTTCACTCTTGAGTGTTTCGTAAGCCTTTTTCCTACCCTCCGGAGTAGTAAATTCGTCGCAGCGAGCTGTTCGCAAAATCGTACCTCCACGCTGGATGATATTACTCACATCTTCGGTATGAAACTCCCGTATTTCACCGGAAATCAGGCCACGAAATCCTCGATAAATCGCCTTTACCTGCATCCCCTCGGCTATAGCGGCACGGGTAACCGACCGGATGGCGGCATTCATACCCGGAGCATCACCTCCGGAAGTAAGCACACCTATACATTGAATCTTACTCATGATCGGATAATACTACATTTGTTTCTCCAAAGATAAACCTAAATGCAATGAATCCAGAAGAAAGCTTCTCCGGAGAAACTTCTCCCGAAACATTTGAATTTGGAGAAAGGAACCTTTCTGCCTCTCGCTTGAGCTTAGGCAGAATAGTCGAATCTTTTCCCTGGACTGAATACTTCAATGCACTGGGAATAGAAGGGCAGTACCCGACCATCCTATACCAATCAGACAAAGCAGAAGCCGAGTTCGAGGAGCTGAGTGAACAACTTGCCTCATGGATCATCGATACAAACGCTTGGTATGCCTTTGATTTGTATTTCGGCAAAGTCTACACCCAGCCCGAGGGAGACAGAAGAGAGGAAATAAAAATGATCGAAGAACATCCGACCGGTAGATTACAAATAGAGCTACACCTGCCTGAGCCGAACGACGAGAAAGAAATCGAGCATCGGCCTCTGATAGAGGACATGCTCTGTTTGGCTATTGCCCGGCACCACGCTTCGGAGGAAGCTCACGGACACAAAGTGCAAATAGAAAGAATAGGCAGCCGACTTTTTTGGTTGAGTTGAACCTCCTCTTTTCCGAGCGATCTTGATTTGAGCCGGAGCAGTAGATACCCCAAGGTTATTTTGCACGAGCTCCTACTGAAAGCTCAAAATAACTCCCTTCGATAAAAATGTTATATTTCTCGCCATTCTGTTTATTTAAGTTTCTGTTTCAAGGAGTTTTTTCTACTCAAAACCGAGGTTTTTGGATTCGATTTTCTCACTCTTTTTTGATGTCCATAGGAGCGGTTTTTTGCTAACACGGGAGAGAACGAAAATTCTCTCCTGAGAAAAAAATTGCTCTCTCCTGTGTTAGCGAAATTTCTCTCAGGAGAAAAATTCGACCCTCTCAAAACGCCCTATCCATCGGCATTCCAGAGAGTCATCATGAGCAAAAAAAGAGAGGAATAAATTCGCTTGTCCATACAGCCTCTTTTCCCTCTATTTCTTCAGTTTTTGCGGCGAGAAGGAATTTACAAAACATATCAATTTCGGCCACAGAAAACAGTCTCTCAAGCCCTTTGCACGGGCTCCAAAATGGCAACTAAGACTTGCCCTTTTGTCGACTTTGCAGGATGCGGTAATCTTGAAAGCTTTGATATGGAGGATGCAGGGAAGGATACTTGTGGTATACGATCAAACCCGAATATCAAAAGTAATAGAGTGCCGTGCTGTACAACTCCCTCCTCTCAAAATCCGTACAAGGGCTCAAAAAAAGAAGGTACGCCACAACTCAGTGTCGTGGCATACCCCCTCTTTCTTGTTTATTTTTTGCCTCTGACTTATCGACGAGGTTTAATGTCGAGCTTCACCGGCTTGATCATATTCTCCGGGCTGAGTATTGTATCCAACTCTTCTTTGTTGAGAATACCATGCTCAAGTACCAAATCATATACACCACGGCCAGTCGCCATTGCTTCCTTGGCGATCTTGGTAGAATTTTTGTAGCCGATAATGGGGTTAAGGGCTGTCACGATACCTACACTATTCTTTATATAGTTGGCACAGGTATCTCTGTTGGGCTCTATACCTACTATACAACGCTCACGCAGAGTATCGAAGCCATTCATCAGCAAGTCGGCACTCTCGAAGCAGCACTGGGCCATCACAGGCTCCATGGCGTTAAGCTCCATTTGAGCAGCATCTCCTGCCATCATCACGCACAAGTCATTCCCCATCACCTTGTAGCACACTTGGCTCATCACTTCGGGGATCACAGGGTTCACCTTACCGGGCATGATAGAAGAACCGGGTTGCATAGCCGGGATATTAAATTCGCCCAAACCACAGCGAGGACCGGAAGAGAGCAAACGGATATCGTTGCAAATCTTATTCACCTTTACAGCTAATCTTCTCAGAGCAGAGCTGTATCCGATCATCACAGAAGTATCGCTGGTGGCTCCTACCAAGTCGGCAGAGAGTTTGATGTCCCAACCGGTCACCTGACGCATGGCTTCGGTGCAATATTCGGCATACTTGGGTTCGGCACAAATACCGGTTCCAATAGCCGTAGCACCCATATTCACCGTGAGAAACTCTTTTGCTGCATGCTCCAGATTTTCCACCTCATCGGAGAGGATAGAGGCAAATCCATTGAAAGTCTGCCCCAATGTCATAGGCACAGCATCCTGCAACTGTGTACGACCCATCTTCAGCACATCGGTCATCTGTGCGGCCTTGTCACGAAGAGCACGGATAAGGGCTTCCAAATGAGGCATAAACTTCAAGTGAGTGGCATACAACCCCAAATGGATAGCCGTGGGATACGCATCATTGGTAGATTGAGACTCATTTACATGGTCGTTAGGACTGAGATACTTAAACTCTCCGGGCTGATGCCCCATCAACTGGAGAGCTCGGTTACAGATCACCTCATTGGCATTCATATTGGTGGTCGTACCGGCTCCTCCCTGTATCATATCTACGGGGAAGTCTTTGTCGTGCTTACCTTCAGCCACTTCATGGCAGGCAGCCACAATAGCATCTTTCTGCTCGTCGCTGAGCAAGCCCAGGCGATGGTTAGCTATGGCGGCAGATTCTTTGGTCAGAGCCAATCCCTTGATAAACAAAGGATAATCGTTGAGATGGAAATTACTGATCCTAAAATTTTCGATGCCACGCAGCGTTTGTACACCATAGAGAATATCATTGCTGATCTCTCTTTCGCCAATCAAATCGCTTTCAATGCGAGTGGACTTGTTTTGCTGTTCCATTACAAATAACTTTTTAGGTATTTTGCTTGCTGTTAGTTTATTCGGCAAATATAACCTTTATTTAGAAGCAGTAAGCCCTCAGAGAAGTTCCTTCCAATAAACCATAAAATGTCGATATGAAAGAGCAAACAGACATTTTATCACGATATGAAAACATTCCGCCACGATTAAAGACTCATAGGCCACAAAACCGGATATTTTTCTTTACTTTGCAAGAGTTACGAAACAACCTCCCCCGGTGTTTGCGAACACCCGATATTCCGGAGCCCTCGAAGATTCCGGAAAGTGGCAAGGATGGGTTGAGACTGTTGCATAATACAGCTCTCGTGGCGTTATTATCAGCATTCCGGGTTTGGGCAGACTCCTAAAACCCTCGTTCTCAACTTCTTCTTGACTGTCTCGCACTGCAAAGTCCGGCAAAAAGGCTACTGAAACAGCATTTTGGGGGTTCGTATAATGGACTCAAGGTTGCATTTCGTCGAAGGCCTTGGCCCCGGTAAGATCAAGCCTCTCGCAAAGGTCAGAAGCTTGAGGCAGAGTGTGGTTTCCGCTTATGTTTTGAATCATTCATAAAAAGCTTGTCATGAAAAGAAAATTACAGACGTTTTTGCTGGGGTTGATTGCCTTGTGCTGCTTCCCCACCACAGTTTTTGCCCAACAACAGGATGAACTAAAAACTACGGAGGGCTACTACTATCTTGGTTACGATGAGATAGAAAACCTCCAATACAGCAATGCTATGGGGTACGACAATATCAACTACATTACTTCGGTTGCGTTGGGTTCTATGTTCCCCTACACAAAGATCAAAGACTTTGTAGATGGTGGCGAAGCAGTCGGTGTGAGAATAGCGGTGGCTGTCCCCGTAAAGCAAGCTGAGGTTTTCATTATCGGCTGGCCTGATGATTTCGACAAAAAGAAAGCCAGCAAAATTGTCAATTTAGAAAAGGGATGGAACGAAATCATATTTGATACTCCTGTACCTATCCCCTATAAAGAGCCTTTGACAATCGGCTATTTCTATCAACAGAAGCTACAGGAAAGCCCACAGATTATTCTCACGGATGGAAACTTGAGTACTGTAGAAGAAGCTACCCTGATCGCCTCAAATGGCAAAAAATTCAAGGGACAAGGACAAGCTGTCGGAGCCTTACACCAGCAGCTAATCCTGCGAGCTAAACCTGAGATTACAGACAACTTGATCCAGCTGGCCAACATAAAAGTGAACCCGGTAGTTGTAAGCCAAAGTAACATTGGAATAAGTTTTGACATACAGAACTTCGGATCGAATAAGATCAACAAGCTTGATATTTCATATTTTGTAAATGGAGAGAAAGTACACAACGAGGCATACGAAACCGCAATCATGCCACGTGGATTTACCTATCTGAAAGTTGCTTCTCTTAAAGCCAAGAATGGAGATAAACTCTCGATTAGGGTAAACAAAATCAACGACAAACCTAAGGATCTTCTCTTGAAGGAAATAGACATTGCGGGAGTTTTGCCGAAAGCATTCGACCGTGTAACTCTCATGGAGCAATTCTCCACAGAGATGTGTAGCAGCTGCCCCAAGGCTCACCATTTGATCCATCAGGTACTAGAGAAGCCCAAATTTAGCCCCAAAGTGGCTTGGGCTGTACATCATGTAGGCTTTAAAACGGACAAATTCACCCTCGAAGAAAGTAATTCGCTCCTGCCTTTGTTTGGGGCTGCGCCTCCCTCTGCTCCGGCTATCATGTTGGATCGTATGAGTAGTAAGCTCAATACACGCTATACCTATCCAGCCCATTATCCAGGCAAAGAAGAAGCTACCTTGGAGGGATATATTACAGAAGCTCTCGAACGTCCGGCCGTAGTAAGTCTGGATGTGAAAGATACTTATGTTGCCGAAAACCGAAAACTGAAGATAGAAATAGACGGACAGTCAGTGAAAGGATTCTTGGATCAAGACGATTGTTATATCAATGTCTATATAGTGGAAGACCATATCTATTCGGAAGACCAAAATGGTACCGGAACAAGCGCAACAACCGCAACCGGAAAAAATCCGATTTGGCACATGGGAGTTATCCGCCAATTTGTTACCCCGAAAGAAGGGATCAAACTTACTTTCGATGAAGCCGGAAACTTTAAATACAATACAGAAATAGACTTCAAGCAAGAATGGACCGGAGCTAATACACGCATTGTGGCTTTTGCTGCAAAAAAACTCCGGGACAATATATTGAAAACACCCGATGCTTGCGAAGTGTACAATGCTGCCAACAGACCTATCACAGCTTTCTTGGGTATCGAGGCTCCGGAGCAAACCGAAGTCAAAGTCTTCCCTCTCAAAGACAAGATTGTGGCCGAAGGTGAAAACGCCTCTATACAAGACGTCTATACTATGGACGGCAGACGCATACAAAACGAAGGACTGTTGCCCGGCACATACATCGTGCGGATCCAGACCTCGAAAGGAACTTTTGCAAGAAAAATCAGAATAGACTAAATCTCATTCCGATTTCATGCAACCGAATCACAGTTAGGAAGCGTCTCTCTATACAACCCCTCTCATTTACGACAAAAAGCCAAGAGGGTGTACCATGCTATCGAGCTATGGTACACCCTCTTTCATTTTCACAAAAGACACTATTAATAGAATAAAAACTATTAGAGAAACCGCTTTACATGGCCATTCCTTGATGCTCTAAATTTTGAAGCCAGGAAAATTACCAGATAGGCTATATTGTTCTGAAATCACTCCTTTTATGTACACCTTTTTCCCAGCAACGCCTTCACCTATCATTATTATGCTTCCAGACACAGCTCCTTTAATTGTTCTCCCATCAACTTTCCAAATGACAGTACTTCCATCAAAGTTGTAAGTTCCTCCTATTACGCTGACACGCTTGCTCCCATCAAAAATAGAGGGGTGCACATCTATCTTTTGACTTTTGTATCTGTTAAGAACTCAATTGTCGTTGTGCATCCATTTCCGTAAAAAATTGCATTTACATCATCATCCGCAGTCCACTTTGTTCCCTTCAAGCTTGGCTCATCCTCTGAACACGATATCAGCCCAATCAGGGCTATGGTTGTAAGCAAAGTCTCTTTCCGCAAAAGGAATTATTAACTTTGTGCCTACAAACAAAGACATACCATGCAATTTGATGAATTGAACGCTCTCTCTCCGGTAGACGGGCGATACCGCTCCAAGACCGAAGGACTTAGCAGTTACTTCTCTGAGTATGCACTGATCAGATACAGAGTACTGGTCGAAATAGAGTACCTGATAGCTTTGAGCCGGGAACTACCCCAACTCAAGACCGCCCTGCAAAATACATCCGAAGAAGGACTCCGGAAAATATATCTGGATTTTTCTCTGGCCGATGCTCAAGCGGTAAAGAAAATAGAAGAGACGACTAACCACGACGTAAAAGCCGTGGAATACTTCATCAAAGAACAATTCGACAAGCTGGGGCTGACTGCCGCTAAGGAATACATTCACTTTGGTCTAACCTCCCAAGACATCAACAACACGGCTTTTCCGTTGATGCTAAAAGATGCCATGCAGAAGGTATATATACCTGTGCTCAAGCAAATACACAGCAAGCTGCAATCGATGTCGCAAGAATGGAGAGATGTTCCCATGCTGGCTAAAACCCATGGGCAACCGGCTTCCCCAACCAAACTCGGCAAAGAATTTGAAGTCTACGTATACCGTTTGGAACAGCAGTACCAAGCTCTCGAAGCCGTGCCATACACAGGAAAATTCGGAGGAGCTACTGGCAATTTCAATGCTCATCATATCGCCTACCCATCTCACCGTTGGGAGGACTTTGCCAATCGTTTCCTCTCTTCTATCGGACTGGAGCGAGAAGCCTATACAACCCAAATCTCCAACTATGATCATCTGGCCGCTATTTTCGATGCTCTCTGCCGAATCAATACGATATTGATAGACTTGAGCCGAGACATCTGGATGTACATATCAATGGAGTATTTCAAGCAGAAGATCAAGGCCGGAGAGGTCGGTTCGTCTGCCATGCCACACAAAGTGAACCCAATTGACTTCGAGAATGCAGAGGGGAACCTCGGAATTGCCGATGCCCTCTTGACTCATTTGGCTCGCAAGCTACCTATCTCTCGCCTGCAAAGAGACTTGACAGACTCTACCGTAATACGTAATATCGGTATGCCTCTGGGGTATGGACTGATAGCCCTGAAAAGTCTGGAGAAAGGCCTGAGCAAGCTCTTGCTCAACAGGGCTGCTATCGATGCAGATCTGGAGCGTAACTATGCAGTCGTAGCGGAAGCTATTCAAACGGTATTGCGGCGTGAGGGTTATCCCAACCCTTACGAAACACTTAAAGCCCTCACACGTACCGGCGAAGCGATCAGCCGGGAATCCATAGCAGGATTTATCGATGGGCTGGATGTATCCGAACAAGTAAAAGAAGAACTGAGACAAATTACTCCCTTCTCCTATGTTGGGATATATTAGGCAGAATTTGTCCGGACAAAAATCCAACTAAATTTTAATCAATAAAAAACGCCAGCCGTGAGGCTGTAATATCAATTCACAGACAAGACCCAATGGAAGGACAAAAAGACTCTCACTTCAACGAAAACGAACGTGAGGAGGTAAAACAAAATTATGAGGAACGCATATCGGCCCAGTCTCAAGGGGCTACCGCTATCTCTCGTCGTCGTAGAGTACGCATAGGCGAAAGCAGCGGATCACAACGCCCGGCTGCAGTAGAGCGTATCCCCTACACGATGAACAAGAAGCCACGCACTCTGCATACCGAAGCTCGCACAGGGGAAAATATGCCGCCACTGTTTGCCAACACCGGGCGCAGAGAAAACTTTGCACGTCCCTACGAGCGAAGAAACAACGAATCTTCTCAAGGTTACTATGAACAAAATGCTCGCCCTCGCAGCTATAACACATACCAACAGCAGGGGAAAGAGCCATTGACAGACTATCAACGCCCCGGTCGTCCGACAGGTACGGACTACTTCCAGCGAACCAACAAGCCTCAATATCCACACCGCCCCTTGCAGAGAAATTCGCAAATGGCACCTATGGAGCCAGGGTATATGGGAGAGAGAGAAGGCGGAGGAATGCACTGGCAACAGAGACCATACCAAAGACCAAACAAACAAGCGATCGGACAGCAGCGAGGGAAAAACAATCGCAAAAAGCTCAATCAAAATCGTCCACGCAGGATCGACCCAGTAAAATATCAGGAAGTGTTGGCCGATCCAAACGAACCGATTCGTCTAAACAAGTTTTTGGCCAATGCAGGTATCTGCTCACGCAGGGAAGCGGATGAGCTGATACAGAAGGGGATGATACAAGTAAACGGGCAAGTGGCCACAGAGCTGGGGACACGTATCACCAGACAGGACGAGGTCCTATTCAATGGCAAACCTGTTTCCATCGAAAGCAAGGTGTATGTCTTGCTCAACAAGCCGAAAAACTGTGTCACGACATCCGATGATCCGCAATGCAGACTTACAGTGATGGACCTGGTACGCAAGGCTTGTCCCGAGCGGATCTACCCCGTGGGGCGACTGGACCGCAATACCACTGGAGTAATACTCATAACCAACGACGGAGATCTGGCAGCCAAGCTGACTCACCCGAAGTTCAAGAAGAAAAAGATCTATCACGTATGGTTGGATAGAGATGTAACAGTAGAAGATATGCAGCGCATAGCTCAGGGAGTAGAGCTTGAAGATGGAGAAATCCATGCCGATGCCATCAGCTATGTAAAGGCGGACGACCAATCTCAGGTAGGTATAGAAATACATTCGGGACGAAATCGCATCGTAAGACGCATATTTGAATATCTGGGGTATCACGTCAAGCGACTCGATCGCGTATATTTTGCCGGTCTGACAAAGAAAAACCTGCCACGTGGCAAATGGCGTTACCTCGACGAACAGGAAGTAAATAACCTAAGGATGGGCAGTTTTGAATAAAACTACCCTTCCTTCAAAACACATAATCGATATGTCAAAAAGAAGTATGATCGTAGAGCTGTTGCAAGGGATTTCTACAGATCAAGAAGCGACCGTAAAGGGCTGGGTACGCACCAAACGTGGTAACAAAAACGTGGCTTTCCTGGCTCTCAACGATGGGTCTACCATACACAATCTGCAAATTGTAGTAGATCTCCCCTCCTTCTCTTCGGATTTGATAAGTTCTATCACCACCGGAGCTTGTATAAGGGCTACCGGTCGGCTGGTTGCCTCACAAGGCAAAGGACAAAGTGTGGAGCTGCAAGCTACAGACTTGGAGGTGTATGGGACAGCCGATCCTAATACCTACCCTCTGCAAAAGAAAGGTCACTCACTGGAGTTTCTGAGAGAGATTGCCCATTTGCGTCCTCGTACTAACACATTCGGGGCTATCTACCGGCTAAGACATCACATGGCCTACGCCATTCACACCTTTTTTCATCAAAAAGGATTCTTCTACTTCAATGCACCTCTGATCACCGGGAGCGATTGCGAAGGAGCTGGTCAAATGTTCCAAGTAACAACTCTCGACTTGGCGAATTGCCCCAAGACAGAAGAAGGAGCAGTTGACTACAGCCGAGATTTCTTTGCTCGCCAGACCTCTCTCACCGTTTCCGGGCAATTGGAAGCTGAAATGGCAGCTTTAGCTCTGGGAGGAGTCTACACTTTCGGACCGACTTTCCGTGCGGAAAACTCCAACACGCCGAGACATCTGGCAGAGTTTTGGATGTGCGAACCTGAAGTGGCTTTCAACGAGATAGAGGACAATATGGATTTGGCCGAGGAGTTCATCAAGTTCTGTGTACGCTGGGCCTTAGATCATTGTATCGATGATATCAAATTCTTGGCCGAACACTTCGACAAGGATTTGGTCGAACGCCTCGAATCTGTACTCGAAAAGCCTTTTGTGCGCCTCACTTATACAGAAGGTGTAGAGATATTAGAGAAAGCTGTAGCTGATGGGCACAAGTTTGAATTCCCCATTTACTGGGGTGCCGACCTGGCCAGTGAGCATGAGCGTTATCTGGTGGAGCAACACTTCAAGACTCCAGTTATCCTAACGGACTACCCGAAAGAAATCAAATCTTTCTACATGAAGCTGAACGATGATGACAAGACCGTGAGAGGTATGGATATCCTGTTCCCCAAAATCGGTGAAATCATCGGAGGTAGCGAGCGTGAAGCTGACTACGACAAATTGCGGAAACGAGCCCAGGAGATGAATGTACCGGAAAAAGATATTTGGTGGTACCTTGAATCTCGCAAGTTCGGTACCTGCCCACACTCAGGTTTCGGATTAGGGTTTGAGCGGCTACTTCTCTTCGTAAGTGGGATGGCCAATATCAGGGATGTAATACCTTTCCCCCGCACCCCCAAGAGTGCTGAATTTTAATGACGAAAGGCTGTCTCAAACGTGTATTTGAGACAGCCTTTTTAGTTTCGTTGAGATAAGCGTGGAGGCATTGTTTCTTTCATTGTGCTATACAATCAATCTATGGAGATAAAAAGAAAGCTCTATTATCGTCTCTCTCCCAAGCTGAGAAGATATGTCAGGCGACTCTACTACCTACCTTATGATTTACTGCATCCCACCAAGGGAATGACACCTCCCAAAGGAGCCATCTTCGTAGGTCAGGGAGACTATCATAAACAAGGAGACCGGCAGAGAGAGGAATTAAAAGCCCACGCAGGACTTATTACTGAGTCTGATGTATTGGACATTGGCTGTGGCATCGGACGCTTGGCCGTTTCTCTAACATCTTACCTTGAGCCAAGTGGTAGTTATACCGGTTTCGATGTGGTAGAAGAGGGCATTGATTGGTGCCACAAGAATATCTCATCCAAGCACCACAATTTCAAATTCCTCCATGTCGATCTCAACAACGCTCTCTACAACAATACGCATAAGCAGGCTTGTGAGTTTCGTTTCCCTTTCCCCGATAATTCGTTCGATATTATTGCACTATACTCAGTCTTCACCCATATGCTTGAGGAAGATGTAGCACATTATCTCAAAGAAATTGGGAGAGTCTTACGGCCGGAAGGACACTGCTTGTGCAGTATGTTTATAATAGACGATGATTCTCTGGGAAAGATGAACCGGGGGGAAAGCGACATGAAATTCAATCAGCTTTCCGATGGCTTGTTTTACATAGACCAGAGCCTGAGAAAGGGCAATGTAGCTTTCCCAATAGATCATATTGCACCGTTGATCCAAACAGCAGATCTCAGTATTGCCAAATTCATACCCGGCAAATGGCGTACAGAATCCTCTTTAGCCGACCAAAAAGGAGATGAACTCTTCTCCGCAAGTAAATATCAGGATATAATAGTACTCTCTCGATCAGCAATCTAAAGCTTTTTTGTCACTGCTGTTCTAAAGCTTCATAACAAGCCTGATGAATACGCTGACGCACATTCAGCCTCATCAATGCAGTATGTGTCCGTGAGGGATAGCTGCGATTAGAAAGAAAAATAAAGATCAGGTCTTTTTTAGGATCCACCCAAAAACATGTACCGGTAAACCCAGTGTGTCCATAGGTGGACATGGAGGCCGCACCGGCGATATAGTTCAACTCCCGGGATCTCTGCCTATCGAATCCGAGGAAGCGATTGTGTCTGGGATCTTCTTTGGAGGTAAACTGCCGGAGAGTACTCTTGTTTATAATTTGCTTTCCCTGAGCTCTCCCTTCGTTCGCATAGAGCAATAACAGAGGAGCCAAATCCCGGGCACTACCAAACAAGCCGGCATTACCGGACACTCCTCCGAGGCAAGCTGCAGTCTCATCATCTACAACTCCCTTCAATACTTCTTTGCGAATAAAACGATCATCCTGTGCCGGAGCAATACGGCTCGTCGGCACCCCCTTGCGGATCGGATTAAAACACAAATGACTACCAATAGGACGATAGAGATATTTGCCCACAAACTCATCCAGAGATAACTTGCTCCGAGCCTCTATCATTTGCTGTATAAGGACAAAATTGAGATCACTATACCGATACCGTCCTCTGTTTTTGAGTTTGAGAGCCGCAATACGATCGAGCATCACATCCTTAAAGTCCCTGCTAATCCAAAGTCTGGAGGAGAACTGCCGATCAAAATTACCTCCTGGATTTTCGCTTATCCACAGAGGCTGAAAAGAAAAATCCGAATTGGCCCAAGAACGGTGAGCCACTTGTATATATCCGGAAGCATAAGAAGATGTCTTCAACGGTCCCTGATAGGAATTAGGATCTATCAGATCTTCATAGAAATTAAGACCAGAAAGTAAACCACTGGTATGCAGCAAAAGCTCTCGTAGCCTCAAACTGCCAACTGCCGTCTTTCTAAATCGAGGAAGGACATCCTCCACACGGGTAGAGAGAGAAAGTTTACCCTGATCTATCAACAGCATGACAGCCGGTGTAGTCGCAGCAGCTTTGGTTATGGAAGCAAGATCATAGATAATATTATGCCCCACGGGCTGCTCTTTATTGTCATAAGTGAGATGACCAAAATACCCCTCGTACAGAGGTTTCCCTCGATGTATTGCCAAGATCTGACAACCTGGGAATGCTTTTTCTTCAATCGCATGGCTTACGATCTCTTCTATCTTATGACGCAAGAGCTGCAACTTCTCTCGTGGTAATACAGATGGTAATAAATCGGAATTCGTCTCTCCTTCCATTCCTCCCTGTGGGACAATCTGATCCGGCTTCTCTTTTCCTTGTTGTCGCACCAATTCGATCGCGACAAGTATCTGCTGATAGAGGTTTTCATCTTCGGCACTCAACTTCAGAGCATAGGTATAAGCAGGCGACAACAGCTTCTCCGCAGCGGCTTGCATGGCCTCATCACAAGACTCGAAAGCATGCAGCAACACTGTCGGCAAAGCCTTCAGTTTCAGTGCTTCTTCAGCAAAAGGAGTAGTAAGGAAACATAATATCACCCGTTTGGAAGTCACAAGGCGATTCACGATAGAAGAAAAGGCAGACGGCTTGGAAGAACAAATGCTCACTATCACGGTCTGATAGGATTTGAGTTGCTCCAGTATACGATTGGTTTCGGCAGCCGAGGCCGTAGGATAGCAGATTTGTTTCTTTAGACCAGCACGCTGCAACTCAGCACCAAAACGATTGCTCTTAGATGCCCCCAGTTGCAAAAGAGCTACCCGATCATCTATCTCCAATGGTAACTTGTCGGCTCCTCTCTTGATCTCAATACTCTCTCTCCACAACTGTTTACAGAACTGCAACCCATAAGGGGAACGCACAAGGCCAGAGATCTCCTTGGATGAATATATATCGGGAATACCAGGAGTAATTAGCAAAGCGTACTTATAGGAAAGGATTTTGCGACAATGCAGCTCAATTTCCTTCTTGCTTAAAACACCAGAGGATACAGCTTGCATGAGTTCTCGTTGCACTTGCTTAGGATTAGTAGGTCCGAGAAGAATATCCGCCCCTGCCTGCACAGCCCGCACACTAATGGGATGCTCCCCAGGAGTCTGCATCCCCTGCATTTCCATAGCATCGGTAAAAATCAATCCACGGAAACCGAGTTGTCTAATCAATAGATCCGAAACGATAGCCGTACTCATGGAGGCCGGAGTCTGTGGATCTGTCTCCAACGCAGGTACCCTCAAATGACCGATCATCATTCCACCAAAACCTGCTTGCGTATAGGCTTGAAAAGGTACAATCTCCGTGGAAAATAAATCCTCCTTTGATCCGGAGATAAGAGGCAATGCCTTATGCGAATCGACATCGGTATTGCCATGACCAGGAAAGTGCTTGGCCACAGAAAGAATACCTCCATCTTCCAATCCGGCAGAAAAGATCAATCCATTCTCCAGCACCTTATCTATATCAGTACCGAAGCTGCGAGTCCCGATAACGGGATTTCGAGGATTATTATTGATGTCGAGTACTGGTGCAAAATCTATATGTATCCCCATCAGGCGACACTGCCGAGCCAATTCTCTCCCATACCAATATATGTAGCGTTTGTCTCGGATATGCCCCAAAGCCATAGCCTTGGGATAGCGAGGGGCATCTTTGAGCCTCATCCAAAGCCCATATTCACCATCCAGAGAAATGAGAAGAGGCAGATCGGCAACAGCCTGAAGCGACATATTCATGGCATATTGCTCAGACAATAGGCCCTTCTGGTAGAGTATCCCTCCTACCCCAATCTCCTTGACCAATGTTTGAGCTTGCAAGATAGATTGCTTATCTGTCTTGGGGTATATGATAGGCATGATGAGTTGCCCTATCTGTTGCTCCAGACTCATTTCTTTTATTCGGGCATTTACCCACGAATGCATCTCATGCTCATCCACACGGGAGAGTAACCGAGGCTTATATTCGATCGTGCGCTGACTCTCTCCCGACAAGGGAAAAAGCATAAGCAACAGCAAAGACAGAATGGATAAACAACTCTTTCTCATAGCATAGTTTATTTAAGCAGAGAAACCGCATCAACGCCCAAAACGGCTTTGAATCTCAGCTTCTTCTATAATCGAAACAATGAGTTTTCCCCCGGCTGTATAGGTCGCATCCGGCAAAGCAAATAAGTCCGAAAGGAGCTTCAAGGCCTCTTCTTCACAAAGTTGTCTGCCATAGGGCCAAGCCCTGAGGGAAGCTATCTTATGAGCAATAGCCTTGTAGACCTCCTCTTCTGCCGAACATAACACTCCGTCCAGATAGGCCTGTATGATCTCCGTAACAATGTCTCCGGCATCGGTGGCAATAATCAGGGGAGCTGCTGTAAGGGAATAGTTCTCTCCACAAGGAGACAAATCAAATCCGACTTTCCGCAGCTGCTCCAAAATAGGCGGAAGTTTAGCATGATCTGAAGTGGGGAATGAGAGTGTATCAGGGAAAAGGAGCTGTTGCTGCTCTATCTTTCCTCTCCGACATTGCTCAAGGAAATGATCGTAGAGGACACGCTCGTGCGCTCGATGATAATCCACCAAAGCCAGGCCTTCTGGCCGCGTCGTAATCAAATATCGATCTCCGTACAGATAGAAAGGACGAAGGGAGGGAGAAGAAGAAGTTGGGGGATCGAAAAGCTCCGAAGCAGCATTTGCCTGAGACATGCAAGTAATACTCGTATAGCGTCCTGCCGGGAATGGCATATCATACATCGGGTGAGACTGCTTGGCCGAATCCTTGGGCTGCTCCGGCGAATAGCTTTCGGAAGGATGGTGCTTACCTCTGATCTGCTTAAAAAGATCGGCCCAAGGAATATTACTTTCCTCCGACAAATCGGGGGAATTCTTGGTAGTAGTCCCCCTTGTGGCCGGCACATCAAAAGGATTATAGCTGGGATCAAGGTCTACCGCCGGGAGTGTCAGATCTCCTTTTTCAACCCCTCGATAAGGAGGGATGGAAATCGTATGCTGTGCCTCGAAATCTATTGTCGGAATTGCGTGAGCTGAAGCCAACCCCTCTCTGGTCAGGTTGTGCAAAAAGCGGAAAATACTCTGTTCATCTTCAAATTTAATTTCCGTCTTGGCTGGGTGAATATTGACATCAATAGATGCCGGATCCACTGTCAGGTAAATAAAGTAGTTCGGTTGTTCTCCAGGTCTGACAATTCCTTCGTAGGCACTAAGTACGGCTTTGTGGAAAAAAGCGTGTCTCATGAAGCGATTGTTCACAAAAAAGAATTGCTTGGCTCCTCGCTTACGAGCTCCCTCAGGCCTTCCTACAAAACCTTCTATCTTGAATATCGGTCCATCCAGAACTATCGAGATAAGATCTTTGTCGTATTTCTTGCCGAGTGTATCGATAATACGCAACTTCGTGCTACTCTTCTCTAAATTGTATATCTGCTGTCCATTGTGCTGGACCTCAAATGAGATCTCCGGGTGCACTAATACAATTCGCTCTATCTCCTGCAGGATATTCCGAAGCTCTGTATCGTTGCTTTTGAGGAACTTGCGCCGAGCAGGGATGTTGTAGAAGAGATTTTTGATGGAAAAGATACTCCCTACAGGGGCTGTACAAGGCTCGGAAGCAACCAACTCCGAACCTGATATACACAGCTTGATACCCAACTCCTCATCCTCCGGACGAGTAATCAACTCTACTTGAGATACTGCAGCGATCGAAGCCAGAGCTTCTCCTCTGAAACCTTTTGTATGCAAGGAAAAGAGATCCTCCACCTTGCTAATCTTCGATGTTGCATGGCGTTCAAAGGCCATACGGGCATCAGTAGCAGACATGCCGATCCCATTATCGATAACTCGGATGAGATCTCGCCCAGCCTCTGACAACTCAATCCTAACATGGGTAGCATGGGCATCCAGCGCATTCTCGACAAGCTCCTTGATCACCGAAGCTGGTCTTTGTATGACCTCCCCCGCTGCAATCTGGTTGGCAATACTGTCCGGAAGGAGATGGATAATGTCGCTCATTGTTCAGATGAAAATATTAAACTGGCGCAAGGCCACGACAACAGCAGCTGCAACAATCATGAGCAAGAGTAGCTTGATCACTTTTTGCAGGCGAGTGGAAGCATTCTCTCCTCTCTCTCTTTGGGAGCGCAGGTGACTGGTTCCCTGCACAAAACTGCCTCGGATACGTCTTTCAACATCACTGAGTGTCCTCGGAGTGTCTTGCTCTGCCAGAGGCTTAGCCTGTTCATCTACCCCCTCAGCAGGAAGTTCTCCTCTCTCAATCATTTCGGAGCGAATACGAGCTATTCGCTTTTCCAGTTCTTCCTTTTTGGGATCCCAATAGATGGGTTTATGGTTGAAAGACCTGGGTTTGCGAGGTCTGTAGAAACTTTGAAATAGAGCCATTGTGGATCTTTGTTAGCATTTTGATCTTGCCTTTCCTCCTCTTCCCTATTCATCGATGAGCGAAGAGGATAGAAGACAGTGGGATTATCGGTCTGCCGTTTGGTCTGCGTGGACGAAGAAGAGCCTATTGCAAGGTCTTCCCTCCTCTCGGCTTCTCCCTCTAGAGGGGCAGACGGGGGGATATCTCCCTGCAAGGAAGACAAACTATCCCTCTGCAAAAGTTTTAACTCCAATTGTCGATAAGCCAGCAATGCCGCATCTGCTCCTCTGAAACGACTCAGGTCTCTGAGTGACGGAGGTCGATACCTCTTCCCTTCTTTGGATCGAAAGATATCATCCGGGCCACTCGGCCTATCATCTCCTTTCCATCCAAAGCCGGGCAATCTCCTGAGAGCAGGATCGGTCAGCTTGATTGGATAGACTTTACCCCAAGAAGGTACCCACTTTACTTTCTGCAAAGAATCATTGGCAAAAGAAGCAAACATGCGGTCACTCTTCATCCTGTTCATGGCATAATACTGCTTAGTACCTTCCTTGGCAAAATAGAAAATACTCTCTACACTATCCAAGGCTTCCATAAAACGAGCAGTACTGTCCTGAAAGAATATATTGAGCTTCTGCGAAGAGAGCTGGTTGTACATCATCGTATCGATCTGCTGCATACCTATCACTCCACTTCTGGCCACAGCGGCTTCCAATGTGGAATCGGACAAATACACATGTATCGTGTCTGCAGACAGTTGATTCTCTTCACTCCAAAGAACCGGCCTACCAAACAAGCCGATAAGAGAATCAGCAGAGCTGTATTCCAACGAATCCGCCACAGCCTGAGCATCTCTACGCCAAGCTCGAACATTCCGATAGGCTCGGATAATATATCTATCCACTGTATCTTGCCGGCTAACAGCCTCCGGCGATACCCCGGGCTGTACAGGGAGCTGTGAGTCCGAAGGCTGTGTACTCTTCGTTAGTTCCTCGGAAGCAAACCAAGCATAGTATTCTTCGGACTTTTGTGGTCGTGGGATAGCAGGCCATTGCCTGTCCTTGTAGGATATCATTTCCAAAGTATCCGCTCCTACATGCAGAGTATCTGCACGAGAGTAATCTACGGCTCGAGCTCTCTCAGCAGCAAAAGCATACTCTCGCTTTTCATCGAAATAGCCGTACTGCCCATACAAATCAGCTCGGTGGGTTGTATCTATTAAATGCATACTACCGAAGACTTCTCCCCACTTTTGCTTGCTATCATAGTAGATGGAATCTCCAGTCATGCTCCGCCCACGAGAGTGAACAGTCGATCCATTCAATAATATCCCCACATCTTTCTGAGTATCATACACACCACGAGTAGTGACGATGCGCCCCGAATCGGAAACGATCGTTGTGGGCCCCAGCATAGTGGCAATATGAGATTTTGTACTGTAGTGGAGATTCTCTGTCTCCATCACAAAATTTTCATTCTCAAGCGATACGGCTTCTTGAAATTCGGCCTCCTCGGTACGCACATCATACTGACCATAGCCGGAAGAAAGAGTATTGACCGAATCTACGATTGTCCCTCCATTGAAATAATAAGCCAGTCCGACATTGCGGTCATAGTCCAGGCTGTCCGTATAGAGTGTAGCATGCCCATTGTCAAGGCTCACCTCATGTCTAAGACGAGCCAGACGCAAAAAACCATCATAATCTATATGCTTGGCATATATGTTTACAGTGTCTTCTTGAATATGTATACGACCAAATCCTTCAAATGAATTTGCACGCTCATTGAGATAAGCACTATCGCACTTCATCACGGCAATGCCGTGGCGAAACTTCACATTGCCGACCAAACGCTTGATGTCGGGTGAATAGTTGGCATCGTAGTTCAATAAATCGGCGTGCTCAAGAATGATACGTTTCTTCTCCGGCTCATTAGGTTTGGGCGACCAAGCCAGAAACCCGATGGCACACAGACAAAAAACTATCGCCAGAGGGACGAAGCCAAGAGAACGCTCCCGATGCGACATTCCCGTTTAATCGTTGTGATGAAGCCAACCCGGGTACTGAAACTCACAGTTTCTATACTCGGGATTCATATACACATAGGTCTCTTTTTGCTTTGTGCGTACCCACTCGTCCAGTACAGACTGGCGCTTCTTGCTCAGAGCCATTTCTTTGATGACCTGGAAATCGTTTACCAAATCGGCACGATGCCCCTCTTTCAAGGTCTTGAGCTTGACAATCACCACCTCTTTGTTGCCCTTTTTGGTTGTCACAACAATGGGTTGGGATATCTCACCTGGCTTCATTTTATAAATGTCCTTACCAAGGTCTTGTGGCAAATCCTCATATCTGAAAGAAGGAGAGCCAGAGAGTTCGCTATTCTCACTCGTATTGAGTAGTAAGCCTCCGTTGTTACGCGAGTCCTTATCCTCGGAGTAATCACGGACTGCATCCTCAAAAGAGATCTGCCCCTTATTTACCTCCATACGTAACGAATCCAGCTTGGCAACTGCCGCCTCCAGAGCCTGATCAGAGATTTGAGGACGAAGCAAAATCTGCCTGAAATTGATCAGATCGCCCTTCTTGTCAATAAGCTGCACGATATGATAGCCCTCCTCTGTTTTGATCACTTGAGAAACGTATCGATCCGTACTAGGCATATTGAAAACGACATTGGCAAAATCAGGATCAAGAGAAGCCCGACCTACATAGCCATACTCTCCACCTTGCAGGGCAGTCCGCTTGTCTTCGCTATACAGCCTTGCTAAAGTGGAAAATTCACTATTCCCTTTGCTTACCTCGGATGCAAATCCACGTAGCTTATCCTTGATTGCGTCGATCTCGGCCAAAGCAATCTCCGGCTTAATGCTGATGGCCTGTACCTCCACACTGGTGGGGATATACGGCAAACTGTCAACTGGTGTACTTTGCACAAACGAACGAATTTCCGAAGGAGAGACCTTTACGTTCTGTGCTATCTTGTATTGCATCTGCCGTACAATCTCACTGTTGCGCGCTATGCGCCTTTGGTCTTCCCTTATTTGCGAATACTTCTTGTTGAAGTACTCCTCCATCTTCTCCCGTGTACCATAATAGTTAGACACGGCATTGTTAAGCCAAGTCTCCACATAGCGGTTCACCTGAGCGTCATCGACCTGTATACTGTCTATCTTGGCCTGATTCAGGAAGAGCTTCTGCACAGCTATCTGCTCGGGGATATAACAATCGTAATTCCCGGCCAGCTTATGCCCCTCACTCATCAGATAGAGCTTTTGGTTTTCCACATCCGATTTGAGGATAGGTTCGTCCCCTACCATCCATATAACTTCATCAATCACATTCTTTTGGCCGAACAGACCAGATACAGGCGACAGGGCTAAGGCCACGGCCAACAGTGTACGAGAAAATTTCTTTTGCATGGTATGGGATGTTTGCTCTGTATTACTTGGTATAAATCAATTGGCCAAATCGGAGAGGAACTTTACCCTCAGTAGTCGTATTTCGTCCTCGCTATATTCATCACCCAACTCTTCCTGAGCGGCTTCGAGAGAATCCGAAGTCGATTCTTTGAAGTAGTCATAAATGTCACTGACATGGTCGGGGTCCATAGCCTCTTCGATAAAGTAGTCGATGTTGAGGTGCGTACCAGAGTAGACAATCGCCTCTATCTCGGAGAGCAATTCATCGAACTCCAATCCGTGGCTCATGGCTATATCGTCCAAAGCCACCTTACGGTCTATCTGCTGCACAATAGCAACTTTCATCTTCGACTTATTGGCCAGCGTTTTCACTCGAAGGTCTTCAGGACGTTCTATGTCATTATCTTCAACGTGCCGCTTAATCAAATCCAAAAATTCCTGCCCGTATCTCTTGGCTTTGCCGGCTCCCACTCCCGGGATCTTCTGCAGCTCCTCCATGGTCACAGGATAGAATGTAGCCATAGCCTCCATACTGACATCCTGAAAGACAACATAGGGGGGCACTTTGTGGCGAGATCCGATCTTCTTGCGCAGATCTTTCATCATGGAGAATAGCACCGGGTCTACCGCACCACCCGATCCGCCACCCGAAGTACGTGGCACAGCACTCTCGCTGTCTTCCTCTTCATCCTCACTGGGGATCTGGAAGCTAACCGGTTTCTTGAGATATTTCTTACCCTTCGGAGTCTCTTTGAGCAGGCCATAATTCTCTATATCCTTACTTAAATATCCTTCGATCAGGGCTTGTCTGATCACACTATTGAGAGTCTCTTCGGATTCTTTCTCACACACACCGAAGCTTTCCAGCTGATCATGCTTAAACGATTCCACCTCGGCAGAGTTTTCTCCGCGAAGTATCTTGATTACGTAATCCGTTTTGAACTTGCTTTTGAGTTCCTGGACGGCCTCCAACACGCTCACTAATAACTCCTTTGCTTCCACCTGTTTTACCGGCATCAAACAATTATCACAACTGCCGCAGTTATCTTTCTCGTACTCCTCTCCGAAGTAGTGCAAGAGCAACTTGCGACGACAAACTCTCGATTCGGCATAAGCTGCCGTCTCAATCAATAATTGCCTGCCAATCTCCTGCTCGCTGATGGGTTTGCCTTTCATGAATTTCTCCAGCTTGGCAAGATCTTTCTTACTATAGAAAGCCAGACAAATACCCTCACCCCCATCTCGCCCGGCTCTGCCGGTTTCCTGATAGTATCCCTCCAGACTCTTAGGCATATCGTAGTGAATCACGTAGCGCACGTCCGGCTTATCGATACCCATACCGAAAGCAATTGTCGCTACAATCACATCGGCACGCTCTTCCAGAAAAGCATCCTGGTTTTCCGCCCTCTCTTTGGGATCCATACCCGCATGGTAAGGGAGAGCGCTAATCCCATTGGCCTGCAAAATTTGGGCAAAGGTAGTAACCTTATTCCTACTCATGCAATACACAATTCCACTTTTCCCGGGCATGGAGAGGATAAATTTGACCACTTCCCGATCTACATTTTCATTCTTGGGTTTTACCTGATAAAATAAGTTCGGGCGGTTGAATGAACTCTTGAATATCGTCGGAGAATTAAGGCCCAAATTCTTCTGTATATCGTGCTGCACCTTGGGGGTGGCCGTAGCCGTGAGAGCAATCACAGGGCGAGGAGATATTTCGTTGATAATAGGCCGAATACGCCTGTACTCTGGTCTAAAGTCATGCCCCCATTCCGAAATACAGTGAGCCTCATCGACTGCATAAAAAGAGACATGCACAGTCCGCAGAAAGGCTATATTCTCTTCCTTATTGAGCGATTCGGGGGCTACATACAACAGCTTGGTAATGCCGGCTCGGATGTCTTGCCGCACCCGCTCTATCTGTACCTTGGTAAGAGAAGAGTTTAGAAAATGTGCTATACCGTCATCACTACTCACATAACGTATAGCATCGACTTGATTCTTCATCAAGGCAATTAGGGGAGATACTACGATGGCCGTACCCGGCAAGATAAGAGCCGGCAGTTGGTAGCAAAGGCTCTTGCCTCCTCCCGTAGGCATCCGAACAAAGGTATCCTTCCCCTCCAATACGTTTCGTATGATAGCTTCTTGGTTACCCTTGAATGTATCGAAGCCGAAATACTCTTTCAGTTTAAGAGTTAAGTCGTCCACCATAGATAGATCATAATGTTGATTACAGGTATAGTCGCTGTTGTTTGTTGGCAAGGGCCAAACTCCTACTTCTTGTTTCGCAAATATTCTTTTTCGGCAAAAGCACGTGTTACGGTCAGTTGCTTCTGGTCTTCACCGGGCAGGTTAAACATCGCGTCAAGCATGATTGTCTCCACAATAGCTCGGAGTCCTCTGGCACCCAACTTCTCTTCTATGGCCTTATCTACAATAAAATCCAAGGCTTCGTCTTTGAATTTGAGTGTGATCCCGTCCATCTCGAACAACTTGGTGTACTGTCTGGTGATAGCATTCTTCGGTTCGGTGAGAATCCGTTTGAGAGTATCTCTATCCAGTGGATCGAGGTAAGACAAAATGGGAAGACGCCCGATAATCTCAGGGATCAATCCATAGCTCTTCAGGTCTTGATGGGTGACATACTGCAGCATATCCTCCGGCTTAATCTGCTTGACATTCTGACTGGAAGTATAGCCTACGACCCTTGTATTGAGGCGTCTGGCAATACGCTTCTCTATCCCATCGAAAGCTCCGGCACAGACAAAGAGTATCTGCTTGGTGTTTACGGCTATGAGCTTCTGTTCGGGGTGCTTACGTCCTCCTTCGGGTGGCACATTTACCACAGAGCCTTCAAGCAATTTCAACAAACCTTGCTGCACACCCTCTCCGCTGACATCTCGGGTAATAGAGGGGTTATCGCTTTTGCGAGCGATCTTGTCTATCTCATCAATAAACACAATCCCTCGCTCGGCCTTGGAGACATTATAGTCCGAAGCCTGCAACAGCCGTGTGATGATGCTTTCTATATCTTCTCCTACATAACCGGCTTCGGTGAGCACTGTGGCATCCACGATAGTAAAAGGCACCTTGAGCATCCGGGCAATAGTGCGAGCCAGCAAGGTCTTACCCGTACCAGTAGGGCCGAGCAGTATCACATTGCTCTTCTCTATCTCCGTCTCATTCTCATCTCCCTGCTGCAAAAGCCGCTTATAATGGTTATATACGGCAACGGACAAGTATCGCTTGGCTGCATCCTGCCCCACGACATAGAGATCCAAAAAGGCCTTGATCTCTTTCGGCTTGGGTAATGGGGTTTCGTTGAGGGTCTCGAGTGTCTTATCCGATTGGCGGATCATGTCTCGGCTCACCTCGACAGCCCTCATGGCACAATCTGAACAAATAGACCCACTCAGGCCTCTCAACAAGAGAGAGGTCTGACTTTCGGGTGCTCCACAAAAGTCGCAATGCCCCTCCTGGGGCTTATTATTTTTGCTCATACACCGAAGCCTATTTCCGCTGCTTGGTCAAAATCTTGTCTATCATGCCATAGCTGAGAGCTTCTTCGGCTGTCATCCAATAGTCACGGTCGCTGTCTCGCTCCACATCCTCTATCTTCTTGCCGGAGTGAGTGGAGATAATTGTGTACAACTCTTTCTTCACTCGCAATATCTCACGGGCTGCAATCTCCAGATCGCTGGCCTGACCGCTCATACCCCCCAATGGCTGATGAATCATTACCCGAGAGTGCGGCAAAGCAAACCGCTTGCCTTTCTCTCCTGCCACCAGCAATACGGAGGCCATGGAGGCTGCCATACCGGTACATATGGTAGAGATTTCACTACCTATGTATTGCATGGTGTCGTAGATGCCATAGCCGGCATAGACCGATCCTCCCGGAGAATTGATATATATGGAAATATCTTTCCCAGGATCACTGCTATCCAAATAGAGCAACTGTGCCTGAATTACGTTGGCGGCATAGTCATCTATCTGCGTCCCAAGAAAGATAATACGGTCCATCATCAAACGAGAGAAGACATCCATCTGAGCAACGTTGAGTTGTCGTTCCTCCATAATCGTAGGAGAGATATAGCTGCTCTGTACCTTGAGATAGTCGTCCAAGCCGGTACTGCTCATGCGCAGATGACCGGTGGCATATTTTCTGAAATCGTCTTTTGTATTCATTATTATTTTTCTGCGTTGTGCTGCTGTAGTAAGTAGTATATATAGGATAAGAAGGAGGATAGCTGCAAAGACCGCCCTGCCTCAAAACCAGCAGAACTCGGATCAGGCCAATCGCCCTACCCAAACAAAGGTAGAAAATTTATGCACCCCTGCCTATACTTTTTATCCTGCCATTGTTCCTAGCATTTGGAGAGTGAGCAAGAAACACATACGACTTCCGCAATGCCTCGACGATAAGAGATCATCACAGGGGCTACTCCAAAATATAGATTTCGTCTATTCTACCATAGGATAAAACAGTTCCTCATCATAGTTTTTCACCATACATTTGCCCACAGATAACCAAACAAAAAAAAGAATGATTATGAATAAGAACATCCTTTCCATCACAGGATTGAACCCCAACGGTTTGAAAGAAACAGTCGTAGGCTTGGAAACCTTGCTGGCTTCCTACCAAGTTTATTACAATAATCTCCGTGGCTATCATTGGCACGTACGTGGGCCTCTCTTTTATGAATTGCACGCCCAGTTCGAGAAATGGTACGATGCCACGGCCGAGAAAATCGATGAGATAGCAGAGCGGCTCCTGCAATTGGAAGTCTCTCCGGAGAACAGAATGAGCATCCTCATTGGTCAAAGCAAAATCAAAGAGACAAGCAAAATGACCGACCCTGCGCAGATTTTGCCCGAAATACTCGACAACTACAAGCTATTGATGGCTCTCGAAAGGGAAACATTACGGGCTGCAGCCGAGGCCGGCGATGAAGTTACCGTTGCTCTGATGGGTAATTTTCTGGCTGAGCAGGAAAAGGAAATTTGGATGCTCACGGCCTATCTGAACTAAGCTACTGAAACAATCTTGAGGAGTTCATGCGATGGCCTCACAAATAGAGGCGTGTGTATCTGCAAATAACCCTGTGTGCCATTAACCTTGCATTAGATCTCCTCCCTCTCTGCCTTTCCTCGTAAAGGCGCAAAAATCCCCTCGAAGACGTCTTGCTGGCATCTTTGAGGGGATTTTATCTTTCTCGCTCAATCACCTTTGCCGGCCAAGAGATCTACTTACACTTGAAATCTAAGGATTTTGCTTGACCTCAAATATCAACAAATACGAATGTGAGCTGGGGATTTTTCTCGGGTAAGGCGACGAAGATTCTCGGGCAAGGTGATGAGGATTCTTAGGAAAGCTGAGAGAGCTTATCGAGCAAGGCGATGAGGTTTCTCGGGCAAAGCGATGAATATTCTCGGGCAAGGTGATGAGGCTTCTTAGGAAAGCCGATAGAGCTTATCGAGCAAGGCGACGAGGCTTCTCGGGCAAAGCGATAAATATTCTCGGGCAAGGAGAAAAATTTTCCTGGGCAAGAAAATTTATTTCCGTGCGCAAGAAAAAATATTTCTCTGCGCACGAAAATTCAGCTAACTTAGCAGAGATTTATAACACTTTGTTTAACAGTAAATTATATCATCATGATTAAAATCAAAGCAGTTGAGCGTAAAGTCGGTTTTGGCAAGACCAACAAGACGCTTTGGTACCCCGCAATCCATTTGCATTCGGATGTGACGTTCGAGGAGTTTATCGAACTCGTGGCGGACGAGACAACAGTCTCTTCGGCTGATGTTAAGGCGGTGTTTGACCGTGCCGCGAAGGTGCTTATCCGTCTGCTTCAGGACGGCAAAAGCGTCGATTGCGGCGACATGGGCACTTATCGCCCCAGCATCACGGCGAAGACCGGTTCGGGCGTCGATAGTGCCGAGAAGGTCGGCGTCGAGCTCGTGGACAAGGCCAAGGTCATCTATACGCCTCGCGTGAAGGTTAAGACGGCTCTCAAGGGCGTTCGCCTGGAGCGTGCCGAGCGTGTACTGGATGTCGCCTACAATTCCTTGGGCAAGAAAAAAGAAAACAATGGCGGTGGCTCTTCGCCCTCCGACGACAATGGACAAATTGGGGCGTAAAACGCTTATTTCGTTACATTAAAAAAGAAGAAAATCGCCAATTACTCCCCGTATAATCATTTTATGCGGGGAGTTGTCTTATTTGCCGATACAGAAGTGAGAAAATATATGGTGAAGGACAGTGTCCGAACCAATGCGACGACCGCTGATCTCCTCTATACTGTCGATACAAGCCCTGAGATCCGGACTAAGGAAATCCGAGCTAATGCCATCCTCAAGCCCCTGAACAACACGACGAAGTGCTTCGGCTGCATTCAACAATGCCTGATAATGCCTCGTGTTACTCACAATAATGTCATTGCTTCCCTCAGGGAGTTGCGCCAATTGCAGCAACTCTTGTTTCAGAAGTTCTATCCCCTCTCCTTTTTTAGCCGCTAAGCAGATCCTTTTCATCGAGCGCAACTCCTCGGGAAGCAGATCTTCGGCCGGAGTCGCCAAATCGCTCTTGTTAAGTAGGAGCAAGACGGGAGTCTCTCCGGCTGCACGGCAAAGCCTATTCGTCTCTTCCCGATCCAATTGGCTCAAATATCGCCCATCCAGCACATAGAGGATGATATTTGCTTCGGAAATAGCAGCAAAAGACCGCTCGATACCAATCTGCTCTATCTTATCCTCAGTAGAACGAATACCGGCCGTATCGACGAGCCGAAAAAGGATGCCCCCTATGCGCAAGCTATCCTCCACTGTATCTCTGGTGGTACCGGCCGTATCGCTTACAATAGCTCGATCCCTGCCGAGCAAGGCGTTGAGCAGAGTAGACTTACCAGCGTTGGCAGGCCCAACAATCGCCACAGCGACCCCTTCCTTCACTGCATTTCCGGCCGAGTAGGTCGTAATAAGCTGCTCTATACGCTGCAAAGTGGAGGAGCATAGCTCAATAAGAGTAGAACGATCCGCAAACTCGACATCTTCTTCGGAAAAATCCAACTCCAACTCCAAAAGGGCAGTCAGCTCGATCAACTTGTCTGCCAAGGCGTTGAATGCGGCACTATAAGAGCCATCGGCCTGCTTACGAGCCAAGCGAAGTGCCTGTGCAGACCGAGCTGAAATAATGTCCGCAACAGCTTCGGCCTGAGACAAGTCCAGACGACCATTGAGAAAAGCTCGCTTGCTAAACTCTCCCGGCTCAGCCATGCGACAACCGTTGCCAATCAACAAACGAAGGAGTTGTTCCTGTATATAAAGAGAGCCATGACAGGCCAACTCCACGGTATCTTCACCGGTGAAAGAATGGGGAGAACGAAAAAGAGTCGCAACTACATCGTCTAAAACTTCCCCTCCCTCATATCTGACACTTCCGTAACCGGAGCGGTATGCCGGCCATTCATGCAGCTGTTTACCCCCAACAGACCGAAACAAACGATCTACAATGGATATTGCTTCGGGGCCACTGACACGCAATACCGCCAAACCGCCCTCACCCGCAGGAGTGGCAATGGCACATATCGTATCTTGATTTACAAGGTGTAGCGAATCCATGGAATAATTATTCGTTGAATAGTTGTGCCATACTGTCTACATATAAGGCTTGTAAATCCGGAGAGATCCCGGCCTGAGCCAAATCGGCCGTATCATTCCGGTATGCTTTGATCAGATCTCTCAATCCATGATCTCCGTAGAGAGAAACAGCCTTACGGTAGTGCTCAAGAGCTTGCACTCGATCCGAAGCGACAGCATAGCAATGCCCCAAATTCAATTCATCGGAAGCCAGCACGGATCCTCCACCGCAGATCTGTTGATAGATTGCCCGTGCCTCCTCGTAGCGAGCTGTTGAGAAATAACACCAAGCCAGCGGGCGAAGCATCTGCAGGTCTTCTCTACCAGTCAGATCTCGATACTGCAAATAGAGCTCTATTGCTCTGGGATATTGCTTCTGCTCCATAAGCAAGGCAGCAGCTACCAGACAGGCCCGCTTGTCTCCTCCCTCTTGAGTAGCCAGTTGCAGGTACAGCTCCACGGCCTTCTCGGTCCGCCCCATTGCTCCGGCACAGAACGCCATTTGTTTGAGAAGCCAGCTCCCCGGTTCGCTCTCGGAGAGAATATCGGCCCTATTGTAGGCCTTGAGAGCTCGTGAGGGATTGCCGGAGAGTTGATAGGCATAGCCGAGTTGCTCGTACAACTCTCTGGATGGCTCTGTCTGAACGGCTTTCCGTAAGAAAGGGATAGCAGCAGCACAACGCCCCAGAGAGAGCAATTTGCGGCCGAATAGAGCCTGTGTTTTATCCGGAGATAGATATTTGTTCAGCACTTCCGGCACAGAAAAGTCCTTGGCAAACACATCATAGAAACTTGCCCTACGTGAGAACAACTTGTGAAAGCGATACAGATTCTCGACATATCGCTTTATTGTATTGGAAAGCTTCTCCCCTGTCGCTGCCTTATTCTCTCGCTTGAATTCATTGATTTGTTCCTGCATTTCTCTCATATCGAAGCCCATTTGAGCCAGAGCCATGCTGCGACTCTCTTGTGGCATCAATTTGAGAGTGAAAAGGAGAGAAAAGATATCCGAATCACAAAGCATGTAGGGTAATACGAGAGCCGCATCGGAGAGAGCCGAAGTTTGTTGCAAAAGGGCTTTTACCTGAGGATCCTCCGGAGAGAAGGGGCGAAACCAATTATGCAAATCCGAAAAGAAAGGCATGGCCTTGAGGTGACGAAAAGATCCAAAGACCACATCAGCCCCTTCTGCCTGTAAATCGGAAATCCGCCTCATCTTATCCTCTATACCGGACTCACGCATCTTGCGCATCCACTCGGGATCAGAGGCTGCCTTTTCGAACAGTCGCTCCAAATCTTGCTGCATCCCCGAGGACTTACCTTCAGACCATATTTTCTGCATAGCCGGCAAAAGCTCCTCCTGTAGCTCTTGAGTTAGCCGTTCTGTATGTTGTGCACGGAAAAGCCGGATATAGAGCTGCTCCAAAACAGCTCCCAAGGGAAAGCTCTCTTGAGCCACATCCAAGTGAATTTTAATCACAGGCTCAAAAAGCCGGGTATGGAGCGGATAGGTCTCTAACACCAACACTAACTCAACGAGAGCACGCACACGATTGTCGTATTCAAGGTGAGGATTTTGGATAAGCTCAAGCAAGAAGGTCACATCTCCCGTATGCCACCAAGTCCTCAAACCTAAACCAAGAGCAGAAATCAACATCGGCTTGAGAGAGGTCGGAGCTGCGATAATAGCATCCTGCTCCTCGGGAGTAAGACCATAGGCCGTCCAGATTCTAAAGAAAATGGTCTTGAGTAATTCCTCATACTGAGCTGGCTGGCGAGAGTTGTCCTGCAGGAGAGAAAACAAGCCGGAAAGACTTTCATCCGAAAAACCCTTGCGAATCCGTACAGTTTCGTAGTACTGAGCACTGTCTGAAACGATAGCTATACTACGATGCAGTTCATCACAAAGCTCCAGAAGCTGCAAGCGCAAGTTCGCAAGTATCCGGTCTCGATCAGGATCGGGCGCACCTGAGACAAAAAACTCCAGCATATGTCTATAAACATCTGCCGATCTATCAAGCCGAGGCAGCAAGGAGGGTTGCTCTGCCGTCAGGACTTCTCTCAATAGCTCTATAGCTTCGGTGATTCGTTTCTTTTCTATGAGCTTGTATATGTCTTGTCTACGATCATTCATGGTCTACAAAGGTACAAAGTCAAACACTTCCCTTTCAGAGAATCTCCCTGCGCATACGACCGGTGGGAAATCCCAATCGTTGTCTGTACTTGGCCACCGTACGTCTGGCTATTCGATAACCTTTATCCTCCAACAAGCGAGTCAGAGCCTGATCCGACAACGGATGCCTCTTATCCTCTTTCTCGATAAGAGTTTTCAGAGCTGCCATGACCTCCATATTCGAGATCTCATCGCCCTCATCAGTAGTCATCGCTGAGGAGAAAAAATGCTTGAGAGAGAAAATGCCAAAGTCCGTCTCAACATACTTGCCGGAGACAATTCGAGAAATTGTACTAACGTCGAAACCAGCAAGATCGGCCACATCTTTCAGTATCATGGGCTTGAGGTCGGATATTTCTCCCGATCGAAAATAGTCGGCTTGGAGGGATACGATCGTCCGCATCGTATTGAGCAGAGTCTCCTGTCGCATACGTATCGCCTCGATAAACCATTTCGCTCGCTCCATTTTGTGCTTGACAAAGAGCAGCGTCTCTCTGCGTTCCCTACTTCTATTCCCAGCCGAAGCCTTGTAGTCTCTGGCCATATCTACGTATTCGGGGTTTATTTTCAATACGGGCAATTCTCTCGTGCCCGGCATGGAGACAGAAAAAACGCCATTGTCCTCAGTTACGACAAAATCCGGCCGTATTTGCTGCATTTCTTCGACAGAATCGAATGCCAGAGCATTCCCAGGTTTGGGGTTTAAGCGAACAATCAGTCGTGAGGCTTCGGCTAACTCTTCGGGGGAAATATCCAACAGAGAGGTCAGGCGATCGAAATGCTTATTGGCAAAATCATCGAAATAATCCCGGATGATGACCAAAGCAAGATCACGTTTGGGATCCGGCGGTATTCTCTGCAACTGTAATAGCATACATTCACGCAAATCCGCAGCAGCAATGCCCGGAGGATCGAGCGTCTTGATCAAATCTATCACAGAGGCAAGTTCTTCGGGCGAAGCACTAATGCCGGTATTGAAAATCAAATCGTCCGAAAGATCAACGGCCGAACGACGCAAATAACCATCGGAATCTATGCTACCGATCACGAAAGGAGCAATACTGCGCTGCCTATCGGTGAGGGGCAATAGCTCCAGCTGACCGAGCAACTGTTGGGAAGCTGTCTCGGCCGAAGCAGCAAAAGGAATATTGTCGTTCCGGGCTTCCCTATCCTGTATCTGCCGGAGCTTATAACCAGGAATGTCGTCCTCGTTGCGATAATCATCCAAGGAAAGATCTTCTTCATTGACATCCTGTTCCGAACTCTCTCTCCCCGGTATCGAATCTTCCAGCTCAAGAGCGGGATTGTCCTCTATCTCTTTCTTGATACGCAGCTCTAACTCCTGCATCGGCAATTCCAGCAACTTTATCTGCTGTATTTGTCGTGCCGAGAGCGATTGCTCCAACTGCTGCTGCAAACGATTTTTCAGCATAGAGGTAGGATTTGCTCCAAATGGATACCATGAGATCCCTTGATCAACACCAAGCTATCCCGCAGAGGCTCTTGCTCCAAACGCAGGGTCAACTCTTTTACTGAAGGATAAAGCTCCAATGGCAATTTCTCGAACAAATTCGCTTGAGCAGCTGCCTGTCCGAAAAGAGATCCGACAAGACAAATGCGACTATACACGCCTGTCGCTATCTTGCCCAAGACCTCAATATGCTCGGATAGGCTCTCGCTACCCAATTCTCTCATATCCCCCAGAATAAGAACCTTGGGTTGCTTGCCACGCATCTGTTGCATATTGGCAATGGCCAAGCTCATACTCACAGGGTTGGCATTATAGGCATCCACCACTAAGGTATTGTACTGGGTACAGGTCAGTTGGGAGCGGTTGTTCTGAGGTTTGTAGTCTTCCAATGCTCGAAGAATACCCGCCGTGGCCACATCGAAGTAGCGACCGACAGCCACCGCTGCCAAGGCATTAGGCAAATTGTAGTCACCAACCAGCTGTGTAGAGATATCGTGAGGGATAGCGACTTGCTTCCAGCGGAAACTAAGTGTATAGGGTTTGGCGCGAATGATATTGCCATAAAAAGTGGCCGAAGTGAAGGTACCATAGGTAACCTGCCGAAGGTCATGAGCCAACTCGACCAAAACAGGATCATCCGAGAAAACAAAAGCAATACCGTTGTGCTCACGCAAATAATCCATCAATTCTCCCTTGGTTCGTTTCACTCCCTCGACGGAGCCAAAGCCCTCCAGATGAGCCTTACCGACATTGGTGATCAATCCGTAGTCGGGAGCTGCTATCTCGACCAACTCCCGAATATCTCCGGGATGAGAAGCTCCCATTTCTATCACCGCAATTTGATGCTTCGGTTGCAACCGAAGCAGGGTGAGCGGTACTCCGATGTGGTTGTTCAGATTTCCTTCCGTAGAAAGGACATTATAGGCCTGACGCAATACAGCTGTAACAAGCTCCTTGGTCGTTGTTTTGCCATTGGTACCGGTAATTCCCAATACTGGCAAACCCAATTCCCTGCGGTGATGTGCGGCCAATTGCTGCAAACAGAGTAGACAATCCGATACCAAAATATAACGCTCCGCATCCTCGGGAGGGATGACGGCTGGGTCGTCCACTACTGCATAAGCTGCACCCGATTGCAGGGCAGCCGCAGCAAACTTATTACCATCGAAGTGCTCCCCTTTTAACGCAAAAAACAGACTGTCGGTACTAACCTGACGACTGTCTGTACAGACTTCCGGATGCGCAAGGAAATGACTATAAAGTTGAGTGATATTCATAAGAAGCTTTGCTTGCATCCCTTCACAAGGCGAAGGGCCTTTTTACCTTAAACGAGACCGTCACATGGGCCATCAAAAAGGCTATTTCAGCTGTTTTTGGCCATTTTTTCAGACTGCAGTAACCGCAAAGCTCTTAGACAGAGAGTGAAAGAGAACGCACTTTCTGGTACGTGACCATACTCGAATGTCGACAATAATGCAGTGACTGCCGTATTACGCAATGATCTCTAAGCACAAATGTAAGGCAAAAGCCATTGTAGCCCAACAGACTCTCCAGAAGAAGAAATAAGGGGCTGTGGCAAAATTCGATTTTGCCCACAGCCCCATTTATGTGCGTTAGAATGCGCAAAAAGCAAGGCTCTAAGACTGAGGCTGAGGGGAGCATACTGGAAAGCCGAATGTCGCAAGTAACACAGCAGTTTGCGTATTATGGCACTCCGTCTGTATCCTGTACATTGTCAAAGTTCACCCTTATGGCACATAACCTTTGTAGAAAGAAAAACGAGAGGAGATCAACTCAGAGGCAAAGCATGTTGCAACTGAAACAAATGGGCAAATTCACCTCCTTGCTTCAACAATTCGGCTGGATGTCCGCTCTCAACGACCCGTCCATCCTTGAGTACAACGATCTTGTGGGCATTGGCCACTGTACGCATCCGATGGGCAATGATCAGCACCGTCTTATTGCGAATTAACTCCGAAATAGCGGACTGTATTTGACTCTCATTCTCCACATCAAGACTGGCCGTAGCCTCATCCAGCAAGACGACAGGGGCATCTTTAAGCAAAGCCCGGGCAATAGAGATGCGCTGACGCTCCCCTCCGGAGAGTCTCTCTCCATTCTCCCCGATAATCGTATCGTAGCCATTCGGCAGACGGCTGACAAACTCATCACACCGAGCCAATCGGGCGACAGCTCTGACCTCTTCGTCGGTTGCATCTTGCCGGCCTATGCGGATATTGTCCATCACACTTGCATTGAAAAGAAGGACGTCCTGAAAGACAATTGCGTAATGGCGAAGCAAACTTTCGGGATCGATAGTAGAAATATCTACCCCTCCTAAGAAAATCCGGCCATGATCAACATCCCAAAACCGGGCAGCCAGCTTGGCCGAAGTACTCTTACCTCCACCAGAAGGACCCACCAAGGCTGTCACCTCTCCCTGACGGGCAGTGAAAGAGACAGAGCGCAAGACCTGTCTATCGCCTCCATAGGAAAAATCTACCTCCTCGAAAGTAATATCATAGTTAGACACCTGAAAGTCTGATGTTCCTTGCTGGATAGGCATAGCATCCATTTCTCGCATACGGTCAATGCGAACATCAAGAAAGGCAAGAATAGCCATGTTGTTGAATACCTCCATAATCGGGTTGTAGATAGTCGACCCGATCATGAGAAATACGAGATATGTAAATAGATCAACCTCTCCTGAGACTAACAAGTAAGCCCCCACGAGAATAACCGAGGCCAACCCCAGTTTCAGGATGATATAAGATATATTGATAGAACAGCCAACAAGCAGTTCTCCCTTGATCATGCCTTGCTCACAGCTATCCAATTCGTCATCAAGCTTAGCCAAGTAGTCTGCCTCTCCGTTGTAGGACTTAATTTCCTGAATTTCCTCCAAACCCTCCTGTATACGCTCCGTGACAGCTCGCTTGACGAAGTAATGCTTCCTATGCAGACGCAACATAAACTTCTTGGATACAAAAATCACTGCAGCTGCCACTGGTACAACCCAAAGCAGGGCCAGAGAGAGTTGCCAGTTAAAACAGAACAAACCAAGTCCAACCAACGATAAACTCAAGAAAGAGGCAAAAAGCTGTGGAATGGAATGGGAGAACATTTTCTCAAGCTCCGAATTGTCCTCCATAAGCGTTGCAGTAAGGTCAGAGAGATTTTTCTCCGCAAAGAAAGCCAATGGCAACTTGCGCAACTTCTCAGCCAGACCAATACGCCTATTGGCACTTTCCACATACACGTTCGTGTAAGTATTGGTGTATTGAATCATGGCAAGGGCAAACAATATCAGCATAAAAGCAAGTGCAACAGCTATATAAAAACGCCAACCATGCAAAGCAAGAGCATGGAAATAATCATCAAGAAACAGGAAAGTAAACACAGCCGGCAACATCAGGGCAATATTGAGCAGCGTAGTCCAGGCAATCCCCCCGAAAAGGGACTTGCCCCCCTGTCTCGATAGAGCAAATCTATTTTGGAAGTATGAAATCATCTTTGTGTCAATTTATTATTCGGATTAGTGATACAAGCCTCCTCCTATACTGTCCAGGCCACAGATCGCTGGTATTCATCCCACATGGAACTATACAGACCTTTCTTGGCGAGCAACTCTTCATGGTTCCCCTGCTCTGCAATCTGCCCCTTATCTACCACCAGAATACGATCTGCCTGCTGCACACTTGTCAAGCGATGTGCAATCATCAACACTGTCTTGCCTTTCATCAACTCTTGCAAAGCCTGATGTATAAGTGTCTCACTCTCGGGATCGGCAAAAGCAGTAGCCTCATCAAGCACCACAATAGAGGCATTCTTAAGAATAGCTCTGGCTAAGGCAATCCGCTGTCGTTCTCCACCGGAAAGGTAGATACCGTCCGCTCCAATTCGTGTATTCAGGCCATTGGGTAAGCGATCGATAATCTCCCTGCTTCGAGAAAGATCGATAGCCCTATTTATCGCCTCCTCTGTAGCATCGGGAGTTCCATAGGTAATATTTTCCCGAAGTGTCGTTTTGAAAAGTTTGGTATTCTGGAAAACAAAAGCAACTCTCTCCATCAGATCCTCCTTGGCCATATCACGCACATCTACCCCACCTATCCGTACACTGCCATGAGAGACATCCCAAAAGCGAGGGATTAGCCGAGCGATAGTTGTTTTGCCACTGCCGGAAGGGCCTACCAAAGCATAGGTCTTGCCCTCCGGGATCATGAAGTCTACACCATCGACAGCTTTTTGTGTCGTTCCCGGATAGCCGAAGCTCACCTGGTTGAATGCAAGGTCGTGCTGCTGAGGCCTAAGGGTTTTCTCGGCAATAGGCAAAGAGCTCTCAGAGGTAAGTTGCTCCAAGCGGCTAATTGTCTCATTTGCCAAGAAAAGATTTTGTCCAAGATGCATGATCTTCATGATATTGGTGGCAAAAAGAGGGGTGACCAATAAATACAGGAACATATCTGCCAGCAACTCCGTTGGATTATCTGATTTGCCGATCAGCAAGATCGTCACCGGGATGAGGAAAAAGGCAAAACTATGTATCGCCACCATATAGAAAGACATGGGTTTCTGCCAGCTAAGAGTGTACTTCATCACCAAATCTCGATAGGAGATAATACTATCGTAAAATCGCTTAAAAGAGAATACCGTTTGCTGAAAAACCTTCACCACCGGGATCCCTCGTACATATTCAACAGCTTCGCTGCTCATCTTTTCCTGTGCATCAAGGTATCTCCGCTGGAAATCATTACGATTCGGATTCATCATAATAAACATCGTAAGACAGGCAGCCAATATGGGTATCAGACAAACCAATCCCAGACGTGGGTCAAACACGAATATAAGGATGAAGACACCCAAGGGAGCAGTTATACTCCCAATGATATCCGGCAACAAATGCGCCAGCAAGATATGTGTCTGGGAGGTATCTTCGTCTATGACTTTCCGTATTTTGCCACTAAGTTTCTTATCGAAATAGCCCAATGGCATTCTCAATACACGACGCATCGCTTCTCGTCTCATATTTAGCTCGACCCGAAAAGCAACCAGATGCGACAACATCAGGGAGCAAAAATAGAGGAGTATGGCTATGACCGAGACGCCCACAGCCCACCAAGCATAAGTCTTCACAAGAGAGCTATCTGCCAAGCCTCTACCGGACAACAGTTCACGGACGATAAACCAAATAAGAATGAAAGGCAACAATGACACCAAACCATTCATGGCCGAGAGAGCAAAGGATATGGGCAGAAGAATCTTACGCTGCCCCATGTAGGATTGGATTTTTTGAATCGTATTCATCGGAAATGCAATGTCTTTTTAGAAGCTGTATCTAGCTTTGATCCAAACTTCCGAATTGTCTCTATATCGGGCAAACAGGCTCCCATTGTCTTGCCCGGCAAACCAATCGTAACCGGCCAATAAATGCAACTGATCACTCAGAGCATAATCTCCTGAAAAACGGCTGAACCACGCTCCATTATTGAGATCGAGATAAGTAAAATTGGCAAGAGAGAGTGTACTGCCCAGCATTTTTTTTGAGATATGAAGTGTAAGCAGAGAGGTATGCTCATCTTGCCCGGCAATAGGATCGTAGTCGAAAATGCTCTCTGAAGAAAGCTGAGCTGAGAGCATCCATTCGTAAGGAGCATACCAATCAGCTCCAACAAGCCAATTGAGAGAATTGAATCCCTGCTCTGGAGAACGAAAATGCTTATCTATGTTGAATGCCGCCTCTCCTCTAAGGACAAAAGCACCGAGAGGCTTGGCAATGTCTCCCCCAACGAAACCCATGCGGTAATAGCGAGGAGAGACACGCACACTGCCAGGAGTCATTCCTCTTTCGATCTGCAAAACAGGCATTTTGTTCCATGTATGCAAAGCTGCAAGAGAAAAATCTACACCCGGCAGAGTAAAGCTCAAACGACCGCCATATTCTATATTGGCCAATTTGAGGGCAGGCTTACTATCCTTGTCATCCCATTCGATTTCGTAAGACTTTTTTTGACCTGAAGAGGAGAATATACTCCACGGATTGTTTTCCCCAGTCGGCAATATATACCCCTCGAAAGTGGGTACCAATATGGTTTCGAATCGTAGCTTTTCGTTGTACAGAGAGAAGCGCAAAGCATTTACCGGCAAACGGATATCATCGTAGTCTTGAGCGAGAAACTCTGTCAAATCCATTGGAGAGACCAAGTCGGTAATACGTACTCCATCGGCAGTTCCCCAAATCACAAACTGTCGCCCAAAACTGATCTTCCAAAACTCCTCTTGATGTTCAAAATAGGCTTCTCTCAATTTCAGATTGCAAGGCCCTCCGGTGATGGGGTTATACGCAGCATCGAAAGAAGCAACAACAACCGACTCGTCGAAACGCTTGGTAAACTCTCCTCGCAGCCGTGTACGCGAACTCATAATATCATGAGGAGAGGTTACACGCATCGCATGGTAGGTATCTACAAAGCCCTTTGTATCGAATGTCACTCCTCGCTCTCCTTCCGGAGACAAGGCTCGCAGAGGCAAAGCCCCGACAATCAGGCCAAGCAACAGAATCGCATATAAACAAACAGTATCTCGATACATCATCACATACCGCCTTTCTCGAGAGTGGCAACATTAAACTTCGATTCATCCAGAGGTAAATCGAACTTAGGGTTTTTGATTTCCAAAATCGTTTGGTGTCCATTCTGTACATTAGTCATGTGCATCTTCTTGGCCACCCAAAATCCGTTCACCTTACTGATCTCGGATAGCTCCAGCCGACGATGTAGCTTGCCCATTTTGTCGTAGTACTCGACCTTGACAGGGATCAAACAATCCTGGCGTACCCAAGTCATCTTGCTCGAAAAGACATCACGGTTATCTCGTGGCTTGGACTCCACTTTCCAGCATTTATGCCCGGCAAGAGTCTCTTCTGCCAGGAGAGAATGTGTGTCTTCATCCACATGTCTGCCCCCCATGTCGTCATAGGTAAAGTCACTTCCCATGAAGTAGTCTTTCTTAGCTGAGGAACCACTGATCCGTCTGACTTTTTTCATTGAGGGGAGATAGAGCCAACGATCATCTTCTTTGTCTGCCGAATCGTAATCCCAAGTGAGAAATCCGGTTCCTTTGACATCTCCAGGATAAAGGAAAAACAGAATTGTCTTGCGGTCTTTCTTCCCTTTGCCCATATCAATCGAATAGGAGAGCAATTTGCGCTCTCTGGTACTTCCACGTTTATTGATCAGAGTCATGCCCAATTCCGACTGTCGAGTGTCTCCATCTGAGCGATCCTTCACTTTCTGCATAACATCTCGCCCTGTCTTCTGCGCAAAAGATCCGGTCGTCCAGAGAAAGGCCATGACAAGGCCTGTAAATACGATACGATTCATTGTTTCAATTATGTTTTTATTCGGTTTCTAATTCTGGTTTACTTTCCATAGGTTTCCACAAGCGAACAACGAGAACAATGTTTGTTGCCAAGATGAAAGAGAGGAGCAAAATCTGTTCTATGCAGAAAGGACTCTCTCCGAAGGTTGCAATCAAGTGAACTGCATTGAGAAGCCCCATCAAAGAAGCCCATATTCGATTGAACCAAACAAAACCTCTGCTCTCAATCAAAAGAGTAAGCAGCACCATCAGCAAAGAGCCTACTCCGAAAACAATATGACTGACCACAAAGATGGTCGGCTCGGAGCCATCCGTTCCCGGCAGCTGAATATTTGCTCCGTAGAAGAGACTGTCCAGAGAAAAAACAGAGTGGAAAATGATCCCTGTGACAACCAATAGCCACAGAAAAGCCAACTTAATTTGCTCGATTTGTTTCATAACTACCTCTTCATTTTAAGGTTGTACGATTCTCTTCTTCTCTCCTCTTGTCTCCCTCTTCCTTGCCGAAAATTTTGAAGCGACGGAATAACAAAGGAGTAATACACAAATCGGCCAAAAGAGCCGAAAGCATCCCTGCCACAGAAAGAATACCCATATGGATGAAAGAGAGATTTTCCGAAGTTGTATAGGCGGCAAAATTGGAGGAAACGATAAGGCTCGTCAGAACAATGGGAGTCCCCACAATACGGAAAGTCTTCAGAATAGCTCCACGATAGTCTCGTTGTCGATCGAACTCCAAATGGCCATGATTGATGAAGTGTATCGTGTCATCCACAGCCAGACCGAGTACCATAGGCATGATAGTGGCCGTCATCATATCAAGAGGATAATCCATCCAACCCATCAATCCACCAACAACAATGGCAGGCATTATATTAGGTATCAAGCCGATAAGCCCCACACGGACACTGCCAAAAACAACCATCATCAAGATGCCGATAATCAGTAGCGAAATCACAAATGAGCTGATCTGTCCGCGCACAATGTATTGCATCATCGTGGTAAACTGTGGCAACGATCCCACCGGTGTTATCTGTGCATCCGGGAAAAGTTTGCGTGCCAGATCGGTAATATCTTGCATCTCCCGCTCGGCTTCTCCGGAGTTGTAGGCCTGCAACTCTACCTTAATGCGCAGACGGCTGTATTCGTAGTCAATCCAGTTTTCCACCTCACTGCCACCGGCATTCTCGTAGAGTAAGAGCTGTTGGGCAACCTCCTCCTGACTGTCGGGAATGGTATAATAGGCTGCCTGACCATCGTGCAAAGTCTGGTTGAGATCCTTAATCACATTCAAAACCGATGTAGTACGCTTGGTGAGAGGATAGTTCTCCACAACACGAGCCACGGAGTCCAGAGCCTTGAGAGCTTCGGGATTTTTGGCTGCACCGGGATTTTTGAGATCTATCATGATGTCATAGGAATAGACCGAACCAAGCTCACTCTCCCCTACTTCCATTATATCCTTTACATAGTCGATCCTCCGTCCCATAGTCCTGTCTATATCGAAAGCTGCCTCTATATTGGTAAAGTGGTAGAGGAGACCAACAGTGAATATTCCAAACACCAGCAAGATCTTTTTCTCATTGTTCAGGATCCAATCCCCAAAAGCCTCCAAATAGCGATCGATCCACTGCTTACCTATCGTGGCAGCGTTCTCCACTGGCTTGCGATCTTTACCAAAGCTCAGAGTTACTGGCATGACCAACATAGAAATGAAGAAAGTCAGAAGTACACTGAGTGAGGTAACAATCCCGACAAAATGCATCGGAACTACAGGAATAGTAAGGAAAGACAGAAGAGCAGCAAAAGTGGTCAAGGCACTAAACAAGATGGGCCAACCAGTTTCTCCAATCGTTTCGATAGCTGCCAACTTGCGTTTCCCATGCAGACGAAGTTGCCGCTTGAAGAAAGAATGGATATGTATGTTGTAGGCTATCGCAATGGCAAAAGCCAAAAGCATCGGGATCAATATCATCGCACTATCTATACTCAAACGGAAATAGCCCACTAAGCCATAGGCAATGATGATAGAGCTCACAGCCGTGAGAATCGGTACCACTACTCCTCGGACTGAGCGAGTAAAGAGAGCAAGAACGATTAGAGCACAGACAATAGCCAAACTCATTACTCGAGTCATCTCCTTCCCGATCCAATCCAGTTTACGGGCAGACAAATAAGGCATACCGGTACCTCTCGGGTTCAGCGGGGCATATTCGCTCTTGCTTAGTATCCGGTGAAGCTCTCTACCTGTAAGCATCTCAGGCGCAACACTCCCCTTTCCTTTATTCCAGACAGAATCTTCCGGGAAAGGGCGAAGCTTGAGCAACACCCAAGTCAATGTACCGTCTTTGGAAACCAGACGGCTGGCAATGTGTGGCTTGCGATAGGCTTTGCGCCGTATCTCAGCCAAGGCTGCCGGATCAGAAGGGATCTCCTCGGGAACAATCTGCTCGATGGATATTCCCTCCTCATTGCCTTCCATAAATTCTATATCGGTAAGCGAAGTAATCTTATCCGCATAAGACATACTATCCAACATCTCGTTGGACAATTTGCGGATCAGCTCCAGACTCTCCTTGCTAAAACTGTCTTCACAGCGCGTAAGGACGGCAGCATAGTTGTCGTTACCGAAAATGGACTTGAACTCTTCTGTTTTGACCATCATGGGATCGTCCTCGAGGAAGTAATCCTCCCAAGAGGTCTTGATGTTCAGAAAAGACAAGCCAAAGAGCCCTATAACAAGCAGCAAAACAAAAAGCCCCAAAGAGAGAAAACGCCTGTGAATAATGTACTCCGCACGACGATAAAACCATTTGTTGATTCGTTCGATCTTCATTGCTATAAATAATGTGGTTATTCAAAATACTCCCGACCAAATGCCTCTCTCAAACCGGATCCAACGGCCATCATCCTCTCATCAACTCAGTCCAACCGGCCGTTCCGAATGCAATATATTCCGAGAGAGCTCGCTCTATCTCCTGCTCGGTCAACTCTTCGTTGGCTATGATCTCGGTAAATATGATCATCCACCACGTGGAACTCAGCTTGACAAAGAGAGGGGATACCTCCGCCTTGAATTGCGGATATTTCTTTCGAAATCGCTCCAGATACACCTTACCCACCTCGGTTTGGCGACGGACAACCTCTTCTCTGAAAGACTCCAAGGAAGATCCTCCAGAGAGCAACAGCAGGAGCTTAAGCTCTGCCCGATATGTACGGGTAAGAGACATAAACTCTTGCACCATTTTCTCTCGATAGCGATCCGGAGCAGACATGTACAACTCCATATCCTCATCGCTATTGTGTTCCTCCAACATCTTGTTGAATGCATTCAACAAAGGAGAGAGTACCTCTCTGAAAAGGCAATCCTTATGATCGAAATGGTTGTATATATTGCTAACTGCCACCGCACTCTCTGCAGCTATCACACGCAAAGAGGCTCCACGGAACCCCTTGGCAAGGAACTCTTCCCGAGCTGCTCGTACGATCCTTTGGCGAGTTGTGTTATTGCTCGTTGACTTCATCTGTTTTGTTCATTAGGGTTCGGCACAACGGAGAATAAGGAAGAAGTCTCCTCATATCCAAGGGCTTATTACCAAGATCTGAGACAAAAGTATCGAGCATGAACACTGTTCACAATGCCTACAGTTGGGTATTTCCTTCTCTTTTTTTCAGTATTTTTTAGTATGGATGACGAATTGCCAATTAGAGGCCTTCGGACCCAAAACGATCATTTATCAAAAACATAGGCAAATAGATTGTATTTTAATAGAATACAACATCCTATAAATGGGCAGCGGGACGTAATTTTTATTTAATGGGGAGAGAGCGAAAATTCTCTCCTCAGAGAATTTTCGCTAACACAGGAGAGAACAAAAATTCTCTGAGGAGAGAATTTCGGCTCTCTCAAAACACCGATGAATAGGGCTTTTTCAGGATGGGTCAAAAGGGGGTAAAGTTGAGGAAACCCTTGTGTGGCAAAGTGTTTAATTTCATTTTGTACCTTTGTTGAACAAATTAGGAAAGAACCGATTTATAATGGCAGGGGCATTCCCCATTGAAACAAGAAGCAAGATGATAGATATTACGACTACTTATGCAGGGCTGCAACTCAAAAATCCTATCGTAGCAGCCAGTTCGGGTTTGACAAGCAATATCAACAAGATCAAAGAGCTGGCAGCTCAGGGAGTGGGAGCTATCGTGTTGAAATCTCTCTTTGAGGAACAAATCGAGATGCAGGGACAGTCAATGCTGGAGCACACCGACTACCCGGAGGCAGCCGACTATATAGCCCAGTATGTGCGTGGAGAACAGGTGAATCAATACCTCGACTTGATCAGTCAAGCCAAGCAAAGTACCGATGTACCGGTAATCGCCAGTATCAACTGCTTCCGGGCGGATGCATGGGCAGACTTTGCAGGTCGCATAGAGCAAGCAGGAGCAGATGCTATCGAACTGAATGTAATGCGCCTGGAGACAGATCTGTTTGCCAAAGAAAGCTATGAAGACCAGTATGTCGCCATCGTAGCATCCATTGTCAAGGCTGTAAAAATCCCTGTGACAGTGAAGCTTTCTCGCACATTAAGCAACATCCCTGCATTGGTAGACAAATTGCGTGCTACCGGAGCCAAAGGAATCGTGCTATTTAACCGCTCCTATCGCACCGATGTAGACATAGAGACAGAAAGTCTGTGCTCCGGAAATGTTTTCTCTCAACCAACAGACATCTGCGACACTCTCAGATATACAGGCATCTGCTCCGCCCTGATCCCTGGTGTGAGCTTGGCAGCCTCAACCGGAGTACATGGCTGGGAAGAGGTGGTTAAATGTATTTTGGTAGGCTCTTCGGCAGTGCAGATGTGTTCGGCCCTGTATAAGGGGGGCAGCACTGCTATCAAAGAAGCTATACTTGGCCTGACCACGTGGATGGAGCGCAAAGGTTATCGCTCCATAGAGGAATTTAGAGGACGCCTGAACGCTGCTGACATCAAATCGGCTACAATGTTTGAGCGTATGCAATTTATGAAGTACTTTTCGAGACACGAATCCAACTAAGCAATACGCATCCTGTCAGAGGACTTGTGTCGGGTACATATCGGTCGCAAAACAGGAGCAACACAGAAACAAATAAGGATAGAAAAAACATGAAAAAGACAAGTATTATTGCAGCTCTGGCAGCCACAGCTCTACTGATCAGCGGATGCGGACTCAGCAACGCAATCAAGGGAGGAGCCATAGGTACAGGTGCCGGTGCCGCTATTGGAGCCGGTATAGGTAAGGTGGCCGGGAATTCCGGCATGGGTGCCATCATAGGGGCAACCATAGGAGGAGCAGCCGGTGCTATCATCGGGAACAAGATGGACAAGCAGAAAAAGGAGCTAGAAACTCAACTCCCCGATGCCAAGATAGAAGCAATCAACGATGGCGAAGCTATCCGAGTAACATTTGACAGCGGTATCCTCTTCCAGACAGGCAAGAGTGACCTGAACGCCGCTTCACGCTCCGCTCTGAGCAAATTTGCGAAAAACATCAACGAAAATCCAGATACGGATATTGAGATTATAGGTCATACCGACAGTACCGGTAGTGATAGGGTGAACAATCCGCTCTCAGAACGTCGTGCCAAGGCTGTGTATAGTTTCCTTAACGCTCAAGGAGTTGCCACCTCTCGTATGCAATACAGTGGCAAGGGTAGCTATGAGCCTATTGCAGACAACAGCACAGTGGAAGGTCGTCGTCTGAACCGCCGTGTGGAAGTGTACATCCTGCCGAATGCCAAGATGATAAAGGAAGCAAAGCAGGGCTCTCTGTAAGCAAAACTTATCAAGAGTCTCCGCACCAAACGCAAAGGAGACAACGAAAATTAGACAGCGCAAGCGGAGAAGAAGGCCGGTATCCGAGCCCCGTTCTCGCTTGTCGCTGTCTTTGTTTTTCACAGTCACATAATATTACCTCAAACTGATTAGCAGCCAACAAATGAAACGAAGAAACCTTTTTCCGGTCTGCGCTCTGGCATTCGCTCTCAGCTCGACATCTCTCTCCCTTTTGACTTGTTCCGGATCTCGCAGCCGAACGGAGGCACAGGCAGACACAACCCGAAACACTCAGGTAGCTCACGAGCTGGAAACGCTGGCCTTCCCCTTGCCGGATGTGCCCTCTTATCTAATAGAGCCACATGATCGCGCAAAATATTTGCTGCTACACTATTGGGACAAATGCTCCTTTACCGACACAACCGAGCTACAAAAAGGAGGACGTATGGAAGCCAGTTTTGCCAACTTCGCAGCATTGGCAGCCAATATGCCATTAGCAGAAATACAACAGTCTTTGCTGGTGCCTCTGGAAAAATCGTCAGGAAAAATGCTCAACTTCTTCCTAAAGATGTACGAGAAGTATTACTATTTCTCCAACTCCCCGATGCACAATGAAGAGTTTTATATCCCCATCCTCGACTGGGCTGAACAATCACCCAAACTCGACTTTGCCTCACAGGAGCGTCTCAAAGCTCGAGCTAAACTTGTCCGCCGCAACAGGGTGGGATCAAAAGCATTCGACTTCGCTCTTGAAATGGCCGACGGCTCCCAACGTAAGCTCCACTCTTTCGCAGGTGAATACCTATTGCTCATATTCTATTCTCCGGGTTGCCATACTTGCCAGATGACAATAGAGCAAATCAACAATACACCGGAAATAGGACGCCTACACACCTCCAAACGTGTGCGCTCCCTTTATGTATATGCAGAGAACGACAAAGAAGCATGGCTCAACTACCGTTCCCAACTGCCCTCCTATGCCTACAATGGGATGAACACGGATGGGGCGATCCTCTCCCGAGAGCTGTATGACCTCAAGGCCTCCCCCACCATATATCTGTTGGACAAAGAAAAGAAAGTCCTTCTCAAAGATGTATCCATAGAGACTGTTCTGGATTATCTAAACTTCCACTTATAAATACACTTCGATGAAAGGCATCGTACTTGCCGGTGGATCCGGCACACGACTCTATCCTCTCACCATCGGCCTGAGCAAACAGCTATTGCCAGTTTACGACAAACCTATGATCTACTATCCGATCTCGGTACTTATGTTGGCCGGCATCCGCGAAATTCTGCTCATATCCACCCCACAAGACCTACCGCAATATCGCCGTATGCTGGGTGATGGATCGGCTTTCGGCATATCAATTGCCTATGCTGAGCAACCCGAACCACGAGGGCTGGCAGAAGCCTTCATCATAGGGCGAGAGTTTGTCGGCAGCGAAGCTGTATGTCTGGTGTTGGGCGACAATATCTTTTATGGACAATCATTCTCCTCTACCCTTCTTTCAGCTGCCGACAAAGTGGAGAAAGAGGGTAAGGCTATCATTTTCGGCTATCGAGTCAAGGATCCTAACCGCTACGGAGTGGTAGAGCTGGACAAAAACGGCAAAGCGATCAGTATCGAAGAAAAGCCCTCCAACCCCAAAAGCGATCTGGCCGTTGTAGGTCTCTACTTCTACCCACCATCTGTGGTAAACATCGCAGCCAATGTACGCCCCTCGAATAGAGGGGAACTGGAAATCACATCTGTAAACAATGCCTACCTCACCCAAGGAAATCTCTACGTAGAAATGCTGGGGCGCGGATTTGCATGGCTGGATACTGGCACACACGAGGCTCTGGCTCAAGCCTCTACCTATGTGGAAATTTTACAGAAAAGGCAGGGGTTAATGATAGCCTGTCTCGAAGAAATCGGTTACAGGCATGGCTGGCTGTCTCGGGAAAAGTTGCAAGAACGGGCGGCTCTCATGCCGGGTAACGATTATGGCCTCTACTTGTACAGCTTGTTGGGTTAAGAAGGAAACCTCCCCGGACACATACTCCACTTGTATGGTGTTTGAGAGGGCTTGTGCAGGAGAAATGTTAGTTGTACCTTCGTGGCTGATTATCGATCTACGCCCGTATTAGGCGGGGGTAGTATTTATGTTTAATAAAAAACAATAAGAGAATGTATCTCGACAAAGAAAAGAAGGAAGAGATCTTCGGCAAGTATGGTAAGGCTACAACCGATACGGGTAGCCCCGAGAGCCAAATCGCACTCTTCACCTATCGTATTCAGCACTTGACCAAGCACTTGCAGGAAAACAAGAAAGACTTTGCTACAGCCCGTTCGCTCAAGCGTCTCGTAGGCCGTCGTCGTCAGTTGCTGGACTATCTTACTCGCAAAGATATCGAGCGTTACCGTGCTATAATCAAGGAGTTGGGCATCCGTCGCTAAAAAGACTCGCCTCAAGATCTTGAACAAAGTGCCTCCCAGAGAGGGTCACACTTACGGTTCGGAGGGTATTGCAGAATAAACCTGCAATACCCTCTTTTTCTTTTGAGAACTCCGGCAATAAAAAGGCAGCCAAAATCAATCGACACTGCCCCTATCAACGTTTCCTCTTCTTCCTCAAAAGTGTCGATCCCAAAGTCTTAGGTCCAAGCTTGAAGCCTAATTCTTTTTCTTTTGAAATAATCATATATTTGTGATCGGCTGTCTGTTTTAATCCAAAGGATAGCCATAAGAGGATATCTTAGTCACAAAGACATTATTTCTAAACAACAACAAAACACAAACAACAATGGACATCAACAAGTATCCAGCCGAGCCATTTCGCATCAAGAGTGTAGAACCCGTGAAAATGAATTCTCGCCAGGAGCGGGAGCGTATGATCAAGGAAGCAGGTTATAATACCTTCCTGCTCAATTCAGAAGATGTATACATCGACTTGCTTACCGATAGTGGTACCAATGCCATGAGTGATCGTCAATGGGGAGGTATGATGCAGGGTGATGAGGCTTATGCTGGCAGTCGCAACTGGAAACATCTGGAAGCAACGGTACAGGAGCTTTTCGGGTTCAAGCATATCGTTCCCACTCACCAGGGGCGTGGGGCGGAAAACTTACTGAGCCGTATCGCCATCAAACCGGGACAATACGTACCGGGGAACATGTACTTCACGACTACCCGCTACCACCAGGAGCACAACGGTGGTATTTTCGTGGATATTATTCGGGATGAGGCACACGATGCCGGTCTGGATATTCCTTTTAAGGGAGATATATCTCTCGACAAACTACAGAAACTAATCGATGAAAAAGGGGCCGAGAATGTCGCCTATGTCTGTCTGGCTGTAACAGTGAATTTGGCTGGAGGGCAACCGGTATCGATGAAAAATATGCGTGCCGTACGCAAGCTGACGGCCAAGTACGGTATTAGGGTGTTCTTCGATGCCACACGCTGTGTAGAAAATGCCTATTTCATCAAAGAGCAGGAAGAGGGCTATGCCGACAAATCAATACAAGACATCGTATTGGAGATGTTCAGCTATGCCGATGGTTGCACGATGAGTGGCAAGAAAGACTGCTTGGTGAATATCGGAGGCTTCCTTTGTATGAATGACGAGGATTTGTTCCAAGCCGCCAAAGAATTGGTTGTCGTGTACGAAGGAATGCCGTCTTATGGAGGCATGGCCGGACGCGATATGGAAGCGATGGCCATCGGTCTTCGCGAATCAATGCAATACGAATATATCCGTCACCGGGTATTGCAGGTGCGTTACCTTGGGGAGAGGCTACTCGAAGCCGGTATTCCTATCATCCAACCCGTAGGTGGTCATGCAGTGTTCTTGGATGCCAGACGTTTCTGTCCCCACTTGAAACAGGAGCAGTTCCCGGCACAAAGTTTGGCTGCCAACCTCTTTTTGGAAAGTGGTGTGCGATCTATGGAAAGAGGTATCGTATCGGCTGGTCGTGATGCTAAAACAGGGGAAAACCATGCACCGAAGCTCGAAACAGTGCGCCTAACTATCCCCAGACGTGTATACACCTACAAGCATATGGATGTGGTAGCCGATGCTGTGATCAAGCTCTACCGTCACAAAGAAGACATTAAAGGCTTGCGCTTCGTTTATGAGCCTAAGCAGCTTAGATTCTTCACAGCTCGCTTTGAGGAGATAGACTGATCAATTCAGATAGCGATCTCAAAATACTCGCCTGTAACTGAAGGCAGGATACCCTCAAAAAAGAAGCCTCCTTGCAGATTAGCTAATCTGCAAGGAGGCTTCTTTTTACTCGACTCTTAAAGTCGTACGATCTATTCACTGTCAATCAATGCTGTTTACCCGTCCTAAGAACATCAACTTACCACTACCAGCATGGCTGATAGTAAAGAAGAATGGATGGTCTGCCTTGAATTCGACCGGCTCTTCCGGGGCAGCAGTGTCGGTAAATATCACCGCAGTGGCAGCTGCCGCTTCTACGCCCTTTTCGTCCCATCCAACCATACACTTCTGCAACACCTTACTTACCCGAAGGTTAGGATTATCCATTATTCCCATGAGGTTACCCGGTTGGGTAATCTTGCTCAAACCCAGTTGTCGTGCTCCTTCCTGATCAGCGTCATTAAGTAACAGCGTCGATTTGGTGGTAAATTTATATTTGGGCAAGTAGATATCCACCGTCCTCATTATGGCATTCTCTTCCTTTGCAAAGACCTTGATTGGGTCATGCTTGGCAAAAAACTCAGCCGTCAGTTCTTGTTTTTTGTTTTTGGGGAGGATGATATCAAGGAAGAAACCTTTCTTCTCTGTTGGCAGACGCAATATCTGAGCCTCGGGCAAATCGGCCAAAGTCTCAGTTCTACATCCTCGAAGCATTTCCACTTCTTGCTTAGCCCCAGTTGCTACCATAAATTCCCCTTTCTTAGTATCTGCCTTACTGAAAGGCCTGTCCCATGGAGTATTGAAATACAATACATTTGTGAGAATCATAGCCAAATCATCCGAAGCCAAATCCTCTGATAGTAGATTCTTGATTTTTCCATAACTCTTACGCTCTATCCACTCGTTTATGTAGCGAATAGCCTCCCCCTTAGATAAGTTGAGAACCGACATGGCAGCATCGAAATACTTAAGCATCACCGGTGGATAGTCGGCTTTGAGTTTCTGCACCCGTTGCTCATCCACCCAAAGGGCATTAGCCACAAACAAGCGTCTCTCAGAGCTGGTCGTTTCCAAGTCTTTTGTCAAACGTCTATGATATTCGGAGAGCTGTTGTCTGTCTGCCGAACTCCATCCCATTGCATTTACCAACTCCCCTCGAGCCTCATCGGAAGCCCCCGCAGCTACCATGGCAATGGCATATTCCCAAGAAAGGGGAGAGAGAATCAAATTTTCATTACGACTCTTCGAAGCCACATAGGCAAACATCTTATAGGCAAAACCATTGGCACCCTTCACCAACAACTTGTCGGCCTCTGTAATCGGCTCATTATCCGTATTCTTTATAGATGGAACATCCGCTCCCTTTTCGGGCAATTCGGGCTGAGAAAGGATTGCCACCCCTCCCTCCGGTATCGGAATTTCCGGCTGGGGTACATCGGCCCCTTTCGGACTATCCTTACCACATCCCACAAGGAAGAATACGGAAGACAACGCTAGGCAAATCAATTTTGTTTTCATAACTCCTCTGTTTTATTTGTGAAACCTATTTTCAACACTCACTACATTCTCTTTCGTCTCTCTGTACTCTGCCACACCGCAGAGACTTAGGCCTCAGAAAAAGGCCGATGAGCAAAGGGAACTACCTTGACAAATCCGCTGAAACGAAAGTGAACCCTCGTAGACAATCTCCTCTCTCAACTCTTAAATGATCTTAAGTAAGAAATACTGCATAAAAACTTTGCATCATACAGTTTTTGTTGTGCGATCATAGATCTTGAGCTCTGACTACACATCCAAATCTCCCAATATCTTCGTGATTGCTACACTAAAAAAACGCCCAAAAAGAATGCGAAAACGGCCTTTTGAGGATCTGCGCAGCAGTCTCGTCTTACAATGCAGCATTTGTCTTAATTTTGCCGAAGTCCCTGCCCTGAGGGAGGAGACTTGCACAACTTCGCCTCTGAGGTCACTTAAGAACCTGAAATGAATACTGTTTACGACAAAGACGATTTGCAGACCGCTGTACGCACGCTTCGGGAAGGAGGAGTGATCCTCTACCCTACCGACACCGTATGGGGAATTGGCTGTGACGCCACCAATTCGGCCGCAGTGCAAAAAGTGTATAAGCTCAAACAAAGATCGGATTCCAAAGCTGTGCTCGTACTGATCGACCATGAGGCCAAGCTATCCGGTCTCATGAGAGAGGTACCCGAATTAGCCTACAATATGATAGATCTGGCTGTCAGACCTCTGACGATCATCTATCCAGCGGCTCGCAATATCGCCCCTGAACTGCTTGCAGAAGACGGCAGTTTAGGAATCCGCATCAGTAAGGAAAACTTCAGTCACGAATTGTGTCGCATGCTCGGCAGACCTGTTGTTTCTACCTCTGCCAACATCAGTGGCGAGCCCTCCCCGGCTTGCTTTGCTGAAATAAGCCAGAAAATAAAGGAAGGTGTAGACTATATAGTTCGCTACAGGCAAGACGATAGAAGCAAAGCCTTGCCCTCCCAAATCATCAAATTGGAAGTTGATGGTCAGGTAAAAGTGATTCGAGAATGAATGCGGAGTCATCTTTGAGGAGAAAGTACATCCTAACCGATGTTTTAAGCACAAGCATCGTATACATTGGCTACAATGGCATACGCAACGAGCTGGAACATGGAGTCGGCCTACTGTCTTGGGACTATCTACTAAGTATCAAATCCATTGCCGTATATCTAGCCTTTGTAGGGTTTTGGATCGGTTTCTTTGCCCTTTCGGGGTACTACAATAAGCCTAAGAATAAGAGCCGTTTAGTGGAGTTTTCCTCCTCGATCATCAGCATTTTCTTAGGTTCAGTGATCACTTTCCTACTTTGGGTTGTGGATGATATACTCCACAATACGAGTCTTTATTTACCACTCTTTCTCTATCTGACAGGGATGATGCTGGCAATCGTTTATCCTCCCAGACTGATACTGACCACCCTGTTGATCAGAAAAGATCGGTGGGAAGGAGTCAAGAGTAAGGTCCTACTCATCACTGACCGAGAAGCATTCGACAGAAGCCGAGCCATCTTACAACAGATGGGAAAAGAGATTATCGAAGAAATGTGCATGGATCTTGGCAATACTGCCGAAGAAAGAGAAAGAGAGCTGGACAGACAGATTGAAGATATCAGTTATGCTATATCCGTACACAACCCCGAATCTCTGGTCGTCTCGCTCGAAGGGACTCGTCCAGAACTCATCAGTCTACTACTCTACAAACTTTACCCCTTCAAGTTACCAATCAAAGTCCCCATACAAAGCTTATTCTTTGCGGGTGCCAAAGTGAAAGTGACGGCTATGACAGGAGAGCCCATGGTGGATATGACTGAGACCAATATGGCCGAATGGGAGAAAAATGTCAAATGGCTTTTCGACAAAGTATTCTCTCTTTTGCTACTTGCCCTTACATCCCCTCTGCTACTCTATCTGAGTATACGTGTAAAACTCTCCTCGGAAGGCCCTGTTATCTTCTGTCAGGAACGTATCGGCTTGCATGGCAAACCATTCATGATATACAAGTTCCGATCGATGTATCAGGGAGCTGAAATGGATGGACCTAAGCTCAGTTCGGACAACGATCATCGTATCACTAAGCTGGGCAAACGATTGAGGAAGTATCGCCTTGACGAATTGCCACAATTTTGGAATGTACTCAAAGGCGATATGAGCTTCGTGGGGCCAAGGCCGGAAAGAGCACATTACATACGCCTACTTATCCAACGTGCACCCTACTACTACCTGCTGCACAATGTTCGTCCGGGAATTACCTCTTGGGGAATGGTGCGCTATGGTTATGCTTCAAATCTGGAAGAAATGCACGAGAGGCTCAAATACGATTGGCTCTATTATGAGAACATGTCGCTGCAACTGGATCTGGCAGTACTGGTATATACACTGAAAACTCTCATCAAAGGAAGTGGAAAATGAAAAAGACAAGTGAGGGCAATATGTCTCAATGGTTCAAGAGCTTGCTGCTGTGGCGCGAAAAGCACATCAGCCAAAGAGCTTTTGTACTGATGTTAGCTTTCCTCATTGGGCTATGTACAGCCCTCTGTGCTACCCTGCTGAAAGAAACAATACACCATATACAGGCTTTTTGGATAGCCCAATCGAGGTCATACAACTTCCTCTATCTACTACTACCGGTAATCGGGATTCTCATCACAGCTCTTCTTGTGCGCTACGTGATACGGGACGATATAGGACATGGGGTCACCAAGATATTGCTGGCTCTGTCTCAACGGAAAAGCCGGATCAAGCCGCACAATATGTGGTCTTCCATGTTGGCGAGCTCCATTACGATTGGCTTTGGAGGATCAGTTGGGGCTGAGTCTCCTATTGTCCTGACAGGGGCTGCCATCGGGTCAAATATAGGGCGGCTTTTCCGTCAAGAACAGAAGATGCTTATGCTTTTGGTTGGCTGCGGTGCTGCGGGTGCCATAGCCGGTATCTTCAAAGCTCCGATTACAGGTTTGGTATTCGTCGTTGAAGTTTTGTTGATGGATTTCACACTCAACAGTATTTTGCCTTTGCTGGTCAGCTCCGTAACCTCGGCTGCCGTATCGTATATCATCGGAGGGACGGAAGCAATGTTCCATTTTAGCCAGACTGAACCATTCTCTCTGGATCGCATTCCTTTTGCGATTTTGCTGGGTATTCTCTGTGGTCTCCTTTCTCTCTATTTCTCCAAAATGATGTTTATGCTGGAGGGGAGGATGAAAGGGATACGCTCCTACACAAAACGTTTCCTCATCTCTGCTCTTATCCTATCGGGCCTGATATTCCTCTTCCCTTCCCTCTATGGAGAGGGTTACATCACGATAGAACGGCTCATCAACGGAAACTATGCCACACTCATGGAGGGGAGTCTGTTTGAGCGGTGGAGCGACTCGTACTGGCTGCTCTTCGTGTTCTTGGGCTTTAGTGTGCTCTTCAAGGTATATGCCTCCGTTGCTACCAATTCTGGGGGAGGCTGTGGCGGTTTGTTTGCGCCTAGTCTTTTTGTAGGCGGACTTACTGGCTTTATGTTCGCCTATGCGATCAACTTTTTCGGGTTTATCCGCCTGCCACACAAAAACTTCACCCTCATGGGGATGGCTGGAGTAATGGCAGCCGTCATGCACGCTCCACTCACGGGGATTTTCCTGATTGCCGAGCTTACCGGTGGATACGATCTGTTCCTCCCTCTCATGATGGTATCGATCAGTGCCTATGCCACGATCCGCATATTTATGCCACACTCTATCTATTCGCTCCGTTTGGCCAAAGAGGGCAAACTACTCACCCACCAGAAAGACAAAGCTGTATTGCGACTCATGTCTGTCGATAGCGTTGTAGAAACAGAGTTCGAACCAGTAATGCCCCAGATGACTCTCGGAGACATGGTGCAAGTCATAGGCAAATCTACTCGCAATGTCTTTCCTGTAGTAGACGAAGAGGGAATACTGCTCGGGGTTGTGCTGTTGGACAATATCCGCAACATCATGTTCAGACCGGAATTGTACGACCGCTTCAAGGTGGAAAAATTCATGGTCTCCCCTCCAGCCAAGATCAATAACACGCAGTCTATGGAGGACATCATGCGTATTTTTGACGACACTCAGGCATGGAATTTACCCGTAATCGATACAAATGGACATTATCTGGGATTTATCTCCAAATCGAAAGTATTCAACTCTTATCGAACCGTATTGGTTGAGACCTTCGAGGGAGACTAACCTCTACCAATCCTCCCACATATTCTATTTTCAGTACTACAATCGGTCCAACGGATGAACAAATTCTACTTCAAAACCTCCTATAGGTCTGTCTGTCTGCTTTACAATCTATTACTGTCTCTGGTATTCCTCAATATCGGCCGGCTGGTTTTTGCCCTCTACAATCATGACTACTACCAACATCTAAGCCCCTCAGAAGTATCCACAGCTTGGCTCGGTGGGCTGCGATTCGATGCCTCTGCAATGGCCTACCTCTGCGCCCCCTTCGTGCTGATATTTCTCTTTTTGGCATTCTTGCCAAACAAGGTTTACACCCACAAGATCTCACGCAGAGTTTTGCGTTGGTCTTTCTTCATACCCAATGCAATGGGAGTCATTCTTAACGTGGGAGACAGCGGCTATTTCCCTTATGTATTGAGACGTACTACAATGAGCGTCTTTCAGGAGTTCTCCAACGACTCTGTCCCCTTGATCATGGGAAGGCTTTTAGTACAGTACTACGGGCTTACGTTGTTAGGTGTGGGTTTGGTATTCCTCTTATGGTGGATGACGGGGAGAGTCCGCTTCCAGACAGAAAGGGAGAGTTCGGCAATTCGCAGGATCGTGGGAGCTTCTCTCGGCTCACTGCTGATAGCTCTGCTCTTCGTGGGAGCTATGAGAGGAGGTTGGGCACATAGTTTGCGACCTATTACATTGAGCAATGCCAGTTTGTATGTAGAAAATACCAAGGATAGAGATCTGGTGCTCAACACTCCATTCTGCCTGATACGCACAATGGGGAAAAGAGTATTGAAAGAGGTGGAATACATTCCCCAAGAAAAAGCACAACAGCTCTTCAACGGGGTCTACCAAGCAGCTCCGACAACAGATTCGGACAGTCTATTCGGAGCCTATCGAGGCTACAATGTAATGATCTTCATTGTAGAATCTTTCTCCAAAGAACATATCGGAGCACTGCAAGAAGACGGCCGAGGCTTCTCTCCCTTCATCGACTCTCTCATCAGGCACGAAGACGTGCTCAGTTTCCCCTACGCCTTTGCTAATGGACGAAAGTCCATTGATGCGATGCCTTCTATCCTCACTTCTGTCCCAGCATTGGGGACCAACTTTGTCACCTCGCACTATTCAGGTAACGAGGTTTTGGGAATGCCACGGTTATTGTCTTCGCATGGCTACCAACATACGGTATTTATGCATGGAGCACCGAATGGATCAATGGGGTTCGATGCGTTTGCCAAACAAGTCGGTTTCCGGGAATACTATGGAATGAACGAATATCCGGAGAAGAACGACTTCGATGGAACTTGGGGAATCTGGGATAAACCTTTCCTACTCCAGTCTGCCGATGAACTCTCGCACAAGCCCACTCCTTGGATGGCCTGCCTTTTCACGCTGTCCAACCATGCTCCCTTCAAGGTTCCCAAGGAGGATGAAGGATGTTTCCCTCTCGGTTCTCTCCCTCAACACCAGTGTGTAGGCTATACCGACAGCGCATTCAAGGCATTTTTTGAGAAAGCGAAGCAGCAGGAGTGGTACTACAATACCTTGTTCGTATTCACAGCCGACCATGCCTCACAATCCTGCAGGCCAGAATACCAGAATACCCCCGGCAGCTACGCCGTACCCATGCTTTGGTTTGCCCCCGGGAAACCTCTTACTCGCTATCATATCGACACAAACACTATTGTACAACAGGCAGATATCTACCCATCAATCAACTACCTGCTTGGCATAGAAGAGCGTATTGTTGCATTCGGGCAAAACATGTTCGATCCGAAGGCTCCCCACTATGCATTGTGTTTCGACGGTGACTACAAATTGATGAGTGCCGATCGGGTTGTTTCTCTGAAAGAATCGGGAGAACTTAAATCCGAACACTTGCAAACTCCTCTACTGCCGGATACGGAAAACTCTGTTGTGCCGGATAAATTCTTACCAGCTGTCGTACAGAATTACAATAGTCGCCTGATTCATAATCGGCTTATACAAAAATAGCCTGCACTGCACCTGTCATAGGATACCTTCGGATAGCCCGCAAAACCTATTGTACGACTATCTCGGGAAGCAGATTTTGCACAACAACTCCCCTATTGGAAGGAAGTCTCTAGACTTTCAGAAAAGGCTTTGTACCTTCGCATACCGAGCTTGTTGCACAGGGAAGGACATCTGCAGATAGGTTGCCTTTTAGCTCCTTTGAGGTTTGTGATGTCCCCTCTTTGGGCTTACAGCAACGGTTCATTAGCAGATAAAGACCGCACAGATGAAAGTATGTATAGCCGAAAAGCCAAGTGTAGCACGAGAAATTGCCGCTATCCTGGGAGCCAGAGAGAAACATGATGGCTACTTGGAAGGGAACGGCTATCGAGTCACCTGGACTTTCGGCCATCTCTGTACGCTCAAAGAACCTCAGGACTACCGCCCCGACTGGCGAGTATGGGCTGTGAGGAACTTGCCGATGATTCCTCCCCGATTCGGTATCAAACCAATCGATATCACATCATACCGCAAACAGCTGGATATCATAGCCCGGATTGTAGCAGAAGCTGAGGAAGTGATCAACTGTGGCGATGCCGGGCAAGAAGGAGAGTTGATACAGCGTTGGGTATTACAGCAAGTTGGCTGCAATTGCCCGGTAAAACGCCTTTGGATATCATCCCTAACTAAAGAAGCTATCTCCGAAGGCTTCGCTTCTCTCAAGCCGGCCGAATCTTATCAAGCTCTCTACGAAGCCGGATTAGCAAGAGCCATAGGAGACTGGCTGCTCGGGCTCAATGCCACTCGTCTCTATACCCTACTATATGGCAGTCGCGGACAAACTCTTTCGGTGGGGCGTGTGCAGACCCCTACTTTAGCCCTCTTGGTATCTCGTCGCAAAGAGATCGAAAGCTTCATTCCCGAACCTTATTGGGAGCTGAAAACGACTTACCGGTCTGTCCTATTCTACGCAGCCAAAGGTCGCTACACAGATCGGGAAGAAGCTCTTGCCGCTATCGAACAAATCAGAGAAGGACTTTTTGAAATTACATCCATAGAGGGAAAGAAAGGGAAAGACTTACCTCCCTACCTCTTCGATCTGACGGGCTTACAAGTAGAGTGTAACAAGAAATTCGGCCTTAGTGCAGAGGAGACCTTACATACAGTGCAGACACTATATGAGCGCAAACTTACTACCTATCCGAGAGTAGATACTGTCTGTCTGCCGGAGGATATTTACCCCAAAGCTCCTGATATACTCAAAGGACTAAAGGGCTATGAACCCCATGTACAAACCCTGCTCCAATCCAAGTTGCGCAAAAGCAAAAAGGTTTTTGACAACAGTAAGATCACCGATCATCACGCTATTATCCCTACAGGGCAGCCGGCAACAACTTTGTCTGCCTCAGAGGAGAAAGTGTACGATCTGATTGTCAGACGATTCTTAGCAGCATTCTATCCCGACTGCCTTTTCAACACAACGACTGTTCTGGGACAGGTGGAGCAAATCCCATTCAAAGCCACAGGGAAAGTCATTACCCAAGAGGGCTGGCGCATCCTTTTCGCCAAACCTTCGGCAGAAGAAAAAGAAGAAGAAGAGAGCGCAACGGAAGAGGAAGAGCGCAGTCTGCCTCTCTTCGAAGTTGGAGAACAGGGAGAACATTTACCCGATCTACAAGAGAAACAGACACTTCCCCCCAAACAATATACCGAGGCAACTCTACTGCGGACAATGGAGACAGCCGGTAAGCTGACCGAAGACGAATCATTGCGATCGGCTCTCAAAGAAAATGGAATCGGGCGACCAAGTACCCGAGCCAGTATCATCGAAACCTTACTCAAGCGAGGTTATGTAGAAAAAAAACGCAAAGCTCTCATTGCCACAGATCTGGGGGTGAGATTGATCGACCTTGTCAAATCCGATCTACTCAAAAGTGTAGAGCTCACAGGTCTGTGGGAACGCAAACTCAGACAAATAGAAAAGCTACAACTCCCGGCTGCAAGTTTCATAGACGAACTCAAGAGCATGGTACACCAAGTTGTTACAGATGCTTTTGCCACACCTGCCCCAGCCTCCTCTCCCGCTTCTGATACCGAACTCTTCTCTATCCACTGTCCTCTCTGCCAAGAAGGGCACCTGCTACGTGGCCGAACAGCCTACGGATGTTCGGCATGGCAAAAAGGTTGCTCTTGGCGTATGTCCTTTGAACAGTGTCCCAAAGAAGCCTCTGCGGACCAAATACGGTCTGCCTTACAATCATCACAAGATTAGTTCACCATTTACTTATTCGAAACGATGAATACACATACTAAATCTCATCCCATTTACAAACACTACCCCGTATTGGGTATGCACTGTGCTGGATGTGCTCACAATGTAGAACAGACTGTGGCCAAGCTCCCCGGTGTCTGTGAATCGAAGGTCGATTTTGCGGCAGCAATGCTGCATTTGCAGTTAGAGAAAGAGAGTGTTCTTACCGACAACGATATACGCAAAGCAATACGAGCTATCGGTTTCGACTTGATTATTGCCGACGAAGATGAGGAGCTTATGCGCAAGCAAGAAGCCGCTCAAAAACGAGAACGAATATGTCTCGGCATCGACTTGTCGATTGCCTGGGTAGGACTACTATGTTCAATGTTGTATATGTGGATAAAGGGGCATGAGGGAACTCCCGGACTTGTTTTGGCCATCAGCTTGCTCGTCTACCTAATCAGTGGCAGACGCTACATTTTCTCGGCAATCAAGCAATTGAGACACGCCGTATTCTCCATGGATACACTTATCTTTTTCAGTACTACGGCTTCGATCATTTATGCCATGGTGCGCCTGTGGCTCCCCGGTTTGCAGCACACCGATGCAGCTATACATTTGGATGGCTCCACAATGATTTTAGCCTTTGTCCTTACCGGGAAATGGCTCGAAACGAGAGCCACCGGAAAAAGCCGATCAGCTATACGTGCGTTAATGAACCTGCGTCCGCGTACAGCCAGACGCGTTCAAGACAACGGAGAAGAACAAGAGGTGGCTGTTTCACAGATCAGACGGGGCGACTTATTGCGTGTCCTCCCGGGGAGTGAAGTACCGGTCGATGGGGAAGTCGTAGAAGGAATTAGCTCGGTAGATGAGCAAATGATTACCGGAGAGGCTGTTCCTGCTGAGAAACTTGCCGGATCCAGAGTATACGCCGGTACGGTTAATGGGCCGACAGCTGACTTGCTAATACGAGCCGAGCTGATGGGTTCGGATACCATACTTGGCGGGATTATTCGCACAGTACGTGAAGCAGAAGCCTCCAAAGCTCCTTCCATGCGCTTGGCAGACAAAGTAATTGCCGTATTTGTCCCCGTTGTATTGGCCATTGCCGTAGTTACTTTCTTAGCCTGGATTTTTGTTGGAGGTACTCAAATATGGTCTTCGGCTCTATTGTCAGCCATTGCCGTGCTTGTAATAGCCTGCCCTTGCGCTCTAGGCTTGGCCACTCCTACAGCCGTGGCTGTAGCTGTAGGGAAAGCTGCAGAAGAACAAATCTTACTACGCTCGGCCGAAGCTCTTGAAGAGCTGGACAAAATCGATACTTTCGTTTTCGACAAGACCGGTACACTCACCATAGGCCGGCCCACAGTGAGACAAGAGAGTTGGTTTAGCGAAGATCCCGAGAGTGACAAACTGCGGGCTCTGCTCTATGCCATAGAGCAACGAAGCTCCCACCCTCTAGCTTCGGCCTTAGCCCAACATCTGAGGAACAATCGAATGGGACAACTTCTTCCTGAGCTGGGGACTCTCCCTGCTCCGATACAAGAGCCGGGGCGAGGAGTTTCATTTGTCTACCGGGATAAACTCTACCGGATTGGCTCAGTGGATTATTGCAGTGAACTGATCGAACAACCTGCTCCGGAAATGGCCATGCAAGGTTCGCAAATATATTTTGCTCGCGAGAATGAATGGCTTGCCGCTTTTGTATTGTCAGATCTGATCCCTCAATCCAATATAGAAGCAATAGCCAAACTCCAAGAGCTGGGCAAACAGGTTGTATTGCTTAGTGGAGACCGTCAAACTGAGGCGGAGCGTGTAGCGCAGTTACTATCTATCTCCGAAGTAAAAGGGGAGTTGCTACCTGAAGACAAGCTAAGCTATATAGCTCAATTGCAAGAAAAAGGCAGAAAGGTGGCCATGGTAGGGGATGGCATTAACGATACTGAAGCCATGAGTAGAGCTAATATAGGTATTGCCATGGGAGGAGGAAGTGACATAGCCAAAGAAGTGGCACAAATCACCCTTATGCGTCAGGATCTCAATCTAGTAGTTCGGGCTATGGAAATCTCCGGCCAAAGCAAACGCATTATTCGGCAAAATCTCTTTTGGGCAATGATATACAATGTCATCTCTATCCCCATTGCTGCCGGCTTGCTGTATCCGGTGCTGCATACTGTACTCAAACCCGGGGTGGCAGCAGCAGCCATGGCTTGCAGTTCGGTGATCGTTGTAATGAACAGTTTGCGCCTAAGACGTTTATAGTTTTCAAAGGTCGTATGATAAGCAAAGACTTAAAACGAAAAATATACTCCTGGGCTACTACCAGAGGGGGGTATCTGGCAGGTATATATCTGATCTTGCTTTTGTACTTCTTAATTTGGCATGGGCTGTTCTTGCTTTTTAACTACAAACATTGGCCGGATCCTCTGTGGAAAGAATTTGTAGATGTTTGTTACCACGGATTGAAACTCGACAGTGTTGTCTCTGCCTATATGTTGCCAATCCCTTTCATTTCTCTACTGCTGATATACATATTACCACGGAGAGGGATAGACCTCTTTTTGCGTGTCTACTATGCTATCATCGGGATCCTCCTGGCTATCATTTTCACTTCCGATCTTCTTCTCTACGGCTATTGGCATTTTCGGCTGGATAGCACCCCTCTCTTTTATCTGCAACATCCCACCGGAGCCATTGACAGCGTAAATGCGTGGATGATTATAGGAGCTGCCTTAGGGATGGCTGTTGCGGCTGCCTTGCTTATCCGTATTCTCTGGGGCTGGCATAGGCGATTCCTCCCCGAACAACCCAAACACAGACGATATACTTTCATTTACACTCCCGGATACTTCCTTATGGCCGGATTGATTTTCGTGCTTATCCGTGGAGGGCTATCTGTAGCGACAGCCAATGTAGGGATGGTATACCATTCGGAAAAACAGTTTCTGAATCACGCTGCCATCAATCCTGCCTTTAGCCTGGTTTATTCGCTCAAGACAGAACGAGACTTCACCAAGGGCTATCTCTTTTTCGATGAAAAAACCCTTGCTCAGAATTATGATTTTTTGGCTCAGCAAGCCTCAGCCGATACCGATCCCAACAAGACGGAAAAAGTGTTGACTCACAATCGTCCACATGTGATATTACTCCTGCTGGAGAGTTTTTCGGCCAATCCGATTGGAGCTCTGGGTAACTCACTGGGGCTTACTCCACACATAGACAGCCTGGTCAACGAAGGCTTATTGTTCGAGCAAACCTATGCCAACAGCTTTCGTACCGATAGAGGTATGGCTTCCATCTTGAGTGCATTCCCCGCTCAACCCAAAACATCAATCATCAAGTATCCGGCCAAGTGCCAGAGTTTACCCTCAATTGCACGCTCCCTCTCTGCCAATGGCTATACGACCCATATGCTCTATGGCGGAGACATCAATTTTGCAGGTATGCGCAGTTATCTCACAGCTACCGGCTATCGACGAATTGTAGATTTATCTTCTTTCGATGCCATTCACCGACTTAGCAAGTGGGGTGTACCGGATGAAATCACTCTCGAATACTTAGCCAAAGACTATTTGGAGCAATGCCGTCAGAGCAACAAGCCTGTTTTCTATACAATGCTCACTCTCTCAAGTCACGAACCTTTCGATGTACCGACAAAGAGAAACGAAAACCCCTACCTCAATTCCATTGCTTACACTGATGAGGCCTTGGGTCACTTTGTCAGTCAACTGAAACGCTCCTCGGAATGGGAAAACACCTTACTTATCCTCATCGGGGATCATGGGTATCCTTACCCGGAAGACAAAGCCACCCCCGACCGACCAGAGAAGTATCGCATCCTACAGCTTTGGGCAGGAGGGGCTTTAGAAAAAAAAGGCCGTCTCTCGACTATTTGCAGCCAAACAGATGTGGCAGCTACTCTACTTTCACAAATGGGCTTCGATCATAGCGATATGCCCTACTCCAAGAACATTCTCTCTGCCCAAGTAGAGCCATACGCCTTTTTCTCTGTACCCAATCTCTTCGGTTTTGTAGATAAAGAAGGGATCACAACTTGGGATTGTGACAGTAAACAGACATTGTTCAACGAAGGAACCCACGAAGAAAGACGTATCCTACTCGGCAAGGCTTACCTGCAAAACTTGCTTATGGATGTAAGTAAACGATGACTCAAAACGCATAAAACATATAAACCTCTTTTGTCTAACTTTGCGCTTGAGGGTTTCTCTTCGTTACAGTTTTGCCGGTGCAGTAAACCTTCCGGCAAAACAGATAAACCACTAAACAACGGAAAATACAGATGACAACACACAAGGAACATAACAAGATTATGCTGGCGAACATCAGTGGTGTAGACCGCCCCGGTGTGACTGCCCAACTCATGGAGGTTTTAGCTCGCCACAATGCACTCATTTTGGACATCGGTCAGGCAGATATCCACAGCCATTTGAACCTGGGTATTCTCTTCCAGACAAGCGACCGTAATTCCGGAGATCTGCTCAAAGACTTGCTCTTCAAGAGCTATGAACTTAATGTTAAGATTCGCTTCTCTCCCATTAGCGATGAGGACTACTCTTCCTGGGTCAGTCTTCAGGGGAAGAACCGCTATATTATCACTATCGTAGCTCGTCAGATCACAGCACAAATGATTCAGGCAATAGCCTCGCTTAGTGCTACACAAGGCCTGAATATAGACTCCATCAAACGACTCACCGGGCGTATTCCATTGCAAGAGACAGAGCGCAGGCCACTGGCCAGTGTAGAATTCTCCATGCGAGGAACACCCTCGGACACCGAAGCCCTGCAAAAGAGCTTCATGGATATTTCCGGCAAGCTAAATGTAGATATCTCTTTCCAAAGAGAATCAATGTTCAGGCGTATGCGCAGACTGATCTGCTTCGATATGGACTCCACTCTCATACAGACCGAAGTGATCGATGAACTTGCCATACGCGCCGGAGTAGGTGATGAAGTAAAAGCTATTACCGAGAGTGCCATGAGAGGAGAAATAGATTTTACCGAGAGTTTCCGGCGCAGAGTCTCCCTGCTCAAAGGCTTGGATGTATCCGTAATGCAGGATATTGCTGAAAATCTACCCATGACAGAAGGAGTCGGCCGTCTGCTTCGTACACTCAAAATGGTGGGCTTCAAGATTGCGATCCTTTCGGGAGGATTTACTTTCTTCGGCAACTATCTAAAAAATAAATACCCCATCGACTACATATACGCCAATGAGTTGGAAGTGAAAGATGGCAAGCTCACTGGCCGCTACTTGGGTGAAGTCGTGGATGGTCGACGCAAGGCCGAATTGCTCCGCCTGATCGCACAAGTGGAGAATGTAGACCTGATGCAGACCGTTGCCGTTGGAGACGGGGCTAACGACTTGCCCATGCTCTCATCTGCCGGTCTGGGGATTGCTTTCCATGCCAAGCCGAAAGTTAAAGAAAGTGCTTCGCAGGCAATCAGTACGGTCGGTCTGGATGGGATCTTGTACTTCCTCGGCTATAAAGACTCTCACATAGATGAGAATAAACTGGGCATCGACATCCACAGTGGAGAAGTGAGCGGGATGTGGGGGCGTTGAGTTCAACTGCCTACTCCTTACCGGCGATACTCTGCCTTTTTTTCGTAAAGAGGAACATCCGTCGCCATAGCTATGTTATATCCGAGAGATAGAATTACCACTAAACCAACAACTAATTATGCTAAGACATATCGTATTATTTGCCCTTGATGGGTTCCCCACTCCGGGAGATAAGCAACGCCATTTGTTGCGTATCAAAACCAGTTTGGAAGTTTTGCCACAAGAAATAAATGTGCTAAACTCTCTCTCTGTACGACTCAACGTAAATCACGAAGAAGAATACGACTTCCTTTTGGAAGCAGAGTTTAACTGTGAAGACTGCCTCAAAGCCTACCAAGATCACCCACTACACCAACGAGTAATAGAGGACTTCGTGAAGCCTTACCTCAAAAGTAGGGCCTGTGTGGACTATATTCTTTAAGCCCAAACCTGCAACTCCAAAGAGGAAGAGAGGCAATTATCCACTCTCTTTACCGATTTATTCTGTTCCAAACGGAACAAGTTTTTTTTGCAATGGCCATACCACTACTCTCAGATGACTATTCTGTATCAGACAAGAGTGTGGTGTGGCCATTGTCTGCATATATCCGACACTATCATCACCCCGAAGTCTTCGTTTCCTATTGTCAAAAATGCTCTCGCTATGGACGGACCTGGAGTTGTCCTCCTTTTGATTTCTCCCCGTCGGACTATTTGTCGCCCTACCATTCGATTGGCATTTTAGCAACACGCATTTACCCCAATCCCAATCTCAACGAGAGAATTCTCCGCCGGGAGTCTTCGATGAAAGAGCTATACGACGGATTGATCCGGCTAGAGCGAGCAAAGCTGGATTCCGTATTGCTCGATTTAGAAAAGGAGTACCCCGGTATGCAGGCTGCCTATGCCGGTCACTGCCACTTTTGCCCCAACAGAGGATGTACACGAAGCAATGGATTACCCTGCCGTTTCCCTCATAAAATGCGCCCATCTCTTGAGGCTTTGGGGTTCGACTTGTGCCGTACCACAACCGAATTGATGGGCATAGAACTTCAGTGGGGGCAAGATGGTCTACTCCCCGACTACTATTGCCTAATAAGTGGTTTATTGTTTTCCCCGAGTATTCCGGTCGAAAGTACTGCTGCGATACTGCTACGGCTTGGCGAACTCCGGCAAGAGACAGAGCTGCAATAGCCTCCCTATCACCGTGAAGAGAACCGAAATAAAACTTCTTTTACCCGCTCTATCTTATTGTTTCTGTCGAAAGAATAAGTCTTACTTCTCACAACATTGAACTCATAGAGCAAGAGAGATCTTTCCAGACAGATCTTAGACAGGGGCAGAGCTGCATTCAAGCCAATTTCAAAGAGAATATCTGCTAGACTAAGTATTATTAGCATCAAATCCTTGACGTTTAGTCAGGTACTCTTCAATCTTATCCGGCTCCAATGAGAGAAATAAATCCAAATCAAAGTCTGCTTTTTTGAGCAAAATGTCTTTTGTCTTATTGATTTGGGCATCAACCGTAATCGCAAGGTTTTCTTTTCTTCCACCAAACAACAGCTGTCGGATAGAGGTCAAAAGCAGACCTATCTTCTCAATTTCTCTTAAATAAAAATCCCGTTGTTCCATACACCCAATCGAGGTATCAAGTATGACTTCTCAAAGCTAAGACTATTTCCAAGGAACGTCTACCCACTGGATTTTGCCATCCGACAAGAGAAGACTCAGCCCCACACACGACTCACCCATCCGTTTGTCTGAGAAGGAAGCTGCATGCTGTCAATAAGTTATTTAGCCCGAAAACAAGCTGCGTTTTGCACAAATATCGGATTGTACACAGTCTAATCTTTTGTCTATACAAAGTTTAGGTTTATATTTGCCCTTAACGAAGCAAGAATAAAATTCTATAATGAAAACTAAAGCTATGAAAGTAAAGTACTTGATGCTTACATTGGCCGGGGTTTACGCCCTTTCAGCCTCTGCTCAGCAGGAGAATATGCCACGAATGGGGCAGACTCCCGCCAAGAATACCGCTTACGCTCGCTCTGAAGCCGGTGACAATTGGTTTGTGACTTTGCAAGGAGGTGCTGCTATGCAGTTTGGGAAAGGTAACGAGGATGCCGACTTCTTCGACCGCCAAACTGTTGCTCCCACTTTTGCCGTAGGTAAATGGCACAATCCTTTCTTCGGGACCAGATTGCAAATGGGCTTGGGGGTATCTCACGACTTCTCGAACAACGAAGCGAAATCCAAGTTGGAGATGAACCACGCTCGCTATGCTAACGCACACTTTGACTTTATGTTTGATGTGATTAACTACTTCAAGCCCTACAGTGAGGACCGCGTATTCCACCTTATTCCGTGGGTAGGTTTGGGTTACGATCACAAGTTTGAGAAAAACAGCAACTTCAAGGTGGATGCTCTTACAGCCAACGCCGGTTTGATGTTTGCTTTCCGTGTGATGGAGCGTATGGACATTGTGTTGGAAAGCCAGGTAATGTATTCTGACTTCAACCTCAACACAGCTCTGCCCGAGCCTCGCTACACAGCTTGCTCCGGCATGCTCACTGCCGGTTTGAACTTCCGTATAGGAAATATCGGATGGAGCGAGATCCTACCAATGGATTGGGGCTTGGTAAATGACCTGAACGGACAAATCAACGCCATGCGTGCTAAGAACGCAGAGTTGAGCAAGCGTCCCGTTTCTTGCCCCGAATGCCCGGAAGTTGAGCCTCGTGTAGAGCGTATCAATATGCTTTCGGACAAGTCTGTTCTTTTCCGTGCCGGCAAGACAACTGTAGACAGCGATCAAATGGTAACGATCTTCGACGTAGCTCAGTTTGCAAAGAAGAATGGCACACAGATCACCGTTACAGGCTATGCAGACAAGAAGGGCAAAGAAAGCGATCGCACCTCTGAACTTCGTGCAAAAGCCGTAGCCAAGATTCTCACCGACAAGTACGGTGTACCTTCCGACAGAATCAGCATCGAATGGAAGGGCGTATCTGAGCAAGTATACGACAATCGCGACTGGAACCGTGTAGTAATCCTTCGCTCGAAGTAATCTCCATTGTTCTTCTCAATTATCAAACCAGAAAAATAAAAAAGACAAGAATATGAAAGCACGTATATTGCTCTTGGCGATAGCTTCATCGACCATCTTCTTGACGGCCAATGCACAGGAACCCATGTCGCAAAATCAGCCAGGCAAAAACACCACTTTTGCCAGAGACAAAGCCTCCGACCACTGGTTCGTAGACCTGCAGGGCGGAGTGGGTATCGCTCTATTCGGCAGCAACAGAGACAAAAAAGAGTACATGGAACGCTACTCCATAACCCCTACTCTCTCTGTTGGTAAATGGCACGAACCTTATTTTGGTACACGCCTGCAGGTAATGGGCTGGAATATGAAAGGCTTCTACAATGAAGTTAGCGGATCTCAAGGTCTCATGACAGGTCTGAAAGCCAATAACCTCTATGGGGCAGCCCACTTTGACTTCCTCTTCGATGCCACGAACTACTTTGGTGTGTATCGCCCGGATAAGTTCTTCCGCGTAATTCCTTTCGTTGGATTGGGAGCCGGCTACAAGATCAAGAGCACCAACGAAGAAGACAAAATCATGCGTGAAGCTCCAGAAAAAGGGAAAGAAAACGAGGAAGGAAGACAAAGCCGCCTCTCACCGACACTCAATGGTGGTGTGATGCTCAAGTTTCGTTTGTCTTCTTGCATAGACCTCAACTTGGAAGCTCAGACAATGCTCTCACGTATGCGTTTCATAGGCACAGATAACGACAAAGCTATCTCTGATGTAAACAGCTACCTGACAGCAGGTTTGACCATCAACCTTGGCAAAACGACTTGGGATGAGGTAGTACCTATGGACTACAACATGATCAAGGACCTCAACAGCCAACTGAATGCTTTGCGCGCTCAGAACGAAGAGTTGAACAAGCGTCCGGTCTCTTGCCCCGAGTGTCCTGAAGCATCTGTAAGCACAACGAAGAAAGTTGTAGTAAACAATGTTGTTTACTTCCGTCTCAACTCTGCTCAGATCGATCGTCCACAGATGGTAAACATCTACAATACTGCTGAATACGCAAAGAAGAATAATCAAGATGTATACATCGTTGGTTATGCAGACCGCGACACAGGTACGGCTGCTTACAACAAGGCTCTGTCTGAGCGTCGTGCCAAGGCAGTGGCTGAAGTCTTGACCAAGAAGTACGGTATTGATGCTAGTCGCATCAAGATCGAATGGAAAGGCTCGGACGAACAGGTTTACGCTGAAAATGCTTGGAACCGTGTTGTAATCATGAACGTGGAATAAGCACAAACGAATTGGAGGGGAAATATCTCCAAACATATAAGACTGCCATGTGGGAGCTTTCTCACATGGCAGTTTTTTTATCTTTCACAAGGCACAGCCATCCTGGCGGACAAAGGATATGCTTCTCAAAAAAATCGTTCGTACCTGCAAACACATCACCCTCAAGATGGCATTATGCACAAGGCACAACGCAACAGGGCATTGACCAAGCAAGAGAAACAGCGAAACAAAGCCATCAGTCCGATACGGACTACTATCGAACACGCCTTTGGCAATATTCGTCGGAGGTTTCATGGCGGACGATGTCGCTACCGGGGGCTTGCAAAGACCCATACCCAAAACATTCTTGAGAGCATCGCCTTTAACCTATACAGAACACCGGGGATAATTATGTCCT
>NZ_FUXH01000012.1 GCF_900167225.1 Porphyromonas crevioricanis
TCGAAAGTGCCACAACCCTTGATCGGGTTGTGGCACTTTCTTTGTTTAGAGCATGGGCCAAAGCCTCCCCTCCTGTGCACAATGTGTGGGCAGATCTAAGAGGCTGTTACAGCTGCTTTCCATGAAATCATCGTGTCCTCATGCAACAACCCTTCCCGTGAATCTCACAAAGAGCAGCTGAGCAATCAGAATGCAGTCAAGAAGCTCCTATTTTATCCTCTCGGAATAGACATGTTTTGTAAATTCTTCTCGAGGCAAAAATCGAGGAAAAAGGAGGAAAAAAGAGTTCCGTATAGGGGTGGATATATCTCCCTCTTATATGCTCCGAATTGCTCTCCCAAAACACCGATGAATAGGGCGTTCTGAGAGGGTCGAAATTCTCTCCTGAGAAAAATTTTGCTAACACAGGAGAGAATTATTTTTTCCTCAGGAGAGAATTTTTGTTTTCTCCCGTGTCAGCAAAAAATGTCTCCCGTCAGCATCAAAAAGAGGAGGGAAAATCCTTGGAAAAAGTCCCCAATTCGGGCATAAAAAACACCTCAAAACCAAAACAAAAAGACACAAAAGAAAACAAAAAGATACAAGGGCTAAGCCCGAGAATACTTTGAGAATTTAACTCGCCCAAGCAAAGGTCTCTATGACTACCTTTGTAGCATGAATCGACCCTCCAAATCTACCGGTTGGCTGATCGGGATCCTCTCTTCGGCCTCTTTCGGTCTTATACCTCTCTTTTCACTCCCTATCCTAAAATTGGGTGTGCCACACGAGACGGTTGTCTTTTACCGTTTTCTTTTCGCTTCGCTTATGCTCGGGGCTATTCACTTAGCTAATGGAGGGAGTTTCCGGATCAATAGGCGAGAGCTGCCTCCTTTGCTGATATTAGGCGGATTATACACCGCTTCGGCTATGCTGCTGTTCTGGGGGTATTCGCAGATGTCCTCGGGTATCGCCACGGTGATTCACTATATGTACCCGTTCTTTGTGAGCATTATACTCTTCTTGTTTTTCAGAGAGCGCATTGGGGTCGTTACCTTGTTGGCTATGTGTTTGGCTGTGCCGGGTGTCTCTTTCCTCATGGGGCTTTGGGAGAATACCGGGCATATTAGCATGACCTTTTGGGCCTTTCTCGTGGTACTGGCTTCAGGACTGTCGTATGCTCTCTACATCGTTGTGGTGCACCACTCCGCTGTTCGTAGTATGTCCGGCAGGTTGCTCTCTTTTTGGGTTCTGCTGATCGCAGCCGGAGGGAGCCTGATCAACACACTTGTGGCACATGGGCAGGTGGCAGCTTTGCCGGATTATACCTCCTGGATCAATATCCTGCTGTTGGCCCTCGTGCCTACGGTCATTTCCAACATTGCGCTGGTGGTGGCAGTGCAGCAAATCGGGGCTACTCGCACGGCCGTGTTGGGAGCCATGGAGCCACTTACGGCTGTGTTGGTAGGCGTCAGCTTCTTCGATGAGAAAATCCCGGCCTCCGGCTATGTAGGTATTTTGTTTATCCTGGCAGCTGTGTTACTCACGGTCTTGTCCGGAGGGTTGGAGCAAAAAGTCCGTAATTACATCCGTCACCTCAAGCGGAAAATCACCCGACGATCCGTAGAAGGCTCTTAGCCCCAAGACAAGCCCTCTCTCAATCGCTTTTTGAGGGCTGAAATCGGCATCGGGAGTGGCTGTGGCAAAAGAACTTCGGAGTACGCCAAAAGTGACTACCTTTGGAGAGATAATCAGACAAAAGATACAAACCATGAAGTTTTGTCCCTGCATTAGAAGTCTTGCTGCTTTGTCGGCAATCTTTTGTTTTCTGCTATCGCATATCTCTTGTAATAACAGTGGCAGTAGCAGCTATCTGAAGGCTACCGGTATGCCGGGAGAAATTTTGCTGGTGATGGACAACGAGCAGTTGTCGGGGGCTGCCGGCCGGGCTGTCGAAGACCTGCTTGCGCAGTCGGTGCCCGCATTGCCACAAGACGAGCCGCTGTTTAAGGTCTCTCGCAGTACTATAGAGGGGTTTAGTGGTTTCTTGACTTATGTGCGCAACGTGATGTATGTAGAAGTCGATGAGTCGCGCTTTACAACCACCTCGGTCAAGTTCGACTACAACGTTTGGGCCAAGGGACAGATGCTTGTGAAGATGACCAGCCCAAACGCCGATTCGATTGTCTCCTATATAAAGGACAAAGGGGAGGCTTTGGTAAATCTGGTTTTGCGGCATGAGTTCTACCGCTTTGCGGATCTGCTGCACGATGAGTTCAGCCCCACAGCCATGCAAAAAGTAGACAGTATGTTCGGCTATCGGATCAATGTCCCTAAGGATATTCGCAGCTACAAAGTGGGGAAAGACTTCTTGTGGATGTCTAACAATGCAGCGTCCAAGCGACACGATTTGTTGGTCTATACATATCCCTACCGCAGCAAAAGGGATTTGGAAATGGATCGTATGATAGAAGTACGAGATTCCGTGCTAAGGCAGAATATAGAGGGAGGGGACGAAGGGTCGTACCCCTCTACCGAGACCGGCTTCAACCTCTATCATCGCTATGTCTTCGGTCCCGAAAAAGGGCAGATGCGCTCCGAACTTCGAGGGCTGTGGAAAATGACAGGCGGAGGCATGATGGGAGGCCCCTTTGTCTGTCAGGCTACATACGACAAGGAGAGCGGTTTGGTATACGTAGCAGAGGGCTTTGTCTATCACCCCAACGAACCCAAACGCAACCTGATACGAATGATGGAGGCTTCGCTCTATACTTTTAGGAAGAGAGCTCAAAAGGATTTCAATCCCGAAGGTCTCAAAAAGATGACTTATTCTCCGGTGTTCTAAAGGAATTGTTGCTCATGGGAGTCACCTCTTTCCCGAAGCAATACCAAACAGATCACTCTACAATAAAACAATGGAAAAGAACCTTCTACGCATAGCTATCACACACGGAGATATTAATGGCATTGGCTATGAAATTTTGCTCAAAGCCTTTGCGGAGCCGATGTTTGCAGAGCTGTTTTGCCCAATCGTGTATGGCTCAGCCGTGGCAGAGAAGTACTGGCGCGATGCGCTACAGATAGAGAGTGAGCCATGGCAATTGATCTCTCAGGCCTCGGAAGCACGTCCGGGGCAGGTCAATCTGATAGATGTATGTGGCGAACAAATACAGGTACAGCCCGGGGAAGCCAATCGCACGAGTGGTATGGCTGCTTTGGCAGCTCTCGAGAGGGCAATGTCCGACATCAAGAGTCGGCAGTGCGATGCCTTGGTGACAGCTCCGATCAACAAATCGGCTATGCCGGTCGATGTATTTCCATTCAAAGGGCATACCGACTACTTGGCACACAAATGCGGAGCAGAGGCCCGGGGCTTGATGATCCTCTTTAGCGATGAATGCCGGGTGGCTCTGGCCACAACCCACTGTGCATTGCAGGAGGTATCACAGCATCTCTCCGTGGATTTGATCGTAGACAAACTGCAACAGATGGAGCATAGCCTGATACAGGACTTCGGCATAGTCAAGCCTCGCATAGCTCTCCTCTCTGTCAATCCGCATGCTTCGGATCATGGGCTGATGGGGGATGAAGAGGAGCGTATTCTTCTCCCAGCCTTGGAGCAAGCCCAGCGGGAGCATATCCTGTGCTTCGGCCCCTATGCCGCAGATGGTTTTTGGGGTTCGGATTCGTCGATGCGTTTCGATGCCATATTGGCCATCTATCACGATCAGGGGTTGGCTCCATTCAAGGCCTTATATATGAATAGAGGGGTCAATTTCACTGCCAATCTACCTTTTGTACGCACATCTCCCGACCATGGCACCGGGTACGACATTGTGGGCAAAGGGGTTGCCAGTGAGGAATCTCTGCGCTCGGCCGTCTATGCGGCAATTGATATTTACCGGGCTCGCAGTCGCTATCAGGAGGCAACGAAGTCTCCCTTGAGAAAAACTTATTTCGAGAAAGGGAACGATAACGAAAAGCTCGAAACACCACCCGGAGGGGAGGAGTAACCAAAGAGCAGACAAAAGATAAAAATCAGCGATATGTTTAAGGACAAGACCATTGTGTACACTTCGGGAACATTCGATATGTTCCACTACAATCATCTTAGGATGATCAACTACGCCAGAGCATTGGCTGATATCCTTATTGTGGGGGTGAGTACGGACGAACTGGTATCCTCCTACAAAGCTCCTCCGATCATTCCTTTCAACGAGAGAATGCAGATCCTCGAAGCTCTCAAAACTCCGGATATTGTGATTCCCCAGCATACGCTCGACCACACCGAGATCGTAAAAAAGCTCAATATAGACGCTTTTGTGGTGGGAGATGACTGGAACGGCAAATACGACTATCTCAAGGATCTGGGGGTGCAGGTATTCTACTTCCCCTATGGCACAGGTGTTTCTTCCAGCAACATCAAGAAAGCTATCCACGAGAGTTATGACCACCAACTCCGAAACGAACAGCAGCAAAAACCGCATTCGGTGCTGCATTCGCATGGAGCCAGTCTGGAGAAGGTGAGCAAGGAATAAATATAGATCGATAGGGTAGGATGGAGAATCTGACCGACAAAACCGTACTGATAACCGGGGCGAGTAAGGGGATAGGCTTGGCTGTCGCCCGCCGATTGGCCAAAGAGGGCTATCGATTACTGCTCACCTATGGGCATGATCACGAAGCGGCGGAGAAAGCATGTACTCTTTGCTTGCAAGACGGAGCTTCCGATGTACAAATAATACAGGCCGATGGAACCGACCTGCGGACGATAGAGACGGTGAAGCAGGCTGTCCACCAACACACGGAGGGTTTGAGTGGCTTGATTCTCAATACCGGCATCACTTGCCGCTCTCCTTTCGAGGAGATTAGCTACGAGGACTGGTCTCAGGTGTTTGTAGCCAATGTTCACTACCCAACCTTCCTGCTGCAGCGTCTGTTGCCATTGCTGCAAAAGGGTAGTGCGGTGATTTTCACCGGCTCGATGATGGCCGTACAGCCACATGGCATGGCTCTACCTTATGGAGTGAGCAAATCGGCCGTACATGCTTTGGTGCACAATCTGGTCAAGCACCTTGAGCCCTATGGGGTCCGTGTCTGTGGTGTGGCCCCGGGTTTTGTAGACACCGATTGGCAAAAGGGGAAACCGGAAGCGATCCGGAAAAATATAGAACGGAAAGTGGCTGTACACCGCTTTGCCCTGCCCGAAGAAATTGCCGAAGCATATCTCTTTTTGCTCCAGAACAACTATTGCAATGGCGAGATATTACAGCTCAGCGGAGGGTATGCCTACGCCTGAGAGAAGCAGGCTCTGAATACACAAATCGTATATGGAGAATAATACAAAAGACAGCTATCTGTCTTCGCTCAAATCAATTGAAACAGAGAATTGGTTGGACCGCCAATTCTACCGCCCGATAGGTTATCGCCTGGCAATGGCACTCAAAGGCACAGGCATAACCCCCAATATGGTTACCATAGCCTCTATATTCGTAGGTCTGGGGGGCGGGTTGAGCTTCGTTCATTCCGAACCTTTGTGGTGGGCTTTTGTCGGTATCGCCTGTATGGTTGCAGCCAATATCATGGATTGTGTGGATGGTCAGCTTGCTCGGCTTACGGGTATCAAGAGCGAAGTCGGTCGTATTCTGGATGGTCTGGCTGGAGACATTTGGTTTGCCTGCATCTATATCTGCCTTGTGGTAAGGCTTTCGCATGAGCATGCCACTTGGCTCAATGGAAAGGGGTGGATCCTCTTCCTTGCCATGGCAATCCTCTCCGGCTTCAGTCATTTGGTGCAGGCTGCTGTTACGGATTACTACAAGACGATCCATTTGTTTTTTATCTCCCCGGAGAAAGGGCGAGATTTTGAATCCTCGGATGAGATCCGCAATCGTCTGTGTCGGATGAGGCCCGGTATCAATCGAGTACTGACCTCGGCTTACCTTGTTTATACTTCCGTGCAAGAATTCTTTTCCCCTCACCTGCAATCCTATTTGCGCAAACTCTTGGAGCAATATGGGGCAGCAGGCATACCACAGGAGCAGCGCAAAGCATTCCGGAGTGGCAGCCAAAAAGTGATGAAAGTATTGGATCTGCTTACTTTCAATGGTCGCTCGATACCTCTGTTTGTGTTCGTTTTGCTGGGGCAGGTGTGGCTCTATTTCATTTATGAGTTTGTGGTGCTCAATGTCGTGCTGGTGCTGAGTATCTCCAAGCACGAAGCAATGTGCAAGAAGCTGGCCACAGCAGCGTGACGGCAAAATGAAGAAAGATGTCCTTTCCGAACAAGATGTGTATGAGCTTTTCCCGGCTGTGGATAAGCCCGGCATCCGTCGCCTGATACGTACCATACTCAGGCGACTCAAGATTGTAGACATCAACGAAGTACACGCCAGGCATATCCATTTGCGGGGAGCCGAATTTGCTCGTGCGGCCCTCTCCGATCCGGCTATTGATGTGCGCTATGTGCTCCATGGGGCGGAGCGTCTGGAGCAAATGAAGCAAGATGGGGCCTTTGTGACAGTCTCCAACCATCCTTTTGGCTCGGTGGATGGTATTATGCTCATTGATATTGTCGGATCTGTTCGTCCTGACTATGGGGTTTTGGTAAATGGGTTTTTGAGTCAGATCGGCTGTCTCAAAGACAGTTTCATACCAGTTAAGCCTCCCAAGGGAATTAGTGGAGGCAGTAGCAGAGAAGACAATGCCTCGGGACTGAGAGAGCTGATAAATCGTCTTTCGGAAGGACATCCGGTAGGTTTTTTCCCGGCCGGAGGGATCTCGATATACAATGCACGTTTCAACAGTGTGATGGATGTTCCTTGGCAAGACAGTTGCTCCAAGATCATCCTGCATAAGCCGGTTCCCGTCTATCCCATTTATTTCCATGGGCGCAACAGCTTGTATTTCCATTTTCTCGGCTGGCTCAGTTGGGCCATACGCTCTCTACGCATACCGGCAGAGCTATTCAACAAGAGAGGACATACCTTCCATGTTTATATAGGAGAGCCAATCAGTGCCGAAACGATCCGTCAATTCAAGGGAAAGGCCCATGAGTTGTCTTTGTTTCTCTACGATCGAACCTATGCCCTGCGTCCCAAGCGAGACCATCGCCAAGAATAAGCCACTCCGAGTCTTGTATGTCTGCCCCTACCAAGCCTTCTCTTTCTGTGTACAGTGCTTCTGCCGGATCTGGCAAGACACACACACTTACGGGTGAATTTCTTCGGCTGGCTTTGCAAAACAGCACTTCTTTCCGACAAATACAAGCCATTACTTTTACCAACAAGGCCACAGCGGAGATGAAGGAGCGTATCCTCTCCGAGCTGCACACCTTGCATACCAATCCCGAGGTTTCGCCTTTCCGGGAGGAATTGCTGTCTCTTTTTCATGGCAGCATGGAGCAACTGTCGCATAGGGCAGGGGAGGTCTTGTCGGAGATTTTGTCCGGTTACAGCTATTTGCGCGTTAAGACCATCGACTCGTTTTTTCAGGAAGTAATTAGGGGTTTTGCTCGAGAGTTAGGAATTAGAGGGAGTTTTCGTGTAGAGCTTGATCAGAATGATGTATTGGAGCGATCTGCCGTGCAGCTGATCACCCAACTTGACTTGGGCGAAAACCGAGACCTGAGCATTTGGCTCAGAAGGCTCGGGCGAGATATGATCAACCGAGGCAAGGGCCATAATGTGATAGGTGAAATCAAAAGACTTGGCCGGGAGCTTTTCAAAGAAGGTCTATTGGAGGCGGAGAACAGCAGACTTCCCGAACGGGAGTTGATAGAGGCCTATCGGAAAGACATGAGCGGCATCATCGAAAGTTTTGAATCCGAACTGAACGATCATGCCGAAGTACTGCAGGCGATATTCGACTCTGCCACATTTCACCCGAGTGACTTCAAATGGGGTTCGACCTCCGCTCCGGCCTCTCTGTACAACTCCCTTGTTGTAAAAAAAGAGATAAAGGAGCCGACAAGTAGGATGAAGAAGTTTGTCGATGGAGAGATTTTATCCAAAGACAGCTTGGGCAAAATTTCCGAAGAAGATCCCCTGGTATTGAAGTTGGTGGAGCTTATAGCCTCCTACATAGAGCTGTTCCGCAGCAAATATCCTCTCTATCTGTCGGCCAAAGCTGTACTTGAGAATCTTTTCCGTCTTGGTATCCTCCGAGACTTGCAGCTATCTATACAGCAACTCTCGGATGAGGAAAATACGATGCTAATATCGGATAGTACAAGTCTGATATCTCGCATTATAGACAATTGCGATACCCCTTTTATATACGAGCGACTTGGCAGTACGATCAAGCACCACATGATAGACGAGTTTCAAGATACCAGTCGTAAGCAGTACGACAACCTCAAGCCGTTGTTGGAAGAAGGGGTATCTCACAGCTGGTTCAATCTGATCGTTGGGGACGTAAAGCAAAGTATCTACCGTTTCAGGAATGCAGATCGCAGCATCCTGAGCGAACAACTTCCGAAAGACTTTGCAGACTGCTATCGCTTGTTCAATCTGCAACAAAACTGGCGCAGCTTGCCCCAAATCGTCTCTTTCAATAATGCTCTCTACGGAAAGGTTCCCTCTCTGGTGAGGGATTTTATGAGGGAAAGGCTTCGGACAGAAGAGGAAATTTTGCCGGAGCATAAGTTGGAGTGTATGTTGGAGCCGATAGTTGCTGCTTATGAAGGGCAGAAGCAGGTGGTTGCGCGCCAATCGGATGAAGAAGGGGCTGTCGTACTGCATCTATACGATTCGAGCCATCCCCAGTCCGAAGAGACCGAGCAACAAGAGGCAGAAGAGGCTGCTGATGATGTCCTTTGTTCTCTGCCCGAAACGCTCATAGACATACAAAAACGAGGAGTGCAGGCATCGGATATAGCCATATTGGTGCGAGACCGGAAAGACGCAGGCCGGATAGCGACCTATCTGATGTCCTGGCAGAAAGAGTATCCGGACTATAACCGCTCCTTTCCGCATATTACCCTCAATGTCCTGTCATCGGAGGCTTTATCTGTCAAGTCCTCTCCCAGCGTGCGATTTTTGACAGATGCAATGGCATTCTTGGCAGGCCCCTCGGATGAGAATTTGCGCAAGAGTGCTTACCAAAGTTTTATACGAATCGGAGACAGAGAGCGAGCAGAGGCCGCCCTGCACTATAATGAATACAAGCAGGCCGATTTTTCGCCACAAGAAACAGAGAGATTATTGCAGATAGCACGCACCGATCTGCCCAATATGGTAGAGATGTTGATTGCCATGATCGGAGAAAAAATGGAGAGCAGCGAACAGCCCTATGTGTTGGCTTTTCTCGATCTGGTTTCCGAGTACTTGGAGCATGGCCTTCCTGACCTACGCTCGTTTTTGAGCTGGTGGGAGAGCAAGAGTGCGAGCAGCTGTATCGAATCTCCGGCTAATGCCAATGCCATTCATATCCTCACTATCCACAAGTCCAAAGGGCTTGGATTTCCGGTAGTTCTCTTGCCCTATGCCGATTGGGGCATTGATATTGACTACAAAAAGGCTAATGGTCAAATCATCTGGTGCACGACGCAGCAAATAAAAGACGATCGCTTCCACCGGTTGAGCCACGTCCCCCTTTCGATGAACTCTGGCTTGAGCAACACGCTCTTTGCCGAATATGATGCTCAGGAGCGAATCAACTGTGCTATCGACAACCTGAACCTCCTCTATGTATTGACGACCAGAGCAAAGGACGAACTTCATATTTGGATAAATACACACAAGGGCAAAGAGAGCAAAAGTGAAAAACCGCCACAACAAACTGTCCAGCAGATCATAATAGACAGCCTTGAGGTGGATGTAAATAGCAATAGCTCTCTATATACTTTGCACAGGCTTGGGGAGGAGTCGATTACAGACCTTGCTCTACCAGTCTATCGACCCGTACAGAAACAACAAGTAGAGCAAATAAATCTCCGTATCACAAATACTCGAGACAGTCTTGACCCCCATCTACTCAGCCGGAAATTGAAAATCAAGCGTGAAGCCGACCATTATACTTCCGGAGAGCAGGTCGATGCCATAGCAAGAGGTAGAGCCTTGCACTATGTACTGGAGCAGACAGAAACAACCAAAGACTTGGATTCGGCTATCGAGAAAGCGATTGTCGAGGGGCTTATCCCATATCAAGAAGTAGAAGAAACAAAGACGAAGCTCCACGAGATAATGGAGCATCCATTGGTGATAAGCTGGTTTGATGGCCATTTGAGGGTACTACGAGAGGTAGCTATTGTAGTGGGGAGAAGAGGGGAAACCTATCGTCCGGACAGAGTTATGCTATATCCCGATGGACATACAGCCATAATTGTGGATTATAAGTTCGGTAAGAAACGACAAGCCTACGCCAGACAGCTCAATCGCTACCGTGGTTTGGTCGAAGCCATGGGTTACCCATCGGTGAGTGCCTATATCCTCTATGTCGATGCCAACGAGATAGAGGAAGTCCGCCCTGCAGTCGAATAATAGTGATCTTAATAATGGATTGTAAACCCGGCTCGGAACAGAGGGTGGAAGCCGGATGCGTGTTTTGAGTGTAAATGTCTCTCCAGAGGTATCGCTTGTATGTCTGTGATTTTCAGGTGGAGAGGTTGGTGGTAGAAGCCTATCATCGCAAATGGCTCAAAAAGAGAGGACAAACGGACAAAAGACCCCAATTCGAGGCTGAAAGAAGGAGCTATTGAATGGCTCATGCGCAATGGGTGAGGCTCGGAAAGGTCTACTTGCCCTGGCATGGATAGCCCCAAAGAGGCGGAAACCCTCATGCCCCATAAAGAGTTGAAGAGATAATCATAGTCCCCCTGCAACACAAATGCTATGCGCTTGATCGGTATCGAAAGATTTTCCTTGGGGCGCAACTCTTCGGGCAAAGCCTGCTCTGTTACATATTCTACAGAGGGCGAAATACCAGTACCCAATCGCCATCGGGAGTTAAAACGATAGTGCAGTGTGGCACTTATCGGATTGCTATGGTGATGCAAACCGGCTACAAATCCCAAAAAGCCATCGACAATGTTGAGGGAAGATATATCCAGCTCCATCCCAGATTTGGGGACTTCGTCTCTTGGTGGAAACCACACGATCCGAGGTTTTTCGGGAGAGAAAATCAGGTCACTTACAATATAGCCCAGCTCGGCCGAAAAGATACCGGCACCGGCACCGAAAAGGACATCACCAGCCCAGTGTCTATTATTTAGCACCCGTCCCACACCTACCGTCAAAGCGGAGAAATATGCCACAGAGCCCAAGAGGGGATACCGAGCTCCATATTCACGCTGAAAAAGGTGGGCGGACATGAAAGCTGTAGCCGTATGTCCTGAGGGAAAACTATTATTGCTCGATCCGTCCGGCCGGGTACGCCCGATTGAGTATTTGAGGGAATTAACGATAATGGCGGTGGAAACGGCGGCTGTGAGGTTTGCTGTAAGAGTTTGCCATATATGCCGGCTATGCCCCTCTATGCCGGCTGTGCGCATACCGAGTTGAGCAACAAGAGGGATCAGTTGCACATAATCATCATAGTGATTGCGAAACTGCCGCAGGTGCAAATTACGAATACTGCGTACTGTGGAATCCGGAGCAATGAGGCTGGTCAGCATCATCGGAGCTGCGGGGATAAACAAGTGATGATAGTCGAGCCCACTCCCTACTAATGCTCCTGCCTGTACATCCTTGAGAAACTGTCTGTGAAGACTATCCGCACGCCCTTGTACAACCCAGCTTGGCTGCTGAGAAGATACAGTAAAGGGCAACAATAGGAGCCACGGTGCTATAAGGCGAAAAAGGAATCTCATTGGGAGAAGCAAGATTTTATACAAAAGCCGTCTACTGTCTACCCTCTTTCTCCGCCTGCCCCCAAAGAGCAAGCAAATGCAGGAGTGTATCGACAGCTCGCTGCATAGAGGTGAATGAGACATACTCATACCTGCCGTGAAAATTCATCCCTCCGGTAAAGAGATTGGGACAGGGTAGGCCCATGAAAGAGAGACGTGCCCCGTCTGTACCCCCCCGTATGGGCTTGAGTCGTGGAGATACACCACAATGTTTCATGGCTTCGAGAGCCTTGTCGATTAGTTGAGGGTAAGGCTCTACTTTTTCACGCATATTGTAGTATTGGTCCTCCAATTCCAGCTTTATGGAAGCTCCGCTATGTAGGGCTGATATCTTTTCCACAAGTTGGGTAAGGAGGGCTTTCTTTTCTTCAAAGGCGGACCTGTCGTGATCTCTCAGTATATAGCTCATTTGTGCCTGCTCCACACTACCCGAAAGTGCATGTAGATGATAGAATCCTTCGTATCCTTCGGTACACTCTGGCCTCATCTTTTCGGGTAGTTGGCTATGCAGATCGATGGCCAGCTGCAGAGCATTGATCATCTTTCCTTTTGCATAGCCGGGGTGGACATTGCGCCCACGAATATCTATTTTGGCTGAGGCGGCATTGAAATTCTCATACTCGATCTCTCCTTCGTAGCCACCATCTATAGTATAGGCGAAGTCGGCCCCGAAAGCCGGGACATCGAAATGATCGACTCCTCGCCCTATTTCTTCGTCCGGGGTAAATCCGATGCGCAAAGGACCGTGTTTTAGTTCAGGCTGAGTCTGCAACAGCTCTACCACAGTCATTATTTCGGCCACTCCGGCTTTGTCGTCTGCCCCGAGCAGGGTGGTCCCATCTGTAGTGATGAGAGTATGACCTTGCAAAGTTGCCAATTCAGGGAAGTCGGCTACACGCATGGTCAATTGGGGATTGAGAGCTATATCCTGCCCATCATAATTCTCGATGATCTGAGGTTTAACCCCACAGCCGATCATGTCGGGTGAAGTATCGACATGGGCAATCAAGCCTATCACGGGGGCATTCTCCATACCCGGAGAAGCCGGGACGCCGGCTGTCACATAGCCGTACTGATCCATTTTTACGTCTTGCAAGCCCAGATCTCTCAGTTCTTCGGCAAGCATATTCAGCAAATTCAGCTGTTTGGCTGTAGAAGGGAAATCGGTACTCCCCTCGTCACTCTGTGTATCTACTGCCACATAGCGAAGAAAACGCTCCAACAAACTCATACTCTTTGCTTCTATTGCCATACAACTACCAAACGATGGGTTCAAACCCATGATCTTGCAAATAGGCATTCGCCTGACTGAAATGTTTGCAACCGAAAAAGCCTCGATGGGCCGACAGAGGCGAAGGGTGAGGGGCCTCGAGTATTAAATGACGACTCCGATCTATCATGGCAGCTTTCCGACGAGCATAGCTCCCCCAAAGCATGAATACCACGTGTTCTCGCTGTTTGGCCAGAGCCTCGATTGCAGCATCGGTGAAAGTCTCCCAACCTTTGCCCTGATGAGATCCGGCACGGTGAGCTTCTACCGTAAGGGTGGCATTGAGCAACAATACACCTTGCTCGGCCCAGGGCCCCAAGTGGGCTGAGGCAAGCTGGGAAGGTTGCCCCAAATCATTTTGTATCTCGGTGAGAATATTTCGCAAACTCGGAGGGGTGCTGATACCGGATGGTACCGAAAAGGCCAAGCCCTCTGCCTGCCCCGGCTCATGATAGGGATCCTGCCCGAGGATTACCACACGAGTTTTCTCGAATGGGCAAACATCAAAAGCTCGGAAGATATGCCGGGCTGGAGGATAAATTGCTTGACCGCTACAGTAAGCCGAGCGAACAAAAGAGGTCAAAATCTCGAAGTACAACTTCCCAAACTCTTCATCGAGGGCTTTTTTCCAACCCTCTTCCATACGTACATCTACTCTCATGGTACTTACTTGTTCTTATTTCGACTTCTGTGATGTAAAGCCCGATAGGTTTGTCTCATCATCGGGGGATGAAAAGCGGCCTCAGTATGATTGAGAGTTAATGTGCCATCGGTATGAGCAATTACATCTACGATATCGTATCTCACTCTCAGTGAGGTTCCACTTGTCCGTATGTAATGATTGGCTGCGACTACGATGTTGTAGATCTTCTGCCGGTCTATGGCCTTATGAGCAGAGAAGGCCGTTCCCTCGGTGCGGGTTTTGACTTCCACAAATACGATATAAGAGTGGTCTTGGCAGATAATATCGATCTCTTTACTACTCCAGACCCAATTACACTCCAGAAGCCTGTAGCCTTTGGCTTGCAACAAATTCCGGGCAGCTTCTTCTCCTCTTTCTCCCAAAAGGTTATGCCTTGCCATTGGCTTTCTCCTTGCGATAGGACTCGATATGTCGCTTCTTCTTCTCGTCGAGTATCCGATCCACAGCGATGAAGATACCGGTCTCTTCGACCTGACCGAAATGTTCGTTGAAGACGGTGCCAAAGACTCTCATTTCCGGAGAGAGATTCATGTAAGAATTTACCAGTGGAGGTATGCTGATCCCCAGTGCACGTATGATCCGGTTGAGAACTTTGTAGTTCTCCGAATAATCATCGGAGGGGAAAAGACTCTCAGCCCTCGCCTCGTCTATCTCTATCTGCAGAGGGACGATAGGGGTGATGAGCTTCTCTGTGTCGGCAAAATGCTTGCGTAGGAAATAGAGCAACAAATTGCGTGCTTCTCTATTGTAATGGGTGTACATCGTCACTTTGCCATAGAAATACCTGATTTGTGGGTACTCCACGGTGAGGGCACCGATGCCGTCCCATAGGTTATCCAATGCAAAAATCGCCTTACTACCTTTCTCGGTAGACTGGTAGCCTTTGGCCACAAACGAACGCCCCAGCTCCACTGTATAGGGGAGGTATTCTTCGATAAACTTCGGGCTGAACCGGAACAGCTCCGCTGTTGCCAGCTTGGGTACCCCATCGGTACCTACCTTTACTCGGTCTCCGAGCATAAAACGGTATCCTCCTATAATTGCTCGATCGACCGGATCCCAGACTATCAACTGCAAATAACCGTCCGCATCTAAATCATATTCGTCTATATCACAAGATTTTCCTGTCCCTCCTCCATGGTATCGAAAGGCCTCCTCGCGTAGACGTCCCAGCTCCTGCATTGTATAGGGAGCCTGAGAGGCATGGAAAACGTAAATCTCATTCCCTCCTCGGTTGGTGCGCCTGAGACGAAGCTCTGGATTGAGTTCGGCAATAAGAAAATCCGGCTCTATGGCCGGGATCAGTGGCTGAGGCTGACTGTCTGTGGTACTCATAAATGATGGGAGGAATTGGTAGGGTTTGAAACTTGCTGTGTCGGTCTTGTACGATCCAACATATACACACGACGGCGAATGTCCTGTGCTATCTCTATCGCCGGACGTTTGTCTCGGCTCAACTCTTCGGGAGTAATAGGCTTACCTACAAATATCTCGAAGGATTTGCCCCGAACACCGAACATCTCGTGTGGTAAGAGAGCAGTCCCGAGATTAAATCGAATTCCCAGGGCTTTACGCCAACGTTCTATGCGATAAAAGGATCGAGAATTGCGACCCGAAAAGAAAAGAGGAACAATAGGTCTGTTGTAACGGATACTCTGCTGCACGAAACTTTTGGCCCAGGGTAAATCTTGTATACGCCCGTCAATTAGGCGCGAACAAATGCCGGCAGGAAAAGTGACAACCGGCAAATCCGATTGCATTGCCTCATCCAGCATCTCTACCGACTCTCGTGCCTGTCTGCCAAACTTGTTCACAGGCAGGAAAATCGGTCTCAATGGCTCCAAATGATAGAGCAGATCATTCACGATATAGCGCACATTGCCATATCTATTATGGATAAGGTGGGAGATACAAATACCATCGAATGCCCCCAGCGGATGGTTGCAGACAAAAATGCAACGGCTGGATTGTGGCAAGTCGGCCGGATTATGCCAGGAGACGGAGACAGAGAAATAGTCCACCAAAGCCGCCATAAAGGCTGCTCCGCGCAGATGGCCGTATCGAGAGAGGATTGTATTGATTTCATTCTGGTGGATCAGACGCTCTATTGTCCACACAATGGGGCGGGGCCAAGGCCTACCGGACTTGGACGCTATCACGGCCCCGATATCTACCAATTGTGTATTCTGCATAGTTGTCGTCTGGTATCCGATACACTGGCTCTTCACCCCAAAAGGGAGACAGGGAGGCATCCCTGTAATTGGACTGTTGGGAAGCAAAGAACCACCGCGAGATCTCACACAAAGATAGCATTTTGCCATAGCCACCGAGTTGCTCGGGGCTATAGCTCAGCCTTTTTGCCAGATACCATGGACAACACAAATTCCTTTGGGCTCATAAAACAGGTGATTGAACATTGTTTCAATAACTTAAAATGACCTGATCCAGCCGTGGTAGTTCCGGTTGAGTGACATCTCCCGAAGAATGGTAACTTTGGGGAGAGGCATATCTTGGAGAGTAACTATACCCTGAGATGTAAGGTCTGGCTCTCCTTTCTGGTGTATTCTCGTGAGTTGCTATGCAGAAGAATGAAAAAACGATTGAACGAAAAACGGGCTTAGGCCCTGTTTCTCCGAAAGAGAAGAAAACAAAAAGGCTATTCTTTAGGGATCGGAAGTTTAGAGCTTACATTGGTATGACCCTCTCGACCATGATCGTAGGTCTCTCCTTCGTCTTTGTTAAGCTTGCTCTGCGGAATGCCCAGCCTATCGACCTTTTGGCCCATCGCTTCACTGCAGCTACTCTGGTGCTTGTGTTGCTCTACCTTTTTCGGTTGATAGAGTTGCCGCATTTTCATCGCAAAGATGTATTGCAACTGCTGGGATTATCTCTCTTTTATCCTCTTCTCTTTTTTGGTCTGCAGGCTCAAGGTTTGCTCTATACCACAGCTGCCGAAGCTGGTATATTGTCGGCTACTATACCAGTCGTAACTCTCCTTCTGGCTATGACTATTCTCAAGGAAAAAAGTTCATGGGTCCAGATGGTAGGAGTAGGGGCTTCTGTGGGAGGTGTTATCTATATTTTCCTTCGCAGTGGAGTGACGATACATACCGAGAATGTCAAAGGATACGTGCTGATACTGCTTTGTGTATTGGCTGTGTCTTGCTACTACATATTGGGCCGTAAGATCAATAAAAACTACAAGGCTATGGACATAACCGGCTTTATGATCATTATGGCTTGCCTTGTGTTTAATGTTACAGCAATAGTTTTTCATCTCTATTCCGAGGGGTCGTTGCGCTCATTCGTGTCTCCTCTCAGACACCCTGATTTCATCTATTCTGTGCTCTATCTCGGAGTTCTCTCTTCTCTTTTTACTTCTCTTTTCAGCAACTATGCCCTCTCCGTGGTACCGGCTTCGCGTGTAGCTGTATTCAATAACGTATCACCCGTCATTTCTGTCATGGGAGGGATTGTCTTGCTGGGCGAAGAGCTGCACCTCTACCACTACATCGGTGGGATATTTGTTTTGTTGGGTGTTGTCGCCACTAATCTACCAACTAAGCGTGTTCTTCCTTCAGATTCTTCGCTGTAAATCTATACAATGTCCTCGTCTTTAGAATTCTCTTTGAAATTCTCACTCCAACACAAGTTCTGCTAACGACAACGTGTGAATACACACCTTTTATTAACGGTAAAGATGTAGGTCGATAAATATATATATCTTTGCCGGAGGGCCGTTCGGTATGTAATCATCCATAATTGAGTTACTTGTGTCCAAGTTACAAGCCGAAGGGGGGCTTGTCTATTGAATATGTCTTATTGGGAGTGAAAATATTATTAACAAATAAAATGAGAAGCTATGAAAAAGTTTTTGTCCGTGGCTATGGCTCTTTTCGTGATGTATTGGGGACTGCTGTTTGTCGGATGCAGTAAAGTAGAAAAGGGTAATATCGATCCCCAATCAACAACTCTTACCATCACTATCCCTGCCAAAGAAGTTCCTTTTACCATTGATCCTGCATCTTTTGCAGGGGCGAATGAATTGCGAGGAGGCTCGGAAAAAGTTCTTTACGAGGATATCATAGAGTGGGATTATGAGGAGGCTCTTGAGTCTCATGGTATAAATCCTCAAGCCCTGCAAAGAGTACGAATCAAAGGATTGGATATTCTTTTCATCGAACCTCAAGATTTGGATGTCGTTCCTTTCAGAACATTCAAAGCTTACATGGGGACTCCATATGATTTAGTTGCAGAGGGAGATTCTCAAACAGAGGGAACAGAGAAAAAAGTGGATTTTATCATACATAAACCGGACTTCTTGAAATTGTTGCAGAGCAAGAATATTCCCATTAAGCTCACTTGTGAAGGTCAGATACCTCCTGTACCAAACAAAATAGAGGCTGTCCTGACAATAAAAGTAGAAGTCACAGGGTTTCTTTCTGATATGTAATGGTACAAACTTTTTTGTCTACTGTCATGTACAACAGATATAAAACCTTATTTCTTTTTCTTCTTCTGTACTCTTTATGTAGTTTGTCCTTATCTGCGAATAGTAGAGACTTGTATTTGTCTTCTCCGGTGGGAGAATCGGATGAGATCCAAGGTGCGGACTTGTCTATGGATGGAACAGATAGAATGGACAAGATTCGTTATGCACTTGGAACCCACATTGCTGTTTGGGGAGGAGTCGGCATAGAGGGAGCTGTAGGGTTCACTCCCAAGTTGACGGCTCGTTTGGGTTATAATTTTTTCTCGTGGAGTGTTTCTAGAGACAAATCTCTCTCATCTTTTGGGCTGCCCAAAGATGTATCCAATTCCGTCCAAGAATCTTTGGGGTATGATCCCCAAGCTGCCTTGAAGGGATCTGTACTCTCTTCTATGGGATATGCTTTGGTGGACTATCACCCCTTTTCTTCCTTTCGGATGTTCCACGTTTCGGCCGGGGCATACTTTGGGAAAATATCTGTTTCTGCAAAGGCTTTGCTGAATAACCCAACAAGCGGAAGATCAATAGTATATGATTGGGATAGCCCGGATGACCTTCCGCAAGGTTCGTTCAAGGATACGGATGGAAATCAGTATACTATCCGTCCGACTGACGAGGGAGAGCTACATTTGACATCCATATTTGGAAATGCCATAAAGCCTTATGTGGGAGTGGGATTGGGCTATTCTGCTCCCGACTCCGGCAGGGTTTCTTTCCGTTTGGGAGTAGGAGTACTTTATTCCGGGATGCTTCGTTTTGAAAGCCCCAATGTTGTAGAAGGGGATGTCAATAAATTGGTGCTGGTGGAGCAGGATTACGTCCCAACTGTTGTTCAGTGGACACAGTGGTTGCCTTCATTGAGTCTGGGGCTCTCTGTTCGTATTCTGTAGAAGTATTTTCCTCTGTTTTTCCGATGCAGGCACTCTCAATTATTGGGAAGCCTGCATTTTTTTATGAGACTATTGCCTAACACGTATTCACTGTGTTATTTTCGACATCTAAGTTCGGTCATAACTATAGGTATACACCTTGCGCCTCAGACCTCAATACCTTCAAGATTACCACATTCCGCAGAGTCGACAGAAAGTGCAAGTTCAATTGCCTTTTTGGGGTTTATACAAGGGTTTATCTATCTAATCCGAAGTAATCCAAGACTGTGGCAACGGGCTCCTTTTGCTAACTTTGCCACGAATAATAATTTATGTATCAATGATCACAATGGACCAACTGAACTCTCTGTTGGAGCGCCGGGATGCGCTGAGGGGGTATCTTTGACGTCGACAGGCGTCGTATACAATTAGAGGAGGAAGAGCTCAGAACACAAGATCCGGAATTTTGGCAAGACCAGCAGAGGGCCGAACAGCAAATGCGTAAAGTCAAAGACTTGAAGCGCTGGATCGGCTACTACGATGATATTGTTTCGGCCGTAGAGGAGGTGCAGCTGGCGTATGACTTCTGCAAAGAAGGCATAAGCGAAGAGAGCGAACTGGATGAGGCCTATCATCATGCTCTTTCGTTGATAGAGGATGTGGAGCTGAAAAATATGCTTCGTGCTGAAGAGGATAAACTCGGGGCCGTCCTGAAGGTTAATGCCGGAGCCGGTGGTACGGAAAGTCAGGACTGGGCGTCCATGCTCGTCCGTCTCTATCAACGCTGGGCCGACAAGCATGACTATAAAGTCACCATAACTAACTGGCAAGACGGAGATGAAGCCGGTATCAAGACCGTCACCTTGCAGATAGAGGGCGATTTGGCGTATGGTTTCCTCAAGTCTGAGAATGGCGTACATCGATTGGTGCGTGTCTCTCCCTACAATGCACAGGGCAAGCGAATGACCTCTTTTGCTTCTGTTTTCGTTGTGCCACTGGTAGACGATAGCATAGAGATAGAGATCAATCAGGGAAATTTGTCTTGGGATACCTTTCGCTCCAGTGGGGCCGGTGGGCAGAATGTCAATAAGGTAGAGACAGGTGTGCGTCTGCATTACCTCTACAAAGACCCCGATACAGGAGAGGAAGAAGAGATCGTAATCGAGAATACGGAAAGCCGCTCTCAGCTCAACAACAGAGAGAATGCTTTGCGTTTGCTGCGCTCTCAACTCTACGATAAGGCTCTGGAAAAGAAGCGTGCCGCCCAAGCTGAGGTGGAAGCCGGCAAAAAGAAAATCGAATGGGGCTCTCAAATACGCTCTTATGTCTTCGATGATCGTCGGGTAAAGGACCACCGTACAGGCTGGCAAACTTCCAATGTCAATGCCGTAATGGATGGCGATATAGACGACTTTATCAAGGCTTTCTTGATGGATATGGGAGGCAAGTCCGTAGGCGAAATCTGAGCCGGACATATATCTCACGCAACAGTAATAATTTACTGCTATGATAGCCCAAAGTCTCAGGTTGCACTGTTTCAAAAATATCTCGGCTGCAGATTGTTTTTTCTCTCCCAAGCTCAATTGTTTTTTCGGGCTTAATGGGATGGGTAAGACCAACTTGCTCGATGCTCTGCATTACCTGAGCTTTACTCGCTCTCACTTGTCTATACCGGACAGCTTGGCCGTACAGGAAGGGGCGGATATGGCTATTCTGGAGGGTAAATACCTCAGCGACGAAGGGGCTGTAGAGGAGATAGTACTCTCTATAGCCCCTCCGAAGCGTAAAATTCTCAAGCGAAATGGGAAAGATTACCGACGCATAGCCGAGCATATAGGGCGTTTGCCTCTGGTGATCGTTTCTCCGCAGGATTACCTGCTTATACAGGGGACAAGTAGTGAGCGCAGACGTTTTATAGACCAATTCCTCTGCCAACAGTCGGCTGTGTACATGGACGGTCTGATGCGTTACAACAAAGCCTTGGCAGACCGTAATGCTCTCCTAAAGGCAGAGCGGCCAGACCCTTCCCTTTTGGATGTCTATGAATGGCAAATGGCCATGGAAGGCGCGAAGATCGTGGCAGCTCGGCAATCTTTTATCTCTTATTTCGTTCCGCTTTTTTCCCGTCACTACCGTCTTATCTCGGCTGATAGCGAACAAGTCTCTTTGGCCTATCGCCCTTCTTTGTCCGAGACCTCTGCAGAAAGCTTTGCCATGGCTCTTAGAGACAACCGCAGTAGAGATCTCTTGTTGGGCTATACCTCTGCGGGCATCCACCGAGATGAGCTTGAGATGAATCTCGGGTCCAGATTGATAGGCAAGGTCGGTTCGCAAGGTCAAGCCAAATCTTTCTTGATAAGCCTCAAGTTGGCGCAGTACGACCACATGCAATCGGTACTTACCGAGCGACCGATACTTTTGCTGGATGATATTTTCGACAAGCTTGATTCCGAGCGAGTAGAGCGTATCATGTCTGTTGTCAATCAAGACAGCTTTGGGCAGATATTCATCACCGATACCAATCGCAAACACTTAGACGAGATGATCGCCAAGCAATATGACGACTATCGTCTCTTTGTTATTCATAAGGGACAGGTCCGTACAGAGTAAGGGCTATGAAAAAGAAGCAGGCGAAAAGGATCGGAGAAGTAATTCGCGATTGGATGAGTCAGGAGCCGGAAGTGCATGAGAGACTCTTGTCAACCGAGGTCGAACGCATATTCCCCGAGCTTTTAGGCCCTTTGGCCAGACATATACGTAGCTGTGAGGTGTATAACCGAGTTCTTTTTGTCCGGCTTTCTTCTGCCAGTGTGCGCCATGCCCTCTCCTTGCAGAAAAGCGATTTGATCCGCCGAATCAACCAGCAGATCAACGCCAATCTGATTATGGATATATCTCTCAGATAGAGGAAAACCTCCCCTCTTAGTGGCAGCCCGGACAACCGCCTTTCTTGCAAAAAGAGTAGGCGATCGCAAGCCCTCCTTCAGAAGTTTCTTTGTACAGGCTCGGTAGGTCTTTGCCTGTCTGACGCATTACCTCTACAACCTGATCGAAACTTACACGGTGTCTGCCGTCACTGAAATTTGCATATACATTAGCGTCGAGGGCTCTGGCTGCGGCAAAAGCATTGCGCTCGATACAGGGAATTTGCACCAAGCCACCCATCGGGTCGCAGGTCAGCCCCAAGTGATGCTCAAGCCCTATCTCTGCTGCATACTCTATTTGAGCCAGTGTGCCTCCAAAAAGTTGTGCAGCTGCAGCCGCAGCCATGGAGCAGGCAACTCCTACTTCTCCTTGGCAACCCACTTCGGCTCCGGAGATGGAGGCGTTGGTACGAACCACATTGGCAAAAAGACCGGCTGTGGCCAGGGCGTGTAGTATGCGCTTGTCGGAAAACTCTCGTTGTTCTTGCAAAAAATAGAGTACACCGGGCACTACTCCGCAGCTGCCGCAGGTAGGGGCCGTAACGACCACTCCTCCGCTGGCATTTTGCTCTGCCACAGCCAAGGCATAAGCGAAGAGGTTGCCACGGCTACGCATCGTGGGGAGATAGCCGGCTGCTCTTGTGTGGTAGTTGGCTGCTTTTCTTCGCAGCCCCAATCCTCCGGGCAATACGCCCTCGGCTTCGAGCCCCTCTTTCACGGCACGACGCATTACAGCCCATATCTCCGAGAGGAAATCCCATATCTGAGGGCCTTCGTTTTCCTCCACATATTCCCAAAAACTCATTCCTCTGGCATCCAAATCATTGAGGATGTCGTATATCGTACTAAGCGGATAGACCTCGGCCGACTGCTGCTCGTTGAACTGCTCATTAGCCAATACCCCTCCTCCGATACTGAATATCGTAAAGCTGTCCAGTATGTTCCCTTTGCTGTCCAATCCTTCAAAGAGCATCCCGTTGGGGTGGAATGGAAGAACGATTTTAGGCTCCCAGATAATCTCCGTAGGGGCCGATTGCTGCAATATGTCAAGTATGGCCACATCGGTAAGGTGACCACGACCTGTGGCTGCCAAACTGCCATAGAGTGTTACTCTGTATGAAGCGGCTCTGGGGCATTGATCCAAAAAACGCATGGCTGCCCTGCTGGGGCCCATTGTATGGCTGCTACTTGGTCCGTGACCGATACGAAAAACCTGAGTGATACTATCCATGGGCATGGCTGCAGTGATTTAGAAGTCTGAATATGTTTTGTTTGTTAGGGAAGATCTGGTTCATTCGGCTTGACTGCTGTCGGTCTTTTCGTTCGGTACGGACAGCTGGCAACCATAGAGAGAGCTCAAACGGCTTTTCAGTTGCGGGCTATCATTGGCTCGAATACGGATCCTCAATCGGCAGGATTCTCTGCAATCTTGCTCTATGACTTCTGCCGATGAGTCTTTCACCAATCGCATAATCTCGCCCATCAGCTCATAGCCGAACTGAATATCCATCTCCTCCTTGCGGATGACAGGCAAACGATCCGCCTCTTCAATGGCCATAGCCATAGCTGTTCGATAGGCTTCGATGAGACCGGAGGTTCCGAGTTTGATACCTCCGAAGTAACGCACCACGATACCTACCACATCGCTAAGGTCAGCAGAGACGAGACGCCCCAGTATGGGTTTGCCGGCTGTGCCGGAGGGCTCGCCATCGTCGTTGCTACGCTCGATACCGTCCGCCCCTAAACGATAAGCCCAACACACGTGCCGAGCATCATAGTACTTCTTGCGGTAAGTCGCCACGATCTCCAAAGCCTGCTCGGCTGTACAGACCGGCTCCAGAAAGGCCAGAAAGCGACTACGCTTTTCTGTGAGAGAAGACTCGGATTTTGCAGCTATGGTATAGTAAGTATCGCCTGTCATCAGTACAAAAATAGCAAAAGAGCAGGGTCGATGCCTTTGGAGGCTTATCGACCTTGCTCTTTTCTGTATACAATAGCCTCGGGAGATCTCGCACGGAGAGAGCGAAGACTCTCGGGGCGTTTGATTTGTCAGAAGCGCATGGTTGCTCCTATTGTGGCATAGGATATTCCCGACCCAGCTTCAAAGAACGCCCCCCACGCAGGAGTAAAGAAGTATCGAATACCAAAGAATCCGCTGTTGGCAAAGTTCCATTCGGATTCGGTCTTGACATTGTATATGTTGGAAGATACTGTGGATAGTCCGTACCCGATCATCAAGCCCAGATAGGTATCCAGTCGCTCTATAAATTCGTAGTGCAACGTACCACGTACGCCGAATACAATATGGCTTTCATCGGCTTTGGCATTGCCATATTTTAGTCTGGAGGAAGTAAAGCCGGTGTATCCGCCCAGCCCCACAGAGCCATTCTGATTGAGAAACCCGCTCAATACACAATGGTCGTAAGCCAGAGAAACCGGGGGAATGAGCATGTTGTAACCTTTTGAGTAGAGAGAGCTACCCATGCCGATACCCAGATTGAGTGTACCGGTACCTTGATCGAAAGTGGTACTCTGTGCGTTTACCATGCCCACGGAGAGGGCAAAAAAAGAGATGATAGAGAGCAAAATCTTCTTCATTGTAGAGGTATTGTTTGCTGTTTTGATAATTATTGTCTGATTAAATGATCGCTCTTCAGGCACATATTTGTATGGCCTTTCGGGACAAATATAGCAAATGAATGGGATCGGGTAGTTCAGAGCCACACTAAAGCCATCGGGCTGTCTGCTGTCGCCGTGGTACAACAAACTTTATATCCAAAAAGGTGGACACTCAATCTATCAAAGCTCTGCGGAGGCAAACCACAGAAGGCGACAGCCGGGTAGGTTCAACAAGTCATCCACTCCATAGGTCTTATGTCCTTGCCAAGATGCACTGCGAGCTATCGTGTCGATAGAAGAGTTCAGCAGACAACGAGCCACAAATTCCGTGCAGTAGAGTGTTTCGTCGCTATCCGAATCGAAATTGTAGTCGAAAGGCTTTTTACAAGCCAAGTAATCTTTAGCTTGAGCCAAGATTCTTTCTCGATCCTTAGTACTGAGACTATCCAGCCGATAAATGCCGACATTGGCCGAAGCCATCATGAAGCTATCCAATGGCTCTCGGCATGCGCCATAGTGTCCGGCAGAGGCATAATCTTCGCAGTGATAAACAAAAGACCGCCCCGAAGAGTCGATACCGATCACTCCAACATGGCTGTACAGATGACTCTCGGAAGCCCAGTCCCGAAAGAGCTTGGAGTACCAGGCTCGCCCTAATCTAAACACCAAATCTCCGGTCCGAAGCTCCAACGAGTCGGGAATGGCTATTTCCATTCCTCCGGATTTGTCTTTGCAAGCTGGTAGCAGGCTACAAAGCAGCAATGTGCACAGGATGAATATATAGGAGGGGCGGGGGAGAGATATATTTGTATGATGAGAATTCTTGTCTTTTGTGTCTGTCATTATCCTCTCTTTTTTGAGGGAGTATCCCAAAGAGAAACAGTCCCATAAATCGATAGGATACGATCTATGGGACTGCTTATAATTACGATAAAGGCTTCTTCTTACCGATTACTTCTTGTTATCCACAAGCCATTTGCCGTCTTTCAGGATCACTTGAGAAACTGTAGTGTCTCCTTCGGCATTGATATACTTCACCCAGCCGGCTTCCTTGCCCACGCTGTCTTCCAAAGCCTGAAAGGTGTACTCCTCTTTATTTTCGTTCTTCATCAGGGAATCGATACCCGGCACTGAATTGAAAGACTGTGCAAGGTCTACCAATTTCTTGGCATCTTCGGAGCAATACTCTTTGGCCTTGTCGTACTCTCTCTTGTACATGCACTCTTCAAAATTCTTTACTGCCTCTCTGGCCTTGTCGGAATTGCTCTCCGAACTACAGCCGGCAAACAACAAGCTTACACACGCAACGGCTGTAAAAACAAATTTCTTCATCTTTCTACTGAGATAAATTTTAGTATCACTTCCCCGTCACGTTATAGCCAAGGAGAGGGAAGCATGTCTCCACTGGCACATCTCGGACTTTCGACAAAGGTATATATTCTTTATTAACAGCAAAACCGCAACTCTATAGCTCTCTTTACACAGATGTCGTACTCCTTTTTTCCGACCTTTTGAGCCCTTTGTACGAGCTTCAAATGGCAATTACAACTTGTCACTTGGTTGACTTTGCAGAATGCGACAATTTCAAGGCACCGTTCCTCATACTCTTAGAGCCTCATTTGCATATTTATTCGATTAGGTATACTTTCGCTGAAGTACAAACCGCAAAAACATTTCTGCCTATAGGATAGACATTACCTTCTGAGTAAAAACAACAAAGCAGAAAAGCTATGACTGAATATGCTAAGCTGACCGACGATCAGCTTGTACGTATGTACACAGAAGGAGATGCCAAGGCGTTCGATGCTTTGCTCGATCGCTACGATGCGGTAGTCCACACCTACATCCGATTCTCCATAAGCGATACCGATATAGCAGAGGATATCTTTCAGGATACCTTTGTGAAAGTGATCATGACGCTCAAACGTGGGTTATACACAGCTGAGGGCAAGTTCAAAGCCTGGTTGCTGCGTATCGCGCACAACCTGATCATGGATCATTACAGACGGGAAAAGACTGACCTCAAGTGGCAAGCCCCACGAGAGGAAAGCCGAGACCCGCTGGAGCTTATCGGCTGCGAAGAGCCCAATGCCGAGGAAAAAATAAGTCACCGGGAGCAACTCAGCGAACTGTATATGCTGCTCACCCGGCTGCCTATGGAGCAGCGAGAAGTGCTCATGCTGCGTTATTGGCAGGATATGAGTTTCAAAGAGATTGCCGATCATACCGGTGTAAGTATCAATACCGCTCTGGGGCGTATGCGCTATGCCCTGATCAATCTCAGACGAATGGCAGTGGGATGAGGAAAATCTGCGGCCGGTAGCAATAAATAGGCGTCACTTGTCGTTGTTATGGCGGGAGGGAGGTTGTGCTGCCTGTCTCTTTGTGGATGTAGCTCCTTGCCTCCCTCTTGTCAAAGACATTCAAAGAAACGAGCCTATGAAAAAAAGTTACTCTTTTGCGGATGAGTCTCCACTCACCATCTTATTGAAATCCGAGAGCGAGCGATGCTCGGCGAGACACTTGGCTACACTCTCGACCTTGCGGCATCTGGCCAGGATATTGTAAATTTGCAGCAATAGATCACCAGCTCCACAAAGACAACTCCCTCGGGGGTACAGTGGACTTTTGTGGGGTGGTCTTCTCTCTAAAATTATTGTTGCAACAATGAATACTATTGTATCTCCCTCTCTTCTCTCAGCTGATTTTCTGCATCTGGCGCAAGATGTGGAGATGGTCAATCGCAGTCGGGCGCAGTGGCTGCACATAGATGTGATGGATGGAGTCTTTGTCCCTAACCTTTCTTTTGGCTTCCCCATACTGGAGGCTATTGCGCCTATCGTAAAGAAGCCCTTGGATGTGCATCTGATGATTGTAGAGCCGATGAAATTTGTCGATCGATTGGCCGAATTGGGAGTACACATCATGAATGTCCACTACGAAGTCAGCCCCCATTTACATCGCTCTCTTACTGCTATTCGGAAGGCCGGGATGAAATCGGCCGTAACACTCAACCCTCATACTCCCGTGTCGGTGGTAGAGGATGTGTTGGAAGAATTGGATATGGTATTGCTGATGAGTGTAAATCCCGGTTATGGTGGACAGAAATTTATCGAACATAGTGTTGAGAAAGTACAACGCCTCCGAGAAATGATAGACAAACGCCAACTGTCTACACTTATCGAAGTGGATGGCGGAGTCAATCAACAGACAGGAGCCAGACTGGTGGCTGCTGGGGCCGATGCGCTTGTGGCTGGTAGCTATGTGTTTGGTCATGCCGACCCTTTGACAGCTATTTCCGGTCTTTGTGATCTGAAACGATAAAACATGAAGCCGACAGATCGGCAAATCGGGCTCTTGCCTTATGAACTTAGCCGGCGTCCAGCGGTGGGGATTGCCCTCCCTCTGGTCGCCGGCATTTTTATGTCCGGTCGGCTACAATCTTCGATACCACTTATCGCCCTCTTCCTCATCAGCCTATTGCTCATGGGGCTGGCATACAGCCCACTGCTCCGAGGTGGTAATCCCTTGGCCAGGCAGTTGGCACGGAGTTTCTCCGCTTTTTTCTTTTGTCTTTTCATTGGAGCTTTTCCGGCTTACACAAGACTGAGATCGGTAGATCCTTACACGCAAGAGCAGTCAATCAAGGCTCTTGTCCGGATAGAATCGCCAGCTTCCGACAGAGGGAGCAATTATCGCTATCGAGCACGGATCTATACTGTTGGATCTACCAAAAGAGATAGCCTTTGGCAGGGAGCCGATATTTTGCTCTACCAATCCAAATCCGTAGAGGATGCACAGGAATGGATCCCTGGTAGTCTGGTAAAGACAACATTGCAGCTTGTGCCGGTGTCGCAACTCCTTCTACAAGACGAAAGAAAAGGATTTGCACATTACCTCCTCTCTCACTCTTGTGTTGCTACCGGCTATAGCGGAAATGCGGCTGAGCTGGTTGGCCTCGATTCTTCTGCCCTCTCTCAAAAAATCTTTCATGTAAACAGAAAAATGCGTGCCACTCTGGCTACGCTCGGCTTGCCGACACAAGAAGAGGCAGCCCTATCGGCTATGTTACTTGGTCGGAATTTGAGTAGGGGAAAAGAATCGCAGAGACTGTACCAACAGTATGCAGAGGCCGGAGCTGCTCACTTATTGGCCGTGAGTGGATTTCATTTGGGGGTTGTGGTTGGATTGGTATTGCTGCTTACCTATCCGCTGAGGCGTATCTCTTATGGCCGTGTTTTCTCCGATCTGTTGCTTTTGGTCGTTGCCTGGGCCTTTGCCCTTGTAACCGGAGCTGCCTCTTCTACCTTGCGAGCAGCTCTGATGCTCTCTTTTGTCTTATTGGGACGATGGATGTACAGAGAGACCGACAGCATGAATATGCTTGCAGCTTCAGCTTTGGTATTACTCCTATACAATCCCTTCTATGTGTATGATGTGGGATTTTGTTTGAGCTATGTATCCGTATTTTCGATTTTGCTCTTTTTCCCTCTTTTGCAGAGACTTCTACCCGATCTGCGCAATCCTCTTCTGCGCTATCTGTGGTCATTCTTTGCGATCGCAGTAGCTGTGCAGCCACTGAGTTTGCCTCTCTGTCTTTACTACTTTGGTCATGGAGCAGCCATTTCAGTTTTGACCAATATCCCTCTGGGTATTTTGGCAAGTTTGCTTATTCCGTTAGCCTTGATTTATGTTCTTTGGAATTTGACAGGAATAGGGGGAGCTTCTCTTCTGACAGAACCGATACGCCTGCTATCTTCGGCCAATAGCTATCTGTTGGAAAGGATAGAATTGGCTACTCTCCCGAGCATTGACTATCGCCCACAGCTGTGGCTCCTTTTCCTGCTGTGGGGGCTTTTTATTGTTGCGGCTCTTTATTGGCGTAGATTCTTAGCTCTGCGGCAATCTGTGTGGCAAGACGGCGTTCATCGCTATCAGTCATAAGTGTATCGGCCGGAGCTACAAGTTTGGCTGTATCGTAGATAGGGGCGCGCACGGCCATTGCTTCGACCACGTGATGTAGCAAAACATCTCCCTTCTTGCCTTTGACTGATGGGCGAGTCCCTCCGCATAATTCGAGCCGTTTAGCCAAGATCTCATTGGTCACTTTGAGGTAGACAGTAATACCGGTATCGTTCATCAGCTGCATATTGTTGTGAAAACAAGGCAGTCCTCCTCCGGTGGCAATCACAGCATTGGTCATCCCCGATAGCTCCTCGATCACGACCTTTTCTCTTCGCCTGAATACTTCTTCCCCTACCGAAGCAAACATATCCTGTACCCTTTGCCGAAAACGGTTCTCTATAAAAAAGTCTGTATCGATAAAGCGGAAGCCGAGTATATCGGCCAGATAGCGTCCGACGGTACTTTTGCCGGAGCCCATATACCCCACGAGATAGATCGGTTCGTTGCCCAACATGGAAACAGAGTTGTGATAATCGGTTTGTGCAGACTAAGCCCTTTTCTCCGGGTAGGCGATCCGGGTATGATAGATTGTTTTGAGCTTTTCGTAGAATACATCTTTCGCTTTCTTGATGTCTCGGAATGTGATCGGAGCATCGCTCAAGAGTCCTTCCTCTACAATGCTGTCCACAATACGATCTATCAGGTTGCGTATGTTTTCTTCTGTGTACTCTTTGAGACTTCTGCTGGAGGCTTCTACCGCATCGGCCATCATCACAATGGCTGTTTCCTTGCTAAACGGATTTGGGCCAGGGTAGGTAAAAGGAGCCGGGTCTACCTCTATGCCGGGATGTTCATTGCAATAGCTATTGTAGAAATACTTGGTCTTACCTTCTCCGTGGTGAGTCCGGATAAAATCGATAACCTGATCGGGCAATTTATATTTCTGGGCCATTGCTATACCATCCGTGACATGGCGGATAATGATACGGGCACTTTCGTCGTACGAAAGGCTTTCATGTGGATTGCTGCCCCCTTGGTTTTCGGTGAAGTATTGCGGATTGCGCATTTTACCAATGTCGTGGTAGAGAGCTCCGGTGCGAGTCAGAGCTGCATCGGCATCGATCTTGATAGCAGCTTCGGTAGCCAGGATAGATACCTGGAAGGAGTGTTGAAATGTGCCCGGAGCTCGCTCGGACAGCTCTTTGAGCAAGGGCGAATTCATATCGCCCAGCTCCACAAGGCTGATGATTGAGACATAGCCGAATAGACGTTCTATGATGTAGATGAGCAGATAGGAGAAGGTCAGGAAAATCAGGTTGATACCGAAGTAGATGATATGCGTCCAGTTGTCAGCTGTTAGACCTCCATGCTGCCAGAAAGCCAATGCAAAATAGGTGAGCAGATAGGTGACGAAGATCAGGAATGTGGCGCGGATGAGGTCTACACGAGAACGAAGCGAGCGTAGGGAGAAAATTCCCGTCATACCGGCTAACATCTGCAAGACAATAAATTCATATTGGAAGGGTACAAAGAGAGCTGCCGACAGCACGCAGACAATATGAGCAAAGAGGGCTGTGCGTGAGTCGAAGAAAGTACGCACCACTAAGGGCAGGATAGCGAAAGGAATGATGTAGAGGTTGAATAGATCCAGCCGGATATTGATCACAGTCACGACAACGAGGAAGAGCAGCAGAGAGACAAACAGTATCACGTTGCGCCTGTGTGCGAGGAAGTGGACCCGGAAGATCCACAGATAGAGCCAAAAAGCGATGAAGAACATCGCAATTAAGGCGAAAGTAGCCAGAGAAATGACAATCCGATCGCTTACCGCAGCTCTGGACTGGTACTCTATCTTGAACGAATTAAGCACATTGTATATCCTGGCATCTACAATCTCCCCCTTGTCCACAATACGTTCTCCGGTCTGAACAATTCCGGTCGATACGGAGATCTTCCGCAACTCCTCATCCATCACATTGCTGCTCATATCGGAGTTGAAGGCCACATTCACTCTCAACAAAGAAGACAGGTCGAAACTATTGATCACTTCTTTGCTCAATTGCTCGGGAGTCCCATCTATGATTTTGTAGTAAGCTTCCTTCAGGGTGTAGAAATAAGAAATGGGTGTACGCTCTGCCACTTTTGTTTCCGAGTTGCTGAGCATGACTTCCAGCTTTCCGTTGGCTCTCAGATTTTCTTTTTCGGCCTCATCCATCATACCATTGTGGTACAACTCGTTCAGCTGTTTTTCCACATAAGAGTAGTAAGCCGGGGGCAACTGTTTGGCATACCGTTCCTTAAACTCATTCTTCCAATGCTCCAGAGCTGTATCAAGCAAATCCATACGCAGGTTGTAGTAGGGCAGTTGACGCTCACACAAGCTGTCTTGCTCTTCTTTGATTGCCTCTTTTGTTTTCAAAATAGGAATGTCGTATGGGGCTGTCAGCAAGTCGTATGCCCAAGGTTTTCCTTCAAAGAAAGTATACTTGAATTTCTGTTCGCTTGGAGCCAGCAGAGTAATCAGCAGGGCAGCCCCGAGAAGGATTAGCAGGGATTGTATATGCTTGTCCGGTCTTATGTTGAAGGGGTTCATTGCTTCTATATCGTGTATGGAGTGTGTATACCTGAGACCGACGTGTACTGAAAAAAGTAGACAGTCGGGGATTGATAATTCAACACAGGGTTTACACTGTTTTGGGTTGTTGCTAATTAGGATTGACACACATCTCCTTTGAGGAGACACGGGCTGTCATCTCCCAAAATTAGCTCTTTGTTTCGATGTGACCCATTGGTATAGCTCGGAGGAGGTTTCGGAGCGTCCTCCTTTAGGGGCCTTTCTATCACAGAGGACCAGGCTCGAATGTCGAAAATAATGCAGTGAGTGTTTGCGTTATGCAGCAGTTCTCTTTGGGCAAAAGAAGAGGGGGAGAGGCTGCATCCTATATGTAGGTCTGCATCTCTCCCCCCCCTCTCTTGTTTGTTTTAATCTCGTATTTGAGAGACTAAAAAGCTATAAATCGGTTTTCTTTCTGTTTGATTGCGCCCGATGAATCACAGTAGTTTGATGCTGTGTGTCCCTACTTGTAAGATTAGGACTGTTTCCTGTACATCGAATACCAGATCTCCCGAGGTAGGAGTAGCCCCTTTTTGGAGTAGGCTCCCCGAGAGGTTATACAGATAGTAGGGTATCCCTGCATTGAGGCCTGTGATCCTATATTGTGATCCTGTCTTTTTTATGGCAATCTGACAGCGATCCAGACTATCAATTCCGAGATAATCCGATGCTTTGACAATAGTCAGTTGGTTCCATTTCTCATCGGCCGTAAATGAGTCGAAAGCTGCATCAGGCACGACCAAGCTAATACCCTTCATCACCTTTGGGTCATCAATAAGACCTCTGAAAGTCTTGGGGTTGAACTTTGGAGCTGTTGTCCCTTTATATTCGGTCCAGTCGATTGTCTTGAGGGCAGTACAATCGCCAAACATGGACTCTCCCAAGAGAGGGATGGCTGGCAATTCAATCTTCTCAAGAGCTGTACACATATAGAAGGCATCATTCGTATTGGTGACGGAGACGCAGTCTTTCAGGTTATTCACCTGCTTGAGGGCAGTGGCGTTGGAGAAAGTATTCTCCAATGATGTGACGTTGCTACACCCAGCTAAGTCGATCGTCTCTAACGAGGTACAGAGCCAGAAGGCATCCTTCAGGTTCGAGAATTTCGCACACTCCTCCCGAGAGGGCATCTTGATTACTTTGAGAGCTTTGCAGCCCTTAAAGACTCCTGCATTAGAGATACCGACAGAGACATAGAGAGAGGTATTCTCTTTCAGAGTTATGGCACTCATATCAACCTCTTCGAGGGTATTGTTTCCCACAGGTGGGATACCGACATTATTACCCAAAGTGGTACTCAACTTGGAGAAGTCTGCTGTGCCCCAAGTGCCCGTAAGGATGATCTTTTTTGCTTTAGGCAGAGTTGACGGGATATTGTTTGCGTCGAAAGTCAGTTGCTCCTCTATATCATCATTCTTGACTCCTACGAGTATTGGTTTACTCTCGAAAGTCATGAACTCTTCCTCAACACAATTACCCAGCTCTCCTCCTCTATTTCTACCCCACGCATAGAGCTCGCCATTGTCAGCAAGAGCCATTGTGTAGGCCTGGCCAGACCCTATCATGGTGAAATTTAACCCTTGCTTGGGGAACAGTACTTCTACAGGCGTGTATTCCACAGGGATATCACTGGAGCTATTTGCTACGCCTTTGCCATCACCGAGTGCTCCATCTATATTCTTGCCCCAAGCGAAGATTTTGCTGGCCTTGTCTGCTTCTCCTACACCAATGATTTTGGCTTCGGCGCATCCTGAGATGAAGAGTACACGACCTTCTATAGCAGTAACTTGTCGAGGCGTTTTCACTGTATTGCCTTCTTGATCTAAGTTGAGGTTTAGCCCGAGGCTGTTGTTCTCGTTTTGTCCCCAAGTCCAGAGAGTGCCATCTTTTTTGACTGCATAAGAAGAGTTCTCTATGGCAAAGACTTTCTCCCAATTTGTCTCCATACCATACCTTGTGGGTACTTTGACATGCGTAGCCATATCGGCAAGAGAGTTGTGTTGATTCCATCCCCACATCCAAAGAGAACCATCATTTTTGATAGCCATGACATGCGATGCTCCGCAAGAGATCTGCGCCCAATCAGTGTCGTTCCCTATTTTCACAGGTTTGGATACATTCTTATACGCTCCGGTACCTAAGGCTCCGGTTTCTCCTTCACCCCAAGCCCAAAGAGTACCATTGGTCTTGATAGCAAAGGCGAAATAGCCGAAGAAATGAGAGGTAGCGACGACCTTCCAGTCGTTGTCGGTACCTATCTGTGTAGGCTTCTGGTGCGACTGTCCGTCTCCTACTCCCTGTGCTCCTTTGGAGTTGTCTCCCGTAGCCCAGAGAGTGCCATCGCTCTTAATGAAATAGGCTCGTGCTTGTCCGGCAGCAGCATAGACCCAGGTGCTACCGGGTTCTATTTGTGTGGGAGTGCTTACTTTTTCTTTTTCCTTGATGTTGATACCTAATTCACCACTCGAGTTCCAGCCCCAAGACCAGAGGGAACCCTCCTTGTCGATAGCATAGGTGCTACTTGCACCTGTTGTGACAAACTTCCACTGTCTTTCATCGGCATAGCTATTGATAGCAAGTAGTGTACCAGCTACAATCAGCGATAGTAGTTGAAATATTCTTCTCATAACATTATGAATTTGGTGTACTGATTATTGTTTGATGATTTTGATGCCAACGCCATTAGGACCCTTGACAAGGTATATTCCCATAGGCAAGGACAATAGGTCTATGAGAGTTTGCCCAGCCTCTATCTGCTGTGTAGCCACGATGGCTCCTCGGAGGTCGAAAATGCTCAGACTCCCTGCTTGTGCAGAGAACACTTGCAGCGCACCGCCTTCTTGCACATGTGCATCAAAAGAGTCGGCCGGTCTTACCTTTTCGACACCGTCGTCTATCGTCTCGGCGATACGCACAATGGGGCAAATAGCAAAGCTGCCGAACCCTCCCCCATAGTGGCTAATGGGGCGTAAGTAGTCTTCTTCACCCTTGAGCTTCCCAAAGGAATTGTGTGCCAATCTGTTGCTGGCTTGTACATCATCTAATTGCTTCCCTTTGACATCCATTAACAGGCAGAAATCCTCTGTCTTAGGATCATTGCTAAAGCCCTCGATAGAGATGAAGATAATTGGCTTGCCATTGAGGTCGAGCGGAGTCTCGAACTTGAATGAAGCCACAGCTCCTTCTGTAGTCAATGCCCATGCTCCATCCTCGCCATCAGCCTTGATATCCTCCATTTTCATAAAGGCGGCTTCTATGGGCAGGTAAGTGAAGGTAACATCATCGCTCGTGACTTTCGATAGCCATACGCGCATCAGGATTTTGGCTCCCTCTTTGAACTTCGTTGGCTTGTGATGTAGGTATACATTTACCCCATCCATATAGGCATCATCGGTACCGAACATAAAAAGGTTGCCAAAGCCTTCAATGTTCATGTTATTGGTGCCACCTACATAGCCTCCCACATCGGCTCCGCCCTCGTAATGGAGTGTCCCAAGTAGGTAGGTATCCTCCCACTTCCTCATATCTATCGTTGTCACTTCCGAGGTACCACCTACCTTCAGTTTCAGATCAGCCTTGTAAGACTCCGTCCCCTGCGCTGTGGTCACTTCCAGAGTAGGATAGTCGTAAATTCCCGGGGTGCTGTATTCAAAGTTCGCTTTTGCTCCCTCCTGAGGGCTGTTCTTGGCTCCGGGTGCAGTCCAGTGCCATGCTGTCGGAGTCCCGGTGGAAGATCCGATGAAAATGACCGGTTTGTCCGAAGAGGCCAATATATGTGCCCCTTGGTTGATCTCTTTGTGTTTTGTCAGTAGATTGCACACGGCTCTATTCTCCATACTATTCGTGCCAAGATTGCTCAGCACAGCCGGGTGCGCATAGGTCACACCGGTAGTGTTCCCCTTAGCTTCTCGGAGGTAAGAGATACTATCGGACTGGGGCACAGCATTGTTGCTATAACCCGAAACAAAAGAGGCGGGAGAAGCCTCGACAAAAAATGGCAGCGATACTCCTATGACCATGTGCATAGCGATGCTGCTCCACCTACTCGGTAAAATGTGTAGCATACTGGATTTGTGATAATGATTATGTACGACAAAGCCACCACCGGTGATAGATGATGGCGGAGAGAACATCGGCATACGTCCGACTATGAGCTTGGCGAGCTCATCGGCATAGTAGGAGAGTAGAGAGTATATACCAGATAATAGGGATAATAGATTAAAAATCAGAGTAATGAGGCTGTATTCCCCTCTTCCTGAAGAGAGATGGTAAAAGAGCCCATCAGCCTTGGAACCCGGCTTGGCAAGCCGGTTCCCGGTAGTGTCGCGGTGCAGTGTTGTTTCTCTGTGTTGCATAGTCTGCAATAAGAATTACCCTATCTATACAAACTCTGATCGTCCGTGAAGATGGGGAAAATAAGTTGATTCGACAAGTAGTTGAGGTGGCCACTTTGCCGATAGTCTGTGGGGTATGGAGATATTCTCTTATTAGTCACGAGGATAGCTCCTCGGGTACACTCTATTGGAGTTTTTCCGACGCAAAATCATAGAGAGCCGTATGTCAGGATTTGGTTTTGCCTCAGTCCTTTTTTGTTTGCCCATTGTATTGCTTTTATGACCCAATAAGACAGCCAGCATTGATTAAGGTACGGGTCTTGCAAAATATAGAAATATGCTTATCTTTGCACGCACGCCGATCAAAAAGGCTCATCGCCCGGATGGCGGAATTGGTAGACGCGTTGGTCTCAAACACCAATGATAGCAATATCGTGCCGGTTCGATCCCGGCTCCGGGCACGCTTGAAAAGGCTCCCTTTCCAACATAGGAAAGGGAGCCTTTTTGTTACCTTCTATCACATTCTTCGGCATACTCTGAAAGAATTCTTTTTTAGACCTCTTTGCACAGTCTCTTTTTTCACTTCATCAGCCTCTCGCTTGAGTGGCTACTCTTTTGTTAATTCCTCAATTTTATTCTGGAGTTTTTGATCCCAAATAAATTCTACATTGAATTTCCCTTCCGGAGTAACTGTAAATATGGCTTTGTTCCATTTATTTTTGTCGTTCTCCGCTGTCATTATAGCATTTAGCTCCTTTATATCCCTCATATTCTTGAAGCTATCCTGCAAAACTGTATTTTCGACCTCTCCATTGTCTGTCTGGTATTCCAAAAAGGTCTTAACCCCTCCGATGTATTTAATGTGCAAAGTAGCAGTAAGCCATTTGCATCCAATTGAATCGACAATTCTTTGGCCAATCCTGCTATAAATTTCCGATACTGTACTCATAATCTTTTCTTTATTGTCCTGCTGTACTGACTGAATAATTTCGAGAATTAGTCAGGCTTGTATTACAGCATACTCAAACTCTTTTGCTCCCCTTAAGCATATCTATGTCCATAGTGATAGTATGATTTATCTGGATGGAAGAAGTCTGTTTTTTGCAGGGACTTAGCTATGCGACTCCTGATCTTCAACAGAGAATTTGCTCCAGTCGATTGTTGCAGGATAGATCTGGCTCTTGATAGCTGTAATGAACAGGTTTTCTTTTTTTCTCAGTACAAAGGCTTTAACAACATGAAAAGGGGAAAATAAAACGTTGTTTGGAGCATGCCCTTGTATTACGGGGAATCCGTAATACAAGGAGTTGTCTTCCTTATCAAGATTACAAATCCATTTCCCTTGAAATTCTTTTCTGACCACTTCCCCCAGATATGCGGCACAATCGTTATACTCATCACTATCTACGGAAACATCATTTTGGACGATATATTTCTCGAGCTCGCATAGACTATCCAAACTCACATCCAAATAAATCCCTTTTCGTTTGGCTCTCAGTTGTAAGTTTTCCACATAATCGTCTACACAAGAAAGAAAGGTCTCAAATTTTTCCTCCAATATCTCCGAATTTAGATTTTGCATACCTATGACGCTTAATTAGTTCTCAAAACTAAGATATTTTGCCTCCAATAGTGCAGAGCCTGTACCATTTGCTTTTGGTGTATCCAAAAGATTGTTTCGGTAATCCCTTTGTTGGGTTTTGCAGAATGTGGTAATCTTGAGATATATCCAAGTCGATTGTTTTGTTTGTTTGTGTGTTGTTTTGTTTGTTTATGTGTTGTTTTGTTGCTTTTTCAAGGTGCTTTTTTGTTCGGATTGAAGGGTTTTTAGCCAGATTTTTCCCTCCCTTTTTGATGTTGAGAGGAACTGTTTTTTGCTAACACGGGAGAGAACGAAAATTCTCTCCTGAGGAAAAAATTGCTCTCTCCTGTGTTAGCAAAAAATCTCTCAGGAGAGAATTTTGACCCTCCCAGAATGCCCTATTCATCGGCATTCTGGGAGGTCAGTAAAAGCCCATAAAAGAGAAGTACATCCACTTGTTTCTATGGCCTATTTTTCTTCCGTTTTTTCTGGTTTTTGTTGAGAATAGAATTTACAAAGTTTGTCAATCTAAGTCGCGGAAAATGACAGCTCTTTTCGAGATTGCTGCGGAATAAAATCTCTCATTATACAAAACCTTCATACCGATTCTGTTGGGGCTCTATGCAGTGAGGCATATTTTGAGGCTTATTTCAAACCTGTTGTCTCAATAGAGGATAAACCCTCCTCCAATCCAAGTAAATAGAAACGTTTACCTTTGCAGAACCGAATAAACTAAGCCATGAGAATAGTTGTGCAAAGAGTGTCCCATGCCCAAGTCTGTGTGGAGGGTAATGAGGTGGGGCGTATAGGTCACGGGTTGCTGGTACTGATAGGCATAGAAGATGCCGACAGACAGACCGATGCTGATGCTTTGGCCGAAAAATTGGTCAAGCTAAGGATATTCGATGACGAGCGAGGTGTTATGAATCTTTCCCTGCTTGATACGCACGGAGAAATGCTTGTCGTGAGCCAGTTTACGCTTATGGCCTCCACAAGGAAGGGAAATCGACCATCTTACATTCGAGCTTCCCGTCCGGAGTTTGCGATCCCTCTTTACGAATACTTTTGCCAACGCTGTACAGAACTTCTCGCCCGACCAGTGGCCACGGGGCAATTCGGAGCTGATATGCAGGTTAGCCTCTGCAATGATGGCCCGGTAACAATCCTTTTAGACACTCATACAGACTTATGAACAACCCCGATACACAGTCTTTGCCCCAAGGGCAAGAGCCGGAGATAGGCATCCGAGAGATGCAAGCTCTGGTGGATCAGTGGATCAGGACCTATGGGCAACGCTATTTTCACCAGCTGACAAACATGGCAATCCTGACTGAGGAGGTGGGTGAGGTGGCCAGGCTCATGGCTCGGATATATGGTGAACAGTCTCTGAAAGAAGGTGAAGATCCTCGGGCTTTGGCAGACGAGATGGCCGATGTGATGTGGGTCTTGCTTTGTCTGGCCAACCAGTGTGGTATAGATATGAGTGATGCCCTGCGAGCTAATATGCAGAAAAAGACCTCTCGAGACATTGAGCGGCACAAGAATAACCCGAAACTTAGATAACGAATAAATATTTCAAACTGAATTATGAGTAAATACGACGAGGCTTTTGCCAAATTTGAGTCAATGACAGACGAGGCTGTAAAGACCGCTGTAGACAAAATCGTATCCGAGAACTACGATAAGTACAATACGAAAGAAGTGATGAAATTCCTCATTGGAACGATAGACTTGACAAGTCTGAATGGAGCTGATACGGAGGAGCACATTGCACGTTTTGTACAACCGGTAAACGACAAAGATGGACAAGACCCCACGATCCCCTCTGTGGCAGCTATTTGTGTCTATCCCAACTTTGTCAAGACCGTGCGCGAGACCCTCACGGCTGGAGGTGTGCGTGTGGCTTGTGTGAGTGGATGTTTCCCGGCTTCGCAAAGTTTTATCGAAGTCAAGTTGGCTGAGACATCGCTGGCCGTACGTGACGGAGCCGATGAAGTGGATATTGTGCTCAATATGGGAGCATTCTTGTCTGACGACTACGAAACGGCCGCTAATGAGATAGAAGAGCAAAAGACAGCTTGCCGGAATGCACATCTCAAAGTGATTTTGGAGACAGGGGCACTCAAGACTGCCGAACTCATTCGCAAGGCTTCGATCCTTTCGCTCTTCTCCGGCGCGGACTTTATCAAGACTTCTACTGGCAAAGAATATCCCGGAGCCAGCCTTGAGGCTGCCTATGTGATGTGTTCGGTACTTAAGCAATATTACCAGCTGTATGGCAAACGCTGTGGGGTGAAATTCTCCGGTGGTATCCGTTCGGCTGAAGAGGCTGTGAAGTATTATGCTATTGTTCGTGAGGTGTTGGGCGAAGAATGGCTCACTCCGGAATTGATGCGTATCGGAGCCAGCAGCCTGCTTGGTAATCTGGAAAAAGCCATTGCCGGCTGAGACTCCTGATAACCCGGATCAAAGGTTCCCACAATAAAAAAGCGAGGCGGACAAGAAAATGTCCGCCTCGCTTTTTTTGTACGAAAAGAAAAGATTCTGCTTTTCTCCTCCTTTTTATTTGGCGTAGCTCACTGAGCGAGTTTCGCGTATAACGGTAATCTTGACCTGTCCCGGGTAGGTCATTTCCTCTTGTATGCGCCTTGCAATTTCGTTGGATAGGGTCGCAATCGAGTTGTCATCGGTATGTTCGGCCCCTACTATCACACGCAACTCACGACCGGCCTGAATAGCGTACGTTTTTATTACACCGGGGTAGGAGAGAGCTAACTGCTCCAAGTCGTTGAGACGTTTGATATAAGCCTCGACAATCTCACGACGTGCACCGGGGCGAGCACCACTGATGGCATCGCACACCTGCACGATAGGTGCCAATAGAGAGGTCATCTCGGTTTCATCGTGATGTGCACCTACAGCATTGCATATATCCGGTTTTTCCTTGTATTTCTGGCAGAGCTTCATCCCCAGCAGAGCATGTGGCAATTCGGGTTCGTCATCTGGCACTTTACCTATGTCGTGCAACAGGCCGGCTCGCTTGGCTTTCTTTGGGTTGAGCCCCAATTCTGAAGCCATCACTGCACATAGATTGGCTGTTTCTCGGGAGTGTTGGAGAAGGTTTTGTCCATAGGAAGAGCGATACTTCATTTTACCGACAAGACGTATCAGCTCGGGGTGCAGACCGTGGATACCGAGGTCGATCATTGTGCGCTTACCTGTCTCTATGATCTCTTCCTCTATCTGCTTTCTCACTTTGGCTACTACCTCTTCGATGCGTGCCGGGTGGATGCGTCCATCCTGTACCAGTTGGTGTAAGGCCAGACGAGCCACTTCTCTGCGTACCGGATCGAAGCCGGAGAGCACAATCGCCTCAGGTGTATCGTCCACAATGATCTCTATACCGGTAGCAGCTTCCAAGGCCCGGATATTGCGTCCCTCACGTCCGATGATCCGACCCTTGATCTCGTCATTTTCTATATGGAAGACTGTTACAGAGTTTTCGATGGCAGTTTCAGTAGCCACTCGCTGTATGCTTTGTATCACGATGCGCTTGGCTTCCTTGTTTGCCGTCATTTTGGCTTCTTCGATGATATCATTGATATAGCCGGAGGCCTCATTCTTGGCTTCATCTTTCAGATTTTCTACCAAGTAGTTCTTTGCTTCCTCGGCAGACATTCCGGAGAGAGACTCCAGCTGCTCTCTTTGTCTACGTGACAGGTCGTCAAGCTCCTTCTGCTTATTGTCGAGAATACCCATTTGGGCTGTCAGATTTTCCCGAATGGTATCTAACTCTTGGTTTTTCTTTGCAAGTTCTTCTTGCTTTTGCACGAGGTTGCGCTCTCTATTGCGTATTTTGCTCTCGGACTGTTGCAACTTGGCTGTACGCTGATTGACTTGCTTCTCCAGATCGGACTTGAGCTGAATAAACCGTTCCTTTACTTCGAGGAGTTTTTTCTGTTTGATAACTTCCGATTCTCTTTCTGCTTCGGCCAATCTTTTAGCGGCCTTTTGCTTCAAAAGAGATCGCTGCACGGCCCAGGCTACGACCAGGCCCAGCAAAAAAGTCATGATCGCTATGATCAAGGTTGTGCTTTCTACTGCCATTATTCTTAGCTATTCGTTTAAAAATCATACAACAAAGACACACCCCCCATCGGTGGTATGTCTCAAGCTATCAAGGACAAGAAGAAAGAGTAGGAGAGAGTATAGACAGTCGAACAAGCGCGGGATGAACAGACTTTTGTTAGCGGTATTGGCGTAAAAACTCCTCTACTGAGCTATTAAGACGTCTGACTTCTTCCATAAGAGGGGCTGTATCCACCTCCTTACGAGTGCGATGCAAGTAATAAGACCTATCCAGAGCCGCCATGGCAAGATAGTCTTCGGGAGAAATGCGATCACTTTGCCCATATTGCACCTTGTAAGATTCTATGCGAGCGTTGAGCTCAGCAGCAGCCATACGATAGCATGGCTCCAGCCTGCTATCCACGACCAATGGCAGACGTATGCCTTGCACAATGAGGGTAATGCTCTGTTGTCTGCCTTCTGTCGAATCCATTATTCTGTTTCAAGTAGTGCTATGCACTTATCTATATCTTCTATCAGGCAGTCCAAACGCTGTTTGGTCTGCTTTATTTCTTCTTGGCTTGTGGCTATGGCTCGGGCGGTAAGCAAGGTCTCGGATTTCCCCTTGGCTACTGCACATTGCAGTTCTGCTACCTTTATGCGCTCTTCCTGCTCCCGAATGGTTGCTTCGAGCTGCTCTATCCGTGCTGCTTGAGTACGTACAAGATCCATGAGACGGGCAACATTGTCGCCAAGCCTCTTTACATCGTACTGCTCCTCTTGCGTCATAGCACCAGCTTTGATGGAGCAAAGTTAAGCTAAACTTGCGAAAGAACCGACCCTTAGCCCATGGATACTCAATCCTTTAGAGACTGTTGTACAACATGGCTCTCGCTATGTTACTGTCGATATCCAGGGCAGTCTGTCAGTGAAGGCGAAAAGTAAGTCGATGAATAGGTGTCGTTCCCAGCCGTGCGATCGCTTCTCTATGGGTCTTAGTCGGGTAGCCCATGTTGTGCTCCCAATCGTAGCCGGGAAAACGCAAGGCGGCTTCTTGCATATAGCTGTCTCTATGTGTCTTCGCTAAAATGGAGGCGGCTGCGATGCTCTGATAGAGAGCATCACCATGTACTATGCAATAGTGAGGAAGGTTTCCGAATGGCTCAAAACGATTCCCGTCTATCAAAAGGAGTTCAGGAGAAATGCTAAGAGAGGCAATTGCCCTGTGCATAGCCAGAAAAGAGGCTCGCAGGATATTGATTTGGTCTATCTCCTCAGCCGAGACGCTGGCCACAGACCAAGCGAGGGCTTCGCGTTCAATCAAAACTCTTAGAGCTTCCCGTTTTCTGACCGAAAGTTTTTTCGAGTCATTGAGCAGGTCGCAAGAAAAGTCCGGAGGCAGGATAACCGCTGCGGCAAAGACCGGTCCAGCCAAACAGCCACGGCCGGCCTCGTCACATCCACACTCGGAACTTCTACCCGGTTGATAGTGAGATCGGAGCATTTTGGATCTCTGATTCAAAACATCGTGACGGTCCGCTTTATGGCTTTCAAGAAAGCCTGCACATCTTCCTCCGTATTGTAGAGGCCGACAGAGACGCGCACAGTGCCGCTCAGACCAAAATAGTCCATCAGGGGCTGGGCGCAGTGATGCCCCGTGCGAACGGCAACACCTTGCTGATCAAGCAGCATCCCCATGTCGTAGTGATGAATATCCCCGATTAGAAAAGAAATAACACCGGCTCGTTCCCGGCTTGTCCCCAGAAAGCGAAATCCCTTTATCTGCTCAAGCCCCTCTATGATTTGATGGGATAGCTCAGCTTCATGCCGGGCTATGGACTCGATCCCCAACTCCTCCACAAAGTCCAGTGCTGCGGACAATGCTACAGACCCTACATAGTCGGGCGTTCCTGCTTCAAATTTGTAGGGGAGCTCATTGTAAGTTGTTTTGTCGAAACTTACCTTGGCAATCATTTCTCCCCCTCCTTGGTAGGGAGGCATCGTTTCGAGCAGCTCTCTTTTTCCATAGAGGACTCCTAATCCGTTAGGACCGTAAATTTTGTGTGCAGAAAAGGCCAAAAAGTCACAGTCAAGGTCTTGTACATCCACTCTACTGTGGGCAATCATTTGGGCTGCATCCACCAACACCGGTACCTTGTGTCGGTGAGCGATCTCTATCATTTGTTTTACTGGATTGACAATGCCGAGCACATTGCTGATACCGGCAATGGCGACCATTGCGGTTTGAGGAGAGAAGAGTTTTTCGTAGGTGGCCAAGTCCAACGAACCATCTTCTAAGAGGGGAATGACTCGCAGTTTGAGCCCCACTTGTTCTCCTGCTAATTGCCATGGAACGATATTGGAGTGGTGCTCGGCTGTGCTCAGGATTAGCTCCGAACCGGGGCTAAAGTGCTCTTTCCCATAAGAGGAGGCCACCAGATTGATTGCTTCGGTCGTTCCTCGAACAAACAAAATAGAGGAGGAATCGGCTGCATTCAGATAGGTCGCAATCCGCTGTCTGGCCTGCTCATGTCTCTCGGTAGCCATTCGGCTGAGGTAATGCACTCCCCTGTGGATGTTGGCATTGTAGCAGCTGTATGACTCTGTAATTGCATCCAACACAGATTGTGGTTTCTGCGTTGTGGCTGCATTGTCCATATATATATAGGGCTTACCGCTGACAAGTCGGTTCAGCAGAGGGAATTGTTGGCGTATTTCTTTCACATTGTACATGGTGCCGGCAAAGTTACAAAATGCGACCTATGGAGTACATCTCCAACTTGCTTTCCTATTTCTCTCTGATCGATTTTGTTAGGAGCCTCAATCGAGAAGTTGGGAGGTCTCTGCTCTTTTGTACCTTTGAGCGGAGTAGATAAAACGAATTTCCTATGAGAAGATACAGCATATTGTGGGCGGATGATGAGATAGATTTGCTGCGTCCACACATCCTTTTTCTCGAAGCTAAAGGCTATGATGTTACAGCTGTAAATAGCGGTCTTGATGCTTTGGAAGCCCTGCGTGAGCAGGACTATGATATTATATTTCTGGATGAGATGATGCCCGGGCTTACCGGATTGGAAACACTGCTTCGGATCAAAGCCTTGAAAGCTCATATCCCAGTCGTTATGGTGACCAAGAGCGAAGAGGAGCAACTCATGAATGAAGCCATAGGTCGTAGCATTTCGGATTACCTGATCAAACCGATCAACCCTAACCAGCTTTTGCTTTCTCTCAAAAAACATGTGCATGAGCATACTCTCAAAAATGAGTCGGCCATACAGAGCTACCGTCAGGATTTTTCCGATTTGTCTGTACAGATATCCGACTGCAACAGTATGGAGCAGTGGAAAGAATTGTATCGGAAACTTGTCTACTGGGATCTTGAGTTGGAGCAATCGGCTCCCGATATGGCTGAAATGCTTGAGATGCAAAAACGAGAGGCCAATTTGCAGTTTGTTAAGTTTGTTAAAGAACATTACGCGGACTGGATGGCAGGACAGGGGCGGCCTCTGATGAGCTCCGAGCTTATCAAAACTAAAGTGTTACCTCTGTTAGATGCAGGCGAGAAAGTTTTCTTCATATTGATCGACAACTTTCGTCTGGATCAATGGGAAGCAGTCAAGACTTTGCTCACTCCTTACTACAGCTTCGATGAGGATCTCTATTGCTCAATACTCCCCTCGGTAACGCATTATGCACGCAATGCAATCTTTGCAGGGCTTATGCCGGCCGACATTGCCCGAATGTATCCTGATATGTGGATAGACGAGGAGAGTGAAGAGGGTAAGAATCAATACGAAGAACAGTTGCTTTCGGCTCTTCTGCAGCGATATCGTAAAAACTATTCTTTCTCTTACCACAAAGTCTATGATACGGCTTTTGGAGAGAAACTTCTCGGACGAATCAATAGCCTGAAACAGTATGACCTGAATGTGATCGTACTCAATTTTGTGGATATGATGTCGCATGCTCGTACAGAAAGCAAGATGATGCGGGAGCTGGCCGGCTCGGAAGCTGCTTATCGCTCTATTACCAAGAGCTGGTTTGAGCACTCTACTGCCATGGAGATGTTCAAACGCATTGCTCAGCAAGGGGCACGAGTCATCCTTACCACTGATCACGGCACCATACGTGTACACGAAGCGTTAAAAGTGATAGGAGATCGAAGTCTCAACACCAATCTGCGATACAAGGCGGCCAAGAACCTGACATACAAGGAAAAAGAAGTATATGAAATCCTCAAACCGGAGCAGTATGGGTTACCTAGACCCGGCCTGTCGGGCAAGTACATATTTGCCACGGGCAGTGACTTCTTTGCCTACCCCAATAATTTCAATCACTATGTGCAGTATTACCAGGGTACCTTTCAGCATGGCGGTATATCGCTCGAAGAATTGCTTATCCCGGTAGTTGATATGCAAGCCAAGTAGAAATCTAAAATGAAAACCAGCTATACAATCCATACCCTCGAGGATCTCTCCCTGGTGGCGAATCAGTTTGCTTCCGAAATAGGCTCTCGGAGAGTCTTTGCTTTCTATGCTCCTATGGGGACAGGCAAGACGACCTTTATTAAGGCCGTATGTGAAGCCCTCGGTGTGAAAGATGTGATCAATAGTCCGACATTCTCCATTATTAATGAGTACCGAAGTGAACCAACAGGAGAGACAATTTATCACTTCGACTGCTATCGTCTGGAGCAAGTACAGGATGCTCTCAACCTCGGGGCGGAAGACTATTTTGCTTCCGGTGCAATATGTTTTATCGAATGGCCGGAGGTTCTGGAGCCAATCTTGCCGGATGATACTGTGAGGATACATATCAGTGAGCAGGCAGATGGAAGTCGGGTGCTGGAGTTGAGGTAGGGGTATCTTTGCGGAGTGTAGTATAGAGTAGCTTTGTATAGCTCTTGGGTTCGTTTATCTTTGTAGAAGCGTAAACAAAACATTTAACAATGAACACTCTCAACCAGCCTTATCACCGTGTGTTACTCAAATTAAGCGGAGAGTCCTTGGCAGCCTCCGGCAAGCATGGTATAGATGCCCATAGATTGAGTGCCTATGTGCAAGACATTAAGGAAGCCCATGAGAGGGGCATAGAGATTGCTATTGTAATAGGGGGTGGTAATATATTTCGTGGAGTGACCGGTACCTATACCGGTATTGATAGGTACAGTGGAGATCAAATGGGTATGCTGGCGACCGTGATCAATAGCTTGGCTCTTTGCTCGGCTCTGAGGCATGCAGGTGTGCATGCAGATGTGCTGACTGCTGTGCGTATGGAGCCGGTGGGTGAGTTCTACAGCAAATGGAAAGCAGACAGTTTGTTGCGTCAGGGGCATGTAGTGATACTTTCCTGCGGAACTGGAAATCCCTACTTTACCACGGATACAGGTGCGGCCCTCAGAGGAATAGAGATCGAAGCCGATGCTATGCTCAAGGGGACCAGAGTGGATGGGATTTATACCGCTGACCCGGAGAAAGACCCTACTGCCAAGAAATTCGATACCATCAGCTATGATGAAATATACGAGCGAAAGCTCAAGGTAATGGACCTTACGGCTTCTACTTTGTGCAGGGAAAATGCTCTACCTATCGTTGTCTTCGATATGGACAAACCCGGCAATTTGCAGGCTGTACTTAGAGGAGAAGCTATAGGGACTATCGTTCGCTAACAACAAGGAATAAACACACCAAACTAAATACGTATATGGATATTCAAGAATACATCTCCGAAGCCCGGATGGGTATGCAAGATGCAGTAGAATACCTCGAAGAAACCCTTGCTCGTATTAGGGCAGGTAAGGCAAACCCTAAAATTTTGGATGGGATTATGGTAGAGTACTACGGTGCTCCAACTCCTCTGACTCAGGTTGCTACGGTGACTGTTCCCGATGCACGCAGCATTGTGATTACTCCTTGGGAAAAGAAAATCATTCGGGATATAGAGAAAGCTATCATCGATTCTCCATTGGGTATTACACCCGAAAACAACGGAGAGTTGATTCGCTTGGGAATCCCTCCTCTTACCGAGGAAAGACGCAAGCAGCTTGTCAAACAGATAAAGACAGAAGCCGAAGATGCTAAGATAAGTGTACGTAATGCCAGACGTGATGCTATAGACAAGATCAAGAAATCAGTCAAGGCAGATTCTACTCCGGAAGATGTGGCCAAAGATGCCGAATCCGAAGCTCAGAAAGTGCATGATGCCTATATCAAGAAGATCGATGAAATCTTCGCTGACAAAGAAAAAGAAATAATGACTGTCTGACACGAGATCGAAGCAGGGCAAGAGAGGTGAAAGGCCTTGGCCTCCCTGCTTCTTTTTCTTCAGCTATGCTCCAAGGTTTGGTGATTTGCAATACCGGCAGCCACTACACTGTGCTGACGGATGACGGGCTTCAATTAGATTGCCGGGCCAAGGGTAGTTTGCGCCTAAAAGGAATACGTTCTACCAATCCCATCGCTGTGGGAGATAGGGTTGAGGTTGATCCTCGCTCTACTACGGAGGATGATGCGGTCTGCTATATCAGACGAATATTGCCACGGCGCAACTATATCATTCGGCGAGCTTCCAACCTTTCCAAAGAGGTTCATATACTGGGAGCTAATCTGGATGCTGCCCTTTTGGTCTGTACTGTGGCACGACCGGAAACGTCTACAACTTTCATTGATCGATTTTTGGCTACGGCCGAGGCCTATTCTGTACCGGTGGAGCTGGTTTTCAACAAAATAGACGACTACGCAGAGCCGGAGCAGGAGGCTCTTGAGTATCTGCTTGATTTATACCGCAATATCGGTTATCGCTGTTTTGCCACCTCTGCTGTCACCGGAGAAGGAATAGAAGATTTAGGGCAGCACATGACAGGGCGTATAACTCTTGTCAGTGGACATTCTGGGGTGGGTAAGAGTACGCTTATCAATGCCCTTGTTCCGGGACTTCATTTGCGGACTGCTGCCATATCGGATATTCACCAGACCGGAATGCATACCACTACTTATTCCGAAATGATCCCTCTTTCGCAGGGTGGATATTTGATAGACTCTCCTGGTATCAAAGGTTTTGGTACGATAGAGATGGATGAGGCAGATGCCTCTCATTACTTTCCCGAGATATTTGCAATGTCTGCCCATTGCAGATTTGCCAATTGTACGCATTTGCATGAGCCGGATTGTGCTGTACTAAAGGCTGTTGAGGAGGGTAAAATTGCCCCTACTCGTTACAATAGTTATCTGAGTATATTGGGCGATAGCAAAGCCGGCAAATACAGACCGGAGTATTGAAAAGACTCCCCTGGTCGGCAGTATCGACAGTATGTGATACTTTGTGATTTTGAATATATAATCTTGCTAATCTAAAAGGAATTAGAAATGAAAAAAATCTCTCTCCGTTCTTTAGGGGTGATTTTTATCGCCCTGTTTGCTGCACTGAGTTTTTCCCAAGTGCATGCTGAAAACTATATCTCCTTCAAGACAAAAAAACAACCTGGAGAAGGAGTTTTTGTTCGCCTCTACATCATTGCCACTGGAAAAGTGGAATTTGAGGGTATTGATGGGAGTAGCTTCGTAAACAAAAAATTCTGCAATTACACTTTAAATTCCCAAGAGGTAAAAATCAAGGGAGACATCTCATGGTTCTACTGTTATGAAAACGACATTACAGAGCTAGATGTGTCCAACTGTCCTAATCTCTCTGTGTTGCTGTGTTACAAAAACGAAATAGAAAAATTAGATGTGACTGCCAATGAAAACTTGGAGAGCTTGCGTTGTCATAAGAACAAGATCAAAGAACTTGATTTGAGCAAATCCTCTTCTTTGAAGAATTTGGAATGTAGCAATAATCCAATCGAAAAAGTTGATGTTTCCCAATGCCTGAATCTAAGAGAGATTGATTGTCATGCAACCAAAGTCAGAACCATAGATTTTTCCAATAACACCCATGTCCGTGATGTGCGCGTTTTTCTCAACGAGATCCCCGAATACGAAATGTTGCATTTGGTCAGAACTCTCCCGATGAGGAAGTATGATCAGTTGAAAGGTAAAGAAGGAAAGTTTTATGTGGTAGAAAGCAGGGATAAGTTGAATCGAGAAGAGAAAAATGTGTGTAACACGGATGCTGTGAAAATAGCAGGGGATAAAAACTGGTTAGTGCTCGACTATAGCAATGGCAAAAATCAAGGTAAGGGAGTAATTTATCCGGGAGTGAAACCATCTGATATCGAGCTTGCTGAAGACGCCAATTATGCTGTTTATCCCAACCCTGCTCAAGATTATGTTATTGTTGCAACATATCCGTTCGCAGAGGTTAGACTCTTAGCTATGAATGCTGAATGCTTGCTTACGACAGTTGCTGATAGCGATGGTTTGGCTCGCCTGAATCTTGCAAAAGTCTCTGACGGTCACTACGTAATAATATCTGGTGATAAGGTTTTCAAACTGACTGTTGCTCACTGATAAATTTGATATGAGAGTAGTTTTCTTATCTCCTGTCTGGGTTTTGAAACTATTCAGTCCATAATAACTTCAAAAGTTTATATAAAGTAAAAGGGGCTGTGTTGAATACCATATTTTGACACAGCCTCTTCTTTTTTATTTGTATCAGTTTTTGCTCTTTCGATCTTGAGCTACTTAGTCATTCCTTAAAAACTTCTTTAAGGAATGACTAATATACTATTACGAAACTAAGCTCTAGTCATCTCTCTCTTTCTCTTCCTCTTCAGTTTCAAACCTTTCTATCCCCCCCCCTAAAGCTGCCAAAAACTATTAAGATGCTAAAAAAGAGACTTTTCATCTGCAAAGAACAGATTGTATGATTTCACAACAAAGAGGCTGTGCCAAATATCAGCACAGCCTCTTGTGTGTATCATCTCTTTGTTAAGAGAACAGCTTCCTATGTCTTCTCTATTGTTGGTTAATTACCAGTTGTATTCACGAGCATTGTTATACCTCTGAAATCACTCATATACAGAATAGAGAAATATTTATCACCGAATTTGAAACCATAGGCATTGTGTTTTTCCGAGTAATCCCATTCTTGAGGTTCAATTCCATTTATTTTGAGCCATTCTATAAAATCGGGTTTCTTTACATCGTGAATATCCTCTATGCAGTTGAGCACTATTGCAATATTCCCTTGTCTGTAAATAACTCGTCTGATATTACTTTGCTCAAATTTCTCTCCTTCAAGTGTGTAATCTAATTCTCCTCCAGGAGTTTCTTTTCTTAGACCCAATTTTTTCTCATGTTCTTGGAGTTTTTTCTTGTCTTCATTTGAAGGGGAAAGTTTCACATAAGAGAGATCAGGAAAGTCTTTTGCATTCTTTACTACAGGGTGTATGGAGTATCTCCAAATAGTAAGAGTAGATTTGCCCTTATAGTCAGGTGCTTCGTTCTTTTCTAATTGAGCAAAAACAGGCCCTCCATTGTCCCAAATAAGTGAACTGCCATCACTGGAGACACTTGATTCCGGATAATTCTGTTCGACCATCATTTCATTGATTTTTGGTGCTTGAGAAGCTAAAGTCTCGGTTGTATGACAGAGAATCAAGTCTCGGCCTGCAGCGCGAATTCCGTAAACAACAGCCGTGATTGTCAGGTCTTTGTTGACGTAGCCAGGGAATTTTTGTCCCCAAATATCCACATTAGACATGTGTTCTCTTCCAACTCCTTCTTCATGCTCGACGATATTGGGATCCTGGTCATTTGTAGAGAAGTTGAAAAGAGGAAGTTCAGTATTTACTGTTCCCTGAGGCTTTACAATCACTTTGAGTTGCACATCTTTTGCATTCTTTGCAGAAATGATAATCGTAGTTTCGCCAATCTCAACTCCCTCAATTTTGCCATCAGAAACTTTCGCTATCTTTTCGTCCAAAGACTTCCAACTTACCGGAGTGCGAGGAGTGGTTGTGACTGTAACAGTCTTGGTACGTCCTTTTGTTACTGAGACTTCCTTCTGATCTAACTTGATCTTCACTTCTGTTTTCTCTTTATCACAAGAGAAGAGGGAAAGAAGCAAAACAGAAGCAATTGCCATCAAGGCTATACTAAATGATTTTCTCATTGTCTTTTTAGTTGATTATTAAATACGGATGTCAATATTCGGTACCCCTACTTGTATATCTACAGAGTGAGTTGTTTAGATGTTCCATTCAAAACCGCAGGGTCAAAAATTTGCATCAAAATGTACTCTCCGGAAAGGTATACCACAAGCAAATGGGTTTTGGTCAGTAGTTGTGCTTTTGTTTTATTCGCATTAAGCTTCCATTCTCCTCCTTCTCCACAGTTGAGGCGGATCCACTTATTGAAGCTCTCATTTTTCACATCTTCAACCTTTGCCAAACAGTTGAGTCTGGTATTTAGGTATGGCCTTTCCTTCTGCTGTTGAGGTTTACGAATGTATATTACGGCATCAAAATTACTCAACATTGTTTTTTCCTCAAGGGGATAGTAGGCTGGATTTTCAGGGTTCGAAGCTTTCCCTCTTTCTCTGAAGCCCAATCCTTTCTCGAAAGATTCTATATCTTCCAAAGAACCAGTTAGAGCTTGCATGGATGGAAAATCTTTGACATCTTCCACTACGGGATGCAGGACTTCTACTATCTTCTCTTCCTTGGAGTATTGACCCTCCTCCATAAATTGAAGAACGGTTCTAGTTCCATACTCTTTATGAATAAATGAGAAAAGAATAGCCTCGATATTTCCCTTTTGCCATTTGATTGCAGGATCACCGTCCGGTTCCAAAGTAACTCGCTCTGGTTTCCCAAACCCTGCATCAAGCATCAATTTCTCAGTGCGCTCAAATCTATCCAAAGTTTCTTTGGAATAACACATGATTATCTTGTGTGTTTTGTTTGCAATACCATATATCACCACGGGGATCGTTGGTAGATCTACATTCAAATACCCAGGGAATCTTGATCTATTTAAGAAATTTATTTCTCGGTTGAAAACACGACCAACATTCTTTTCATAAGAGACAATGTCTTCGTCTAAGTCGTTTTTTACGAATTTTAGTAGAGGTAATTCCGATTTTTTTACCTCTACATCTATCACTACATCTTTGGCCTTTTCTGCTGAAATAACAACTTGAGTAACACCTTCCTGCATAGCCCAAAGCTCGCCGGATTGGTTTACTTTGACAACAGTTGGGTTTTTGCTGCTCCAATTTAGAATGGTCTCAGGCTCTGTAGTAACTTTCAATTTTACATACTGACCCATTGCTATAGTCATTGACAGAGGGCTATTTAACTTAATCTCAACTTTTTGTTGTGGTTTATCTTCTTTTGTGCAAGAAGACAGTAAAAGCATACTCACAGTCAACAATGACAAGAGCACCGAAGATAAAATTTGTTTCATTGTACTTGGAACTAAGATAGAGTTTGGATACAAACACTCACCAGAATAGATTTCCTTTCCCTTTAAAAGGGATTATCGAGAGTGTACCTTCTTAAAATTCAAATGGGAGAGCTGAGATTGCTTCTCCCATTTGATGCTGCTTATTGGTGTCTACTACTTTTTCTTGTAAAAGATAAGCAGAGAGTTGCTGTTTAACTCTTCTCTGTATTTGTCATCAACAATCTCAGCTTTTATACCATCCATGCGAGACCATTGGTAGCAAGGTTCATCCAGGAAGCCTTTTACAGGATCTTTGGAAGTGGCTACAAATCCCATTTTCTCCAAGTCGGTGGCCACTTCGGGATGATCATCCCAATTCTTGCGTAGGAATGCAAATGTTAGAGCCATAGTACCCTTTTCTCTTCTTTGATCGTAAATGGTGGCTGTTACTACTTTGTTTTCTTTATTTAGAAAACCACTGAGAGGCAGGACAACGGTAATTAAGGCCGGTTGGCGACCGAGGGCTAATTCGTGAGGACCAACAGCTCCTATTAATTCCTCTTTATCTTTAAAAAAAAGTTTTACTATGGGTAGCTCGGATCCCTTGGGAGGGGTACTTTCCCATTCTTTTACTGTTATTTTTACTCTCTCTGGTTGGGCTTTTGAAGCTTTTACCTGGATAAAGGTTTCGCCTTTTCCCTGAGCTTTCACTATGCCATTTTTGTCGACAGTGGCAATAGACTCATCAAGAGAGAGGAAAGAAAGTGGACCTGTGGGAGTTACTGAGACTTCGAGTTTGGCGGTTTGACCAATTGAAAGTTCTAGATTCTTGGTTATCAAGTTGATTTTACTACCCTCTACCTTCTTGTCGCAAGAAAAAAGAGACAAGACCATAAGACCTGCTGCAAGCAGAACGGAACTGATTTTGTTTTTCATTTTGTTGTTTAACTTATGCATTATTCGCTATTTAAATACGTTTTTCTAAGCAGAGTTTATGCCCATCATTTTTTTTCTACACTCGTCTCTGTTGTTTGTTTGTGCTTTGTTCTCTACACAAGAAAGAAGATATGAGATCTAAGATCTACTGCGGATATTATTCCGCACAAAAACTTTCCTCACAATCTAATTTCACACTAAAAACTTCTGAGTGTAAACACCAAAGAAAGACCGCAACCCCTTGCTCGGCAAACTTAATAAAAATCTGGTTTGACGAGAAAAAGACAATACGCGTTAGTATAGATAGTTCTTATCGTGATGTATTCAAGTTGATCAGAAGTTTTTTGAAATGGTATTAAAATGATATGCATATTTCTCTCCTTTGATTGAATTGGCTTTTTTTTGTCTGTTTTTTTTACTTGAATTATTGCAAGAAAAGAGGAATTCGGTGTCTTATTTTTTTTGAAAAGGATTTCCCATGAGAGATTCTGAAGAGCAGGACTAATTTAGGAAGTGGATACAGCTAAAAAATTGCTAAACTTGCAACTGTACAAAGTCTGCCAATTGCGGATAACAAATATCGAAAGAAATAAAAAGAGAATTGCTATGACCAAAAGACTAACTATTATTTATTTACTGAGCATTTTCTTCTCTCTCTTTGTCTTTTCTTGTTCGAAAGACAAGGACGAAGAGGAAAAAGTGTATTTCACTGTGACATTCGATGCAGATGGAGGTATGCCTATTCCCCTGGCTCAGCGAGTGGCAAAAGGAGAGACAATTGTAGCTCCTTCGATAGTTCCCCAAAAGACCGGCTTTGTTTTTGTCTGTTGGTCTGAGGATGGAACGAGTTCATACGATTTTCACACACCCGTAACACGAGATTTTACACTGCGAGCTAAGTGGCAGTCAGAGGCTGTTGCCGAATATTGGAATGTTACATGGGAACTTAATGGCGGTTCGTGGCCAACGGGTGATAATCATGTTGATAGGGTGCTCAAGGGAGGAACTTTGACAGAGCCTTTGGCTCCTGTTAAAACAGGAAACACTTTCGATGGATGGTATCAGGATGCCGGATTGAGTAAAAAAATCTCTTTCCCCTACGATGTGAGTACTCAGACATCAGATATCACTCTTTATGCTAAATGGATGAAAGAAGACATCCCTGGCGATTTTGTAGTGTTTTCCAGTATAGAAGACCTTTATAGCTGGCTCCAAAAGCAACCTTTTGACAAGGAATACAAAGTCGGTCTCAAGGGCATCAATCTCGACAGTGGTGACAATTGGAGAGAATTAAGGCGCACTATTAAAGCTGCTTCTATCAAAAATCAGACCATTTTTTTGAATCTGAAAAGTTGTACAGGAAGAATGATCCCCAATGGAGAATGGGAGGACAGTAAACTGTATGCCACATTTAACGAGCTTCGCAATTTGGAGAAAGTCATTCTGCCGGAGACCTTGGAAATAATCGGAGAATACGCCTTTTATAAATGCGGGATTTCAGAGATTGAATTTCCCGATCAGTTGCAAGTCATAGGCAGAAAGGCCTTTCTTGGATGTCATTTTTCAGCTATTGAATTTCCCGCAGCTTTGCAGAAGATCGGCGAAGCTGCTTTTGTCAGTTGTGGCGTTTTGGCGTCTATCAAATTGCCCCAAGGTCTGAAGGAGATCGGAGAGGGAGCTTTCAAATCTTCCGGTTTGGAGACTGTCACTATTCCGAATCCTGCGACCAAGATTGGAAGTGGGGCATTCTCTTATTGTTCTAAGCTGACTCGGGTAATGTTGCCTGAAGGAATAACTTCTTTAGGGTATTGGTTTGTAGAGAATGAAGCTTTGCAATCAATTAATATCCCTTCGACGGTGAAGGTAATAGAAAAGCTCGCATTATCTGGTTGTAAAACATTGCCCACCATCGCAATCCCCAATGGAGTGATCAAAATCGAGGAAGGTGCTTTTCTGGGTTGTGCAGCTCTGCCTTCCATCAAGCTCCCCGAAAGCCTAAAGGAAATAGGTGGGAAAGGAGTCTTTTCCGATTGTACATTCAGTACCATTGAATTTCCCAAAGGAGTCCAAACTATCGGAAATGGTGTCCTTGGAAAGAGCGCAATCATCCAAATCAGGATGTTAGGAGAGATACCTCCTATATTGGAAGGAGAGCTGTACACCAATTCTCCGTTCGTCTTTCAGATACGCGTGCCGGCCTCAGCCGTCGATACTTATAAGAAAGCGAAAGGCTGGAAGCAGTATGCCGATAAGATCTCAGCGGAGTAAAATCTGCAGAATTTCATTGAGAGAACATTATACGCTTCCGAAAAGTCACTAATCTTTTTGGGGAAAGATTAGTGACTTTTCTAGAAGAAATTAGCCGCTTTTGAAGAGGAGCTTATTCTACATATGGAGAGCCTTTTCGAAAGTCTTGTAAGTAAGATACTGTTACTTAATTTACATGAGACCTTTGAAAAATAAGGAGATGTAGGAAAGAGGTATTCTTCGGATAAAAGGAGGGAAGAATTTGGGGGGAAGCAAGGGACAAGGAATAAAATGGCTTGTAAATTACCCTTGCGGAGCTACATGAACGATCTCCGCAAGGGTAATTATGTCTTATCCTACACATGAGGACATAATTATCCCCGGTGTTCTGTATAGGTTAAAGGCGATGCTCTCAAGAATGTTTTGGGTATGGGTCTTTGCAAGCCCCCGGTAGCGACATCGTCCGCCATGAAACCACCGACGAATACTGCCAAAGGGGCGTTCGATGGTAGTCCGTATCGGACTGATTGCTTTGTTTCGCTGTTTCTCTTGCTCGGTCAATGCCCTGTTGCGTTGTGCCTTGTGCATAATGCCATCTTGAAGGTGATGTGTTTGCAGGTACGAACGATTTTCTCGAGAAGCATATCCTTTGTCCGCCAGGATGGCTGTGCCTTGTGGAATGTTTATACTCTCCAATAGCGGAATAAGCTCCTTCGTATCACTGCGGTTCGCTGCAGTCGTTATCACCCTTTGAACAATGCCTTGAATATTGGTCAAACAATGCTTTTTGTATCCATAGTGATAACACTTTTGTTTGTACACCCAACGTGCTTATTCATCCGTCCCTTTACGCTGACGGACAA
>NZ_FUXH01000019.1 GCF_900167225.1 Porphyromonas crevioricanis
TGCCCGAATTGGGGACTTTTTCCAAGGATTTTCCCTCCTCTTTTTGATGCTGACGGGAGACATTTTTTGCTGACACGGGAGAAAACAAAAATTCTCTCCTGAGGAAAAAATAATTCTCTCCTGTGTTAGCAAAATTTTTCTCAGGAGAGAATTTCGACCCTCTCAGAACGCCCTATTCATCGGTGTTTTGGGAGAGCAATTCGGAGCATATAAGAGGGAGATATATCCACCCCTATACGGAACTCTTTTTTCCTCCTTTTTCCTCGATTTTTGCCTCGAGAAGAATTTACAAAACATGTCTATTCCGAGAGGATAAAATAGGAGCTTCTTGACTGCATTCTGATTGCTCAGCTGCTCTTTGTGAGATTCACGGGAAGGGTTGTTGCATGAGGACACGATGATTTCATGGAAAGCAGCTGTAACAGCCTCTTAGATCTGCCCACACATTGTGCACAGGAGGGGAGGCTTTGGCCCATGCTCTAAACAAAGAAAGTGCCACAACCCGATCAAGGGTTGTGGCACTTTCGATAAGAGCAGTCCCCCATGGGAGGATAGGCTACATAGTGGAGCTGGAGGGAGTTGAACCCTCGTCCAAACGCGGAAACAAATTGCTTTCTACATGTTTAGTTACACCTGCTTTTTTCGGGGCTTATCCTGTCAGTAACCTCCAATGGCATCACCCCTATCCCCCTAAATACGGTCTTCGCCCGAGGGCTTAGCGAGACTGACCCCGACTAACGTGCGCCGCCATATCGATCCGTTTCGGGATAAGAGTGATCGGGCGACGTCTCGTCTCCGCGACTGTCGCAGAGATGAAGCGGTTAACCTACTATACTTCGGTTACGCAGCGAGAGCGAAATTATTTGCGCCAACTAAAAGTTGTGATGTCTGAGATTAAAGTGCCAGGCCAACAACGCACTACATGCTTACAAGTCGGTTCGTCACGCTGTCAAAGCCGGTCAGCCCCGAATTGTAGGGACAAAGGTAGTTCTTTTCGTTTGGATTGCGGCTTAGTGTCGCTACCCTCCCCTTCTAACAGCCTTACAGACACTATGTATATGTTTACCGATGCTCCACGGATACATTAAGAGGGAGGTAAGGAGCAGGGATAAACTCTACAAAAGCTGTGTATGGATAGAGAAAACCGCCAAAAGAGGAGACAAACCAAAGGGCTAACCTCATGAGTTTCGCTCTAGTATGAGTCATAACGTCTGCCGCCTCGTTGGTCGGGTACCCATAGTCCATCTTCCTTGTGCGGTTGGATGGCTTGTATTCTCACAGCTACTTCGGCTTGATTATGCCGAGCTGTCGATTATCAGACCGCAAGGCTCCCTCCATTACAAGGGGTGGCAAATTGTTGGTTCCTCCACATAACTCAACATAGAACTACTGATATATCATTGACACACAATATATAATCACACAACCGAAGTGGTGTGCATTCAAAAAAGTTGATAGTCGGAGAGAGACAAAAGAATATGGAAAAACAATGATTTCTGGATTATTTTCTGAGGTTTGAGACACATTCTCCGGCTGTGTTTCAGTCTCATTTTTATTGAGCAGGTATTGCACGATTGGGGGGAAAGGTATACTTTTGTGTCCGAAATACAGGATGCTTATACGCTCCTGTCGGTCCTATAGCTCAGTTGGTTAGAGCACCTGACTCATAATCAGGGAGTCCTTGGTTCAAGCCCAAGTGGGACCACATGACCGCTCGGCGGTTGTGTTTTCTGTCAGCCTCGGCATATCCCGCCGGGGCTTTTTTATTCCTGAAAATCGGATCCGATTTTCTCATAGCATATTTCTTGCTTCTCTCACTCTTTCCGAACAAACAACTCTCTCATTCAGAATTTTAGATAGGTATTTTCTACTACATAGTTGCAGCCATCCTACGGGGATTGCGTACCTTAGTGCCAGAATCAAAAAACATGCACACCCCATGATAAAAGATTTATTGATGCGAAACCGCTCATACAGACGATTCGACGAAAACGTGGAAGTACCTGTAGAGAAAATAGAGTCTTGGGTAGAAGCAGCCAGATATACCGCCTCGATGCGCAATGTACAGCCTTTGAAGTATATCCTTGTCACAGATCCCACCCATTGCGAACAGCTTTGCCGAATGGTCCATTGGGCAGGCTATCTTACCGACTGGGATGGCCCGGAAGAGGGAGAACGTCCCAGAGCCTTTTTAGTACAGGTGCTGGACAGTAACATTGCTGCTTCGGGCCGGTACGACGAGGGGTTGCAGCTCGAGGCCATTACCCTCTCGGCCATCGAAGACGGTTTTGGTTGCTGCATCATGCTTAGCTTCAGTCAGGGCGAAGTAGCTCGATATTTTGATTTACCTGACAATATCTTCCCATTAGCTATCGTGGCGATAGGGAAACCTGCCGAAAAGGTTGTTTTGGAAGATATGCAAGCCTATGGAGACTATAAGTATTACCATGATGAAAATGGAGTACACCATGTGCCAAAACGCAAATTTGAAGACTTGGTATTTGCTCGTATCTATCCACAAGATTAGATGAGCTTGGGCAACTTGCAGGCTGTGCCGATTGTGTACCTTTGTCGTCGCAAGGGCGATGCCCTGACTAAATACAACAGACAGACTACAAGATGAGCAAACAACAAATACGCATCGCTGTTGTCGGGCTGGGTAATATCGGTCGATATGCCATTGAGGCTATCGAGAATGCACCCGACTGTACCGTTGCCGGGATTGTTCGCCGACAAGTGACAGAGCTGCCCGCCCGGTATTGTGTCTACAAGCAGGTGACAGAGTTGGCCGAGCTGGGGCAAGTTGATGTGGCCTTATTATCCCAACCTTCCCGACTTATTCCGGAGGTAGCTGCCGGCCTTCTTTCTCGAGGGATACGCACTGTGGACAGCTTTGATATACATTCGGAAATACCCGATCTGCGTAAGCGACTCAATGCCGTAGCGCAATCCCATGGCACAGCCGCTATATTGGCTGCTGGCTGGGATCCGGGTAGCGACTCAGTGGTGCGTACGCTGATGCAGGCCATGCTCCCTCAAGGAATTACTTACACCGATTTTGGCCCGGGCATGAGCATGGGGCATAGTGTGGCAGCACAAGCGATTGAAGGTGTAGAAAAAGCACTCTCTATCACGATACCGCTCGGAACTTCCGTGCACCGTCGTATGGTGTACGTAGAGCTTTCCGAGGGATATAGCAAAGAAGAGGTTGAGACAAAAATCAAGTCGGATGACTATTTTGCACACGATGAGACGCACGTCATAGTCGTAGAATCGGTAGATGCGCTCAAGGACGTGGGGCATGGGGTACACATGAGCCGCAAAGGTGTGAGCGGGTGCACACACAACCAACAACTGACATTCGATATGCGCATCAATAACCCAGCCCTTACAGCTCAGATATTAGTAGCATCAGCCAGAGCGGCCATGCGAATGGCACCCGGAGCCTATACTCTGCCCGAAGTGGCACCCATAGATTTGCTTCCTGGTGAAAGAGACCAGTGGATAGGCTTGCTGGTATAGTTTGGAGAATATAAACACAGATACAGTATGATAAACTGGACAGTTTCTCCCGAAATATTTACTCTCTTCGACCACGAAATCCGTTGGTACGGGTTGCTGTTTGGGGTTGGTCTTATTGTTTTCGGTCCCATGATTATGTCGGTTATCTGGAAACGGGAGCAACTCAAAGAAGATTGGATGAGGAAGATGGGTATTTATGTCTTCATCGGCACTATCGTAGGAGCTCGATTGGGGCATGTACTCTTTTATGATCTCGGGTACTACCTGAGCAATCCGATCAAAATTCTCGCCATTCACGAAGGTGGTTTGGCTAGTCATGGAGGCACGATAGGAGTGTTGGTAGGGATGTGGCTATATGGCAAATATGTTACCGGCAAAGGATTTCTTTGGGGGCTCGACAGATTAGCCGTACCTGTAGGACTGGTTGCTGCTATGATCCGGCTAGGCAACTTGATGAACAGTGAGATATTCGGTCGTGCCACCTCTCTGCCTTGGGGCTTTCGCTTCCTGCGTTCGCATGACTATTGGTCCGAAGTTGTAGGAAGCCCGGATTATTCATCCGTATGGGATCAAATCCCGCCCGAGATGGTACAAAATCTGCCAGCTGTCCATCCTACGCAGATATACGAAGCGATCTGCTACCTAATTGTATTCGGCATTTGCCTGTGGCTCTATTTCTGCTACAATGCAACTCGAAAATACAACGGCTTGATAGTCGGTGTTTTTCTGATTGGGATATTCGGCTCACGCTTCTTTATAGAGATGCTCAAGCTGGTGCAGGAGCCGTGGGAGCTGCAACTGATTGATTCAATCGGCATGAACATGGGACAACTACTGAGTATACCTTTCCTCGCCTTGGGCATCTACTGGGTGGTGCGTGCTATAGGCCAAAGCAGGAAACACCAAACTGTTTCTATCGACCAACAATAAAAAATCAAATACCAACCCATCAAATATTCAACAGACGTAATGATACAAATACCTCAAATTACAGAAGGCATCTACTATGTTGGTGTCAATGACCGATCAAAGGCGAAGTTTGAAAATATGTGGCCTTTGACCAATGGCGTATCCTACAACTCTTATCTGATTGTCGATGAGCAGGTCGTATTGGTCGATACGGTAGATGTATGCTATAGCGATACATTTTTCTACAAAATCGACCTTATCCTGCAAGGTCGTCCAATTGATTACCTTATCGTCAATCACATGGAGCCGGATCATAGTGGGTCGATAGGGTTGCTTCGTCAGAAATACCCCAATATCCGTATTATAGGCAACAAGAAAACATTCAATATGCTGGCTGGATACCATGGTATCACGGACAATTTGTTGGAGGTAGAACAGGGTAAGTCTATCTGTATCGGCAAGAGAGAGCTGAGCTTCCTGATGGCACCCATGGTGCATTGGCCGGAAGTGATGTTTACCTACGAACAGCATGACAAGATCCTTTTCTCGGCTGATGCTTTCGGTACTTTCGGAGCCTTGAATGGACACATTCTGGACAAAGACATGAATCTGGAGCCCTATTGGCCTGAAATGGAGAGATACTATGCTTGCATCGTGGGTAAGTATGGTCCTTTTGTACAAAAGGTATTCAAGACCATTGAAAGCATGCCAATCGAGATCGACTATGTATGCCCCACTCATGGTCCTGTTTGGACGGCTGCTCATTTTGGTGAAGCCAAGGATTTGTACGACCGTTTCAGCAAATACCAGCCAGAGGAAGGTGCCGTAGTTGTGTTTGGATCAATGTACGGCCACACAGAAGTTTTGGCTGATACTATTGCCCAATCTATTGCTGCAGCAGGGATCCGCAACGTAGTATGCCACAGCCTTACATCCTCCGATCCCTCCCTCATTCTGAGAGATATATTCCGCTACAAAGCTGTTGTATTGGGCGCTCCGACCTATAGCAATGGGCTATTCTCTCCTATGCAATACCTGATGCACCTAATCGAAGTGCGTGAAATAAAAGATCGCTACTTGTCTGTATTCGGCTCATTTACCTGGGGAAGTCAAGCTGTGAAAAAGATGCTCCCATTGGCAGAAACCATGGGTTGGGAACTGGTAGGCGAACCGGTAGAAATGAAGATGTCTCCCACCCTGGAGGTTTTGCAAAAGGGATGGGACTTGGGACAAGCCGTAGCTGAGAAACTCAAGAGTAATCGCAACTGATTGGCCTTACCAGGGCTTAATTAGGATGGTTTAACCCGTCCTGATAGATAATCAAAGGATCCGGGCGTGAGAAGAGACAATCTCCTCACGCCCGGGTTCTTTGTCTGACAGGCTGTATGCTATCTTTGCAGCAAGAAAAGAATCGACAGGTGGCACAAGCTCTCAATCTCACCGTTGGCGATGTACGCAAGCAACTGGTGCGTATCGCCCTGCCTATCATGGGGACTTCTTTTATCCACATGGCCTACAGTTTTACCGATATGGCTTGGCTCGGGCGACTCGGCTCCGAAGCTGTAGCTGCGGTGGGTGTTGTCTCTGTGCTTATATGGCTGGCCTATTCGATTTCCTATATCAACAAGACAGGTAGCGAAGTGACTGTAGGCCAAAGCCTCGGTCAGGAACAGCAGGATCGGGCAGCTCACTACGCTTCCCACAACATAACCATATCGATACTGATCTCCCTCGTCTTGGGATTGATCTATTTCCTTTTCGGACGAAATATATTCGCATTCTACAAACTCTCCCCCGAGGTCGAGGAACTCTCTTTCTCTTACCTAAAAATTGTGCTTCTGGGTTTCCCTTGCACCTTTTTCTCCATTACGGTAAGTGGGATATACAATGGATCGGGATTGAGCCATATACCGTTCAAGGTAGCAGCATCCGGATTGGTTCTGAATATGATATTGGATCCGTTACTCATCTTTGTGTTAGGCTGGGGGACGGAGGGAGCGGCATGGGCGACCACGATCTCCCAGTTCGTGGTTTTCTGGCTGTCTTATTACTATATCCGTCATAAGGCCCAACTCTTCGGAGGGTTTCCTCTTTTGGTACATTTGCGATGGATCTATGTAAGAGAGATTCTCCGTATCGGATTGCCTGTGGCAATACTCAATTCTTTGTTCGTATTCGTCAGTATTTTTTTAGGCCGGCAAGCTTCTTCAGCAGCCATACATAGTGGCCTCCCGGGGCATATAGGAGTGGCAACGCTTACGACCGGAGGGCAACTCGAAGGTCTCACGTGGAATACCTCCCAAGGGTTTGCTACGGCTCTTTCCTCTATCGTGGCACAAAATTATGCAGCCGGCAAGCCGGATCGTATCTTTTTAGCCTACAAGTACACCTTGATGTATACCTCTATTTTTGGAGGATTGGGAACACTGCTCTTTGTTTTTTGGGGTAGCCAATTCTATTCTCTCATTGTTCCGGAACCGATGGCCTACCAGGCCGGCGGGGTCTATCTCAGGATTATTGGTTTTTCCCAATTGCTGATGATGTGCGAAATTGCAACCCAAGGGTTATTCTACGGTTGTGGTCGTTCTATGCCTCCGGCTATCATAAGTATTGTGGGCAATTACTTGCGCATACCAGTTGCTATCTATTGCATCAATAGAGGAATGGGACTGGAAGCAATTTGGTGGATTATCTCTATCAGTTCGATGTTCAAAGGCTCGGTAGCTCTCTTTTGGATGTTTATCCTTCGCAAAAAGCTTCTGCATAGAGTCTCTTTATGAGCAAGTTCAAAGGGCTATCATAGGAACATAATCCGAGGCGTGTATTGTACATCGAACTGTCAGAAAGGCCAATAAAGTCAATATTGTACCTTTGTTTCCGTAGATATTCCCAAAAACTCAACATCGGAGCGAGGTTTTTACCCGACCGAAACAAATAAAATTGCACCTCCATGTCTGAAAAGCCGACACAAGCTCTCGTCTCTGTTTTGATCCCTGTTTATAGGGTGGAGAAGTATGTAGCTCGTTGCTTATACTCGGTATTGAACCAAACCTACCGCCCCTTAGAATTGGTCATAGTAGACGACAGAGGCGGAGATCGCTCCATGGAGATTGTCAGAGAGTTGTTGCCAGAATCAAGCTCGGAGCTGCAAATACGACTATTGCAAAATGAAACCAATCGAGGCGTGGCCTACTGTCGGCAAAAACTGCTTGAGGAAGCAAGTGGAGACTATTGCTTATACCTTGATTCGGACGACTATTGGCACAGCCCGGATAGCCTGGAATGTCTCATGCAAGCAATGCTCTCAACCGGGGTTGACTGCCTTGTGACAGACTACTATGCAGACTACCCTAAGAAGAAAGAGTACATGCGGGTAAATTGTCCAATAAGTTCCACAGATGCAGCCAAAGCAGTCTTGAGCGGACAAATGCCAGGCTTTATGTGGAATAAATGCTTTCACACAGAGGCTTTGCGCCATCATGGAGGAGGCTTTGCTCCGGGCAAAAGGCTCATGGAAGATCTGCGTGCCATAATTCCTTTCTTTGCTTCCAACATACGGATTGCCTATCTGCCAATGGCTTTGGTACACTATGAACAGGGAAATGTATCTTCTCTGCTTAGTACGACCGGGGCGAAAGATCTGAATGAGCTAATGGAGGCCGTTGATTACTGCCGGGACGAGCTGCTGCGACGCGATCCCCAAGCACAAGAGCGATATGGAAGAGAAATACAAATGGCCTATCTGAATGCCAAAGCTCTGCTCTATGCTCGCTCTCCCCTCTCCTTTTATCCTCATATCCGAGCCTGTCACCCAGAGGTGGATCATCTGAACAAAATTCGCCCGGCAGCTTGGTACCACAAACTCATCTATAAGCTGCAATCTCAGGCTCTCACCGGCAGCTTGGGTTATGTCTTGCTATTGCTCTTAAACCGATGGAAGTCATTTTTGCGTCGCTGATATATTACAGTTGCTTCTTTGCTCTTTTTGCCTTGCTCATCTACATGGGTAGGACAACCGAGAGATTGTCTGCCTATCCCATGTTCGCTCTATGGTTGTTGCTCACGATTTTTGCCGGAATGCGTTTCGGTCCAGGACGTGACTTTTCTATGTATCTGAACATTTACGAGTATGGCGAACATACACCAAACTACCACGTATTGGAGCCTTTCTGGAAGGAAATGATAGATCTTTTCCGCCGCTGGGGCGTAAGTTCGGCTGTTTGGTTCACGACTGTGGCCGGACTGACCTATGCTCTACTGATATATGGTTTTCGTCGTCTCTGTGGGGAGAACTGGTGGATTGCGATACTGGCATTCGTACTGGTTTACTCGGGTTATTTCGAGACATTCAATATCATGCGTCAGTACTTGGCTTTAGGGATTATGATAGCCTCCTACCCCTTGATGCAACAAAAGCGTTATTTGTGGTTTGCTCTTTGTCTGGTTGGGGCTTTCTTGGTGCACTCTTCCGCAGCGATCATACTACCGATGCTATTGATAGCCCGGATTAAATGGAACAAATATATTTTGGCTGCATTGCTTGTTTTCTCCCCCCTATTGAGCGAACTTCTGCTCCCTTCGATGTTGGATTTGCTGGGGAATATTCTACCCGACCGATATGGAATCTATACAGAGAAGAGTCAAGTATCCAAGATGCAAACCGAGACCGGCCTATATCCTTTATTCCTGATGTTTGTAGCCCTTTATTTCGTTTTCTCAGCCAAGCGAATAAGTAAATATCGCCCGGAGATATATCCCTATATCAATAGTCTGGTTTTTGCTGTCATCATATACAGCTTGTTCAAGAACTTTGAGACAGGGGTGCGAATCTTCTACTATCCTTTCGCTTTTTTCTTCCCTTTGCTTGCTCTGACAGTGAAGCCCGGCGATAAACTAAAGCGGCAGCCGGCTATTGTAGCCATACTGCTTGTCTTCTCCATCTTTACCTGTAAAAACCTCTCCGATATAAATGAGAGTTATTCCAAATATCGCAATATCTACGATACTCGGCGTTATCGCACTACTGCCATCCTGCAAGAAGAGAGCATTATATCACCTGTGTTGGTGAAAAGCCTTGTAGAGACTAAAGCGAGAGGGTAAGCCAAGTCAGAGTGCCGGAAACGATTTGAAACACAGGCCACATGACTCCCTGTTTTCTACATTCGAGATCGCAGTACGGTCTCTTCCTCATTCGATCGCAATCTCTCTCAGATTGATCGATCCAATTGCTACTAAAAAGGCTTGGCTCTGAAGGAACATCTTTGTTTTCCTTCGGGGCCAAGCCTTCTTGTTTAGGGGATTAGCAGTGAGCTATAACTCAAATACTCTGTTCTATCGTCCAGACAAAAGCCCTCAGTCCCTGTTGAGGAGTGGCCTCATCCAACTCTTTCAGGGCAGAAAGGAGAGGTTCCACCTTGTGATCTTCGCAAACAGTCATGAGAGCTTCGTTGAGAGTAGGCCAAGCATGGGTACCCAAGTGTGGATCCCCATCTCTGCTACCTCTGCCTCTCACAGCAGGCCAATGTGTATATCCCTTCAGATTGAGTCGCTCCAAAGTACGCACGACAATGTCTCTATAGGCCTGGTTATATGTTATCAAAACGGATTTCATCTGTTTGAACTATTGATAAGGTTCGACTTTTGTTTCTCGTACAACTTGCGGTACAGGATTCGACGCTCACGCTTTAGGGTACGTTTCTGCAACGAAGCATAAATAGTGGGCACCAACACCAAGGTGATCAATGTGGATACCGTGAGACCGAAAACAACCGTAATACCCATAGGACGCCACATTTCCGAGCCTTCACCCAAGCCGATAGCCAGAGGGAGCATCCCCAATACGGTGGTAGCTGTTGTCATCAATACGGGACGTAAGCGTGACCGTCCGGCACGGATAATACTTTGTCGTACACTCATCCCTCTTTCTCGACAGAGGCGGATATAGTCGATAAGCACGATACCATTCTTTACTACTATACCCATCAGCATGATAAGTCCGATGAAGGACATCACCGACAAAGTTGTGCATGTAATCAACAACCCCAATATCACGCCGGTAAAGGCAAATGGGATCGAAAACATGATCACAAACGGATCTCTTAAACTTTCAAACTCTGCTGCCATCACGATGAAGACAAGCATGATAATGAGCACCAAGAGACTCGTAAGGTCAGCAAAACTCTCTTGCTGATTTTCCAGTGTGCCACCGACCTTGTAGGTAACTCCTTCCGGTATCTCCAGTTCTTTGAGCATCTTCTTGGATTCTCGAGAAAGGTCACTCAAAGCCTTTCCGGGTGCTACAAGACCTTTTACTGTGACAATACGTTGGCGGTCTTTACGCTCTATCGTAGGTGGCATATAACGCTCCACGACACGCCCCAAGTCTGCCAGACGTATGCCCTTGCCCTGTGGAGTATATATCAGCAAGTTTTCGATGTCTTTTATCGAGCGTCTGTATGTAGGAGCCAGTAGTACCCGAATATTGTACTCGTCGCCGTCCTCACGGAAGAAGCCGGCACGACTCCCCTGAATACTGTTGCGCACGAAAGCAGAAGCCATACTCAGATTCAAACCATTCTCTGCCAGTTTGATCCTGTCAAATTCTATCTGGAACTCCGGAACATAGTCTTCACGGCTCATCCGAATTTCCGAACAGGAAGAGAATGACTTCATCCGCTCTCTAATCTCCTGTGCCAACCTATCCGTTTTGGCAAAATCATGCCCATAAATCTCTATATCCACAGCTTGCTGCCCTCCGGCTCCACCTCCATGGTCTCCTCCGGGGTGTACCCTATAGAGCTTGATCTCGGGGTAATCCTTCAATGTCTCACGCATATAGTCGGCAACTTCCACCATTGAGCGTTCTCGACTGCCGGGATCTGTCAGGCGAACGTTGTACTCTATGATATGGCTACCATTGCTGCGCATAGAGGCAAATGTGTTTTCCGCATCGGCTTGTCCCACGGCATACTGACACATAGCCAATTCGGGTATCTCAGAGGTCCACCGCTTGTATATTTTTTCGCCCAACACGCGAGATTGACTCACAGCCGTACCCACTGGCAATTCGACCTGCACAGTGATATAGGAAATGTCTTGTTGAGGGAAAAACTCTGTCTTGACCAGAGGGAATAAGCAAAGGCTGAAAATAAAAATCGCCAAAGATAATCCTATAACCATACGGCGGCGACTTACGGCTACTCGGAGGGTACGCTCATAGATACGCTCAAAACGCTCGAGGACTCTTTGGATGGGAGCAAAAACCAGCTCCTGTATACGAGATTTCTTAGGGATACGCTTCAAAAGTTGCGAACTGAGAGTCGGAGTGAGGCTAAGAGCCGCCACTGTGGAGATGATCATGATAATACTCACAATCCATCCTAACTGACGGAAAAGAATCCCTGTCATACCTGGCATCAAAGTCAAGGGTAGGAATACAGCCAACATCGTCAAGGTCGAAGCCACAACAGATATACCTACCTCATTGGTAGCATGAATAGCTGCCTGTTTAGGGTAGGCTCCTCGCTCTATGTGAGTGGTAATGTTTTCCAAGACCACGATAGCATCGTCTACCACCATACCGATGGCAATGGATAAAGAACTAAGAGAAATGATATTGAGCGAATTACCCGAGAAATAGAGGTAAATGAATGAGCCTACCAGAGAAATCGGTATCGTGAGAATAATGATAAAAGTGGCCCTCCAGCGTCCAAGAAAACACAAGACAACCAACAAGACCACGAAGAACGTGATATAGATTGTCTCCTTGAGACTGTTGATAGTATTGACAATGTTGCTCGAAGTGTCATAAATCACACCGATATGCACATCGGTAGGCAGTTTCTTGGATATTTCGGGTAAACGTCTGGATACTTCTTTGGAAATCTCCACCGAATTGGCACCACTCTGTTTGTTTATTACAATCACAGCACTTCGGCGTCCATTGGCGTAGCTCTCCTGCTGTCTCTCAGCTGTGCCGTCTATCACTTCTGCCAAGTCCCTCAAGTAGATGTTACGCCCTTGTACGCTGGCTACCACCAGGTCTCGTATTTCTTGTGGATCTCTGATTTCTCCCTGCACACGTAGCGCAGTTGTTTCGTGTCCAATATCCAAAAGTCCGGAAGACACAGCTCTGTTTTCTGCCAAGATTACACGGCTGATCTGTTCGATAGACACATGATAGGCTTCGAGTTTGGCTGGGTCGCAGTGGATAAGTATCTCTCTCTTCACGGTACCGGTCTTGGACACAGCCCCTACTCCATCAATACGTGCCAATTCGTTCACGACATTGTCTTCCAAGATCTTATCCAAAGCCTTGACACTCTTATCCGCTTCTACCGATAGGATCACAATGGGTATATCGTCCGCTCCGAAGCGGAAAATGGCTGGCTTGCCGACATCCTCGGGCAAACGGTTGCCCATGGCATCAAGTTTGTCTCTCACATCGTTCGTTGCCTCTGTAATATCCACTCCTTCCATAAATTCGAGCGAAATGACAGATATGCCCTCGCGATTTTTGCTCGAGATATGCTTGAGGTTGCTCACCCCATTGAGGACGTTCTCCAGAGGCTTAGTTACATTGGTCTCCACATCCGAAGAGTTGGCTCCGAAATAGGTGGTGAGCACCATTATATTGTTGCTCTCAAACTCCGGATAGAGGTCTATCGGAAGTTTGACAAGGCTGAATACACCCAACACAACCAAAGCCACAAAGACCAGGATTGTGGTAACAGGTTTGCGGACAGCTGTTTCGTATAGATTCATGACCTAACCTCTCAAGAATTACTTATCCCTCTTGCTTATTCTCACTTCTTGACCCTCTTTGAGAGTCCCGGCTCCCTTGCTTACTACAATATCACCTGCGTTGAGGCCCTCGACAATCTCTACAAGTTCACCTTTGCTTCGACCCAATTTGACCTCTCTCGACTCGACTTTATTGTTCTTCAGCACATAGACGAATCGGCCTCCCGTACCGGCTTGCCGATTGATTGCCAACGAATTGACCGCAATCACTTCCTTTTCTCCGAAGTGCACATCAACGCGTGCATACATCCCCGGACGGATCCGCATCTTTGCATTGGGGATCTCCACCTCCACCCCAAAAGTGTGACTCATAGCATCGATAGTCGGGTATACCAGAGAGACGTAACCACGGAAACTCTCTCCAGGAATGGCTTCTAAGCTCACGTCTACCGGCATCTTGGCTTTAACCTGCCCATAGTACATCTCGGAGATATTCAGCTTGAGCCTGACCGGAGCAATCTGTTCCACCACATAGATAGGGAGCTGAGGAGAAGACATATCTCCGCTATCGTAATTGCGAGCAGTCACAATTCCGCTCACAGGACTGCGCAATACCGTATTATCAAGCATATTACGGTACTGGTTACGAGTGATCTCCAGAGAACTCTTGCTCTGCTCCCAACGAGCCTGTGCCAGCCCTCCGGCTTTGAATAGCTCGTCGGTCCGTTTGAAATCCAGCTCTGCATTGTCCAACTGCACCTTAAGCCTATCAAGAGAGCTATTATCCAGACGAGCTAATACCTGCCCTTTGGCAACCCTGTCTCCGACTTCTACCAGCATACGCTCTATGCGGAGTGGGGCCTGCGGACTGATATTGTTACGCACCTTAGATTGTATGATCGCAGAAAACTGTTCGGAGGCTTCCACTCGGGTACGAATTGCAATGGTTGTATCGACCAATCGTACCGAATCCTCTTGGGCCAAAGTCTTGGCTTGTTTGCCTCCCCTGCTACAACCGGTGGCCATGCCCAAACCGAGCGACAAACAAAGTGCAGCAAAAGCTGCGCCATATTTCATACCGAGGGTTATATGTTTTTCCATTGCTATTATAGTTTTATCTGTGTTATTCTGGTTTGTTATTTCTGTTCGGGTTCTTTGCCGGTGAGCTTCTCCAGGGTATAGAGAGCAGTCATAAAATCGAAAACAGCCTGATCTTCATTCAATCTGGCCTGCAAGAGTTGCATATCTGCATCATTGACCTCCAGAAGAGTCCCCACTCCACTTTCGTATCTCTTGCGAGCGATCTCGTAGCCCTTTTCGGCTGCAGTAGCTGCCTTGTGAGCGGCACCGTAGCTCTTCACAGCCTTGTCTATCTGATCACTCTGCTGCTCCACTGCCAAAGAGATTTGCCGGCGGAGGTCTTCTCGCTGCAATCGCAGCATAGTCAGATCCGTATTGGCCTGCTTAACCGCATAGTAACGCTTCCCACTGCTAAAAATAGGGATAGACAGGCGGAAAGACATTGCAGCATTAGGAGACCAAAGTTTGTCTTCGGACAGCTTGAGGACGTTATTCATATAGTTGTAAGTGTAGTTGGATGAAACGACCAGCGAGGGTAAATAATCCCACTGTTTGGTTCGCTTGCTTTTCTTGAGCAAGTCGCCCTGAATATCCATCTGACGAAGAGAAGAGTTGCCCTGCACGGCAGTATCTACCCCAAAATAGGAGCTATAGACTTCGCCGGCATAGTCTGATAGTTTTTCGGAAAGAACAATCGGAGTAGAAGGGTCTATGGCCAGCAACACACAGAGTCGCTTATGTGCCAATAAGCGACCTCGCTCTGCCTGCAATAGCATCGGCTCAAGATTTCCGACTTGCACCTCGGCTCTCAGGCGATCGAAATCGGCAATCAAACCCTGCTCAAACTGATCTTGTATCTGCTTGTAATTTGTTGTTGCATTACGGTAGCTAGCCAGAAAAACCTCATACGAACGTTCTGCCAATAAAGCAGACAGGTAGGCCTTGCGCACCTCGGCTATCATCTCTATCCTTGCCGAGCGTGCCTTTTCCAAACTAAGCTCCATCTGAGTATTGCCGATAGCTATACTTTCCCACAACTTAGGAACGATCAATGGCATAGAGGCAGTAGCTCCCAATTGTAAATTATGTGTCTGCCCCATTTCTATACCTCTGGGTTCAGGCATACCCGGCATTTGTAAATAAACAACCGGCTTCTTAAAGGTATAGCTGTACGATACTGTACCATCTATCTGTGGAAAAAGGGCTGCAATCATTTCCCGTTTCATGTAGCTCTGCTTTTTGACGGACAGATCCGCCACACGCACAGATACATTCTCGCTCAAAGCAATACGCAAGGCCTCAGATAGGCCTATGTGGAGAGTATCTTGAGGTTCGTTGACTGAGGGTGGTGTCGACTGCCCGGAAAGAGTAACAGGGGCAGACAAGACGATCGCTGCTACAATACATGTAAATATTTTATTCATCTTCCCTAATTGTATGTTTACGTACCATATGGATGAGAGAAACCAATATAAGTTTAATCGAACTTACTGAACAAATGTACTTTTTTTGAGCAAACCTCGGTAAGAGGTTCGCGATTGAAATATCGACAGTATTTATACATGAGAGTCATTGGTTTTTTTGCACTGTCCTATCGAGGAGAAAAATAAGTACCGAGGGCCTCAAAATGTTTCTCAAAAGCCCTCCTTCCCCCCTCTGTGATGCGACATACCGTGCGTGTACGCTTACCAGCAAAGCCTTTCTCTACATCGATATATCCGGCTGTCTGCAACTTGTCTATTTGTACACTCAAGTTCCCTGCCGTAGCCCCCGTTTCTTCTTTGATATAAAGGAAATCGGCTTCCTGCACATACATCAAAATGGACATCACGGCAAGGCGTAATTCGGACATCAAAAGCGGATCTAATGGCTCAAGCATGAGTGTTTCTTTTTATTTGGAATGCCATGATATGCCCGGGGATGCAATGCATCAAAAAGAACGTAATAGCAAATATCAGTACTTTCAGAGCTATTGGAAGGGACAATATCATTAACGCATAACCCATGGTCATGCCAAAGATGGAACTATACTTAAGTAACTCCACATCAGCACCAAAGGCCGTAATAGCAGTAGCTGCTCCTATCAGAATTAACACTATTGATAGAATCTCTCCTTGCATAGGTATGAACCCGAGCAGTATAACATTTGTCCCCATTACGCCCCAAACCACATCCAGTAACTTGTCCATCTGTGTTTTGGGTATATGCCGTCGGTTTCCCTTTTTCAGAAAGAACCAAGAAAGTAGTCCTCCCACCACTGGAATGGCCAGCCACAAAAAGTTGGCATCATTGCCCCAATGTGGGTAAAGAAAGAAGACAAGTAATGAAATCGCCGTTGCAGTATATCCCCAGATCAAACAGGGCCTACTCGACCGATGCTCTATATTGCGACGTGTCTGATCCATCATGTTCTGTATTACACGCAGACTTTCTTGCGGTGTGAGATCTCGTTCTTCCATTGTCTCTGTCTGTTTATTGGATGTAACATTAAGGTAAGCAACGACAGAGACTCCTTTCTCCGTCATTGGCAAAGCGAAAATAAAACAGTTTGTATTATAAACCAAACTAACAAACAAAATGATTGTAATACAGAGGATTTACTACGTGTGTCTATTCTACAAAGTCTCTCAAGGGTACTTAGCACAGCAGACATACTATCAAAAAAGGGGAGGGATAGAACAAATTGGCCGAAACCTATTGAAAGACCATCTTTTTGTCTTTTTTCGGAACGATAGTAGCCTTCCATTGACATTTGCTCATAAATGAGGTGATTGCATGATCTCGGCTAAAAACTCCGACATAGTTCTCCAGACTGTGATTTCAGATTGTTTTCTTTTGTTTGTTTATCTCTCTTTTATGTTATCTTTTTGAGTTGGATTTTATGCCCGAATTAGGAGATTTTTGACTGTGTTTTCCCTCTCTTTTTTGATGTCGATAGGAGACGTTTTTTTGCTGACACGGGAGAAAACAAAAATTCTCTCCTGTGAAAAAAATAATTCTCTCCTGTGTTAGCAAAATTTTTCTCAGGAGAGAATTTTGACCCCTCCGAAACGCCCTATTCATCGGTGTTTGGGAAACCCCATATGAGGGGTATAAAAGGGAGACTATTCATCCGTGTATACAGTCTGTTTTTTCCTCTCTTTTCCCGGTTTTTATTACGATCTGAATTTTACAAAACATGTCGACTTTGGAAGCAAGAGACAAGGGCTTCCTGACAGCCATTGAAGAACACGTGAGCCAAAAAACTCTCGCACGAGGCTCTTTTGAGCCATCGTGTCTTAGCGCATCGTATAATCGTAAGAGATATTGTTGTATAACATCGTACTCGTGCATTATTTCCGGCATTCGAGCTTGGTCATAGTGGCTGGCATACTCCCTGTACCCTCTGTCTGAATGTCTTCAAGGTTACCGCGCTCTATAAAGTCAATAAGATGGCAATTAAATTTGCCATTTTGGAACCCATGCAAAGGGCTCATAAATAGGCTCTTTGCAATAAAAAAGGAGGCGATCCAAAGCTTGTCTTCCCAAATATCGGGAGAGATACAAACTTTGGATCGCCTCTTTCTTTTTTTCAAATTTCTTACTTCAATCTCTTGGCTGGAAAGAGGGGAGAAGGATCTACCGCCCTGATCACACCATGCTTGTCTACCAGATAAGTATGAAAACTCTTCGATAAGGCATGGAGCTGTCCGGCATGAATCTTCTCGGCAAAGAGACCAATATGGCTCTGTCTTTCTTTGTCAAGCCCATCTATAGAGGCCGTGCGCCTATAGACGGCCGGGTCGGGATCGAGAGAAACAGCCCTGTAAGCAACAAGATTACGTACCTTTTCAGCGGAGGCAAAGAAGTTTTGCCAGCGGATATTTTCGGCACGACTCTCTCCATCATAGGAAGCCCAGAAATGCACCAGCATATACTCTGCAGGCATATCCGTAGCCTCATCCGATACCGAAGCCAAAGATTTGATTCCCGGCAATACATCTCCTACACCAAAGGCTTCGGAGCTATCTCTTTCGTCCCGTACAGCTCCCGTCATCAGGAGAAGGGAAAAGAGAAATACGATGCCGAAAATTACGTGCTTTGAATTCATTGTTTTCCTTTTAAGTTTCACATCCCATATCCTCTCAGTTGCAGGCTTCAGCTCGCGTTGTAGGCCGGCTCCTTGTCACAAAAGCTCTTCTGCTCCTGCGACCGGATATGGTCCCTGACTTTCAGGTCATGTGCAGCAAGAGAATGGTCGCTACCATTCTTCGCAACGGAAAGCACACGGAGCAAAGGTATACAAAACAATAAATATGATGAGAAACGGTGATATACGAGCCTAATTGAGTATCAAAAACTTACAATATTCCGAGGTGAGAGCAAAGCCCGGAAACATCACAGTTAAGTAAAATTAAGAGAAGAGGACCTCGCTCAAACAAGGGTGCCACAGAGGTTGATTGCACGGTATCCGTAGATGTTAGGACACATAGATTTGTCAGACATTGGATGTGATAGAGGTTGCTATCCTTCTTTATACAATATCAAACAGCTCAATAGCAGGTGAAATATATCCCTCGTAATAGCAGTCTCATATTCTGTTGCATGTAGAATTGCAATCGGATAGATTTTGTATTGCCGAAAGTTTGTATACATTTGCACTGTACTACTTATGTGGTAATGTAGACCGCTCTAAAGAGCTCAAGGCTCATAGGGTAGGGGAGAGGGAAGGCGACAGAATAGCCAGAAGACTTCCGCAAAGAGCTGTCTAACAATGAGTTTAATTCATTATTTATCAAAAACAAACGAGTATGATAGACATCAAAAATCTCCATTTCCGTTACAGTCGGACTTCTCCTCTTCTTTTCGAGAATATGAGTCTGCAACTCCCCTCCGGTAGCATCTGTGGACTGCTCGGACGCAATGGAGAGGGCAAAACCACTATGTTGAAGCTCATCGCAGGTAGTTTGTTAGCCTCGGACGGAGAGCTTGAAGTTCTCGGGAAAAATCCGCAACAACGCGAACCAAAATTTCTACAACAAGTATTTCTTTTGCCCGAAATTGTGAATACGCCGGCCATCAGAGTGGGTAATTACTTAGACATGATGGCACGGTTCTACCCGGACTATGACAACGATATTGCTGATGAAGCTCTGCGAACTTTCGATATCAATAGAGATATGAAGCTCGGCAAAGTATCTCAAGGACAGAGAAAAAAAGCAGTCATTACATTGGCGATGGCTGTCCGTACTCCTCTGTTGCTCATGGACGAGCCAACCAACAGCCTCGACATCCCCTCGAAAGCTGCTTTCAGACAACTGATGGCCCGATACACGCAGGACGAACAGACGGTATTGATTAGCACTCATCAGGTGAGAGACCTGGAGTCCCTTATCGACCGCATCCTGATGCTGGAGAATAACCGAATTGTTTGTAATGAGACAATAATATCTCTGGGACAGAAATTCCGTTTTGCTCCTTGCAACAAAGAGCAGACACCACCTCTCTATACTGAACCTTCGCCCATGGGAACAATGGGAGTGTTTCCTAAGGGAGAACAAGCCACAGAGGACGAATTTTTCTCCATCGAACTGTTCTTTAATGGAATGATTAGCAACCCCCAAGGCTTTGCCAATATTATGAAGCGGAGCTGACAACAGACTTCTCCTCCGAGAGAGGGACAACTCGTCTATAAATACATATCACAGAAACATACAATGGAAAGAATACAACAAAACAAATTTGCAGACGGATTCTTCAATCGTATTGCCAAAATTCTCCATATGGAGATACAAAGCCATGGCAAAAACCTGCTGACTTTAGGGCTCATTATCATGGGGGCTATTTTTGTCGGAGAACACTTGCTGTTCTATGTAAATGGATCAAAGATGATTGCCTTTGATCATGCACTGTCTTTCACCGCATGCTCGATGGCTCTTTTTGTCTTCTACACCTATAGGATTAACAGGCGGGTAAACGGGGTCAACCCGATTGCCTATACAATTCTTCCGGCCTCCAATCTGGAAAAGTTCATTAGTATGTGGATTATCGGGCTGGTATTGTTTGTCTTCTCCTTTGTGATAAGTCAGCTTGCCTATACCCTTACTTGGATTTCAATCCCCAATGGTGTACTCTCATTGAACAGTCTGGTTATCAGTGGAGCCCCCAAAGTAGAAATGGGCTATACAACATTGGATTTCAAAGAATTGTATAATGGGGCTCTTTCTAATCCCGGCTTTTTCTTCCTATTGACTTCCTCTATTTGTTCGTCGATCTTTTTCCGGCGATACCTTGTGGCTGTATTTTCTTGCATAGCGATGTACATACTCTTGGCTTTTGGTTATTCCCTGCTCATATCCAACATTGGGGATATAATGGCTTATCAAAAAGAATTGCGTTGGTCGTATCTCCTTACGATAGGAGGTCTCGCCTTGTTGTTCTTTTTCCTATCTTACCATTCACTGAAACGGAAACAGATATGAATATAAATGACATACAACGCTTCAGCATCTTCACTCGCATTGCCGAATTGGTCAAGGATCGCATCATGTTGGGGGAGTATCAGGTCAATGAGCGCATTCCCTCTGTGCGGGAGCTGGCTTCGGAAATGCAGGTCAATCCCAATACGGTTGTGAGAGCTTTCGATCGCTTGGTGCTGGCCGGAATTATTTATCCCAAGCGAGGAATGGGGTTCTTTGTTTCCGAACAAGCAGCAGAACGCATTGCTGCCGACCGCAGAAAAGCATTTGAGGAAGAAGTTTTGCCGGCTATTTTCGGGGAAATGGAGCAGCTGGGCGTATCAATGGAGGAAGTACTTGAGATCTTCCGCATATACAAAAACTCAAAGCACTAAAAAGGTAATAGGAAACTGTTGCATGTGGGGCTGTGGCAAAATTCGATTTTGCCACAGCCCCATTTGAGTGCGTTAGAATGCGCAAAATGCAAAGCACTGAGACTGAAGGGTATGCTCACTATACATACACAGCCCGTAAGGCTATTAAGACACTTAACACCATGCTGAGGCATCGTAAAGGACATTTCTCACTATACATACACAGTCCGTAAGGCTTATCAAGACTTTTGTTTGGTTAGTTTTTTATTTTACCTTTGCGATCGTCATATACATAGTCTGTAGGGCTATTAAGACTGCATGACGAATTCGGGCGATTCCTTATCCTGTAACTGCATGCACTCACCATACAAGAATAGTCTGTAGGGCTATTGAGACCTCAATTGCGCCACCTCCGGGGATCTGCTGGTACTGGCGCATTGGGGTTTTTTTGTCGAAAGTGCCACAATCCGATCAAGGATTGTGGCACTTTCTTTGTTTAGAGGGCAGGCCAATTGCCGTGCAAAGGTCTCATGAGGGGGGCGATGGTATCTTTTCCTTGATTGTTCGGTATTTTTTTTTGAGACATATCAAATTTCTTGAATAGTAATTTGCCCAGTGTGAAGAGTTTACCTCTTGTCAGTCTTACTCCAATGTTATTTCTTCTTTCTTTTTTACATATATGGTTCACACTCTTGGTTTGTAATTAGAATATGAGATGTTTGTATTAAATTTGTGACGGCTGATGGGCTTGAATTACACGGAGGAATCAATTCTTGTTTCAAACCGTATTTGTTGAGATGTCGAAATTGGCTACAGCAAATGAAGGGGATCCAAAGAATTATGCCGAATGTGACAACAAAGCAATTCTATAGAAAAATGCATATAAGTAATGTTGGGAGAAAATTATAGCAGACATATTTTCATTTTCCCCTTTCAGTGGGATTATATAACAAAGAAAAAGCACGCCTCCTATAGCGAGAGGACGGATATCAAGAAATTCGACGAATTGTTTTCGGAAGTTAGCCCTCTTAAAAGGCATTACTTCGAAATAGGCGCTTCGGAAGAGCGCTACAATGAATACACCTATTTTCATCCTTTCGCCCGAAGAGCCCTCTTTGGAACAGAGGAAAACACTTCGGTCTATCACTACGAACTGAGCGACACCCAAGGCACTTACAACATCTCCGTGAAAGCCGATGGAGGCTCTACAACCTACTCTCTACAACTTGAGAAGATAGTCGTGTCCGTGTTCGATACGGGGGTGGGAACGGTAGCCTACTTTCTCCGCAACGACAAACACACTTCATTTGAAGACATCCTCCGCATCAATGACTCGGGCAGACGCATCTATCCTCAATTTATGGCAAAGGGGAATAGATTAGCCGCCAAAGATTCTTTTCTTGCCGACCGCATTTATGGGAGTTTAGGAGTGCTGGATTTTGACGACAACTTCCATCAATTTGAGGGAGAGATCAGTCACAAAAACACCTTTCTACCCCCCGACCATATTCGTCAGGTGTTCGGTTACAACAAAATGGATCGAACAGAAGACGATGGGTATCAAAAGTTCGTATTTCATCAAGAGAGCGAACGGAAAGAGATTATTCGCATCTCCCCCGTTATGGACGATAGGATGTTCTTTATAACCTTCTACCATAGCCCCGATTATGCCCAAAAGCTGAAAGACAAAGTCCCTTTTCTCCCCAGAGAGGAAGAAAATATCGTCAATAAAGATGAAGACTTTGAAGACCTTTGGTTTCGATACCTTTTTGGGGATGGGAAATACAAAAGTGCGGCTAATGCTTCTGTACAGAGGGAGGATGTCAAGAGAACAACCTATGCAAGATGGTCGGGAGGAGGCACTCTCTTCGGTCTAACCAAAGACTCTCTCGTAGGTATTTCAAATGAGAATTTTATCGGGGATCACATTACAACTATGTACTACCAAATGGCGACATTGAGCCTTGTGCAACGCTCTACTATACTGCGCTTCAGCAATGAAATAGCCACCATCACACAACAGATATTGGACAAGAAGACAAAGAGAAAGACCGAAAAGCAGGTCAAAGAGCTGTACGGCAACTATATCCGCTTCCTCAATGAGACGTACTTTCGAGAGGTTACCCCTCAAATACAGGGCATAGAAATGTACGATATGCTTCAAAACAATATGAACATACGAAAAGATGCTAAAGCTCTCGACGAAGAGATGGGCGAACTTTTCAATTATACGGAACTCGAGGAGCAGGGGGTACTCAATAAAACTGCCAACCTCTACCTCCCTATCACGCTGCTTGTTGGCTTTTTAGGTATCAATACTTTTGTTGAAAAAGGGTGCATCACTCGCCTCTTCAATATCGGGGACCCTTGTCCCTCGACATGGGGGCTCTTGGGTGGCGATATTATTACGCTTATAGTATTTGCCATCTGCCTCTACTTTCCAATTAAATATCATCTAAAAAACAAGAAATAGCATGGAAATAGGAACTTTAATCTTACTCTCTTTGGTAGTTGCGGGCTCTACTACAATTATTGTCGTAGCCATTATATGGGGCTACAAACTCAAAATCAAAAAGGAGGAGTTACGTGACAAAACATTGGTCGAACTAGAACGAGAAAGAACAAAGGATTTGAATAGATGGCAGAGCTTCTCCGAATCGTTGTTTCAGACCAACAAGGGACTCATGGAAGTCTATTGTAAGAACAATACAAAACAAAAAGAATAGACCACAATGTATAAGTTAGAATTTAAATTGGAACAGCATACGCCCATCATCCACTTCCAAGCCAAGGATGTAGGGGCAACGCTTCGCGCCTCCGAGGTCAAACCGAAGCTCGACAAGTTTGTCTTGATGCAAATAGGTAAGAGGTTTGTAAAGAAAACTGCTTCGACAACAGAAAAAGACTTTATCGAAAAGGGAATAGAATACTTTCAAAATAAAGATGCAGAGGCTCGTAGAGTGTACGAGGAAGAGAAGAAGAAAGGGAATAAGGATGCAAAATTGGAACTTTGTCTCATCCCCGGACAAGAGGGGGCCTTGAACTACAAACTCTCCTTTAAGCTAAGCTCTGATGCGAAAGTGCAATATTTCTTGCCTTGTATTAAGGATAAGGGGAAAATAGAAGAAGGGGTAACAAATCTTTCAAATACTCCCTATTTTGCTAATGAAGCCAAGATAAAGGAACCTACAAAAGGTCCCGTATGTTTGGCAAATCATTTAGAAGAAGGTTGTGTTAAAGGCATTGTTTTAATCCATAATAAGGATATGAAAGCAGATATAGAAAAATACTTAGAAGCATTTTTCTTGTTGCATAACTTTGGTGCAAGGCAAACCAAAGGCTTTGGTAGCTATAGCCTTTGTCTCAACGGAGAAAAAAGGATTGACTCCTTGCCTCAAAAAGTAGTAGAAATCATGAAGAGTTATGGGGTAGAATACTGCTTAAAGCACAATTGTTCTAATATATCGGACACTTTCAATACGATTAGATCCTTTCACAACAAATTGAAAACAGGAGACAAAAAAAAGCGCTCTCTTATAAGAGAGTATTTCAGAAAAAAGGAGATAGAATGGGAAAAGCCTATCGAAAGAAAGTTGTTATCCTTGCGCATAGAAAAAGACACTCACGAAGATTTTCCTCAAAAATATGTTCGGGCTTTATTAGGATTACACTCTCTTTTTGATTTTACACACTCAAACCAACAAGTAATAGTATCCAACGAGGATATTGAACGATTTGCTTCTCCTATTGTGTACAAACCAATAGGTTCTACCATTTTTCTAATTCTGAAAGAAATAGACGAAGACATATTTGGCAAAAAGTTTATTTTTTCATACGGAAAGGAGAAGAAAGATGTTTACACACCATCAAAATACACTTTTTCCTTGAAAGAATTAATATCTACAATACCAGAGGTAAAACCAATTTCTACAAAGCACAATGAAATACACCGCAATAACCATAGGACCAATAGGTAAGACCTTGGATAAGGCTCGGAGCGTAAAATCCTTTTGGACGGCGAGCTATCTCTTCTCTTGGATAATGCGAGAATTGCTCAAAAAACTATCCGAAGAAAACTTTGAGATTCTCTCTCCATATCGAGTTGGCAAAGTTGTTTCAGAAAAAACTTCTAAAAAGGTGGGATTATTCCCCGATAGACTTTTTGCCAAAGGAGAGCTTAATAAGGAGCAACTTGAAAAGATAAAAGGGAAGATCTTTGGCGGACTTGCCAGCGAATTCATATCTACTTTTCAGAGTGAAGAAAAGGACATTAAGCGAAAGATAGCTACGAAAAAAGAGAAAAATGGAATAGCGAAGATAAAGGATGAAGACAACAAGCGCTTGGAGGAGCTTGAAGAAATACAAAATCGATATAGCAATGCTGCTTTGAAGGGTGAGGATATTCGCAAGTACTTAGAGAGTTACCTCTCTATCTCCTGCATAACGGTGGAGCTTAGCTCCGATTGTAGCATTTTGGCGCGACTCAATAGCTACTTGGACACGCAAGAGTTGTTCAACAAAGCCCCCATTCAAACCAACGAAGATTATATAGAGCTCTTTATCGAGGCTCCCAATAATCCTTTCTTAAAGGCCTATTCCCAAGAGAGAGCTTTCCCAAGCACTTCGGAGATAGCCGTATCGGGATGGGAACAAGCTCCTCCCAAAGATGAAAACGGAGAGGTAGAGTACACCCATTTAACCTCAAAGCCTGGTTTTCGCAACTGCTACAAGTATTTGGCAGTCATAAAGGCGGACGGAGATGGCTTTGGGACATATATCAAAAATCTCAAAGTACAAGAGGACGAGGATAAAAAGGTGGATGATGAGCTAACGAAATTTACAAAATCGTTCTTCGAGTTCTCTGTTGATGTAGCCGATGCGTTAATACAAGAAACAAAGGCTAAACCTGTCTATATAGGAGGGGATGATCTCTTTCTCTTTGCTCCTGTATTGGAGGGCAATACTGAAAAGGATGTATTCAACCTTATTAAGGAGATAGATAAGCTATTTATCCAAAAGGAAATAGGCGAGGGTCTATCGATGTCTTACGGCGTAAGTATCTTTTACTACAAGAGTCCCATGTCTGAGGCAATAGAGATAGCCGAAAGTATGTTGAAGAAAGCAAAGGAAAAGAAGGAGGAAAAGAAGAAAGATGCCGTAGCTATATCCATACAAAAGCACAGTGGGCAGCGGATAGAGTTCTTGCTCCCCTGCAAGCATAGTACCGATAAGTGTAAACAAGAGACAGGGCTATACAAAAAGGCAACCGAGCTTATACGAGCCTTTAAGGAGGATGAGAGTATGCTCAACAGTCTTATCTATTGGATAGAAGATATGTATGAGACAATTTTCACCGACGAGATTGCGCTATACAAAGAGCGTATCAATGCGGTCTTTGACAACTTTTTTGACGAAGGAATTCACAAAGAGAACGAAACGTTTTTCACCCTCCTCAAGGATTTTATCTACTCTATGCATCGCTCCGAAGATGCTCCTCGCGAGTTGAAAGAGAAAAAGAAACTCCTGCACGGCATCTTGCGCTACTGTCAATTTGTAACTTCTAAAACAGAGAAATAATATGTCTACCTATCTTATTAAACTCACGCCTTTGGACAAGTTTTTCTTTGGGCAGAAGAAAACATTTGGCGATGATAATGCCGACTACTTTGTGTACTCCTCCCACTTTCCACAGCAAACTGCCTTGTTGGGACTTTTGCGCTATCAACTGTTACAAATAGCGGGAGAGGACGTATTCAAGGATAATAAAATACAAGATAAAGATAAAGCTGGCAAATTGATTGGCAAACAGAGCTTCTCTCCATTCGTTGAGGAGAAGTTGCAGTTTGGTGTCATCCAATCGCTCTCTCCTGTCTTTATCATAGACAAGAAGAAGAACAATGAGGGTAAGGAAGAGTACTTCCTACCTGTGGGTAGACGGTTTCAAAAGAAGGAAGAAGAAGCCCCATACAATCTCTTACACCTCTCCTATGAAGATGAATGCCCTCCCATCTTTGAGGCTTATGACCCCAAGAAAGAGCTGGCATCTTGCTGGCTATCACCCAATGGCTCTACGCTCCTTAACGAAGAGGACTTTTTTATAAAAGATGAACGCATCGGGATACGCAAAGATTATAAAGGGACTACGAACGACGATGCCTTCTTCCGTCAGAGATACTACCATTTCAAAAACTTCAAAGAGCTAAAGAGCGAAAAGACCAACGAGTGTAAGCAATCACCCGTGCGAGAGCACGACTTCTGCTTTGCCACTGTTTTAGAGATAGAGGGAGAAATCGAACACAAAAAGTTGAATGGGAGAATTGTCTACCTCGGTGGAGAGCGACAACCTTTCCTTATGGAGGTAAGCGAAAAGACAAAGGATCTCCAACTCAACATTAAGGGTTCTGCTCTTACGAGCGATGAGAAGCATTATACCGTAGTACTCCTATCCGATGCTAAGATTGAGCCTAATCACCTCAAGGGGGTAAAATTTGCAAGCACGGAAGTGAAAGACTTTGCCTGTTTGCTCACTCACGTAGGGACACGAAAGTTCTACAACAAGAAGAAGAAAAGAGAGGAACAGTACCTCGAAAAAGATGAAACGGCTCTAAGTCATCAACATGAACTATATGCCAGAGGCTCCGTGTTTTACTTCGATACTAAAGAGCAAGCGGATAAATTCTGTAAGGAACTCAAGGAAGTTCCCAACTTCTATACCATCGGCTACAATCGTGCCGAAGTAATCAATCCATTAAAAACAATAAAATAAACAGAATATAAAAATGAAAACTGCCACCTATGTCATTCGATGCCTTACCAATATGCACGTGGGTAAGGGAGATGCCACCTACGAAGTAGTGGACAAATGTGTACAACGAGATGTAACCACAGGGGTACCCTGCATCTACTCCTCCAGCCTCAAAGGAGCTTTGAGACAATTCTTTTCGAAGAAAGTCTTTGCCGATTCGAAGCAAGTCTTTACCGAGACCGACCTTAACTATGTATTTGGGTCTGACGTGAACAGGGATAAGAAAAATAATAGCGATAAGAAGAATGAAGAAGAGCACAGCATTGGCAACTTCACCTTCTTCCAAGCTAACCTATTAGCCTATCCTGTTCAGTCGAAACAAAACGAGAGCGGTTCCTACAAGCTTAGAACAAACAAAGCCCTGCAAAAGCCTATAGAGGAGTTAGCAAAACTTCTTTCTGCTCCATTCAATGCTAAAGGGATGCTACCTGAAGAGCATGAAGAGACATTGTCCAATGAGCACCTTGAGCAACTCCCCGTTATAGCCCGCAACCAATTGGACAATGGAGAGAGTAAGAACCTATGGTACGAAGAAGTTGTACCTGCCGAAAGCCGTTTTGTCTTCTTCGTATCCTACGACAATGAAGACATCTTTAAAGAGTTCAACACAAAAATCCAAGAGGGCGTCATCCAAATAGGAGCTAATGGCTCTATTGGTTATGGTTTTTGCAAGATTACTAACCTTAAAGATTCCTCTGAAAAATGAATAAGAAAGTCATTCAGGATTTAATTCCCAAGGCTATGCAAGCCATTGAGTATGTAGAGGTACAATTAAAGAAGAAAGGAAGTAGTAAACCAGAACCGACTAAGATTGTAGACCCCCAAACACACAAGTTCGAGAAAGTCCACGAGGGATATATCAATGCTCTTGGTCCTACTATCATTCAGTCGGGACTTCTCCCTACGCTCATATTCTACAATAAGGATAAACGAACCTTATGGCTCAGAGCTTTATACTATATGGCAGTGGGCGGAAAGGAAAACATGACTAATAACTCCCCCACAGCAATTATCGAACTTGTAATAGACAAAAAGGGAGGAAGTATAGAAGACTTGGGAGGCAAAGTTAAGGAGTGGGAGCGCAAAATACTTGAGTATGCGGTAGCTCTCAAGTTGGCACTTCGGACTTTTGTTGCTAAAGAACCTGAGACAAGCAATACAGAACAACAAAAAGGAGGTGCACAATGAATTTTGGATACTGGTACTATCGAGAGTATTTCAATACGATAAAACTCAATAATGAGGGCATTGTAACCAACTTCTCTACGTTCAATAAAGGAAAGAATGATAAATTAAATGAGGAGCCCCTGCCTTCCTACAACGAAGAAGTGAATATGCGGGAGAGAGCACCTTTTACCTCCGATCTTGCAGGCCTGCCTTCCTACAACGAAGAAGTGAATATCCAAGGGATAAAGAGCTTCGAGCTAAAGACCTGCTATCCGGGGTTGCTCTGTGGTGTGGGCTATCATCACGAGATAAACAAGCCTAAGGATGAGGGGGATAAGGAGGATGATCCAGAGGTTTACAACCTTGGGATGTACTTCGACTATACGTCGGGTTTGCCCGTTATCCCCGGTTCTTCTATCAAAGGGATGCTACGCTCTGCCATCGAAGAGTGGGACTTTCTTGCAGATTATGAGCCCAAAAAGAAGAATACTCCTCCAGCCAGCTTATCCGATAAAGATGTTCTGCGTAAAGCAGTTATTCGAGCTGTCTTTGAGGGGGATGGGCTTTCCATTTATGACAGAGACATATTCCTCGATGCTATCCCGATAAAAGCAGATAACAAACTCTTTGGAGAGGACTATATTACCCACCATCCTGACCCTTTGAAAAATCCCAATCCTGTACGCTTTTTGAGGGTTAATCCAGGTGTAACCTATCAGTTTCGCTTTATCTTGAAAGATCATGTTGATTTAGATGACAAGGTGGTTCTCAAAGATTCCATTTCCCTGAAAGGTAACGAGAAAGTAGTAACAGCAGGTTTTAAGGAAGACCTCTTCAAAGCTATTATCTGCACTTTTGGTCTCGGAGCCAAGACCAATGTCGGCTATGGGCAATTTGTAGAACATTAAGAGCAGAACTACAGCCGGTTGCCTCTCCATTGGGTCGTTTTTCCTCAGCAAAGAGTTTTGTATGCCACACCCCACAGATTCGTTGCCGATCTTTTTATCGGACTTCACCGCCTACCATTTTAGCGTTCGTTTCAGAGCCGAACGTGCTATTGCCTTCGAATGCAAATGGTATTTCATGCCTCGGTTTGCATTGGGCAATGCTCTCAAAAATAGTAAGCAATATGCCTACCTCTATGGGCAGATATTCAAGCCACAAGAGGAAGACACGGACGAAAGTAAGGGACTGGGCAATACCTCGCGCCTGATCATTCGAGCCGACAAACCCTCTCGGAAGGCTCTGGAGGCAGGCGAAGCCATGGATCTGTACATTACTGTCGTAACGAGAGATCCTTTACTGGTCGGAGACTTTCTCTCTTTCCTCCCGGAATGGCAAGCGTACAACTTCTTTCGGGAAAATAATCTCACATACGACTCCTATCGCTTGTACAATCCCACGACAGAGAAATATGAGTCCGGGCTAAGGGTAGAGGATGCAGCACTTACGGTAGATTTCTTTTCTCGGCAAGCAATCCGTTGGGGTGAAATCCTTGTTGTGCGCTTTCTGTCTCCAGCCAGCATCAAGGTAGATCAAATACTGTCTGCAGAAATACCCTATTCGCGTCTGATGAATAGACTCTCACGGCGTCTGTATGAGCTATATACGCAATACCTGAGCAGAGGAGAAACATCTGTGGAGCGATATGTTTTCCCCGACCACGATGGGCTGATTTACTCCCAGATAAGTATGCCACGCAAGGCTACTATCAAAGAAAACAGACAGTACGACATGTCCGGCATATTGGGTCAGCTCTTCTACCGTGTTCCCTACGATCCTATAGCAGCCCTCATGCTCTCAATGGCGCATTGGGTGCATATAGGCAATCATACAATTGTGGGGAATGGTCAAATAGAGAGTACTCCGGGCAACGATGCCTTGTACCGCAAGTGGCTCTCTTCTCTGGCTACGGATCATGACCTTCCTATGGCAGAAGCGGAGCGACAAGATTTGTTGGAAGCCCTACGTGTTTGCAGCTATATACCGCAGCCCTATCACTCTGTGAACATACCCAAGGGAGATGGCTCTTACCGACAGCTACATATCCCTTCGGCGATGGATCTCTATTTGCAGAGAAGCCTTGCCGGCATACTCTATCCAATCACCGAGTCTTTATCTATTGCACAGAGCTATGCCTATCGCAAGGGGAAGGGGGCTGTGGCTGCCATTCGTAAAGTGCAGCATCTGCTGGATTCTCTGGATGAGAACTATACAGTGGTGCGTTGCGATATAGACAACTTCTTCGATTCTATCCCTGTCCCCTCTCTATTGCAGAAAGTCCAAAGAACAACCGAAGATCCCCTCCTTACCCGTATGTTGAGCCTTTGGATGAAGTCTGGAGTCGTAGACCGGAAGCAGCAATATGCTCATGCATCCTCCGGTATCCCACAGGGAAGCCCTCTGGCCCCTCTACTTTCTAACCTCTATTTGGAAGAAACGGATCGCTATATTGCCGGGCATATAACAACCGAATTTATCCGCTATGCCGACGACCTGCTACTCTTCTTGCCAGAGAAAGTAGATCCGCTAAATGCTCTCCAAGACCTGAGCGAGCATTTGAAATACCGCAAGGGGTTGAAGTTGAATAGGGACTTTGTTGTATCGAGCATAAAAAGCTCTTTCAGCTTCCTCGGTATTACGTTCTGTGCAGATGGTTCAAGGTGTATGAGCCAGGACAAGAAGGAGGGGCTCAAACGTAAGATTACACTTGCTCTCCATCGTGACACCGAAAACTTCTCAGCCCTCTCGGAGACAATCCATGGCATGGAGCAGTACTATCGCAAACTGCTCGAAAGGGTAGACATAGAGGCCATTGACAAAGTTGCTGCCGCTGTCTATGCCGCTCATATCGCATCATTACCGACCTCCGAGGCTCGGAAAAAGGCCAAGGACAATCTGCTACGGCTGGGCTTTCTCTCTTCGGAAACGGCCAAACAGACTCTTCGAGAGGCTATGCGACAGACAGTGGTCTCAAATGCAGACAATTTCCTGATAAAGAAAGAGAGCGAAATCCTGCGTGAGCAGCAAAAAAGGCAATTGCAAGAGAGGGAAGAGATATTCGATTTGGTGGTTACCGAGCCCGGGGCTTTCATTGGTATCAGTCGCAACCATGTGCTTGTAAGGAAATATGGGAAGACGATCTGCAAACAACCTGCTGCACAGATAGAGCAGATCAGTATCATCAGTGACGGAGTCTCTCTCAGCAGTAATGTCACCAAATACTGTAGGAAGAAGAATATCAGAGTCATATTCTACAATGCAACAGGTCAGGCCTATGCCTCTCTCAACGGTATGAATACCATCTTGCCCTCCGTGATGGAGGCCCAGATGCGCCTGAGCGAAGAGAAGAAACAAGAGTTCATCCTTGCTCTTATTAAGAACAAGGTTCGCAATCAGGGCAAACTCCTGCGCTACTATCACAAGTATTATCGCCACGACAAAGAGCTGAAAGAGCCTCTCTCCAATGCTATCGCTGAGCTAAAGCGGCTGGAAGATATACCCATAGCAGAGGGCAACTCCCTTGCGGACTTTCGGCAGCACGCCATGCTTCATGAAGCCCGCTGCGCACAAGTCTATTGGAGGGCATTCGCTCTGCTGGTGCATCGCTCCGGAAATGAATTTGCAGGGAGAGAGCATAAGGGAGCTGAGGGATTGGTCAATCAGATGCTAAACTATGGCTACGCAATCCTCCAGAGCTACGTGATGAAGACAATAGACCTTTGGCAGCTCAACCCGAATATCGGTATCCTGCACAGCACGCAAGACAATAGACCGGCCCTGTGCTTCGATCTCATGGAGCAATACCGGGCCTTTGTCGTTGATAGGAGCATCCTGGCCATTCTGGCCAAGGGGGAAGATGTGGGGCAGAATAACAAAGGGTTATTGGATATGCCCACACGCAGTCGCATCATATCGAAGATAAACGAACGCTGGTTTGCTACCGAATACTATCGATCCGGAGAAAAGCTTTTCTCCGATATTATGAAGTTGCAAACCAAAGATGTGAGAGCTTTCTGCTGTGGCAAGGTGAAGCGCATCAAATTCTATACCCCTAAATGGTAGACCAAGAGTAGGAAAAGCTATGAATGACAAAAAACTGCTGGTTGCATACGATATATCCTCCAATAGACGAAGGCGCAAGGTTGCTCGGATACTGGAGCAGTGTGGTATACGCATCAACAAGTCGGTGTTCATCTGCAGCCTGCGAGAGCTGACCATGGACAAGTTGGTAGAGGCTGTTACCTCACAGACGGCTAAGAGAGACAAGGTGTTTTTTCTTCCTCTCTGTCAGCATTGTTATACCGCAGCTTGGATGAGTGGACATCCGACTCTCCCCAGGAGCCGGAGGAAAAGGAAAAGTATAGTGGTTTAGTTTTTCGAAAAAACTCGAACCACACATCGCTCTTTGACGTACTGATTATCAGCTGGTTGCAAAAACAACTCTTTTCTCCTGTTTTTCGAAAATAGGAGAAAAGGAGAATTGGGGCTTTTATTTTCGAAAAACAGAGACTTTTCGCTATTTGTAAGTGTTTGATTATCAAATGCTGACTTTCACTCTTTTCGAAAATCTAAAAAACGAAGACTCCTGCTTACTTATTTTCGAAAACAGAAAGTCAGATAATCTGATTGTATATCAATAAGATATAATCAGATCAACTGCAAAAATAGTGTTATAGCTGCATTTCTCAACTTGCATTTTCGAAGAAAATAGAGTCGTTCTCTGCCAATGCGTTATGTTTGGGATTATTCG
>NZ_FUXH01000002.1 GCF_900167225.1 Porphyromonas crevioricanis
TGTCGTCGCTTACGCTCGAAGGTTGTAAGATCGACAAGCCGGCCGGAGCTGTATGGAATACCTCTAAGCATGCAGTCTGCGATGCTTCCGGCAATATTATCACATCGCAAGTTGTCATCAAGCCTAACACAATCGGCATTGAGCGCATCAGTCCGAACGAGCCGGGTTATCGTAGCATATACAGCATCGAGGGCGTGAAGATCGATATCCCATTTGAGCAATTGCCTTCCGGTGTGTACATCGTAGATGGCAAGAAAGTACTCAAGATGTAATATTGCAATCGAGGATGGCGGTGCATTAGAATACGCAAACTGCTGTGTTACTTGTGACATTCGGCTTTGGGTTGCATACTCCGGCATGATCTCTTCAGCCTCCATCTTAGCACCTTGCATTTTGCGCATTCTAACTAACGCATCTGAATGGGGCTGTGGCAAAATTCGATTTTGCTACAGCCCCTTCCTCTCTTTGTAGCCCTTGTGTGTCTTCCATCGAGGCTGCTAATTCCTGTAACAGAAGGCCCAATTGCGACAATCTCTCTGCTTTTAGAGAGGGGTAGCGGAATTGTCTGACACGATCCAAGCTGGAAGATCGAGAGGAAAGAGGCCTTTCTGTTTTTTGCTAAGAATTTACTAACTTGCTCGCAAGGATCTCCCTTATAGGAAGAGACAAGGAAAGGCCTCTAACCGGAGAGGTAGCTCCTGACGCTATCTCCCACAGGGAGAGATTAGGAGTTCTTGCAATAGCTTCAAGAGGAAAAGGAATGAGCAAGTTCAATTGGAAACCAAGAAAAAGGAGAACGAAAAGATGAAAAGAACGATTACACTGGGATTATTTTTTGTGTTGTCTGTGTTGTTCTATGCAGTGCAGGCACAGGAGCCGAAGAATTACGGATTTGAAATCAACGGAGAAGTGATAGGCCCCGGGAATTATCAAAATATTACCACTATACCGGGAGTGAGCGGAATGATAAGCTATACCCCCGAAACCAAGGTCTTGAAGATGCAGAATGCCGAGCTTCTCAGCATTCGGAACATGGAAAATGAGGGTATGACAATACAGCTCACGGGAAACAATTCTGTCAGGACTACTCGTGAACTCGCTTTGGCTATGAATGTCTCAACCCGTATCACCGGCCATGGTACGCTGATGGCTGCTTCCAGAAACAATCCGGCCATACTTATTGCTGGTAGCAAGATGGGATCTTCTTCGGAATCGAAAACAGTCCTTACCGTAGATGGGGGCTGTACACTGACGGCTATTGGAACTCAAGGAATCTGTGGTAGAGCCGAGGACAAAGGGGGAGGTTTGATAATAGATGGAGCCACAGTAAAAGCCACAGGAGCCATGGGAGGCTCTGTCGTGGAGTTGCTGTCTTTTGAGCTGAGAGGAGGATGTGCGATTCGTCAGCCCAAAGGAGCTGTATTCGATGCAGAGGAAACTCATTCTATTGTCGATGCTCTGGGGCAAGTTGTGAAGACAGAGGTGATAATAGAGCCAATTGTAGAGGAAGAAGATTATGGTTTCTCGATTGTCGGTATCCCAATCACTTCTCTGAACTACCAGCGTATAGGAGAGATCGAAGGAGTAACGGGAAGTGTCGTGTATAATCCCCAAACTAAGGTCTTGACCTTAGATGGAGCCTCTATTCAGGCAAGTGGACAGGCCGGCATTTGGAATAGAGAGAATTATGATATGGTGGTAAGCCTCATGGGGAAGAATAAAATCGTAACCGAATCCAGAAGTTTCGGAGGGATCACTTTTTCCACAAGCGGGCGTATTACTGGCCACGGAGAGCTCGATTTGTCTGCGACTTATTCCGGGATCCTATTGGGAAAACCGACAGGACTTAGGATTGACGGAACTTGCAAGCTCGTAATATCCGGTGGTACTTTTGGTATGAGGGGCTGCAACAAAGAATTTCGAGAGAGTATAAGGATAGATGGGGCTCCATTGCTCAAAGTCATAGGCCTCGGTGGAGGCTCGATAGCAGAGCTGGGGTATCTTGGCTTGGAGAATGGATCTCAAATTTGGTTACCTCGGAATGCTCGATTTAGTGGAGAGAAGTGCGCTGTGGTAGATGCCAATGGAGAAATAGTGAAAACAGAGATTCTTATCTCCAATGTGGCTCCGGAGTCGGCAGAAAAGGTAGAGACAGAGCCGAGTATAGAGGCTTATACACACGAGGGATATTTGTATCTCACGTTGCCATGCAGAGAGACTCTCTATATATATGATTTGAGTGGTGTGTTGCTTAGTTCGGTCAATCTGTCCGCTGGAGAGCATCGTGTCGCCCTGCCGGAAAGAGCTTTTCTGTTGAGAGTGGGTGACCACATCATGAAAACTCTCGATTGATTTGCTTTTGCAGAAGAAGTCCATAAAGTTAAAAAACGCTTTGAGGGGATGTGCAGAGCTCTCGTGTCGAGGCCTGCTCCAGAAATAAACTTAAGGTTGTTCTCCGAGGAGGGGTGTATTGGAGACTGTTGCCCTATGCAGCAGTCTCTATCTATATGTTGTGGTATTTTGCGGACAACCTTTGTGACTGGAGACTGTTGCATAATGAGACTGTTGCGTAATACGGCTTTCGCAGCCTTATTATCGACATTCGGGCTTGATTATACATGACGAGTATTTCTCTCCGCTCCTTCTTAGAGCCTTGTGTTATGCCCGTTTTGTCCAGTCTTAGGCAGGTTTGCGAGCAAATCTGCGAAACTGTTGTATGAGGCAACAGTCTCTACTGATGATTGTTTAACTTTGTGCCGGGTGTGTCCGTTTATCAAAACTTGCTCATTCGGACAATAAGACCCATTGCCACAGAGAGTGTGTATCTCGTGTGGCATCTGTTTAGAATAAAGCGTTGTTTATCTAATCAAGGAGTATATGAAAAGGAAAAAACTCACCGCTCGTCTTTCTATCTTGTCGGCAATAGCTCTGCTTTCCATTCAACCTGCTTCGGCTATGCACATTATGGAGGGATATATGCCTCTGGATTGGTGTGCCATCTGGTATGCACTCTCTCTTCCGTTTGTTGTGCTGAGTTTTATGTATCTGCGCAGACAGGTCAAGCGTTCTCCCCGTATTCGTATTAGCTTGGGTTTGGCCGGAGCTTTCGTGTTTGTGCTGTCTGCTCTCAAATTGCCCTCGGTGACAGGGAGTAGTTCGCATTTGACAGGTACAACTCTGGGTACTGTGACTGTAGGTCCCATGGCTATGCCTCTACTTGGTCTCATTGTTTTGCTTTTTCAGGCTCTTTTGTTGGCTCATGGCGGGATCTCCACCCTTGGAGCGAACGTCTTTTCAATGGCTGTAGCCGGCCCGTTTGTTGCTTATGCTGTCTATGTATTGTTGGGTAAGATTGGTTTTAATAAGCATGAGATGCTCAGGCACATCAATCTTTTTATTGCCACTTTTCTCGGCACTATGGCTACCTATACTACCACTTCTTTCCAATTGGCAATTGTCTATCCTGACGCTCAGAGTGGCATCTGGGGGGCGGCCATGAAGTTCCTCTCTATTTTCGCTGTTACGCAGGTGCCATTGGCTATTCTCGAGGGGATTATTACGGCACTTGTCTTCTCTATCCTGCTCAAACAGGGAGTTAAGCCTGTGCATATGATGATTGCTGACAATAATAAATAACAAGGAGAGAGCTATGAAGAATTTGTCTAATCGTATTATACTGTCTTTGCTTGCGCTGTTGGCGTTGGCTGTCCCCATTGTCGGGATTTTTGTGGATTTCGGAGGAGGTACGGATGATGCTGCCGGAGAGATGATCGGGCAGATCACGCCCGGTTTCGAGCCTTCCGATCGTAGCTTTGGTATCTCTCCAAGTGAGGAGGCCGAGCCTTGGCTTTTTGTGTTGCAAATACTAATCGGGCTTATTCTCTTTGCTATAGCTCTCTATGCATTGAATAAGAATCACAAGAGAGAGCAGCGGTAGGTGAGTAGCGAATTTCTTTCTCCCTCCAATACCGGAACGTGGGTTTCTTAAACCTAAGATAATGGGTAGCGAAGCATCCTTACTCTCTCCGTTGAAGTATCGGTTTGTACTTCTTTTTGCTCTTTGCTTTTGCGCACTGGTCGTTGTACTCATCTTGCCATCGGCCAGTTTGCTTCTGGCCATGGCTGCAGTTGTGTACTCCTTGCTACTTATTTTTAAGCGAGAGGAGTTGTCCCGTTTGAAGCATATGACCGCCGTGGCTTTTGCCTTTATCCTGCTGGGGGTATTGCCTTTGCTTTTCGGGCGCACTGCAGGTGATGACAATGCCTGGCTTTCCTGGTATGGATGGGGTGTGACGGCAGATACTTTTCACATGGCTTTGTTGGTTGGCAGTCGTTGCCTGGCTGCCTTTGGGGTCTTACTGACTTTGATGGCATTCTTCCCTATTTATATGATGGCATCGGAAATGCGGCGCATGGGTATTCCCTCCTTGTTTGTCGATCTTTTTGAACTCATATACAGGTATATCTATGTTCTTTCCGAGACTGCCGAGCATATACGCACGGCCCAGATAGCTCGCCTGGGGTATGCTTCGTGGAAGACAAGACTGCATCACTCGGCTCAACTCGTCGGGCAGACTTTGGTATTGGCCTATGACGAAGCTGATAAGATGTACAACGGACTGCTTTCTCGTGGTTATGACGAAGATGCCAGCAAAGACAAAGAAAAGAGAGATACGAGGGGCACGTCTTTGCTCCCTCAGACTGATCAACCGATCTTGCAACTCAAGGATATTTGCTACGGATACGACAAATCGAAAGAGGTCCTTAAGAACTTCAACCTCTCTATCCCTGCCGGTCAGCGTTTGGCTATATTGGGGCAAAATGGAGCAGGAAAATCCACTCTGTTTCTTTTGCTTAATGGTATCTTTCGCCCATCTGTGGGTAGCATCCGACTTTCCGGATTAGAAGTAAGTAGTAGCTCGAAGGATTTGTCCCGACTGCGCAAAGAGGTTGCTTTGGTCTTTCAGAACTCCAACTATCAGTTGTTTACTCCTTCAGTGCAGGATGAGATTGCTTTTGGGTTGAGGAATATAGGTCTCACAGGGCAGGCTTTGCAGGCTCGTGTGGAGAAGCAGTTGAGAGATTTCGGCCTTGTGGAGATGCGGCACACCCCACCGCATAAGCTCAGTGATGGGCAGAAAAAATGGGTCGCTATAGCTGCTGTACTTGCCACGGACCCATCAGTTGTCATATTCGATGAGCCGACTTCCAACCTCGATTGTTTGTACAGCCGTAAAGTCTTTCGTTTGATGCGACAGCTAAGTCATGAGGGGAAGACAGTGATTCTCTGCACTCATGATATGGATTTGGCATATGAGTGGGCCGAGAGGATCGTGGTGCTGCGCAAGGGAGAGGTTTTGGGCGATGCTACTCCTTCGGAGATTTTTGCCGACACTGCTTTGTTGCACGAAACGCATCTGGATACACCACGTATGCTCCGCTGTAGCCTGCAGTCGAATACAATTCCTCGGCCGGAAGACTTACCCGGGAGCCCACAGTGTTACTTACCTCTTTTTATACACAGTGGAGCCGTCCGAGCTCTTATTGTTGGCGGAGGCCGTGGGGCTGCAGCTAAGGCTTCTACACTCACAGCTTGCGGATTGCAGACTGATGTTATTGCCACTGAGGTGTGTCCGGATATTCGTCGTTTGAGCGAGGAGAATCGGATAAGCCTATACCTGCGATCTTTTGTGCCGGGAGATACACAGCCTTACCGCTTGGTTGTAGCTGCAACGGGAGACAGTCGGCTCGATCATGCAATTTGTCGTGAAGCCGCTGATCACTCCTCCTTGTATGCAATGTTGAGTGACCCGGATCGCAGTCTGTTTCATTTCGCAGCCACAGGGCAGCGTGCAGGGATTGAGATCGCTGTGCACAGTCGGTATAGACTGCCGGAATTATCCACAGGATTAAGAGACAAAGTGCTAACTTCGTTACCCATTTCTCTCGACGATAGATTGGAAGAGTTGGGTTTGCTTCGAGCCGAATGGATACGAAGCAAATCACAAGATGAAGCATTGGCCCGGTCACTAAGACTGGCTTATGAAAATAAAGTGAAGAGTTTTATAGATAGTATTACGCTATGATAGGTCTCATAGGGATCAACCACAATACAGCCCCAGTGGAGGTTCGTCAGCAATTTGCCCTGTCTCCGGCCGAAGCCTCGGCCTTTGTAGATGGACTGGTGCAGATGGGGCAAATCTTGGGAGCGATTGTTCTTTCCACTTGCAACAGGATAGAGGTCTATTTTGAACATGAAGGATCCGACCCTGCGATTGCAGAAAAGATCAGCGAACGCTTGCGCACATTCAAGAAGATAGACTATCCCGCAACCCAGTATGTATACAGCCATAGGGGAGAGGAGGTGACATTGCACCTTTTCCGTTTGGCTGCCGGTCTGGAGTCTATGGTGGTCGGTGAGACACAGATTTTGGGGCAGCTCAAAGATGCTTTTCGGCAGGCTAACGACAACAGCCAAAGTACTTCTATGCTTTCTCGCCTTTTTCATAAGGCTTTTGAAACAGCCAAAATTATTCGCACGGAATTTATCGTATCCTCCACACCTATCTCGGCAGGTTCGGCTGCCGTAGAGATGATGGACGGCTTGCAGGGAGTGGAGCGTGATATGCCGGTTCTTATATTGGGAGCCGGGCAAATGGCCGAAACGATTCTTTCGGCTTTGAGGGCAAAGGGCTATTCTCAGGTGAAGATGTACAACAGGACTCGAGAGCGAGCAGCCAAAATGGCGGCATTGCACGGTATATCCTATTATTGTGAAGGGGAGTTGCACAAAGCTCTCGCAGCCTCTCGGCTTATTTTTGTGACCACCTCTGCCCTTACCCCTATTGTGACCCGAAACGAGATGTCGGCAAGAGACCGGGATGTCTTTCTTTTCGATATGAGTGTGCCACGCAACATCGAGCCAGAGGTGTCCGATCTGCCATTCACCCATGTCTACACCATAGATGACCTCAAGAGAGAGAATTTAGGACAAGATGTGCAAGCTCTCGATCATATCGCTATAGAGCGATGTATCTCTGAGAAAGCCAAAGAGTTTTCTTCCTGGGTAGAGGCTTCGCAGTTGCGAGGGATTATAGGCCGGATCCAGAGCGTGAGCAAGATGTTACTTGAGAAAGAATTGAACAACCTCCCATCGGCTATACCGGCAGAACAAAAGTCGCTGATCGAGGAGCATGACGAACATTTCCGCATCACACTCTCTACTGCTGTCATCGCCGCATTGAAAGAAATTACTTCCGATGGGCGAAATATGAAACATGCCGATGCGATCAATGCCCTCTGTCGGGCAATAGAAAAAAGAGAGGCATGAAAGAACATCTTGTGATAGGTACAAGGGGGAGTCGCTTGGCTCTCAAACAAACGGAGATGGTAGTCAAGGCTCTCTCTCTTGCCTTCCCCGGGCTGAATTGTTCGGTGCGGGTTATTTCTACCCGTGGCGACAGAGATCTGGAGATGTCTCTCAGTGGTCAGCTCACCAAAGGTCTTTTTACGCAGGAGATAGAAGCTGAACTTCTGGATGGGCGTATCGACATGGCTGTACACAGTCTCAAAGATTTGCCAGTAGAATGTTCCCAAGGGATTTGTATCGGGGCTTACCTGAAACGCGCTCCAGTGCAGGAGGCTTGGATCGGCCCTGCTCCTCTTGAGCGAATGCCGGCAGGGAGTATTATCGGTACTTCCAGCCCCAGGCGGATTGCCCAGTTGCAACGCGCATGTCCGTCTTTGCACACCAAGCCTATCCGAGGGAATGTGGAAACACGTATTGCCAAGCTGCGTGCCGGTGAGTTTGATGGAATATTGATGGCTTGCGCAGGTATGCTTCGGCTTGGATTGGAGGATCAGATCACCGAGCGGATACCGACCTCTACGATTGTCCCGGCTCCGGGACAGGCTGCAATAGCAGTGCATCGGAGAGAGAATGACCTGGAGACAGATCTGTTGTTGAGCGCAATCAATCATCAAGATACAGAGCGAGAAGTTGTCACCGAGCGGACTATTCTTTCGGCTCTGGGAGGGGGGTGTGCAATCCCTCTCGGCTGTTATTGTCATTATTCAGGTCAGGACAAACGGTATACTGTGCAGGCTTTCCATGCCGGTAGTAATGGAGCCGAAGCTGTCTATCTGGAGGAGTGTTTTTCTGAGGATGACTATGAACAAAGTATACGACAGATCGTACGTAAACTCAAAAGAGAAGCTACCTTATGATACAAAAAGGGAAAGTCTATCTGGCAGGAGCCGGCCCAGGAGATCCGGGTTTGCTTACTCAGCGTACAGCCCGGCTGTTGGCAGAGGCGGATGTTGTCGTCTACGATGCTCTCTCCAATCTCTCTTTGCTGGAGAATTGCAGGCCGGATGCAGAATTGATATCCGTTGGAAAACGTGTCGGCAGGCACTCTCACAGTCAAGGAGAAATCAATGAGATCCTTGTTCAGCAAGCAAAAAAAGGACTGGCGGTTGTCCGGCTCAAGGGGGGTGACCCTTTTGTTTTCGGTCGGGGTGGAGAGGAGATGCAAGCCCTCAAAGCGGCTGCCATCCCTTATGAGGTTATCCCCGGGGTAACTGCCGGAGTGGCTGTGCCGGCTTACTTCGGCATCCCTGTTTCTCACAGAGGTTTGTCTACGACCGTCACTTTTGTTACTGGCACGACCAAGGAAAACAGAGAGCCGGACTTGGATTGGCAGGCATTGGCTAGTTTGAGAGGTACGATTGTTTTTTATATGGCTACTCGAATGGCTCCTGTGATCAGTAGCAAACTGATAGAGGCTGGAATGCCTGCTGTGACACCCATGTGTATCATCAGTCGAGGAACTTTGCCTCAGCAGCATATTCTCAAAGGAATGATAGCAGACTTTACAGCCGAATACACCGATTATGAGCAGTTGTCTCCCGGTTTGATCGTTATTGGAGAGGTAACCCGATTTGCTGAGGATTATGCTTGGCATTCATCTCTGCCATTGGCCGGGAAGACTGTCCTTGTGACTCGTTCTTTGGCTCAAAGCTCCGTACTGGCCGATAAACTCAGAGAAGCCGGAGCCGAGGTGTTGCTGTTCCCGACAATTTGCATTCGTCCCAAAGATGATTTGACGGAGCTGCAAAGAGCCATTGAGCATATTGAGACTTATCACTGGTTGGTATTCACTTCGGCCAATGGTGTAGAAATCTTTTTCGATAGACTCCATACTTCGGGGTATGACTCTCGCATCTTGCATCATTTGCGATTCGGAGCTGTCGGCAAGGTGACAGCAGAGGCTCTCCGTTCTTTTGGGATACGGGCAGACTTTATCCCACAAACTCATACCGGAGAGGCTTTTGCTCGTGAACTTTCTGCTCGGGAGAGCTTGTCCGGTCTGCGTGTGCTGATTCCCGGTTCGGCTCTTTCTGGAGAGATTCTCCCTTCTTTGTTGGAAGAAAGTGGTGCAGTCTGTGAGCCGATTGCTATTTATGACAATTTGCCTATGGACTACCCAGAGCAACAATTGAGACTCCTCACAGCTCATCCCTTAGACTATATCACATTCTGCAGCTCTTCGGCAGTGGATAATTTCTACCGCCTGATAGAGCGATACGGCTTGCAAGAATGGATCTCATCTGCCCGCACTGCTGTCATCGGTCCGGTCACGGCAAAGACCCTCGCCAAGTATGACCGGCAAATTGATATAGAAGCCCCAGAGGCACATATGGATGCATTGGTGCAAGCTATTATAGGTAATGACAACTAATTCAAACAGACATAATTAATATGTTCCCTGAAACCAGACTTCGCCGTCTCAGAAGCACGGCACAAATGCGAGCTATGGTACGTGAGACTGCCCTCGCTCCGAGCGATTTTATCGCTCCTCTTTTTGTTGTACACGGACAGAATATAAAGGAAGAGATCTCTGCCATGCCGGGGCAGTATCGTTTCTCTATAGATCGAGTGGTAGACGAATGTCGTGAATTAGATGCCGAAGGTGTTTCTGGTGTGATGCTCTTCGGTATTCCAGAGCACAAGGATGCCACGGGATCTGAGGCATATAGCCCGGATGGGATAGTACAGCAGGGGATTCGGGCGATAAAGAAAGCTCTGCCTCACTTTATCGTGATAGCTGACATTTGTATGTGTGAATATACCGATCATGGGCATTGCGGTATTATACATGATCATGATGTAGATAATGATGCAACACTGGAGTATCTGTGCAAGCAAGCTGTGTCCTTGGCCCAAGCTGGAGTGGATATGGTAGCTCCCTCCGACATGATGGATGGCCGCATCAAAGCTATGCGCAAGGCTTTGGACGAAAATGGCTACACCAATTTGCCTATCATGGCATATTCGGCCAAGTTTAGCAGTGCTTTTTATGGCCCTTTCCGTGAAGCTGCAGACTCGGCTCCTTCCTTTGGAGACAGACGCTCTTATCAAATGGATCCGGCCAATGCTAATGAAGCCATCCGTGAGATCCGAGCCGATATAGAGGAAGGAGCGGACATCGTGATGGTCAAGCCGGCTTTGCCTTATCTGGATATTATCCGACGTGGTACCGAATTATTCGACCTGCCTATGGCAGCCTATCACGTGAGTGGAGAATATGCCATGGTTAAGGCTGCTGCGGCTAATGGTTGGATAGATGAGGATCGTATCATATTGGAATCTTTGATAAGTATCAAGCGTGCCGGAGCCAAGATCATCATTACCTATTTCGCCAAGGATGCCTCTCGCCTGCTTAACAAACGATAAATCGCTATGAATACAAAGCTCTCCGAAGCCCTTTTCGAGCAAGCCAATCGTTATATCCCAGGAGGAGTAAACAGTCCTGTACGCGCTTTCCGCAGTGTAGGGATGAATCCTCTTTTTATCGATCATGGCAAGGGTAGTCATATCTTCGATGTGGATGGCAATGAATACATAGACTTTATATCATCTTGGGGCCCCCTTATTTTAGGGCATGCCAACCCCACCATCCAGACGGCCATCCAGGCAGAGGTTGAGAAGGGAACCAGCTATGGAGCCTGCAATGCATTGGAAGTGGAGATGGCCAAAGCCATATGCTCTTTCTTTCCTTCTACCGAGAAGGTAAGGATGGTCAATTCCGGTACCGAAGCCACAATGAGTGCCATACGGTTGGCTCGTGGTTATACGGGGCGTTCGCGTATCATCAAGTTCGATGGCTGCTATCATGGACATGCAGATAGCTTCTTGATCAATGCCGGTTCGGGTTTGGCGACCTATGGTGCAAGTGGTAGTGCCGGAGTCACAGAGCATACTGCACACGACACGTTAGTGGCAGTGTACAATGACATTAATTCTGTGCGTAATCTGCTTGATCTCTATCCGCAGGAAATTGCGGCTGTGATCATTGAGCCCATTATGGGTAATATGGGGCTGATCCTGCCCAAGAATGGTTTCTTGCAGGAGCTGCGTGAGCTGACAAGAGAGCGTGGTGTACTGCTCATTTTCGATGAAGTCATTAGTGGTTTTCGTGCTGCTAAGGGTGGGGCACAGGAGTTGTATGGAGTTTGTCCGGATTTGACATGCCTTGGCAAAATCATCGGAGGAGGTTTGCCGGTAGGAGCCTTTGGAGGGCGTGCTGAAATAATGGATTTGCTCTCGCCTCTTGGCCCGGTCTACCAAGCCGGGACTCTCTCGGGTAATCCTTTGGCGATGGCAGCCGGTTTGGCGATGTTGAAACAATTGGCAGAAGAAGGTTTCTATGATAAACTGGAAGAAATAGGAGCTGAATTTGAGCGTCTTGTAAGAGAGGCGATTGCCCCCTACAAGAATCTCCTCTCGTTCAATCGGTGTGGTTCGCTTTGTACCCTCTTTTTCAAGTCCGGTGGGGTGAAAATGAACGAAGATGCCAAGCTCTCCGATACGGGACTGTATGCACGCTACTTCCGCATGATGATCGAGCGTGGCATTTATTTGCCTCCAAGCCAGTTTGAGTGCATGTTCCTCGGTGCAGCACACAACACCGAAGATTTGCAGCGGACATCCAAAGCAATGCGGGAGGTGTTGGATATTCTCTTTACTTAATAAAGCCTGTCACTATATCGACAGCCGTATGAGGAGCTCTTTTGAGAAGGGTTTCTCATACGGCTGTTGCCGTTTAGCTCTCTTTACAAAGAACTCAAGCAATAGTCTCATTTTATGTGATTATGACATAAACAAAACCCGAAACTTATTGAGTACCTTTGCACTCTCCAAATTGCGATTTACTAACTACAGATATATGGCAAAGGTTATGAGAATTAAGAAGGGTCTCTCGCTCAACCTGAAAGGGAAAGCCCCAGAAGAGCGTTTGCGCCCACTCTCTCCAAGCTCCACTTATGCAGTGGTTCCGGATGATTATCCCGGTCTGTTGCCTAAGTTGATGGTGCGAGAAGGTGACCGGGTATTAGCCGGAAGCCCTTTGATGTACCACAAAGGAGCGGAGGAATTGGTATTTACCTCTCCTGTTTCCGGAGAAGTGCTGTCTATCAATCGGGGGGCTAAGCGCAAGATACTCAGCATAGAGATCAAACCGGATGCAACAATCGAGTATGCTCCTTTTGATATAAGTCGGGCTGCGAACCTCCCGGCAGATCAGTTGCGTAATTTGCTCCTTTCTTCCGGTATGTGGAGCTTGCTTCGTCAGCGTCCGTTTGATCGGATAGCAGATTTGAGGCAGACTCCCCGGGATATTTTTGTGACAGCTCATTTTACCGCCCCTCTGGCCCCTCGTTGTGCTTATATGTTGGCTGGGCGTGAGGCCGAGTTGCAAGCTGGTCTGTCAGCCCTGGCAAAGCTCACTCAGGGCAAGGTGTATGTGGCAGTAGAGCCGGGTGCTTTCCCGAATTTGAAAGAGGTAGAGCGTGTGGAGGTCTCCGGACCTCATCCGGCTGGTCTTTGTGGAACGCTTATCAATAAAATTGCCCCTGTAAACAAAGGCGAGATGGTATGGACGCTCAAAGCCACTGATGCAGCTGTGATAGGCCGTTTCTTGCTGACAGGTAAGACAGATTTCAGTCGTCCTGTAGCTCTCACCGGAAGCGATGCAGCTCAGCATGGCTATACCGAGTTGTTGCCGGGTTGTCGAGTACGTGAGGTGTTTGCAGATGCGCTCTGTGTCAGAAAAGAGCATGAGCGTGTGATTTGTGGAGATGTGCTCACTGGGCGCAAACTTGACGACAGCAATCCTTTCTTCCCACAAGGTTGTGATCAAATCACTGTGATTCCGGAGGGAGACGATGTAAACGAGTTTTTTGGTTGGGCTACACCTGGCTTCGGCAAGCTTAGTCACAGTCGTAGTTTCTTCTCTTGGATGAGTCCGAAGAGCCGAGAATATGTGGTTGATGCCCGTGTGAAGGGAGGCGAGAGGGCGATGATTATGAGCAACGAATATGACAAAGTATTTGCTCTCAATATTTTGCCCGAGTATTTGCTCAAGGCAATCATTGCCTTCGATATCCCCAAGATGGAAGATTTGGGGATTTATGAGGTAGCCCCGGAAGACTTTGCCCTCTGTGAATTTGTCGATACTTCCAAGATAGAGATACAGCACATTGTACGTCAGGGCTTAGACCTGCTCTACAAAGAAATTAACTGATCACAAACCCACTAATTTATCAATACAGTGAAAGCGCTAAGAAGAACATTAGACAAGATGAAGCCTACCTTCCAACCCGGAGGTAAGCTCTCTGCTTTTCATTCGGTATTCGAAGGGTTTGAGACCTTCCTCTTTGTACCGAACAAGACTGCCCGTACGGGTGTGCATATCCATGATGCTGTAGACTCCAAGCGTACCATGACAGTTGTGATCATGGCCCTTATGCCGGCTCTACTCTTTGGTATGTACAATATTGGTTACCAACACTATCTGGCTGTCGGTCAGCTGTCTCAGGCTGGATTTTGGACACTCTTTGCCTTTGGTCTCTTGGCTGTTTTGCCCAAGATTGTAGTGTCTTATGTTGTCGGTTTGGGTATCGAATTTACCATAGCTCAGAAGAAACACGAAGAGATACAGGAGGGATTCCTTGTTTCCGGTATGCTTATCCCTATGATTGTACCCGTGGACACTCCTCTCTGGATGATAGCAGTAGCAACCGCTATTGCTGTTGTTTTTGCTAAAGAAGTTTTTGGCGGCACCGGTTATAATGTGTTCAATGTGGCCCTTGTGACACGCGCAATCTTGTTCTTTTCTTACCCGAGCAAGATGAGTGGAGATGAGGTCTTTGTGCGTACCGGCACCAGCTTTGGTATGGGTAGTGGCACTGTGGTCGATGGCTTTTCCGGAGCAACTCCTTTGGGGCAGATAGCAGTATCCTCTGACACTGCGACTCCTATAGCTGAGCAACTGCACAATATTATGAATAACCCGTTGGATCTCTGGCACCAATTCTTGGGGCTGATCCCGGGATCTATAGGGGAAACCTCCAAGTTGGCAATTCTATTGGGAGCTATTCTTCTCATCTGGACGGGTATCGCTAGTTGGAAGATTATGCTTTCCGGTCTGGCTGGAGCCTCATTCATGGCATTCATTTTCAATCTTTTTGGCAGCACACCAGCTATGCAGGTTAGCCCTTTGCAGCACATGTTGCTTGGTGGTTTTCTCTTCGGCTTGGTATTTATGGCAACAGACCCTGTTACATCGGCTCGCACCGAGACTGGTAAGTGGGTCTATGGTTTTTTGGTCGGTCTTATGGCTGTCTTCATTCGTGTGCTCAACCCCGGCTATCCGGAGGGTATGATGCTTGCTATTCTTCTGATGAATGTTTTTGCTCCACTGATCGACTACTTTGTGGTGGATGCTAACATCAAGATGCGCAAACGCAGGCTAAGCAAATGCAAACAGGGAGTAAACGCCCAATAATCAACAGACGGTTATGAATAGAGAAAGTAATTCATATACAGTAGTCTATGCCACCATCATGGTGGTACTTGTGGCAGTGGCTCTGGCATTTACAGCTCAGGCCCTGAAGGAGACACAGGACAACAACGTGAAAATAGACAAGATGCAGCAGATCCTCCGTTCGGTAGGTATTGTAGAGAACGCCAAGTCTGCTGTTATTGATAAGTACAGATCAACGATCAAACAAGAACTTCTGGTCCGTGCCGATGGCTCTATTGCCCAAACTTATGAAGGAAACAAAATTGCCGACAATGAGGCATTTTCCCTTAACACGGCAAATGCTTTCAAGGAATTGAGCAAGGGCAAAAAAGATCTGACTATGCCGGTCTATGTGGCCGAAGTAGCCGGTACTACCAAATATATTTTCCCTCTCAACGGAGCCGGTTTGTGGGGGCCGATTTGGGGATATATTTCGGTAGATGAGGATTGCAATACGGTATTTGGTTCGGATTTCGGACATCAGGGGGAAACTCCGGGACTCGGAGCTGAAATCGCTACTCCCAAATTTATTGATCAATTCTCTGGCAAAACGCTTTTTGATAAGGATGAGTTTGTTAGTATAGCTGTCGTGAAACCTGGTCAGAAACCTCATCGTGAAGGGCAGGACTATGTAGATGGAATATCCGGAGGAACGCTCACCAGCAATGGAGTAAATGAAATGCTTTTTTCTTCCCTCCGGCATTACACTGCATTTCTTATGCAGCACCGTGCTACAGCAGATACGCCTGCTCTTTCTTCTGCTGATGGCGAGGAAGCAGTGCAAGATGTTTCAATGACAACCGTAATCGAAAACAACTAAGCATATGGCACTCTGGAATAAGAAAAATAAAGAAATCTTACTGTCTCCATTGAGCAAAAACAACCCTGTGATTGTGCAGATGCTCGGTATTTGCTCTGCTCTTGCTGTTACAGCTAAGTTGGAGCCTTCGATCGTGATGGCTATATCGGTGACTATTGTGGTGGCTTTTGCTAATGTGATTATCTCACTGTTGCGCAAGACGATCCCGTCTCGGATACGTATTATTGTGCAGCTTGTTGTGGTGGCAGCTTTGGTAACGGTTGTGAGCGAGCTCTTGCAGGCCTATGCATATGATGTGAATAAACAGCTCTCGGTATTCGTTGGCCTGATCATCACCAACTGTATCCTTATGGGGCGTCTTGAAGCTTTTGCTCTTGGCAATGGGCCATGGGAGAGTTTTCTCGATGGAATTGGTAATGGAGCTGGCTATGGACTGGTATTGATAGTGATCGGATTTTTCCGTGAGCTATTTGGCTCGGGTTCTCTGTTGGGCATGAGAATAATCCCCGAATCTTTCTATGAAATGGGTTATGCCAATAATGGCCTAATGGTTATGCCTCCGATGGCACTGCTTCTGGCAGCTTGTATCGTTTGGGTACACCGTGCTCGAAACAAAGACTTGCAGGAGGAGAACTAAGCAACAGCAGTGTCACACAGTAATAAAAGCCAAAACAAACAATGGATTATATAAGCTTATTTGTCCGCTCGATCTTTGTGGACAACATGGTTTTCGCTTTCTACCTGGGGATGTGTTCCTATCTGGCCGTTTCCAAAAATGTGAAAACCTCCATAGGTCTGGGTGCAGCTGTGACTTTCGTCTTAGTATGTACGTTGCCTATCAACTATATGCTTGAGAATTACGTCCTGAAAGACGGGGCCCTGGCGAGCTGGCTTGGCGAGACTTTCCGTGGCGTAGATTTGAGCTTTCTTTCGTTGATCATCTTTATTGCGGTAATTGCCTCATTTGTGCAGCTTGTGGAGATGGTGATTGAGCGTTTTAGTCCTGCGCTGTATAACTCTCTTGGGATTTTCCTGCCGTTGATAGCTGTCAATTGTGCTATTCTCGGGGGATCGCTCTTTATGCAACAGCGAGAATTTGCCAATGTCGGTATGGCTACGGTCTATGGCTTTGGTTCGGGGATTGGTTGGATGCTTGCCATCGTTGGTATGGCAGCCATACGTGAGAAGTTGCAGTACTCCGATATCCCCAAGCCCTTGCGTGGATTGGGAATTGCCTTTATCATCACCGGATTGATGGGAATTGCTTTCCTGAGCTTCTCTGGGGTCAAGTTTTGAAGCTGACAAGTATATAAGTCCAACTCATAGATCAGTCGAATCGAAATGATGCAGATAATACTTACGAGTGTGGTTGTCTTTGTGGTCATCACACTCATCTTGGTGATAGCTTTGCTATTTGCCAAGAGCAAGCTGGTTCCTTCAGGAACAGTAAAGCTCTCTATTAACAACGACAGCAATTTGGATGTGCCTATTGGAGGAACTTTGCTAAATACACTGCAGTCCAACAATATCTTTCTCTCTTCGGCTTGTGGTGGAGGTGGTAGCTGCGGACAGTGTCGCTGTCGTGTGGAAGAGGGTGGAGGACAGATCCTGCCTACCGAGATTCCCCACTTTACCTATAAGGAGCAGAACAACCACTGGCGATTGGCTTGCCAAACGAAAGTGAAGGAAGATATGTCTATCCAGATACCGGAGAGTGTTTTTGGGGTGAAAGAATGGGAGTGCGAAGTCGTATCGAATCGCAACGTATCCACCTTTATCAAGGAATTTGTAGTACGTCTGCCCAAGGGTGAGGTGCTGAATTTCCAGAGTGGTAGCTATGCACAGATCTCTATCCCCAAGTATGACATCAAGTACTCCGATATGGAAGTCGAAGAGAAGTTCCGATCGGATTGGGATAAGTTCAAAATGTGGGATCTCTCTGCTCGCAATGATGAGGAGACCGTGAGAGCCTATTCGATGGCCAATTATCCGGCAGAGGGCAATATCATCACACTCAATGTCCGTATTGCTACTCCTCCTATTGACCGCAACACCCATACTTGGGCAGCGGGCATACCGGCCGGTATTTCTTCCTCCTACATCTTCTCTCTCAAAGCGGGAGACAAGGTACGTATGAGTGGGCCCTACGGAGACTTCCATATTCAAGATACCAATGCCGAGATGCTCTATATCGGAGGAGGAGCTGGTATGGCACCATTGCGTGCTCATATACTGCACCTCTTCAAGACTCTCAAGACTGGTCGTAAGGTATCTTACTGGTATGGAGCTCGCTCGAAGAAAGAGATCTTCTATGAAGAAGACTTCCGAGAGATAGAGAGAGAGTTCCCCAATTTCTCTTTCCACATAGCTCTTTCTGATCCGCAGCCGGAAGATAACTGGACCGGATACACAGGTTTCATCCATCAGGTGATTCTTGACAATTATCTCAAGGACCACGAGGCACCGGAGGATATCGAATACTATATGTGTGGTCCTGGCCCAATGGCCAATGCCGTGAAGGTGATGCTCGACAATCTGGGCGTTGCACGAGAGCAGTTATTCTTCGACGACTTCGGTTGATGCACTGTTGGGTAGCTCCGACTTTGCGAGCTATTTAATCTCTTGTTTATCAGAAATTCGAGTTGCCCTATAGCTCTCGAAGATTACAAACGGCTGTCACTCTGTGAGGAAGAGTGGCAGCCGTTTGTTTTTGTACAAAAGCTAATTCGGTCAAGGAACGAAGGATTTTCTCGCCTCTTGGATTATCGGATGCATTTGATCATTACACAATAAGAGGGTAGGGCTATGATAAACATGTTGCTTAGCTCATGTTGCAACATACTTCTACCGGGAGTTCAGCCTTGACACGCCAATTGGCTGCCTATGTTGCACCTCCACCAAAGGAGTGCTGCTATCTTCAGCAGATAATTCGATAGATTCGCAATCCAAGGAAAACATATTCTGATGCAGTTGCCTTGATAGGAGGCTGCTGCGGCACAGAGGTTTGTAGAAAAAAGCCTTTCTTTGTAGCCAAGCTGTCGTAGCCGGGGCTTTGTAGTCGAATTTGTAGGCTGCGACACAGATGTTTTATTATTAAGCTATTTCGATGTATAGTACGAAAGATAGAGATCAAGAGTTGAGTGCCCTTGGTAGCAAAGTTGATTATAAGCAGGATTATGCACCCGAAGTGTTAGAGGCTTTTACCAACAGACATCCTGATAATGACTATTGGGTGCGCTTCCACTGCCCCGAGTTTACCAGTCTTTGTCCCATCACGTCTCAACCCGATTTTGCCACAATTTATATTGACTATATCCCGGGTGAACGAATGGTGGAGAGTAAGAGCTTGAAGCTCTACCTGTTTAGTTTTCGTCAGCATGGAGCTTTCCATGAAGATTGTGTCAACATCATCATGAAAGATCTTATCGCACTTATGGATCCCAAGTATATAGAAGTACTGGGAGACTTTACCCCTCGTGGTGGTATCAGCATATTGCCCTACTGCAACTATGGTCGGCCGGGTACCAAGTATGCCGAATTGGCCGAGCAGAGATTGTTCCTCCATCAGTCACCGAGATGAAAATTCTTGCTATCATCAACCCCATAGCTGGAGTTGGGGAGAAGAGCCAAGTCCCTTCTCGATTGGCCAAGGCTATTCAAGACACGGACCATCAGTTGGCTGTTACCTACACCAAGAGTGCAGGTCACGCCGCTCAGATCGCACATCAGGCGATAGAGATGGGTTTTGAGGCAGTGATAGCGGTAGGAGGAGATGGCACTGTCAATGAGATCGCCTCTGTCCTGAGGCATACTGATGTTACATTGGGCATTATCCCCAAAGGTTCCGGCAATGGTTTGGCCAGAGCTTTGCATATCCCCATGACCATCACAGGAGCTATAGATCGCATTGTCAAAGGCAATGTCCGCACTATCGATTGCTGTATGGCTAATGATCACGCCTTTTTCTGTACCTGTGGTTTGGGGTTTGATGCTAAGGTGAGCGAAGAGTTCTCCAAAGCCTCTCGGCGAGGCCCTCTGCAATATGTTTTCACTACAGTATCGGAGTTTCTCACTTATAAGCCGGAATTTTATCATCTGTGTATAGACGGGCAATGTTTTTCGCAAGAGGCCTTCGTCCTCACGGTAGCCAATGCCCCACAGTATGGCAATAATGCCTATATCGCCCCCGGTGCAAGTCTTGAAGACGGGATCATGGATGTGGTCGTGATTAGTCCTGTGAAGCAAGTACAGGGGCCAGTCTTGGCCTTGCAGCTATTCACTGGGAAAATAGGTAGTAATAAACACCTGGATCGCTATTCCGCCAAAGAGTTGGTGGTGGAGCGTTCTTCTTCGGGCATGGTACATCTGGATGGGGAACCGATTGAGATGGGCAAGGAAATTAAGATTGTCGTACAACCGGCAGCTGTGCGTGTTTTTGTTTAGCTCTCTGCTCACTGTATAATCCAACTGACAACACCTAAAACAACACAATACAAGATGAAAGTAAAACTTCTATTCGCAGCTTTGGCTGTTGCTTTGACTGCGGGTTTGCGTATGCCCGAGGCATCGGCTTGCACTAATCTGATCGTGGGTAAGAAAGCCTCGAAAGACGGCTCTGTAATGGTCTCCTATTCGGCAGACTCTCATGTACTCTATGGAGAGCTTTACCATTATCCGGCTGGCAAACATGCCAAAGGAACGATGCGTAAGATCGTGGAATGGGATACCTACAAGTATCTGGGCGAAATACCCGAGGCCCCCGAGACATACAATGTGATCGGCAACATGAACGAACATCAAGTCCTCATTGGTGAGAGTACTTGGGGAGGACGCAAGGAGTTGCATGAGCCGAATGGCATTATGGACTATGGAAGTCTGATTTATGTTGCTCTGCAACGCTCGAAGACAGCCCGTGAAGCAATTAAGGTAATGACCGACTTGGTAGAGAAGTATGGATACCACAGTAGTGGGGAGAGCTTTAGCATTGCCGATAAGAATGAGGTTTGGGTTTTGGAACTCATTGGTAAGGGCAAGCATGAGAAAGGAGCTGTATGGGTAGCTATTCGTATCCCCGACGATGCTATCAGTGGGCATGCCAACCAAGCTCGTATACAGCAGATCCCATTCAAGGACAAAGCGAACTGCATGTACTCCAAAGATGTGGTTTCTTTTGCTCGCAAGATGGGCTACTTCAGTGGTAAGGACAAAGATTTTAGCTTCCAGGCAGCTTATAATCCTTATGATGCAACCGGCTTGAGGGGCTGCGAAGGCCGTGTGTTTGCCTTCTTCAATAAGTTTAGCAAAGATGCCAAGCAATATGAAAATTTCATCTTGGGCAAGAGCGATACGCCTATGCCTCTCTACATCAAACCCGACCGCAAACTCTCTGTAGGCGATGTCCGTGATATGATGCGTGATCATTACGAAGGGACATGTCTGGATATGACCAAAGATGTTGGAGCAGGCCCCTACCATGTGCCCTACCGCTGGAGACCGATGACTTTTGTTGTTGATGGCAAAGAGTATGTCAATGAACGTGCTATTGCTACACAGCAAACCGGTTGGGTCTTTGTTGGTCAGCTGCGTTCGGAGCTGCCCGACCCCATAGGAGGGGTTTTGTGGTTTGGTACGGATGATGCCGATATGGCTGTCTTTACTCCGATTTACTGTAGCGTGACCGAGGTGCCCGAATGCTATCGACAGGGCAATGGAGATATGCTTACTTTCTCTTGGACTAGCTCTTTCTGGATTCACAACTGGGTGGCCAATATGGCTTATCACAAATACAGCTTCATGATAGAAGATATTCGCAAGGTACAACGTGAGTTGGAAGGAAGCTACGATGCGCAATTGGTGCCCATGGCAGACAAAAAAGCATTGGAGCTTTTCGGACAAGACCCAGCTCAGGCAACGACATTCCTCAATCAGTTCTGTGCGCTCAACTCCAATGCTGCTACAGCACGATGGAAACAGTTGGGCGAGTATCTGTTGGTGAAGTATATAGACGGGAATGTCAAAAAGGAGAAGGATGGCAAGTTCTTGCGTGATGAAAATGGTAATACCCCTATGCCTAATCAACCGGGCTACGATGAAAAGTATTATCGCAACATCGTGGAAGATACCGGAGATCATTTGCTTATCGGACCGGCTAACTGATCCCTACAATAAGGTATTATAAATACGAGCAGGCTGCAGCTGTATTGCTGTGGCCTGCTTTGTTTTTGGGAGAGAAATCCTGGGAACTACTACTTTGAGGAGATCATATAAGCACATATTGGAGCTTTGTCGTATTGAGTAGTGATCTCAAAAAAAGCAGATAAGAGAGAGCTTGTTTTTCTTCTGTTGAAGTTGGTGTGTTTTGTAAATTTTTGGCCATGGCGAAAACCAGAGAAAATAGGATAAAAGGGACTGTACAGACAAGAGGAACCTCACCTCTTTTTTGCATTTTTCTGACACCTCAAAATGTCGATGAATAGGGCATTCTGAAAGGGGGCAAATTCTCTCCTGTGAGAAATTTTGCTAACACAGGAGAGAATAATATTTTCCTCAGGAGAGAATTTTTGCTCTCTCCTGTGTTAATCAAAGAGCCTCCCATGAGCATCAGAAGAAGGAGAGAAAAAGAAGCCTAAAACCTCTCAATTTGGGTGGAAAGTCGAGAGAAAAAGAAATATAAAGATGTAGAAATAGATGAATAATTACACTTTTGAGGGCTCCAACCAAACTTGCTCATTGCTACCTTTTTGTAAACAAAGCAATCCGCCGATAAAAGATGATAATACTTTAAGTTGCGCCCTGTGTTTTTATTGAGAAGAGGGATGATGTGTTACTGCAAAAAAATCGTTTCTTCGCTCGTATAACCGAAGATCATGCAATAGCATGGTCTCATAAAAGTTGTGGTGCATTATGAAATCTATTTCTTTGACAATCCTGTTTTCCCTCTTTGCCCTGACCCTGAATGCGCAAAAGAAAACGTTTCATGATTTTTCCGTAAAGACTATCGATGGAAAAGAGCTGTCGTTAGCCTCCTTCAAGGGAAAGAAAGTATTGGTTGTAAATGTAGCCTCTAAATGCGGACTTACCCCTCAATACTCCAAGCTGGAGGAGCTGTATCGTACATACAAGGATCAAAACTTTGTGGTTGTGGGATTTCCTGCCAATAATTTCATGGGACAAGAGCCTGGCTCTAACGAAGAAATCGCAGCTTTTTGTTCCACGGAATATAATGTCAGTTTCCCGATAATGTCAAAAATCTCCGTGAAGGGAGAGGATATGGCCCCTCTCTATCATTGGCTTACTGAGAAAGAAGAGAATGGGGTGGAAGATGCCCCGGTGAAATGGAATTTTCAGAAGTTTATGATCGATGAGCATGGCTGCTGGATAGGGGTTCTTTCTCCGAAGGAAGATCCTTTTTCCGATAAAATTATTTCTTGGATAACAGGATCACCGAATATGGAGTAACAGACGGATATGTAAGTCCCTGTAGAAACAGAAGAGAGAGCTGCCCATTCTCTATTTATGTTTGTGTTTGTGCAAATTGGGCGCAGTAGAAAATTTAAGAATGTGATTATGAAGAGAACGTATTTATTTAGCATGCTTATCGCTTTTGCAGCGATGCTCACTGCCACCTCGGCTGTGGCTCAAAATCAAATTACTCTCACAACTTCCAAAGCTGTGGGAGAAACAATCGAATTGGAAATCAAGGCCAATGGGGCCTTCTCCGTAGAGGGAGCCACTCTTGTAGAAGGCAAAGAGTACACGATTGCCGATGCTAATGGGAAAATAATTCTCAAAGGTGATATTACCTTCTTGGACTGCGGTTCGAGCATGCTTACTTCGTTGGATGTGACGAAGGCCCCTTCGCTCTCAGAGCTTGATTGCGAGGAAAACCAACTCACTTCATTGGATGTGACGAAGAACCTCCTTCTCTCAGAGCTTCACTGTGAGGAAAACCGAATTTCTTCCTTAGATGTGACGAAGAACGTGAATTTGACAGACCTCAATTGTTCTGCCAACCAAATAACGTTGCTGAATGTGGTGAATAACACGGAGCTGTTGGAGCTACATTGCTCCAGTAATAAACTCACTTCGTTGGATGTGACGAAGAATACCAAACTGGAGGAGCTTTGGTGCTTTGACAATCAACTTTCTCAACTTGATTTGTCAAAGAATAAGCAGCTGACAGAGCTGGCTTGTTCTTTGAACAAGATCCAAGGACAGTCAATGGATAATCTTATAGCATCTCTACCTGTTTCTACCGAAACAGATGGAGAAAAGAGTTTCCTGGGTGTTATTGACAATACGACCGGAAAGGAAGGCAATATCTGTACAAAAAAACAAGTAGCTGCAGCTAAAAGTAAAGGATGGATTCCTCAAGAATGGAAAGGAGATGCAGGGTGGATCGATTATGAAGGATCGAGCGACGTATCCATCAAGGAAGTGTTGCCCGAGGGAGAAGCCTCAGTTGTCGCTATCTACAGTGTGGACGGCCATCGCCTTTCAGAGCTTCAGCCAGGAGTGAATATCGTTCGTCTGAACAATGGTAAGACCCGTAAGATTTTCTTTGCCAAGTGATTTGAACTAAAGAGGGTGGTTTGAGACACCCTACAAGGAGGGGCTGTGCCAAAATGTTTGTTTTGACACAGCCCCATATTTGTATTGCAGAGGTACAGCTCTTCTTCAATACTCTTGAGAAAAGGAGAAATTGGGCAGGCATGTTTATCTTTGCCCCATGTACTCCGGAAGGCTATCTTTGAGACTATCGCTTAATACAGTAGTAGCTGTGCATTATTATCGGCATTCAGCTTTGGTGGTTGCATACCTCAAATATGCTCCCTCTTTTTTGCTTCCGATATTTTGCAATCTCTGTGTCTTACATAGTTGAGCAATAAGGATTTGACGGATATGTATCCGAGGTATGATGTTTGCCCGGAGTTGAGTGATGAGATTTTTCTTGGATAGATCCATCCCAACAGGACAGAATATATAATCATATGAAAGTTTGTTCTCCTCTTCCCTCTCTGACAGCTTCTCGCCGTTTTTTGTGGCTGATTGGTGGAGGTCTTGGTCTATTCTTTTTGCTGCTGTGCATAGCTCGGTATATCGATTTGCTACCCTTGACAGAGACAGAGTCGGTGCTTGATAGTCACTTGATGCAAGGCAACAAATTGCTTCGGTATGTTTTTTTCGGCTTACCCCTACTCCTGTTGCCTCTGCTGAGGAAGGGGATATTCCCCCATTCCGGCGGAAGGTATCGGCGATGGATCCCCTTTGTTGCAGCCCTCTCTGCCTACTATTGGTTCTATACACCTATGTATTGCTTGTATGGCCTGATTGTCATTGCTGCATTGGCTACTCTCGATGCTTTTGCAGAGAAGCGTAAACCCGAAAGGCCTACTTTGTTGCAGTGGGCTTGGCTTGCTTACGGTGCTCTGCAGCTTATCGGGATGCTTTGGGGGCCGACTGAATATGCCTGGAAAACCGGTCAAACGCGGATCTCTCTTTTTGTCTTTCCTCTCATTGCTTGTCTCTACCGCCCCAAAAAGGCCGAAGTCATGCGCTTCTTTGTCCTTGCAGGGCGCCTGCTGTTTCTTTATCTGGCTTTTTGCTTTTCTGTCTATCTCCTTTACACGGCAATTCTGGGTATGAACCCCATGATAGCTCTGACTTTCGACAAGTATTATTTTTCTCTTTCGGGGGCTCCCTTTCCTTTTGTATCTTATGCTTTGCTGTTGTCGTGGGCACATGCCATACAGCCTACATTCTCTATCTGGCTAATGCTTACAATTTGGCTCTGCAACCTGTGGATGTACCGAACTAAAGGTCCCGGAATGAGGAGTATGGAGTTACTCTTCTACTACTTGCTGATGTTTGCCTATGCTTTTGCCCAACAGACTCGCTATGGATTATTGGCTCTCTGTATATTGGGAGTATTGGTGCTGTTGCATTTTTGTTTGCTTCGATTTCGTCCGTCCGCAAGGCAAATCAGGATTTTCTCCGTTGTTCTTATGAGTTTGTTTGTCTCTGTGCTGTTTGTGTTGTGGTACTTTCGTCCAACCTTCCTTCAGGATGAGGTTCGGATGGAGCTTTTCAGCCGATGGGTAACACATTATCCCGATCGTTGGCTTTTCGGTTGGGGTACAGGAGGAGAGAAAGCCATACTCGACACTCTCCATACGCACAATGACTTTTTGTCAGCTCTTTTCAACCATGGTCTGCCGGGGCTTGCTGTACTGCTTTTTTGGATCGCGATATGGAGCTATGAGGCAATTCATACTCGTAATGCTTTGCTTTCGGCTCTGGGGATCACTACTTTGGGACTGATGTGTATTGATGGTCCTCTTAATGCGATGTACGGAATATCCTTTCTTTCTCTCATGCTGCTTTTTTATCCTCATTCTCCACAGATATATTTGCACCCCGAGAAAGACAAAATGCCAACTCACCACCTCAATTCGATATGACTGCCAATATCCAGCTTAGTATAGTGACCGTATGCTATCAGGCCAAACCCTTGCTATCGAAAACCATAGCAAGTGTGTGGGCCAACAAGCGACCCGATGTGGAATATCTTGTGGTGGATGGAGGTTCGACAGACGGCAGTCTTGAGCTTATCGAGCAGAGCCCCGTGATCGATCGTTATGTGTCGGAGCCGGACGGAGGAATCTACGATGCGATGAATAAGGCTGTCCAGTTGGCTTCGGCCCCATGGATTATCTACATGAATGCGGGGGATGTTTTTGCCGGAGAAGATGTCTTACGTCATTTTATGCCGTTGCTCAATGCGGAAGCCGATGTTGTATATGGTGATATCATGAAACCTCGTGCCGATGGGAGCCTCTATCTCAAGGCTGCACATAAGCCAGGAAATTATCACAAGATGTTTTTCTGCCATCAGGCTGCTTTTACCCGTCGGAGATTGTTGAGCAAATATCCGTTCGACACAAGCCTGAAACTCTCGGCAGACTTTTTGCTATATAAGCAGCTTTATCTGGCCGGCTATCGATTTGTGTATCACCCACATGCTGTGGCTGTATTCGATACGCAAGGGGCAAGCAACAGGCAGCGATCTCGTGGTTTGGCTGAGAATATATCCGTAATTCGTCGCACAGATAGTTTGTTTGAGCAAATTCGTTTGCTCCCTCGTCTCTACTTTACCTATCTGATGACCCTAATTCGTAGAAAATGATACTTGCTTTTGATGCCAAACGTTTTACGCATAATAGAACCGGCTTAGGCAACTACAGCCGCTTCTTGTTGCAGGCTCTTGCCGAAACTTTCCCCGAGCATAGCTATCTGCTTTTCTCTCCGTCGGAAGGTAAACCGGAGTTGTACTCTTCTCTTTTGGAGCGGCACCCTTTGCACCTACATACACCCGATAGTCGATGGGGGTGCATCTTCCCTGCGGTATGGAGGTCGAGTGATATTCTCCGTCAGGTACAAAAAAGTGGAGCCGAGCTGTATCATGGTTTGAGCAATGAGCTTCCGCATGGCAAAACTACCAACCTGCCGATGCTGCTCACTGTTCACGACTTGATATATATGCGTTATCCGGACTTCTATAAGCCAATCGACAGACTGCTCTACAAAAAGAAATACGGAGACTCGGCTCGGAGAGCGGACCGCATTGTTGCCATTAGTGAGACAACAAAAACAGATTTGATAGATTACTTCGATATTTCTCCCGATAAAATCGATGTCGTCTACCAAGGCTGCCATCCTGCTTTTGCCATTGCTGATAAAGTTGCTGCCGAAGCAGCCAAATCTCGCTATGCTTTGCCCGATAGCTACATTCTTTTTGTGGGTAGTATAGAGGAGCGGAAAAACCTTGGCCTCATCGTGGAGGCTCTCTCGCTCTTACCCTTGCCGGATATACATTTGGTAGCTATTGGTCGTCACACGCCCTATACCGATCTGGTGAAAGAAAAGATTGTGAAGTTGGGTTTGCAAGATCGTGTGCATCTGTACCACAATATTCCTTTTCTTGATCTTCCTGCTATTTATCAGGCTGCAACTGTTTTTTGTTACCCTTCTCGTTTTGAGGGCTTCGGTATTCCTGTGATCGAAGCTCTCTCGTCTCGGATACCTGTTGTTGCTGCCACTGGGAGCTGCTTGGAAGAAGCCGGAGGGCCCGACCAACTCTATACAGATCCCGATGATCCTGAGATGTTGGCCTCGATGCTCGAAACGGCTATCTCGGATACAGCCAAGCGAGAGGAGATGATAGTTCGAGGGCAAGAATATATCAAAGCATTCCGGGCTGACCGCATTGCGCAAGACATGATGCGGATATACCGCTCTTTAGTCTGAAAAAGGAGCCTCTTGGCTCATTATTCCACAGATGTCAATGTCTTTCTAAACGTCATTTTTGTGGATGCTTGTTTAGCAGGATAACACTTCGGAGCCTGCATGGGAAAACATATGTATTAAGATGCAAAGGGCCTGTTATATTTCTGTATACTTATCCTCCCTATAAGGCTACCCAACAAAGCCCGTTGCATGCCAAATTTATCGTCTTGAACTATTACCTTTGCGCTGCGCGCTCCACAAGAGGAGCCGTGTGCAGGCCTTTCCTCGTGTTCTTTATCGCCGAAAAAGTCTGTGGACAATTATTCGTCTCAACGTTGCGCTCTCTAAAGTGATACAAGATGCAAGACAGTAACACAGCCCCCGAGGCATCCATCCTGTTGATATACACAGGTGGTACCATAGGAATGATAGAAAACCCCGATACGGGAGCTTTGGAAGCCTTCGACTTTGCCTATTTGTCGGAAAACCTACCCGAGCTAAAACGTTTTGGATTTAAGATAGACTCCATACAGTTCGATCCTCCCGTAGATTCTGCCACAATAGATATTTCTCTGTGGTCTCGTTTGGCCGAAACCATAGCACAGCGTTATGAGGAATATGATGGTTTTGTTATCCTGCATGGCACAGATACGATGGCCTATACGGCCTCTGCTCTGAGCTTCATGTTAGATGGGTTGTGCAAGCCGGTGGTTCTGACAGGAAGTCAGTTGCCTATCGGCAAATTGCGAACTGATGGGAAAGAAAATCTCATTACAGCTATCGAGATAGCAGCGGCTCGCAATAGTTGCGGTTCCATGCGTATACCTGAGGTGTGCATCTTCTTTGAGAATTATCTGATGAGGGGTAACCGCTGTGCCAAAATATCGGCTGATCAGTTTAATGCGTTCGACACCTTCAATTACCCTCGTCTGGCTTTTGCCGGAATAGATATCCGTTACGAATCAACCTATATAGCTCCTTTGCCCAAGCCGGGGAAGAAGTTCGAGATACACACTGGTATGAATACGCATGTTACTTTCCTCAAGCTTTTCCCTGGTATTTCTCCCGATGTTGTGCGAGCCACATTTGATATCCCCGGGCTTAAAGGAGTTGTCTTGGAGACTTATGGGAGTGGCAATGCGCCCATGGAGCCGTGGTTCCTCGACTTGATCCGTTTGGCCATAAGCAGAGGTATTGTGATCGTAAATGTGACACAATGCGTCATGGGGTATGTGGATATGGTTAAGTATAAGACTGGCCTCTATCTCAAACAGATGGGCGTGGTGTCCGGCTATGACCTCACTTCGGAGTGTGCAATAGTTAAGCTCATGTACCTCTTTGGGCAGGGCTACGAACGAGACGAAGTGGCTCGACTCATGGAGGTACCCCTGCGTGGAGAGTTGAGCTGTGATCCAATCATTGCCCAGCGACATTTCGGGCACTGCGAACAATCTGTCCCGTCATTCGAAACAAACGGTATTTGATTGTGTAAGCGTTTGTTTGGAGTACCATGATCCGGTTTATGAGCCTTGCCAGCGGAAGTAGTGGCAATTGCTATTATCTGGAGACTCCTATGGGAGCCCTGCTGATTGATACCGGGATCAATGTACGTACTATTGCTGCCAATCTGAAGACTGTCGGAGTCGATCTGCAGCAGAAGCTTCGCGCCATCCTGCTCACTCATGACCATGCCGATCATATTCGTTCCATAGGACGCACTTCGCTCAAGTACGAGCTTCCTATCTATGCTACCGAAGCTGTTTTCGCTGGGATAGACAAGAGCCGTTACGTGGTGGAGAAACCTCACCTTTCACTCAGACATGTTATAGACAAGGAGACTCCTTTTGAGTTGATAGGCTTGCGGGTAACTCCCTTTGATGTGCCACACGATGCTTCGGACAATGTCGGCTACTACATGGAAGGGGACGATGATTTCCGTTTTTGCCTGCTCACCGATGTCGGGCATATTACTCCTACTATTCGCTCCTATGCAGGCCGAAGTAAGCATTTGGTCGTGGAGGCGAATTATGACTCTGAGATGTTGATCGCTGGCCCATATCCTGATTTTCTAAAACAACGTGTTTCCGGGCCACGTGGGCATTTAAGCAACCAAACCACAGCAGATTTTCTGTCCGAAGTTTTCACTCCCGAGATGGAGAATATTTGGCTTTGCCATTTGAGTAAGGACAACAATCATCCGGAACTGTGTTGGAAGACGATAGAGAACCGACTTTTCTATGAGGGAATCCGAGTGGGGAAGGATGTCAGTCTCACTGCCTTGGCAAGGACTCGCCCCTCTCCTTTGTATGTTTTGCAGGATTAAGATGTATGACTTGCTAAGCCTCCTCAAAAAAGCCCTCTCAAAACACTTTTCCTAATCAGTGTTTTGAGAGGGCTAAAAAGTTCTCCTTGAGAGGTCGTGCAAGGAGATTTGTGGGGCTACTCATGAGGGACTGTATACCGTTCCTCCCATTGAGACCGCTGCACAGTACGGTACTTGCTATGTTGTTTTCGACATTCGGGCTTAGTCATAACGATGAGTATATCTCCTGCACCCTCAGTCTCATTTTAGATTACCATATTCTGCAAAGTCAACAAAATGGCAAGTAATTGCCTTTCGGGAGCCCATCTAAAGGACTCTTATTCTTTTTCCCACTTGGCGCATTCACCACTTTCTGTCCTGAGTAAATAAAAACCCATTGGTAATTTGCTGACATCTATCCAATCGTTTTTGTCAGTCGTTTGCAGCACATCTACCAATTCTCCTGATGATAGTTGGTAGATACGGATGATGCACCCTTGCCACATCCCGACAATCCTGATGCAGCTCTTTGTTGGATTCGAGTATATGGCTATCGGGTTGTTCGCTTTACTTGTTGGCAATTCGGTGGAGATGTCGGAGTAATACTCATACGCACCGCAGTCTACGGAGTGGTTGTTTACTCTGGCATTTCCTGCGATGTCTTTCCCCTCAAGGACCCAATTGGGGATAAGCGAGCTGCTCCCTATGTTCGGGCCCTGGTCAATGTATTCGGAACCGGCCTTGAGTCGCCAATCGGTTTGCTGTAATTCTTGTTGTTGTGCTTCATTACTCGGATTTCCCTCGAAAGTACTTGGTCGCACAAAGTTCTGGGTTGCCTTTTGAGATTCGGTAATGCAGCCGATAACTGATGATACATTCTCTTGGATGCTGTTGCCATTTGCGTTGTTTACTATGGTGGAGCAGTACATATATCCATTTGCTCCTTGGGTAGAAGTTCCGCTAGTATAGGTACCTCCTCCTTTTGCTATGGGAGCCGAAATCTCGTTGTTATAGATAACGCAATTGACTACAGTGCCACAATAGTTCTCAATCCCTCCTCCATAAGCCATTTTGGGTAGGGAGTTGGGATTGGCTTGCGCTTTGTTGCCACTGACGAAGCAGCCGAAGATAAGTCCAGGGTTGCCATCTCCGCCCAAGTTCTTAATTCCTCCTCCAAAGGCTTTTGCAAAAGCATTTGCCAAATTGTTTCTGATAACGCAGCCATGCACTTTTCCCTTGTTGCAGATCCCTCCTCCTTCGGCATATTGATGCCCGTCCACCTTGTTCCCTTCGATGCGACATTTGTTTACCTCTCCATTTTTCTCGTTTGCCACTCCTCCGCCAATTACAGAAGAACTGCCGTCTGCCATATTGTTGTAGATGTTGCAATCCTCCATTTTCCCGTCGTTGTATACTCCGCCTCCGACGACACCTCCGTTGCTGCCGGAGTGTGTCTTGGCATAATTATCCGAGATCGTGCAGCCTTCCATTTCCCCGTAAGAGTAGGCTCCTCCACCTTGAGCCGATGAGGAGGCGTAGGAGAAATTCTCCGCTATTTGGCATCTACTGACCTTGGCATGATTGAATATGCCTCCACCTTGGCTGAAAGCCATAGAAGAAGAGATATTGTTCCGAATGGAGCAGCCAGATACATGGCCGTTGTCATCATTGTATATCCCTCCCCCACAGGATGTAGAGTTGGGGTAGCCTTGGGTGTTGGCATTAGAGTTTTGTATACTGCTATTTTCTACGAGTCCGAGGTTATAAATGCTACCACCCATTGCTTTGGAAATACTCCTCTCCGAATGGCAAAGGTTATCGCAGAAAAGACTGTTGCTAATTTTACCCTCATTGTATGCTCCTCCTCCGAATGCCGGATTGTATGCCGACTCGAAGCAGGCATTATTTCTTATCACACAATTGTTTATAGATAGGTTCTTTGTGATGTAGATCCCTCCGCCTTTGCCATCATTGGTGTTGTTCCCTCCTTCGATTGTCAGGCCATTGAGTTGAGTCTCTTGTACAAAAGGGCCATTCGAAGTGATCACCCTATAGCAGTTGGCTTCGTTCCCACTTACTTGCCAAGTCCATATTGGCAGATTTTCATTCTTTGCCGGTTTCCGAACCCAGTTGTCTTTGACTCCATCTACATCCCCGCTCAGGATAGTCCGATGTTGGAACTCCCATGCGGAGATGTTGCCATCACCATCATTGTCTGTTTTGGTTCTGCTGTCAATGTCATTTTCATTTCCTGCAAAGCCACCATAGAGATGTACCCCTTCTTTTATCACAAAGGTTTTGCTGCGAGGATCTTTCTCATTTAGTTGTTGAGTTGGATAGTAAGATCCGGCCGCTATCCAGATCTGATCTCCAACCGAGGCTTTGTTTATCATAGCTTGTATATCTCCCGATGCTTTTTCCCAAGAACTACCGTCTCCGGTAGCTCCTTCCTTCACGAATAGGATGCGTTGAGCATTTGCATGGGTAGCCGATAATAGTAGCAGAATGCTAAGGATTGTATTTCTCATCGTATTTCCCTTTTTCAATTATAATGATTCTCTGTTTTGCTGAAACATACGGAAGCCTTTCTTGGCGGACCATTGAAGGAGAGATTCCTTCTCTGGCAAAGGTAAACTTTTATAGAATGGAAGATGCTCTTTTGCAGCTTGTTGCTGATGGTAGATGGAAGCTTGTATTTTTATTTGCTGCTGATTACCTTTGCTTGGACCTCTTTGGAGAATTGGAGAAGAGTGTTCTCCGAGTTTGTTTTTCTGTGGAGGTCTGTTTCCTCCTTCGTTTTGTCTCGATATAAGATTGATTTTCTTATTGTCGGAGGAGGAAAGGTTGGGCGTTTATTGTAGAGAGTAAGTTCCCCGTTCTGTGTGTATTCAATTCCTTGGATTAACTTTGCAGTTCGCAGAAGTATTAAGCTTAGTAACATAGATAGAGATAGATTATGATCAAGTTAGACAGTCTGGATAGACGTATTCTCAGCATTATTAGTGAGAATGCTCGTACTCCGTTCAAGGATGTGGCCGAGCAGTGCGGTGTATCTCGTGCCGCCATACATCAGCGTGTACTGCGTTTGCAAGAACAGGGTGTGATTATAGGTTCGGGTTATCATGTCAATCCGAAGACATTAGGATATAGTACTTGTACCTATGTGGGAGTGAAGCTGGAGCGAGCCTCGCTTTATAAAGAAGTGGTGCCCAAGCTGTATAGTATTCCGGAGGTAATCGAATGTCATTATACCACCGGACCGTATTCTGTCTTGATCAAGCTGTACGCCAAAGACAATAATCATCTGATGCGTATCCTTAATGCCACTATTCAGGAAATTCCCGGTATCATCGCTACCGAGACTCTTATCTCCCTTGATTTGGCTTTTGTACGCAATATCCCCATCCCGCAGGAGGAGCTTTGAGCCAGTTCTCAAAGGTCCCTTGTACTGTTCCCCGGAGGGAACGTAGCTGCCTATGACCATTGCTCGCTCTTACTCCCTTGTGGAGCTTTGTCGGTCTTTGCGAGCATGTATTGCTCATGGTTTCGACGGTAAATATTGGATACACGCCGAGACCTTGGATGTACGCACTAACGAAAGTAGCGGTCATTGCTATTTAGAACTGGTTCAGAAAGGAGAAGATGACGACCGACTGATAGCCCGTATGCGTGCTTCCATGTGGCGGAACGTAGCTGTGGAGGTTTGCAGCCGGTTCAAGCAGCAGACAGGAATGGACTTTGCTTCTGGTATGGAGGTAATGCTTCTGGTCTCTGTTTCTTTTCATGAGCAATTCGGCCTCTCTCTTGTCATTCACAATATAGATCCTGCCTACACCTTGGGCGACTTGGCTCGCCGCAGGCGGGAGATTGTGGATCGCTTGAAGCATGAGGGTTTGTTGGAGCGCAACAGAGAGCTTCCTCTGCCTCGTCCCGTACGCAGCCTCGCGATCATTTCTTCTGCTTCCGCTGCCGGGTATGGCGATTTCGTACACCATTTGTCCGATACGACCGAAGGTTTTGTTTTCTACACACATCTCTATCCGGCTGTTATGCAGGGTGAGCAGGCCGAGCGTTCTATCCTTGTAGCCTTGGAGCGCATTGTGGCAGATTGCCGGTTATACGATGCTGTTGTTGTGATACGTGGAGGAGGAGCTGTGGCCGAGCTTAGTTGTTTTGATTCTTATGCCATAGCCAGAGCAGTGGCTCTTTTCCCTCTGCCTGTGATATGTGGTATCGGTCATGATAGAGATTGCTCTGTATTGGATATTGTAGCTTCTGTCTCGCTCAAGACACCCACAGCCGTAGCCGATTATCTCATTTCTTCGATGCGTAAGGAAGCCGATATGATAGAGCGTTTGGCAATGAACCTACGCATGGGGGCACAGCAATTGCTCCTCGGCTATGCCGATAGACAAGAGCGGTTGGCTATCGGCCTTTCTCAGCCTTTGAACCGTCTGATGCGTTGCTATGCCGATCGGCTTGGGTCTTTGGAGAAGAGTCTGGCTGTGGAGGGGCATCGCTTCTTGCAAGTCGAACAGAGGCGTCTCTCGGGTATAAGTGATAAACTCCCTCTTCTCAGGCGAGAACAAACGAACCGTCTTCTACAACAACTGACTTTGTGCTGCCGACGGATAGCTCCGGCTGCTCGGCAGTGTCTTGCTCTTCGGGATAGGGAGCTTAGTTTGCATGAGCAGGCTATCCGTCTTTCGGAACCAAAGCGTATCTTAGAGCGAGGTTTTGTCTTTGTTACAGGAGGAAATGGCCTTTTTCATACCAGATCCTCTTCGTTGGAAGCAGGAGAGCGGGTCTGTTTGCACTTTGCTGATGGGCAAAAGATTGCTCATATAGCGCATACTGAAGAGACTGACGAACAGCAGTAAAAGAGCATAGATGCAAGAAACATAATACAAACAATCATTTGTCTTATCACAATGAAACCTATTGCATTGATTACCGGAGCAACATCCGGGATAGGAAGGGCTACAGCTATCCGGCTGGCCGATTTGGGCTACAGACTGATCGTCGCAGGTCGTCGCCAAGAGAGGTTGGAGGAGTTGAAAGCCGAACTGGCAGGCCGTACCGAGCTTTTCCTCATTTGTCTGGATGTGCGATCTCAGGCCGAGGTTGAATCCAAGCTGGGGCAGCTACCGGAGGAGTGGCGAATGGTAGAGGTCTTGATCAATAACGCCGGATTGGCAGCCGGCTTGGATCCCATACAACAGGGCAATCCCCAAGATTGGGATCGTATGATAGACACTAATATAAAGGGATTGCTATATGTAACACGTACGATTGCCCCTGGTATGTGTAAGCGTCGTAAGGGGCACATTTTCAATCTGGGATCTATTGCCGGCAAGCAGGTCTATCCTAATGGAAATGTCTATTGTGCTACCAAGCATGCTGTAGATGCCCTCAGTAAGGGAATGCGTGTGGATATGCTTCCCTATGGAGTGAAAGTGACGCAAATTTGTCCCGGAGCTGTGGAGACGGAGTTTTCTCTAGTGCGTTTTCATGGGGATCAGCAAAGAGCCGACAATGTCTACAAAGGCTTTGAGCCACTCAAAGGCGAGGACATAGCCGATTGCATAGCTGCAGCTCTCACCTTGCCCGACAATATTTGTATCAATGATATGCTGGTGATGCCCAAAGCGCAGGCTGACGGGATCTTTTTTCATAAGCATTGAGTTTCGGATTTTTCGAGACTGAAGGATATTTGGCTGTGGATGGCAATTGCATCCGGAGGAAAATACCGGTTGTGCACGTCTTACAGTTGCTATTTACTAACCCTCAAACACGAACAAACATGGGATTTATCAAGGAGTTTAAGGAATTTGCCATGAAAGGCAATGTCATGGACATGGCTGTTGGTATCATTATCGGTGGAGCTTTGGGCAAGATTGTATCTTCGTTGGTCGAAGATGTGATTATGCCTCCTGTCGGAATGTTGCTTGGTAATGTTAATTTCTCCGACTTGCGAGTTGTCCTCAGAGGAGCAACTGTAGAAGCTGGAGAGACCATTCCGGAAGTAGCTATCAGATATGGAGCTTTCTTGCAAACTGCGATAGACTTTCTGATTATTGCTTTGGCTATATTCCTCATGATCAAGGCTATTAATAAGTTTAAGCGCAAAGAAGAACCAGTGGAAGAAGCTCCAGTAGCTCCGGCTGAGGATATTCGTTTGCTTAGTGAGATACGAGACCTGCTCAAGAAAGACAAATAAGAGAGCTGCGTAGGCTTGTATAGGCCTAAAGAAGAGCCTCTCAAACCTTTTTCTATCAGAGGTTTGAGGGGCTCTTCTTGTCGGAGGATAGCTGATGGCTATCTACTCTTTCGTGCAATATTTCTTTACTCCGATTATTTTGAGTCTGTGCAATGGCTTTATTTTACAAGACTATCTTCAGTGTCTTGTGGTTCCCTTTCTGCACAATTCGCAATACATAAATGCCTTCTGGCAGAGTAGAGGGAAGTTGCCATTCCGAGCCTGCATTTAGTGAAGTGTGAGCAAGGAGACTGCCTGAGATGTCGAATAGGGATACTTGGGTGTCATCGAAATGAGCTTTGATCATCCGACTGGCTTTGTTGTACGTATATCCTTCCTGCTCCGACTGCAGAAGATTGGGGGAGTCTATTCCGGTAAATATCTCATCCTTGAGTACGATGTATGAGACATTTGTTTTCTGTGAATCATTGGGGTCTAACCTGAAAGAGACCATCACCTTCCCATTTCTTGACAAGAATGGAAATCCCATTACTGGGGTATCCGTTTCGGGTATCTTGTGGAAGTCGGACACGTCTACTCCTGTTTTCTGGTTGATCCATTCACTCAAAGTCATTTCGGTACCATCTTTGCGAGCGACAAAGCAGTCCCAACCTCCTGTTGGTGCATATTTGCCACAGAGCAGCTCGTCATCCGACCAGGCATTTATGGCAATAGCATCTGAAATCTTGTCGAATATGATAGACTTATTCTCCGATAGTTTGTGAATGTAGGGCGATTCTTTTCCGAGGTGTTCTTCTTCTTTGTTGTACGGTCTAATTCCGGCGCAGATATATTCTTCATTGAAACTTGGGAGCATCTTACGTCCGGAGGAAGGAACAATTGCGAATTCAAAACCGCTTGGAAGAGGGATTGTTGTACCGAAGAATGTAGCGTCGTCTAAGCCTTTGGAGTGGTATTGGCCATCTTCACCTATTTCCCAAACCATGAATCGATCCAGCCACCCAGTCCAGTCTTTTTTGAAACCCAAAGATTTTCTTCCCGTCTTGTGAACAGAACATGGCATTGGTGAACTGGGCATCTTTCTGCGGTACTTCTAGGATGGAAAGCTTGTACGGGCCATCTTCTTGCCGTATTCCAACAAAAGGTTTGAGTGTAAAAAGCCGCCTTTTTCTTTGGCTACATTCCCACAGATATATTTGCCATCCGCAGATGCAAACATTGGCCCCACAAAGGGGTACTCCGAATCGGGACTGGTGAAAGCTGTGAATTTGTTGTCGGCTTCGGTTATGACACCTCCATTACCCTTTACGACGAAAATGAGCATATCTCCGTTGTCGAATACAGAGACTATCTGGTGTTGTTCGGGTGGATAATAGCTTTCCTTTGTTTCAAGGTCGTACCGGAAACTATTGTCTGGGTTGAGGCCGAAGATATAACGACCATTCCCGGAAATCCCTCCGGTGAGACAGCCAGTCTCGTGCTCTCCTGTGAGCATGATGGGGCCTTCTACGATACCTTGTGCTTGCGAGGAGTGAGAGAAAAGAAAAGAGAAGAAAAACAGCCCGGGGGCAAGTAAAAGGGAGGAAGAGAAGTAACTTGAAGTTTTGATAACCGCTGCAATTGAAGGACAATCGTGTTTCATAATGTGTTTCATTTTTACTTGATAGTGTTGTGAAATTAAAGGACCAACATTTATGACGTTGGTAAAACTTGTTTCCGCAATATTAGATTTGTGTTTCTTGTGGTTTTCATGGTCTTTTCCATGGTATGCTTTTGCCTCAAAACCTTTGTTTTGGAGAACGGATAGAGGTTATTCTTGTTTGTTAAATGCTATGCTCGAATGGTTGGTATTTTGCCGTTTTTCTTAGAAAATACATGCCATCCGATCACGAGAGTAGATTTTTATGTAAGAATATCTCTTCGAGTTCTATCTTTTGTACATTTGTGGCAAGTGGTATGATGAATGTGATGCGGAAAGAAAAGAGAGGAGATTTCCTCTTTCTTCTTATTTGCGTCTTTGTTGTGACCTTACTCGGAGAAGTTCTATGGTGAATATTTTGTCCCGAATCGTTTTTTCGTTACTCTGTCTTACAGGATTTATTTCTTCAAATCTATATGCCCAAAGTGAGGGATCTATACAGGGCTTTGTCTTTTCTGACAAAAAACCGGTCGAATTTGCCTCAGTGATAATTTACGCCTCGGATAGCACTGTGATTCTGAATGGTACTTATACAGACCGTCGAGGGTTTTATCATTTTAGGTCCCTAGTCTATGGCAAGTATAGGGTGGAGGTTTCCTCCGTCGGCCATGAGAAGAAAGCTCTGACAGCAACGGTCGATAGCCTACATAGTGTGGTTACACTAAACTTCGATCTCCCTCTCCAGAACAAAGAGTTACAAGAAGTCTCTGTCTATGGATTTTCTCGCAATCATGTAGGTCGCCATAGCTATCATTTCGATAAGGCGCAGAAGAGTAGAGCTGCGGTTGCTCGAGATCTGGTTCTCTCACTTCCTCGTTTAAAGGAGAATCCAAGTACAGGGCGAATTGCCTCCGCCAATGGAGAGCCTGCTCCCCTTATCCTTATAAATGGAGTTGTTTCTGATGAAGAAGAGCTCAAAATGATTCCTCCTCAAAAGATTGTTCGTGTAGACTATTACGATTTGCCTCCTATGCGCTACAATACGGCCAATAGCGTGATTGATGTGATTACCCTTTCTCTCGACGATGGGCACACTGGAGGGGGAGAACTGGGAATATTCCCCTTAGCTACAGAAGCTAATGCTCGTATGTCTTATGCCTATAACAAGAGGAGGCATAGAGCGAAGTTTTTCTCGAATGTCTTTTATCGGGATACTCGTCTTGGTCGTAAAGAACAACAAGAAATAAGCTATACAACAGAAACTCCTTATTCATTTCTGTATGATAAGGAGGAGAAGTTCCTTGTCGAGAATCTACTTCTCAAAGGGGTATATACTTACACTGATGCAAACAAACAGACATTCCAGGCTTCTGTATCAGGTGTTTTTGACCATTTCAAAAATCGCAGTCAGTTATTGGCTGAGGCCTTTGTCAATACGAAAAAACAAAACCGCAGGGGAGAGTCTCATAGTAGAGCTTCGACCTTTAGTCCGATACTTGATTTATACTACGATTGTCGTCTGCCCAATGGAGATAAACTTTATGCAAATACTGTTTTTACAACCAATGTTGTGCAGCAGGTAATGGACGCAGAGGAGCGAGATCATGAGAATCTATCTCAAATTTTCTACCAAGATCATTTGTCTGCGAATAATCACAAGAGTTCCTTGATAGCTCAGCTCGATTATGCTCATTATCTAGGGCGAACTCTCCTACATGCTGGAATACAGGGTATGTATTCGCGTTCTCTCTTTAAGATCGACGGAAGTAGTTTGGCGAAGAAAATTGATGATTTGCAGCAACAGTATCGGCAGCGTGTATATGTCTCTTTGGAGGGTGGCTTTGGCCATTTCTCTTATCGTATCACGCCAGCATTGTCTTTGGCCTACGCCTCTTCTCATTATGGACAGCCGGAATCTCGTATTCGTTTTTTCTTTAGTCCCGCAGCACAGCTTCTCTACCGATTCAAGCAGAGACACCGTTTGCGTCTTAGTATGGAGGGGGAGAATTATGTCCCCGAATTGGGGCAAACTACCAGCGCATTACGACAACTTAGAGAAGGACTCTTCTTTCGGAATAATCCTCATTTGAAGAATAGTTATCGCCTGAAGTCTCAAATTCAGCACAGTTGGGCAAACAAATACATCGATATAGAAACATCAGTCAGTTACCGGCATGTTTGGGATGAATTGATTGCCTGTTTTGCAGAAGAAAAAATTAGTGGTGTAACGGCTATTGTGCAGTATCCTGACAATGCGAAATATTTTCGGCAGGTAGAGTTTCGGAGTGAACTTGCCCTGACGCCTTTGGGAAATGAAGTTCTCACTCTTCGTTTCTATGCTCATCCTCGCCAGCAGTACTACAAGTACACGGACGAGAGGATCTCCTCTTTGAGCTCTCTTCCATTAGGAGCTTCGATTGCTTTTCGCAAGAGAAATTTTGGATTGCAGGCGGATTGCTCCTTACCATACAAAAATCTACGTGGTTATTTCACATCTTCCTCTGACTGGTATTCTGCTGTAGCGATTTTTTATGGTGTTGGCAACTGGTCTTTCCGGGCTGGTGTAGAGAATCTTTTTAGAGAAGAAATGTATGTCTCAGACAATCATCCGGATGTGCTTGTTCAAGAGAATGTTCACACTTATATGCGAGATAATTATTGGAAAGTCTTTGCCGGCTTCAGTTATTACTTCTCTATCGGGAAGGAGTATCGTTTTTCAAAAGAACTGGACAATGAGGACTATGACCGTGGAACTCTTTAATCTTTGACTTTTTTATTAACCCCAGACCGGATACACTCCAAATCCAAGAATATATTTAACCCTGTCTTTGGAAGGTTTGCTGCTGTCAAAAAGAAAGTCTTTTGGTTTGAATGTTATTCTAATTGAAAGAAAAAAGGAGGTTGGACTAAATTTATTTGCTGTATCAGCCATCTAAGTTTGCATGGAAGTGTTTGTTTTCATACCTTAGCTGCGCACAGATTGGATCGTAGGTCTTTTGGGGGGTTGGGCTGGCGATCATTTTGGGGTGCAGAAGATATGCCAAGGATCATAGGTACAATGAGCATCAATAGCACAAGCAAATACCAGACGGGTTCTTTTGTAGAGAATTTTCGGGGAGATTTTACCCACTCTCGGCTGACTGCACCTTCTTTCTCCGAGAGCAGAGAAGTCGAGCTGTTTATCACCTCCTTCAAAGGGAGATGCTAGTGAACTAATAGAGGATTTTTCGTAACAGATCAACAAGAAGATTAGTCGTTTTAGTAATTCAAAAATATTTTCAAAAACAATGAACCGAAAGAAAAATCATTACTTACTTGGTTTCGTTATTCCTGCAGTTTGTTCTGCCTTTGTTGTGAACACTCCAGCCAATGCCTCTGCATTGAGACCCTTGTCTTATGCAACACATAGTGTGAGAGCTGAGGAGCCTGCAGAAGCTTTCGCCGAAGAGGCTGTGGAAGTTGTAGAAATGACAGAAGCCGGCAAACTCAAGGAAAAGTTGGGCGAAAAGCTCGCTACTGTCAAATCTCTGAAGGTGAAAGGCCCCATCAATGTAGTGGATCTTCGTGTTATTAAGACTGATATGACTGCTGTTGAAAGCGTTGATTTGGAAGACGCAAATATTCAAGAGCACAAGGAAGGTACCAGTACATATGCTGCCAATGAAATTGGTGGATTTCAATTCAGTCAAGTTGAAAAGATCACTAAATTCGTATTCCCTAAGAGCTTGAAAACGATTGGGAGAAAAGCATTTATGGGATCCAAACTCAAGGAGGTTATTCTCCCGGAAGGGCTTGAGACTTTGACTAAAGAGGCTTTTCAAGGTTCTGTCGATCTCAAGAAAGTTGTATTGCCCGGCTCTTTGAGAGTTGTTACCTATTCTGCTTTCTCCGGTTGTAAGGCTCTCGAGTCATTGACATTGAACGAAGGAATTCAAGAGATTGAAAGCACTGCATTCAAGAATTGCAATGCTTTGACTGCTGTTTCTTTTCCATCTACAATCACTAAGGTTCAGGGTTCTGCTTTCAATAACTGCAAGGCCTTGAAAGAAGTGACCAGTCTGGCAACCACTCCTCCCTCTCTTGAGGCTTCTGCTTTTGCGCAAGAGGTGTTCGATGGAGCCAAGTTGCTGGTAGCAAAGGGTAGCTTGGATAAATACAGAGCTGATGAGAAATGGAATAAGTTCAAAACAATAGAAGAAGTCCAAGGCGAAGTGATTGTTGATCCCAATCAAATCGTTGCTATGGAGACAGCTGGTCAGTTGGCTATCAAGCTGGAAGGCAAGTTAGATAAGGTTGAGGCTCTGAAGGTCACAGGAAAGATCAATGCGGAAGACTTGAAGACCATGAAAGAGATGGTGAAGTTGGCTGAGATTGATCTTTCCGAAGCCCAGATTGAGGGCACGGAAACAGCTGCGGCTAACACAATCGGAGAAGCACAATTCAGTGGAAAAGCTATTTTGACGCGTTTTGTATTCCCAATGAATCTAGTGAAGATTGAGAAAGAAGCATTCAAAGGAACCACTTTGGCAGAGGTAGCCTTGCCAGAAACCCTCACTGATTTGGGAGAGAGCGCATTTATGGATTGTGCTGAACTCTCTGGTCTTACGTTGCCTGCATCTCTCAGCACCCTTGGCTCTGATGTGATCAAGGGTTGTCCCAAGGTGACGATTCTCACCAGCAAGCCAACCACCCCTCCAACTGCTACTGCTGCTGCTTTCGAGGGACTTTACTCTACCCTTGAGTTACGTATTCCAGCAGAAGCCAAAGCTGCTTACAAAGCTCATGAGATGTGGTCAAAGTTCACCAATGTGAAAGATTTGGAAGGTAACCCAATCAGCGAAGATCCTGCTATCTTCACAATCACGATGGATGAAGCCGGTAAGCTCAAAGACTTGCTGACCGAAGATCAGAAGAATACCCTCACCGCAATTAAGGTGAATGGCCCGATCAATGTCAGAGACTTGCGAACTCTGAAGAAAGAACTGATCTTGATTGAAAAGATCGATTTGGCTGATGCTAATATCGAAGCTGTAACTATCGGAGAAAAAGAATATCCGGCCAACTCGTTTGAGGAGTCTCAGTTTGAGGAGAAGAGAACTCTCAAGTACTTCATATTCCCTAAGACGATCAAGAGAATAACTGCCAATGCCTTCAAAGGATCGGGTCTTGTAGAAGCCATCTTGCCCGAAGGCCTGGAAATGATAGATGGGATATACGCTTTTGCTTTCTGTTCAAATTTAACCAAGGCTTCTATACCAGCTTCATTGAAAGTTCTCCCTGCATATACATTCGTAAGTAATGCTAATCTGCAGGAAGTAACCTTTAAAGCAGGGCTAGAGGAGATCCAGAACAGAGCTTTCTCTGGCTGTAAGATGTTGTCATCAGTTAGTTTGCCGGAAACTCTTAAGTCTTTGGAAGGCGGAGCTTTCAAGGGTTGTGTACCTTTGACGGAGTTGACATTGCCAGCTTCTCTCCAGAAATTGGGTAAGGATGTAGTAAAAGAATGTCCCAACTTAACTAAACTTGTTTGTCTGCCGACCACTCCTCCCGAGGCTCCTGTAGATGCATTTGAAGCTGTTTTGTATCAGAACTTGGAGCTTCGTATTCCTAAGGAGGCTTTCGAGGCTTACGATAGCCACGCTGCTTGGTCTCAATTCCGTAACCTGAAAGATTTGGAGGGTAAGCCCTTGGCTATTGACAATGAACTCTCGAAGATCTCTGGTGTGAGAGTAGCTGGAAATGTGATTTCGATAGAAGTATCTGGAATGTCTACACTTGTCATATACGATGTCTTGGGTAGAGAGATTTATCCTCTTAGTCTAGTTGCTTCGAAGGCAGAAGTGAATGTGAAGACTGGGGCTTACATTGTTGTTCTCAACGGTAAAGCAACAAAGGTGATGGTCGATTGATCTGTTTTTGATATAATAAAGATGAAGAAGTTATTTATCTTCTGCATTACAATCGCACTGGCTTCGGCCGTGCGATTGTTTGCACAAGCAAACTCTCAGGACATACCTCTGATGACCTCAGAGGGTCGTTTTTATTGGGGGTATTGTGATCTCGAATCTCCGTTGAGTAGGCCAGGGCGCGGATATCCCAAAGGCTTTATAGGCAATGATACTAAGATTAGTTCCTTTGCTCGTTTCAAGGCAGACAAGACTAAGGCGTACAGTGGAGCTAAGGTTTTGGGTATGCGTGTGGGTGTGTGTGCAGATATTCCCTCTGCGGAGTTATTCGTGAGAAACACTCTTGAGGGAACCTCTCCCTTGCTTAGCAAGGTCACTAATTTGAGGCAGGGTTGGAATGAAGTGTTCTTCAATAATTCTTATTCTTTGGAGGAGAAGGATGTGGTTTTTGGCTACACCTATACTCAGAAAGATGTACTTGCTTCTCCTTTTGTTATAAGCGTGGACGAGGTTATATCTGCTCCCATGGAAGGCAATTACATCTCTTTGAATGGAGGCCCCCCCACGGTTCGTACCCATGAGCAAGGTTGTCTCAGAATCCAGTTGATTTTGGACGGGGATCATCCTGAATTCCATAACAAAACTCAGATTGCGGATTTAAAGCTTTCTCCTGTTATGAACGAAAAGGGAGAGATAACAGCTAAATATAAGCTATATAACATGGGGTCGAATAGGATTGAAAAGGTCGAGATCTCTTACTATGTAGATAATAAGCTGTGCAAACAGTCGGAGCATGTGACCTCTCTGCTTCCTTTGGAGCCTCTCGAGATAGAGGACAAAGAAATCAAAGTGTTGGGAGGCAAAGAGCTGGGTGTCAAAGTTAGCAAGGTGAATGATCAGAAAATCTTCTCCCAGCCGAGTGTTTTCTCTTTGGAAAAAATTTTGGAAAAGGCTTATCCACGAAAGGTTCTTTTGGAAAACTTTTCTACTGAGTTTTGTAGCTCTTGTCCGGGAGGCCATTCTCAGTTGAAAGAATTGATTGGAGAATCTTTCTCAGACAAGGTCACTTGGGTTGTTCATCATGTTGGATTTACCTATGATAAGTTTACATTAGAGGAGAGCAAATCGTTGGAGATGCTCTATGGAGATCCTCACAACCCGCCTTATCCGGAAGGTCCCTTTGCTCCTGCTATATCTCTTGACAGGACTTCTTCGGAACTTAAAATATTAAGCACCAAAGAAAAATTTCCTGCACATCGTATCTTTTCTAAAGACAAGGAAAAGACTAAGATGTTCTTTGAGGAAGCTGTGGAAAGACCGGCTCTCCTTACAATAGAACTTACTGAAGCCTATCGGGCGGAAGATCATAGTCTGAACATCTCCATATCAGGGGAGACTTTGCCTATGCTTGCAGGTAAGGGTATATATGCCAATATCTACATTGTGGAAGATCATATCTATTCTACAGATCAAGTTGGTACTGGGACTGATGAGAATGGAAAGAGAAAGCCCTTTATTCATAATGGAGTGTTGAGAAAGTTTGTAACCCCGATTGCCGGTGAATTGATTAAGGTCAGTGCCGAAAATAAGTACTCATTTGAGACTGCTTGTACTCTTGATCGAAGCTGGAACCCTGCTAATCTGCGTATTGTGGCCTTTGTTGCTAAGGCATTGAAAAGCGATCCGCTTGATTGTCAGGTGTACAATGCAGAAGAGACAATCATTTCGACGTTTAAAAATGTCGATCTCATCCAAGATGATGCTCAAACTCTCTTGTTTGTGAAAAATGGTACTATCTTTTGTTCTGGGGAGGCTTCTATTGATTCTGTCTATAGCCTTGAAGGGAAGCGTTGTCTCAATGAAGGGCTGGAATCGGGTGTTTATGTTATCCGAGTGAGAAAGGGCAACAAGATGTTTGTTCGCAAGATCAACATTAAGTGAGTGTTGTTTTGAGTGCAAAATTTATTTTAATACCATCTTTGATTATTTTGAATCATGAATACTAATTCTAAGCTGCGTTATTTGTTTTTATCCATAGGGCTGGTGTCTTGTTTGTTGCAAGGGATTTTTGTCTTGAGTGCGCAAGAAAGTCAGGCTGTTATTAAATTGTGGACAAGAAAAGAAATAGGCACAACTCTTGACCTAACTATAGAGCATGGTGAAGGAACAGAGATAAAGGTTGAAGGGGCCGAAAAAAATCTTTTCAACTCGGGTTACTACACGATAAAGGATAAAGAGATCAGAATTGTAGGTCCTGTGCACCGACTTTTTTGTTTTGAGAATCAACTTGACTCTGTAGATATTAGTGGCAGTTCTGTAATCGAGTATTTGGGCTGTAGTAATAACAGAATGAAGAAGCTTATCATTGGTGAGGCTAATGCCTCGATGAAGACACTACACTGCTACGGCAATGAGCTCCGCTCTTTGGATCTGGAGAAACTCCCCAACTTGGAGTTCCTTAATTGCTATTACAACTACCTGAGTGATTTGGATCTAACTCCTTGTTCGAAGTTGAAATTTGTGGCTGTTTTCGGTTGTTTTATCAAAGGCGATAAGGCCGAAAAGTTTATCAACAGTATGCCAACTTGCGGAATATTGACTCCGGGTTTGTTCTTTGCAGTAAATATTCTAAATGCCACACATAATGAGACTAATGTTTTTTACAAAGATCTCATTGACAAGGCTAAAGCAAAGAATTGGCTTGTGAAGGACTTTGCTATGGGGGCAAATGAGTATAATGGAATAGACTATGAAGGAGAACCAAACCCCATAAGTTTATTTCCTACTGAGAAGAGGCTTTTTGTGGTGAAGTTGGATAAGAGTTCGAATCGTTGCTATATCGAAGGAGCTCGCCCTAATACCGTAGGGGCTATATTGGGGATGGACGGATCCTGTATCAAGGTCTTTTCTATTGACAATGAAGGTAGAGCTGTTATTGAGTTGGATTCTCTTTCTTCAGGAACTTATTTGATACATATAGATAGGAGAGAGGTTAGCAAGTTTGTTCTCTGACATCTTCTGTTATCTATTAATAAGCGATTGGTTAAAAGATTGATATAGCAAATAGACATGATTAAGAATTTGAATAGTTACTTGCTTGCTGTTTGGAGTTTGGGACTCATTGTAGGAGCCATATCTTGCTCATCAGACAACAAAAAACAAGGAGAGGAGATACCGGTCGTTTTGACTGTGAAACAAACCTCTGTGACAGTAGAGGAGGGACAGACTGTGCAATTGGAAGCCAGTGTTTCTCCCGAGGGAACCAAGATCAATTGGACGAGTAAAGATGCCACCATTGCCACAGTAAGTGAAACAGGCTTACTATCTGCAATTAAGCCTGGCAACACTTCAGTAGAGGTTTCCGCAATAGGAGCTGAAACCAAGAACATTGCTGTGATTGTGACCCAGAAAAAGGTTCCAGAGGAGAACAAATATCACTTCGAAGCAGCTGATTTTGCTTCCTATAAACTCCTTTTGGAAGGGAAAGAGGATATGGCTGATAAGATCCGTGCTTATGAAGAGCAACTTGGGCTCCGAAAGCTCAACGAACAAGAGTCTGATGACAAGAAGCTCCTTTTCAATACCTATGGGAGCAAGCTCTCTGTAACGAACATCACTGGTGTCCGCTACAAATTTCCTAATCCGGAAGATGAAGCAGATAGGTTGGGAGTTGTACTGATGGTTCTAGCAAATCCGTTGAATTTGGAGATTGCACTTGGAGACGAGTTCTCCGGTTGGCTAAAGAAGAATGGTTTGAGTGGTAAGATGACTGACTATTCCGATGCTGTCGGCATCATTGGAGGAAATGGAGAATGGGCTGCCGGTATGGAAACAGAGGACAAGAAATGGAATGTAGTTGTGTTGGATATGGCTGGTAAAACCGCTATAACCGTCGAGCCGCTTATTTCTTTTGAGTTTTCTAAAGCCGAACGGATTGCTTCTTTGAAGAAGATTCTTTCCCAAAAAGTCTTGTAGAGTAAGACTTCCATAGACTTAAAAAAGGAGGCTGTGCCGAATATTCTTTTCGGTACAGCTTCCTTTTCTTTTGTCCCTTGGGAAATAAGTATCCAACCCGTAAGGATCGTTGCATGCAACGATAGTCCCTTTTCCTCTCTCAGAACCCCGACTTAAGAGTCTTTCTCTTGATCTCATCAGATCAAGAGAAGCTTTGCATTGCTCTCTGAATTGGATTAAGATCTCATACAATGTCTCTGAATGGTAGTGTCCGAAAAAGAGTGTAGGTTAAGTTTCTCTTCTTTTCATTTGACATCCCTATTTTGCTTGGTCGTTTTCTTACGTCGAACTGACGTTTCCTAAACTGGAAAGTATATTTCCCTTATGTGGAAAGTTTGCTTTCCACACTTGGAAAATAGATGCCCTATATAGGGAGGCTTTTGCCTGATATGCTCATTAAGGCTGGGTGGAGTATCCAGTCTCTTTGTTCATATCAAGCCATATCTGAAAGGAGTTTGTCCACCTCATCTTTCGGTTCGAAGGCGAGACTCTTTGATGCCATTTTGTCAGTGAGAAATTGGGATGGTATCATATTTGATTGATAGAAAGTTAGATATGAACATCAATAGCTATACCATCAAATCGCAGGAGGCTCTACAGCAGGCTGTAGAGCTGTGCCGCGTCGAGGGGCAGCAGCAGATAGTGCCGCTGCACTTGTTAGTCGCCCTGATAGACAAGGGCGAGAGTTTGGTAGATTTCGTTCTTCCCAAATTAGGGTTGCAACGGACTGTATTGCGTGAGCGAGCCATGGCTCTTTTATCTAAGCAGCCTAAAGTCTCCGGTGGAGAGCCTTACCTTGGCAACGAGGCAAATGAAGTCTTTAGACAAGCGGAGGATATTGCCCACCGGATGCAGGATCGCTATGTTGCGCTGGAGCATTTACTCTTGGCTATTATATCAGTTAAGAGTGAGGCTGGGCAGCTGCTTAAAGATATGGGAGTGACACATGAGCAACTCGAAGCAGCTGTTTTGGAGCTTCGCAAGGGAGCGAAAGTGACGAGTCAATCGGCTGAGGACACTTATCAGTCTCTGGAGAAGTATGCGACAGATCTTTGTGCCCGTGCTCGCGACGGGAAGTTGGATCCGGTGATAGGTCGAGACGAAGAGATACGACGAGTGTTGCAGATCCTCTCCCGTCGAACTAAGAATAATCCAATTCTCATTGGTGAACCCGGAGTGGGGAAGACGGCCATAGCCGAAGGCCTGGCACATCGTATCATACGAGGAGATGTGCCTGACAATTTGAAGCAGAAAAAGATTTTCAGTCTTGATATGGGAGCCTTAGTCGCCGGGGCCAAGTATAAAGGAGAATTTGAGGAGCGTCTGAAATCCGTAGTCAGTGAGGTGAGCAAGAGCGAAGGAGAGGTGATCTTGTTTATCGATGAAATCCACACGCTGGTGGGTGCCGGCAAAAGTGAGGGGGCTATGGATGCCGCCAATATCCTCAAGCCGGCTTTGGCCAGAGGAGAATTGCGGGCTATTGGAGCAACAACCTTGGATGAATACCAGAAGTATTTCGAGAAGGATAAGGCTTTGGAGAGACGTTTTCAAATGGTTATGGTAAATGAGCCAGACGAGCTGAGTACTATATCAATTCTACGGGGTCTTAAGGAGAAGTACGAAAATCATCACAAAGTGCGTATTAAGGATGAGGCTATCATTTCGGCTGTCAAGCTCTCCAATCGTTATATTACCGATCGTTTTTTGCCGGACAAGGCAATTGATTTGATGGATGAGGCTGCAGCCCGATTGCGTATGCAGATGGATTCTTTGCCAGAAGATCTCGATGAGGTGGAACGCCGAGTCAAACAGCTGGAGATTGAGCGAGAAGCTATTCGCCGAGAGCAAGACGAACCCAAGTTAGCCAAGCTTGAGAAAGAGATAGCCGATCTGAAGGAAGACGAACAGTTGCGTCGGTCGGTTTGGCAGCGGGAGAAAGATCTGATCAATACCATACAGCAGTGTAAGGTAGCTATAGAAGACCTCAAATATCATGCCGAGCGTGCCGAACGGGAAGGAGACTATGGCAAGGTGGCAGAGATCCGCTATGGATCCATTGTAGCCGAGCAAACAAAAATGGCAGAGTTGCAGCAACAACTCTACGAATTACAACAAGATGGTAAGGCGGCAATCAAGGAAGAGGTAGAATCGGATGATATAGCAGAGATCGTGGCTCGCTGGACTGGAATACCCGTGAGCAAGATGATGCAAAGCGAGCGCGAAAAGTTACTTCATTTGGAGGGTGAATTGCACAAACGAGTCGTAGGTCAAGATGAAGCTATTACGGCTGTAAGTGATGCAGTGCGTCGTTCTCGTGCCGGGTTGCAAGATGCCAAGCGTCCTATTGGTTCTTTTCTTTTCCTCGGATCTACTGGAGTGGGGAAAACAGAGTTGGCCAAGGCCCTGGCAGAATATCTCTTCGATGATGAGGCTATGCTTACTCGTATTGATATGAGCGAGTACCAAGAGAAGTTTGCTGCCTCTCGACTCATCGGAGCCCCTCCGGGATATGTAGGCTACGAAGAAGGAGGACAACTCACGGAAGCCGTGCGTCGTAAGCCTTATTCAGTAATCCTTTTCGATGAGATAGAGAAGGCGCATCCCGATGTATTCAACCTCTTGCTACAGGTCTTGGATGATGGGCGACTGACCGATAATAAGGGCCGAACAGTCAATTTCAAGAATACGATTATTATCATGACTTCTAATGTCGGTTCGAATATCATACAGCAACAGCTGACAGGCCTTTCCGACAATGTAACAGAAGAGACTGTAGAGCAGACGAAGCAGCAGATCCTGAATTTGCTCAAGCAAAGTGTACGACCCGAATTTCTCAATCGTATAGACGAGGTTATTGTATTCCGTCCGCTTTGTAAAGGGGAGATCCGTCGTATTGTGGAGTTACAACTGCAGGCGGTGTCTGCTTTGTTGGCGGAAAATGGTTTGAAAATGACTTATACACCAGCTGTTGTAGACCGAGTTGCGGAGCGAGGGTTCGATCCGGAGTTTGGAGCAAGGCCGGTGAAACGAGTACTGCAGCGTGAGATCCTCAATGAGTTGAGCAAGGCTTTGCTGGCTGCTCAAGTGACCGGAGAGCATCCTATCGTAATTGACTTGGATGAGAAAGGAGAGTCGATCATTTTCCGGAATTGATTTCGAGGTCGGGATTGTCTGTCAATCGATCGATCTTGCAAAACACAAAAAGGGAGTGCCATAATTAATGGCACTCCCTTTTTGTGTTTTAGGGAAGAGAAAACTGCGAAGTGTTGAGATGGGAGAGAGCGTGCGTAGTACTTATGACTTAACTCAGTACCCTGAAAGCAACACCGCAAACTTATTCGACATGAACACAGCTATCACAAATTCCTTGCATGGAGAGCAAGGATAGGTGTCTGTCTGTGGATCCCTTTACTTATCCTTTAATGAGGGTCGAATCTTCTTGTGCTATATTCAAGCTGTCTGTCTCTGCAGCAGCTGTGGCAGCTGCCACAGCATCTACCTGCTGTGCTGCGGTAGAATCGGTTGCTGTGACAACAGCTACCTCTTCTTTCGGACTTGTTGCACGTCTGATGCCTTTGTCCATACCACTAAAGCCCATGAAGCTCATAGCCAAAATACCAGCTACCAACATTGCTGCTGGCATGCCCACCATGGCTTTCGGTAGAGCTGTCTTAGCCAATTGCTCGCGGATACCGGCAAAGGTAACCAAAGCCAGTGTGAAGCCGATAGCAGTACTGATAGCATAGATAAGACTCTGCATGAAGCTATAGTCTTTTTGAATGACGAGGATAGCAACCCCCAGTACGCAGCAGTTTGTAGTAATCAAAGGCAAGAAAACACCGAGAGCTTGATACAGAGAGGGGGATACCTTCTTCAGGATAATCTCCACCATCTGCACCAGTGCAGCGATAATGAGGATGAAGACAATCGTTTGCGCAAATTCCAGACCATAGCGATCCAGAACAAACTTCTGAATCAGAAAGGTTACGATCGTAGCCAGCGTAAGAACGAAAGTCACGGCTGCCCCCATTCCTATAGAGGTCTGTACTTTCTTGGATACTCCCAAGAAAGGGCAGATACCCAAGAATTGAGCTAATACGACATTGTTTACAAATATCGCAGCAATGAATATCAATAAGTATTCCATAGATTCTTCTGTTTAGGGAGGGGGGATTAAGCTTTCTTCTGGAGTTTATTCACAACAGCAATCAGGTAGCCCAGAGCGATAAAAGCACCGGGAGCAAGTACGAAGAGAAGCGCACCATAGCTCTCTGGATAGAGATTTAAGCCAAATACGCTACCTGTACCGAGCAGCTCACGTACCGAGCCCAAAAGTGTGAGCCCCAGTGTAAAGCCAAGACCGATACCTATACCATCGAGAGCAGAGTGCAGTACTCCTCGCTTGGCCGCAACAGCCTCAGCACGCCCCAGCACAATACAGTTTACCACAATCAGAGGGATAAACAACCCTAAGCTGGCATACAGAGCCGGCACATAGGCCTGCATAAGCATCTGCAGCATGGATACAAAACCTGCGATCACGACAATAAAAGCTGGGATACGCACCATATCCGGAATCAACTTTTTGATCATGGAGATCACCACATTGGAGCAAATGAGCACAAACATGGTGGCCACACCCATCCCTAAGCCGTTCATGGCGGAGGAGGTTGTACCCAGCGTGGGGCACATCCCGAGCATCAGCACAAAGGTGGGGTTTTCCGCTACGATACCGTTTACAATGACGGCTAAATTCTTGTTCATGGCCATATCAGTTGCCTCCTTCCGTTTGATTGGTGGTTACTACTCTTTGGTATGCCTTGTAAGCCCTATTCACCGCATCTGTGAAAGCCCGGCTCGAGATAGTAGCAGCTGTGATAGCATCTACACTCCCTCCGTCTTTGGAGACTTTCAGCTCTTTTACTTCGGGCATGGCGATACCTTTGACACATCCCTTGCCTTTTCCTTTTGCGTCTGTTTCGCCAAACCATTCGGGGATTTTAGTTCCCAAGCCCGGTGTCTCGGCATTTTCCAGTTCCACAAAGTCTATGATTGTTCCTTCTGTATCGAAGCCTACCATTTCGGAGATTTTACCACCGAATCCGTCGGCATAAGACTCCACGGCATAGCCTATGGTCTCTCCTTCTTTCTTTGCTGTATAGACAACCACATCGGCTTTGTCCCCATCAAGCGTAAACTTAGTTTCGCTCAATTCGGTCTTATCGTCCATGCCGGGGATTACCTTGGCGATGGCTGCGTTTTTGGCTGCTTCTTTGGAGACTTTGATAGGCTCTTCGGTCAGCTTGTACATACCGCCGAGCATAGCTGCTACCACCAGGCAGATACCTACCAGAGAGAGCAACATATTGGGTAGAGTAGAAGCGAGTTTTTTCATTTCTTGTTTCCTCCGAAGCGTTTAGGTTTCATATAAGTATTGATCAGTGGCGTAAATCCATTCATGATCAGGATTGCAAAAGACATCCCTTCCGGATAGGCACCGAACAGGCGAATAGCCACTGTGAGGAACCCGATCAGGCAACCATAGAGGATCTGCCCTTTCTTGCTCATGGGCGAGGTCACATAGTCCGTAGCCATGAAGATGGCACCGAGCAGCATACCTCCGGTGAGGACATGGAACCAAGGAGTCGGGTATATGGCCGGATCTACGAGCCACATGATACCTCCGAAGATAAAGGCTGTAGCCAGTATACTCACAGGGATGTGCCAAGTGATGATACGACGCATGAGCATATAGGCACCTCCCAGGATGAGGGCAATGGCTGCCATCTCTCCGAGTGACCCTCCATGCAGACCAATCAAAGTATCCAGCGTAGAGGGGAGCATATCGGCGCTCATACCAGGTGCTCCTGCTATCACGCCCTTGGCTATACCCAAAGGAGTCGCACCGGTGGTTGCATCTGCCATTGCAGCTCCGAAAAGAGGCTGTGGTACAGGCCAAGTGGTCATCTGTACCGGGAATGAAATAAGTAGGAATACACGCCCTACCAAAGCCGGGTTGAAGATGTTACCACCTATGCCACCGAAAGACAGCTTGCCGAGTCCCATTGCTACAAGAGCTCCCAGCAGAAGGATCCAGATAGGCAGGTTGCTTGGTACATTGAAAGCGAGCAATACACCTGTGAGAATGGCCGATCCATCGAAAATTGTCGGACGCCGTCCCATCAGGTACTTGGTAATCACGTACTCCACAATACAGCAGGCCACTACGGACACGGCCGTAATGAGCAGCGAGTGCCAGCCAAACAGATATACAGACACTAAGAAGGCAGGAATGAGGGCGATGAGCACCCCATACATATTCTTGCCTATACTGTCGCCTCCATGAATATGAGGCGAGGGGGATATAAACAATTTATTTTCCATACGAGTGCTTCACTTATTTCTTGCTTCTTGAGCGAATGATACCCATTACGGTCTGTTTGCCCAATCGGATATAGTCCAACAAAGGACGATGAGCTGGGCAAGTGTAGCTGCATGAGCCACATTCGATACAGTCGAAGATATAGTTGGCTTCGGCCCCTTCCCAGTCTTTGAATTTTGTATCGCGCATCAAGAACGCAGGGTTGAGCCCCATCGGGCAGGCCGATACACACTTGGCGCAGCGGATACATGGCTCCATAGGCTTACGCTCGCTTTCTTCCCGACTCAGCAGCAATACACCGCTGGTCCCTTTGGTTACGGGAACATCTGGGGTCAAGAGAGCTTTCCCCATCATTGGCCCACCTCCGATGATTTTCCCTGTGTCTTCGGGCAGACCGCCGGCCGCTTCTATGAGGTTGGCTATGGGAGTACCCACACGCACCAGGTAGTTGGATGGTGAGGCGAGTTTCTTACCCGTGATGGTTACTATGCGTTCCACAAGAGGCTTGTTCTTCTGCACAGCCTCATAGACAGCAAATACGGTACCGACGTTTTGTACAACAGCACCCGTGCTGATAGGCAAGGCTCCGCTCTTGACCTGTTTGCGTATCACGGCATCGATAAGCTGTTTTTCGCCACCTTGGGGGTATTGTACCTTCAAGGGCATTACCTCTATGCCGCTATATTTAGCTGCCAAGGAGCTCAAGTGGCGTATCGCATCAGGCTTGTTGTTCTCCACGCCAATCACGGTGCGATTTACTCCAATGGCTTTCATCAAGATTTGGCAGCCAACCATGATTTCTTCTCCTTTGGCCATCATCAAGGCGTGGTCGCTCGTCAGGTACGGCTCACACTCTACTGCATTGATGATGAGGATTTGAGGAGTTGATCCGGGAGGGGGAGACAGTTTGACGTGTGTGGGGAATGTAGCTCCACCAAGCCCCACGATCCCGGCTGCGAGTATCTTGTCTATAATAGCCTTCGGCTCCAGATCGCATTGAGCTTGCAGCTCTGTACTTCTGTCGATGGTATCTACCCATTCGTCACCCTCTACATCGATGATGATAACAGGCTTTTTGTAGCCACTGGCATCGTATTGTGTATCCAGCTTGGCTACTTTACCGGATACCGAGGAGTAGATGTTGGCCGATACAAAGCCCGATGCTTGGGCGATCAGCGTACCTACTTTCACCTCATCGCCTTTGTTTACCACGGCAGTTGCCGGTGCTCCGATATGCTGTCCCAGAGGGATAGCCACTTGTTTGGGCAGAGTAAGCACCTCGATGGGCTTCCCGGCCGACAATTTGTTTTCCGGCGGATGAATACCGCCGAGTCTGAATGTCCTCAACATAGACTTGATATGCTGTATATTGATTATTCTTCTTCGAGATAGGAATTCACAAGAGACTAAGAGAGCTCGAGGATCAGGCCTGAGGTATTGTTGCTTCTTGCGCTACCGGGGCCGTTGTTGCCTCTGGTTTGGCTGCCGGAACCTCAGGTTTCGGCTTGCGTGGCGGGAAGTTAAGCTCATGGATTGCATGGGTAGGACAAACCTCTACGCAAGAGCGACACAGACGGCACTTCTGCCAATCAATATAAGAGAGATTGTTCTCTATTGTGATTGCTTCGAACTTGCACTCTTTCAGGCATTTGGAGCATCCGATACAAGCATTGGTACAAGCCTTCTTGGCTACACCGCCTTTGTCTTTATTTACACAGCTGACGAAGATACGGCGACTCTTGGGCCCTTTCTTACGCAGCTCTATGATGTGCTTGGGACAGGCTTTCACGCAGGCTCCGCAGGCAGTACATTTTTCTTCGTCCACTTCTGGTAGGCCAGTCTCCGGGTTCATGTGTATGGCACCGAAGTTACACGCAGCCACACAGTCTCCACAGCCCAGACAACCATAGCTACAGCCGGTCTCTCCACTGTATAGAGCTGCAGCGATAGCGCAACTCATAGCACCATCATAAGTATTGGTGCGAGGGCGAGCTTCGCAGTCTCCATTACAGCGCACCACAGCTACCATAGGGTCAGCTGCTCCTGCAGACATCCCCAGAATATCGGCTACTTTGTTCATCACATCGGCTCCACCGACGGGGCAAAATAAACCATCCAAACTATCAGCCTTGGCACAAGCCGAGGCAAAACCCGAACAGCCGGGGAATCCGCAACCCCCACAATTGGCCTGAGGCAGCACTTCTGCTACTTGTCCGATACGTGGGTCTTCCTTGACTTCAAACTTCTTGGCTGCCAGAAATAGCAACAAAGAGCCGATTGCTCCGATCACAACGAGCACGACTACGGTAGTAAGAATTATCATATTTATTTCTGTGTGTAGATTTTTCTCAAACTAAAGACGAATTTCTTTCGCAGGATACTGCCCGATAAGGCAAGCAATGCATAATACACTGCAATGGCTCCGAGACCGACCAGAGCAGCGAACAAGTCGTCCAACCCCAGCATAAGAGAGACAGCTACAGTAGCTACCAATACGATCAGCGGAAAAACAAAAGAAAGCAGCATGGCCCACCAGCCGAGGGATTCCCGTCCTTCCAGCTCAACCTGCTCACCCTCTTGGAGGGTGGGGTAGGAGCCAGGGACTACTATTTCCCGCTCTTTGCAATCGGCAGAGCTGCAAAAGCCTTTGGCATGACAGCCGGCACATGCACTCATTTGCATCATGCGTACAATCACCCTATCGGGATAAACAGCCTTTACTTCTACTATTTGCCTAACAATATCGGCCATCTTGTGTGGTTCGTTCGTACTAAGCAATATAACCTACAATGGCTACACGCGACCGCAAAAATACACATTATTCGGTAAAACCCTATTCAAATCTTACAGCAGTTGTCAGATTGACTCTGTTATACTCTTCTCGAAGCTGTTATGAATGATATTATATTGTGTAATACTCAATTATCGATACCCCTCTTGTCGCATTTGTAAAAGACAATGCGACTCTGCCGAAGTCTTAGCTTCAGCAGAGCCGCATCGCAGGGGATCAAAATCGAGAGAGTTCGATCAGCGTAGGAGTTCCTTTATGGCTGCATTTTGTATGTATTTAGCAAACTCCATGTCGTTGGCTGCATGTTGAGCCATATGGCGGTCTTGCTCGATCGCAGACCGCAAGTTGTTTATTACGCCATTCATGTCGTTCGTCCGGGCTGCTATAACGGCTTTGAGGTATGCAGTTGTAGCGTCGGGGCGGCCAATCTGCTCCAGAGTCTGTGATGCCTTGTTGTATTCGTGGTTGAGGATCTGTGCCACCGCCGCATTGTTAGTCTTGGCTTCTCCGTAGATACTTACGGCTTCGGCATAGTCGCCATGGCTGAGGGCGAGCAGTGCGCGGGCTTCCTGGAGCTCGGGTACGTTACCGGCTCCACCGAAGAGTTGCATGGCTTTGTCTCTTTCTCCATTCATTAGAGCCAGAAGACCCATATTCATACTCGTTTCGGGGTTGCCGGGCTTTTTAGCATTGGCAGAGGCAAACCATTCGGCTGCATCAGCCATTTTGCCATCCCGGTAGTAGAGCATACCGATGTTGTTGTAGGCTCGGTAGTCTGCCGGATAGATCTTAATCGCCTTGCGATAGATTGCCTCTTGCTCGTCCGGGTTGCTTACCAGAGTGGCTGCGTAGAGAAGTTCCTCTATATTGAGCTGTTCGGGTTTGCTGGCTGCCAAAGAGCGGATTTCATCGTCGCTCTTGCCTATGATCTCCACATTGGCTGTAAGTCTGGATCTTCTCAGTTGTGGCAGAATATCATCGGCCAGCTGTTTGAATACCACGGAGATATTTTTGATCTCACGCTCACGTGTTTCGGGGTCGGGGTACATCTGCAAGACACGCAACACAAGCTCTTTGTCCTGAATGTTGCTTTTCTCCACCAACTCTTTGAAGCCTTCCCAGTCTTGGGCTGTGTAGTGAGCTGCGATGTCAACGTTTTTGATCCTGTTGCGAGAGAACTCTCTCTTTAGCGAAGCTGTGGTATTGCTCTCTCGTTTGCCACTGAGACGCTCGTTGAGCTCTATTCCGCCATCGGGAGAGGCGTAGGCCTGTACTTCCACCGATACACGTTTGTTCTGGGCTTCGTTGGCTTCTTTTACGGTATTGCGCCAATCGGCTATTTCTTTCTTGCCTAATTCTTTACTTCTCACTTCTGCCTGCTGTATGAGGAAGTGTATGTTGGCATTGTAGGCTTCTTTGATGATACGCTGAAAAGCATCCGGAGCAATGGCGGCCGAGGAGTTTGCTGCTGAAGCCAAAGCTTCTGTAGCGATTACACCGTCGGCTATTTTTACTTCTGGCAGGGTATATTCTTTGTTCCCCTTTTTGCCCTTGAGGTGAAGGTACAGTTCGCTGCGCTGCATATCGGGCTTGTAGTGAAACGAAAAATCCATTTTCACTGCATCTCCCTGAGCAAAAGAAATGCTACGCTCGTTGCCACGCACTTTCTCTCCCTGATAAACAAAGGAAGGTCCCCAGGTCTCTCCGTTGGCATAGCGCAGTACGGGAGTGATGATTAGTTGGGCTTTTTTCTTGAACCATTTAGGTGCAAATGTGGCTGTGGCAGATACGGGTATTCTACCTCCTTTCAGCTCCATAGGCTGTGGGGCTACTTTTACCATGTCACTGCTGTAAGGGCGGAGTTTGGACGAGCAAGAAGACAAGCCCAAAACAGCCATGGTGATGACAGCAATACGGACAAAAATGTTTGTTTTCATTGATTGTATTGGATTAGTTGTGATAGGATCGATATTTCTGTATGCCAATAAGTTTTTGCCCCTCCCTCCTTTCATCCGGAATGAGGGCTGGCAAAGATACTTCTTTTCCGTCATCGGTCTTGGAGACATTTCTGTTGCCCAATTATGCTCTTGAGAGAGAAATGTGCAGGAGAGTGCGATCTGTGATGTAAAAAAATGTTTTTGTCGATGTGGCGAAAATCGCTGTTTTGAGAGTCGTTTTTACTGGTTTGTTTCTCAAAAAATCCCTTCTCCAGAATGCCCTATTCATCGGCATTCTGAGAGGGTCAAATTTCTCTCCTGTGAGAGCAAAATTTTTCTCCTGTGTTAGCAAAATTTCTCTGAGGAGAGAATTTTTGCTCTCTCCCCAGAGAATAAAAATTAGAACCCCAGAGGGGGGCAGAGCCGACAAAAATCGACAGTTTGCGTTTTTACGTTTTGTTGTTGTTAGAGTATTGTTTTTACATGCTTTTGAAAAGTCTTCTTCTGAGGTGTGGTTTTGTTTCTAAGTTTGCTGCAAGGCAGAGATGGCAGAAATGATTGAGTTGAAGATTGGCTTGAAGCCTTAGGTCGATGTTCCGCAGACATTGTACCCGAAAGTTGCAATCCGGGTATATATCCGATGTAACCCGCACCCGAATACTGTAATTCGGATTATATGGGATGCCGGTTGAGTTGTTTGAGAGTAGCAAAATCTTATCTTTACGGGGAGGAGAGCGACAGTATCTGCACGCAGAGAGGGTGTCTGCACGTAGAGGGAGGACTGTTTCGCGTAGTGAGAAGAAAATAGGATCAAATACGATTAGCAATGAAAAAGTTATTACTTGCAGTTATTTCTGTCATTGGACTAATGGTGCTGCTGGGTGGATGCTCAAAAAAAGATGAGCCGAATGATTACTCCCTAAATGGGACAGTGTGGGTCAACAATGAAAATGGTGTCAGGATACTGAAATTCGAGAAAGAGACGTTCTCCTTCAATGCTTCCTATGAATCGGAAGATCGAAGACAGGTGAGAGAGCAAGGCTGGGGTACTTATGTGTATAAGCCTCCATTCGTTTTTTTCTCAGCAATTAATCCGAGCACGGGGCGAATCGATACTCAAACCGGCAAGATTGACGGCAACAAACTCTCTTTCCGTAATTTTATATACACCAAACAAGAGTAAGTAGCTGCGAAAAGCTGTTCCAGCGAAGAGAGTATTGCTTGTTTCTTTTAACGGGCAGGCTAATGGGAGACAAGGAGGCACCATCGAAGGGTCTCCTTTGTTTGTTTTAAGCGAAGTGCAAATTTCTACCAATAGGGAGGTATCGCTGTTATTTTGTTGTTTTTGAAGAATACTTTTTATAATTTGCGCACGGTTTGTCGGAGGAATAGCCAATCCTCTACTTGCAGCCAACACATAAAACAACACAACAATCAAACAACACAACAAAATCTTTTTGCCACCATGAAAGTGTACCAAACAAAAGAAATTCGGAACATCGCCTTACTCGGTAGTTCCGGCTCGGGAAAAACCACCCTTGCGGAGGCTATCCTCCTTGAGGGTGGAGTGATAAAACGCAGAGGAAACATTGCTGCTGGCAATACTGTCAGCGACTATTTCCCTGTGGAAAAAGAGTATGGATACTCGGTTTTCTCTACTTTGATCAGCACTGAGTGGATGGATCGCAAGTTGAACTTTATCGACTGTCCCGGGGCAGATGACTTTGCCGGAGCGATCGTTTCTGCTCTCTCCGTAGCCGACATTGCTGTAATGGTTGTGAACGCACAGTATGGCATAGAGGTGGGGATGATCAATCAGTTTCGCCACATAGACCGGCTCAACAAGCCCTCTATCTTCCTGATCAACCAGCTTGATAGCGATAAGGCGGACTATGAAGCTGCTATTGCGCAGCTCAAAGAACGCTACGGCTCGCGCATCGTGCCGGTGCAGTATCCGGTTAATCAGGGAGCTGGCTTCAATACGGTCGTGGATGTGCTGAAGATGAAGATGTACAAGTACGGAGCCGAAGGCAGCCAACCCGAGGTGACTGACATCCCCCAAGAGCAGATGCCCAGAGCAAAAGAGATGCACCAGGCTTTGGTAGAAGCAGCAGCCGAGAACGATGAGGCCTTGATGGAGAAGTTTTTCGACCAGGGAAGTTTATCTGAGGAGGAGATGCGTGAGGGGATCCGTGCCGGCTTGCTTTCTCGGAGCATTAGTCCGGTATTCTGTGTCAGTGCCGAAAAATGTGTAGGCGTGGGTCGCAGTATGGAGTTTCTTGGCAATGTGGTACCTTCCCCCGGCAAGATGGCTCCTGTTTTGAGTCAGGAAGGAGAAGAGGTAGGTCCGGATGCTTCGGCTCCGACCAGTTTATACTTCTTCAAAAGCTCTATCGAACCACATATAGGTGAGGTTTCTTACTTCAAGGTGATGAGTGGGACGCTCAAAGAAGGGGATGACTTGGAGAATATTTCCAGAGGATCGAAAGAGAGAATCAGCCAAATCTTTGTTTGTGCAGGTCAGACCCGCACCAAAGTTGAATCCATGGTGGCTGGAGATATTGGGGCTACAGTCAAGCTTAAAGATGTGCGACGAGGTAATACGCTCAACGCCAAGGGAGTGACACATAGTTTCGATTTGGTGGAATATCCACAACCCAAGTACAGACGTGCCGTGCGTGCAAAGAATGAAGCCGAATCGGAAAAGCTCGGTGAGATACTCAATCGTATGCACGAAGAGGATCCGACTTGGGTAGTAGAGCAAAGTAAAGAGCTGCGCCAGCTGATCGTTGGAGGCCAGGGAGAGTTTCATCTGCGTACCCTCAAGTGGCGAATAGAGAACAACGACAAGGTGGAAATTGAGTTTATGGAGCCTCGTATCCCATATCGGGAAACGATCACCAAACCAGCACGGTCGGATTACAGACACAAGAAACAGTCCGGAGGAGCCGGCCAGTTCGGTGAGGTACACTTGATCGTGGAGCCTTACGAAGATGGTAAACCGATGCCTGAGACATACAAGTTCGGTGGTCAGGAATTCAAGATTACGGCTCGTGATACACAGGAAATACCGTTGGAATGGGGTGGTAAGCTCGTCTTTGTCAATAGCGTTGTAGGGGGAGCTATCGATACCCGTTTCATGCCGGCCATCCTCAAGGGGATTATGGGGCGTATGGAGCGTGGCCCACTCACCGGCTCCTATGCCAGAGATGTGCGAGTGATTGTCTATGACGGCAAGATGCACCCGGTAGATAGTAATGAGATCTCGTTCATGCTGGCCGGGCGCAATGCTTTCAGTCAGGCTTTCCGTGAGGCCGTCCCGAAAGTATTGGAGCCGATATACAATGTAGAAGTATCGGTGCCTGCTGACTATATGGGAGATGTGATGAGCGACTTGCAAGGACGACGTGCTATTATCATGGGCATGGAGAGTCGCAAAGGCTATGAGCTGATCAAAGCAAGAGTTCCTTTGGCCGAATTGTCCTCGTATTCGACAACACTAAGCTCTGTGACAGGAGGGCGAGCTTCGTTTGTGATGTCTTTCGACAACTACGAACTGGTGCCCGGTGATACGCAGGAGAAACTCCTGCAGGCCTACGCTGCAGAGCAGGCCAGTGAGGAGTAAAAAGCTCTTGAGAGAGATTGTGCCAAGTTCTCAATAGTAGTAGATAGATGCAGAGGGGCCAAATCCGAAAGGAGAGGCCCCTTTGTCTTTTTAGAGCTTTGTGCAATGGTTTTCTTTTGAGGCCATAGCTATTCGAGATACGAGCAAGTCAATCGCTGTCCCATGGATTCTCGGAGCCATCTCCTGTATGCTGTAATGGTTCTCAAGAGGCTCTCTCCAAAAGCCCTCCGAATACTTTGTGTGTTAGCAACCAATTGTTACCTTTGCTACAGTTAGTTATGTATAATCGCCAAATGTCAGAACTCATGAAGAAAATTGTGTTGATAGCAGCGACCTTGGCTATGGTCTCTGCCTTTACTTCCTGCAAGCCTAAACAGAGTGCTTATCGGCAAGCTTATGAGGCTGCAAAACAGCGCGAAATCGTATCCAAAGAGGGAAGCTCTACAGCAACAATGACCGAGGTATCCAAGCCTATTGATCGTCAGGTATTGGTACGCCAGGAGAATCTCTCCGTATTGGAGGGGGAGAACGCCAACAGCCTGAAGCGTTATAGCGTGGTGGTAGGGAGTTTTCAGAATCATGCCAACGCTCGTAGTCTGAAAGAGCGTATGCAGGCCGATGGTTATGAGGCTGTGCTGGCTCAGAATGAGCAAGGGATGCTGCGTGTTATCGTCAGCAGTTTCCACTCACGTCAGGATGCTGCTGCCAGCCGCGATGCCATCAAGGCTCGCTATGCACCCAATTTCCAAGATGCTTGGTTGCTGGAGAAGACCAACTAAATGGAAATTTTGCAAAATCAATCGCTACGCCCTCTCAACACCTTTGATATAGATGCCCAGTGTTCCTACTTGCTGCGTTACGACAGCCTTGAGGACCTGAAGCTGCTACAGAGGGACGAGTTCGTAGCCGAGAGTAAGACGTTGATAATTGGCGAGGGGAGCAATATGCTCTTCCTCGCCAATTTCCATGGCATAGTACTCGTTTCGGGTATGAAAGAGATCTCTCCGGCTCGCCCCGGGCAGGGAGTGGATATATATCTGGAGGTCGATGGAGGTGTGAGTTGGGATTCTTTGGTAGCTCACTGTGTACAGCAGGGATTTTATGGAACCGAGAATCTCTCCCTTATCCCCGGTACGGTAGGAGCAGCTGCTCGGCAGAATATAGGAGCCTATGGAGTGGAGCTGTCTTCGCTGGTAGAGTGGGTCGATGCTTTCGATTTGTCTACCGGAGAGCAGAGACGTTTTGCCGTCTCTGAGCTGTGCTACGCTTATCGGTACAGCGTATTCAAAGAGCCGGATATGCAAAAGTGGGTAATCTACCGGGTTTGTCTTCGCCTGAGTACGGACTATAGGCCCAATCTCGCTTATGCCGATCTGGCTGGATATTTTAAGGGAAAGGCTCTTCCTACAGCTGCGCAGCTGCGCGAAGCAGTGATAGAGATCCGGAATAATAAGTTGCCCGAAGTCGGAAAGGTAGGGAGTGCCGGGAGCTTCTTTATGAATCCTATATTGGAGAATACACAACTGATCCGGCTTTTGCAGATAGCCCCCGATGTGACATATTACCCTCTATCTGACGGACGAGCCAAAGTCTCGGCTGCTTGGCTTATCGATCATGCAGGTTTGCGTGGCTACCGCAATGGTGCCGTTGGAGTTTGGGACAGGCAAGCTCTTGTCTTGTGTAACTACGGCGGAGGTACGGGTACTCAGATAGGCGAACTGGCTTCGCATGTACAGCAGGTTGTCAAGGAGAAGTACGGAGTTGATTTGCAGCCCGAAGTAAACTATGTCTGTTGAGTAGGATATGCCACGGATTATCGTATTAGGCTCGGGTACTAGCACTGGAGTTCCTGAGGTGGGGTGCCATTGCGCTGTATGCAGTAGTACCGATCCTGCGGATAAGAGATTGCGGACATCTGTCCTCTATATCACTGATAGCGGCAAGCGGATCCTTATTGATTGTAGTCCCGATTTCAGACAGCAGGCTTTGAGAGTGGGGCTGGATCGCCTGGATGCCATTGTTCTCACACATGAGCATTACGACCATATCGGAGGGCTGGACGATCTGCGTACCATTTCTTGGGATAAACCCCTGCCTATCTATGCTGAAGAACGTGTGCTGGCAGCTATTCGTCATCGTTTGCATTACTATTTCCGAAAGAATCCCTATCCCGGTTCACCACAGTTGGACCTCTATCCGATTCATCCCGGAATCCCTTTTGAAGCTGCCGATATGGAGATTTTGCCTATTCGGGTCATGCATGCCGGTCTGCCGATATTGGCCTATCGGTTGGGCGATTTTGCTTTTGTCACCGATCTCAAAACGATTTCTCCTGTTTCTCTCAAGTCGTTGCAAGGGCTTAGTTTGTTGCTGCTGAATGGTCTTCGTCACAAGCCGCATTTGTCTCACCAGACAATAGACGAAGCGATAGATCTGATAGCCAGAGTTGGGCACCCCAAAGCCTATATCACGCACTTGTCGCACCATGCTCCTCTGATGGCGGAGATGAGCCATTTCTTGCCGGAAGGGGTGGTTGCTTCTTACGATGGATTGGAGGAGAGCTTGCCCAAGTCTCCCTATCGCTACGCCGATTGTGGCGAAATGCCTTATGATGAAGCTCTTGATGTGCAACGTTCTCTTTTCGATGCTTTGCTCAAAGCTAAGGCGATGAATAGGCCTACACATTCGGTGCTGATGTTTTGCGAGCATGAGCCGGTCCTCACGATTGGCCGACATGGCGATAAGGCCAATCTGTTGGCCGACAGTCTGCAACTTAGCAATAGGCATATCCGTGTGCATACAGTAGATCGTGGTGGGGATATCACCTACCATGGGCCGGGGCAGATCACCGGTTATCCGGTCTTTGATTTAGAGATGTTTGGGCTGGGTATCAAGCGTTATATTTCTCTGCTGGAGAGCTGTATCATAGAGCTGCTGCAAGGCTATGGTATCAAGGCAGCTCCAGTGCCCGGAGCCACAGGTGTCTGGATAGATGTGGCAGAGCCATCGAAGATGCGCAAGATATGTGCGATAGGGGTGCGTAGCAGCCGCTATGTGGTGATGCATGGTTTTGCTCTCAATGTGAATACGGACCTCTCTTATTTCTCTCTGATCAACCCTTGTGGGTTTACCGACAAAGGGGTGACATCTATGGCACGTGAGCTGGGTTATTCGCCGGATATAGAAGAAGTCAAGCGCAGGCTGCAGCAGATCTTCCATTGTCGTTTTTCGGCTTTGATGCAGGCTGTCACTCCTCCGATGATATAGTTATCCTTTCTCGTCTTTTCTGTCATTCTCTATATGGTCGCCCTCTTTTTCTTTCCGAAGGAGGGCGTTTGCATTGCGTTTAAGCCCTTCGTAGCCGGCTCGTTTGACTGCTGATCCGGAGAATAGCCGAGTGTAGGTTTCCTGATCAAAGTTCTTCAGACTGTCGTAGCTGAGGTCGAACAGCTCGGGTTTGGGAGCAAAGGCTTCGACAGTGGTGGGGGAAGCAAAGCGGTTGTGTGGGCAGACCTGTTGGCAGGTATCGCAGCCATAGAGCCGGTTGCCCAAGAGAGCTGCTTCCCTCTCGGGTAGAGGGTCGGATTGCTCTATGGTTAGGTAGCTCAGGCAACGCAGAGGGTCGAAGCCTCCATCATACAGAGCCCCCGTGGGGCATGCCTCTATACACCGACGGCAACGGCCACAGCCAAAGGCCAAAGGGCGATCCGCCGGGAGCCAGGTGGAGACAAGCAGTTCTCCCAAGACAAAGAATGTACCCCGCTTCGGTATAACGATCAGCCCACTTCTGCCTCGCCAGCCAAGTCCGGCCTGTACAGCCCAGTATCGCTCCAGTATTGGGGCTGAGTCGGCGAAAGATCGCCCCTGTACTTGCGGATCTATCTCAGTACGGATAAAGCACAACAGCTTGTCAAGCTGCTTTTTGACCACCTTATGATAGTCTTTCCCATAGGCATAGTAGGCCAACTGCGGAGCTTCGGGAGATTGTCTGAGGGCTGGGTAGTAGTTCAGGGCCACACAGATGATAGATTGTGTGCCGGGGAGTAGTTGTGTGGGGTCTTCGCGTAGTGGATGATTGCGGTCGAGATAGGTCATACAGCCACATTTGCCTTCTGCTACCGCTTCTTTGTAGGATCGGGCAACTTCTTCCGGTACGGCTTCGGCACGAGCGATCCCCACACAGGAGAACCCGAGGCGGATGGCTTCTGCTTTGATTTTTTGTACAGATATTGAGGGAGACAGTTCCTCTTTCATTTCCTAATGGATTCTATCGATCTGGATTTGTACCTCTCCGATGTCGAGCATTGCGTTCAGAAGTGTCAGGGAGTGATAGTTGCGGAGCAGATCGTCCACAGAAATGTCCCGGGTTTGCAATTGCCCATTCAGGCGAGTCAGATGTGTGCCCACAAGCAGAGGAAGCCGGGGTGTGTAGCAGAAGTTTGCCGGATCTTTTTTTGTAGAAAGGAGAATATTGGCATAAGAAACATCACTGATCAGCCCGTTGTGGCAGAGTAGTATGTCTTCGTCTTCGGCACATCCGTCTTTCAGGGCCTCAAGGGAGCTGCGGTCTGCCCATTTGTTTCTGTAGTTTAGCCCGGCAGGAGCTTCTACTATTCGCAGGGAGCGTATCGTCTTGGGCGAATAGCTCGAAAATTGGATCTCTTCCACAGCTTGGGCCGTGTAGATAAGGCGGCATTTGGCACGCCCGTGGCGTAGCTGAGGTGGGCATAGTGATTCTATGTTTGGGAGTGGAGGTAGCGGATGTGGAGCGATGCTGCGGAGCATGCGCTCAAGGTGGAAATTGATAGACAAGGCCTGTCCGTTGTCCAGACGGATTGTTTCGAGTAGGAGACGCATCAGAATGGGAGATAAACTTTTTGCTGCGTTTCGGCATACTCTCGCTCCGGCTCGCTGTGGATCGTGATCCCTCCACCAGAACGAAAAAGGTAGGCCGGATTGGTTGGTGAGGAGCTTCTTGCAGCCTCTTCTTCGGGTAAGGTCTTGTCCTGTTGTTCGATGTAGCGAATCATTACAGCGGAAGAGAAAGATTGTCCATCGAAATAGCCGAAAATGCCCGAGTAGAAGCCTCGAGTTGTCTCTTCTGCTCTGGCTATTGCTGTCATGGTGGCATCTTTGGGTGCCCCACAGATTGATCCGGCAGGGAGCAGCTGTCTCAGCACTGAGCCGGGACAGAGCTGCAGCTCTTCGGGGAGCTTTCCGTTGATTTCCGAACTCATCTGCAGGATAGGCCCATGGTTGGTCTCTATCCGCTCTGTGTAGGCAAAACGCTTGACTTCCACTTGCCGGGACACGCGACTCAGATCATTACGTATTAAGTCTACAATAGTGTAATGCTCGGCCAGCTCTTTCGGGTCGGAGCGTAATGTCTGTTCGGCATTCGGCAAGAGAGCATCAATGGTCCCTTTCATGGGGCAGGAGGAGATGATGCCGTCGGAGGAGATATGCACGAAAGGCTCCGGAGAGAAACATACCAGTCTGCCTGGGATATGGAGCTTGTAGGTGGCTGTCACATGGTCGTAGACCTGCCCTAATGAAAGAGACATATTCAGGGGTGTTGCAATGGTGAGGTTGGCCAAAAAACTGTCTCCCCGGTATAGAGCTCGCTGTATTTCCTCGAATCGTTTGCTGTAGCGATCTATGCCTTCGGGGTAGGGCTCAAAAGTATATTTCCCCTGCAAAGAGTAGATTTGGGTGGCATTACCATGCCCTTGGATGGAGAATCGTATCTCGGATTGAGAGAGGGGGTGTGCAACGAAGTAGGCATGTTGCAGCTCATAGTCCAGCACCACAAGAAAAGGGGTTGCTTGACTGGCGGCTTTGTCCATCTCCCGAAAAGCCGAGTCGGCCGATATAGATTGCAATGACATAGGCAATTCGTATGATTTGAGAGCAAAAGTAATACCTTTGGGCTGCAATGCGAGAAGTCCTGTTTATAGACAATCACGACTCTTTTGTCTACAATATAGTGGAGCTTTGGCGACGATATGTTGAGCATTCGCTGCGAGTTTGTTCCATAGATGAAGCTGAGAGACAAGACCTGAGTGCCGTTGCCGGGGTATTGCTATCTCCGGGTCCGGGCCTGCCTTCGGAATTACCGTCTCTGATGCGCTTGATCAATAGGTGTGTTCGCTCTCCCGAGCCTGTCCCTCTTCTGGGGATATGTCTGGGGCACCAAGCTATTGCCGAGTATTGTGGAGGCCGCCTGTTACACTTGTCTTTGCCGAGCCACGGCATGGCTTCTTCGCTTGACATCCTCTGCCACCGGGCGGCTCTGCAGGGAGTGCCTGAGGGGAGTGTGGTGGGGCGTTATCACAGCTGGGTGGTAGATCATGAGCATTTGCCCAACTGCCTTGAACCTTTGGCGATGAGTAGTGAGGATGGCTCTCTCATGGCACTCCGACATAGAGACTTGCCTATGTGGGGGCTGCAGTTCCACCCCGAGAGTATTATCACTCACCGAGGTGAGCGTTATCTGAAAAACTGGGCGGATACACTGATGTACTAAGATTTATCAACCAATAAACGATTGCATACATGGATTATTTCGATAAGGCGGATCTTGCGATTACGATTTGTGACAAGGATGGTATTATTCTAGAGATGAATGAGCAGTCCAGACGTGTCAATCTAAAGCCGGGGCAAGAGCTTGTCGGTAGCAATGTGTTGGATTGCCACCCCGAGCCGGCTCGTTCGATGCTGGAGAAGATGATGCGAGAGCAGACCAAGAATGCCTACACCATAGAAAAAGGCGATGTGAAGAAGCTGATCTACCAAATCCCCTGGTATGACGAAAATGGAGCCTATGCAGGATTTGCCGAGTTGTCTATGGTGATCCCTTTCGAGATGCCTCACAAGATTCGCAAGCCCAAAAACAACTAAGAGATTTTTCTTCCCCCCCCTTCGCTCCAACTACATACACACATTGATTTTAAGAGAAATCTTGTGGAAACATTTTAATCCGTCTTATTCGCATTTTTGCATGAAACGAGACCACGATACAGCCTCCCAAAGAGGCTGTTTGGTGGCCTCTTTGACCGGACTTTGTAGAATTGTAATAATCTCAAGTTGTTGAAAATGAGGATGAATGGCCTGTGCTTTAAGTGCATGGTCGGATCTGAATGTCGATGATAACACAGAGAATGCTGTATTTATGCAATAGTCTCAAATTGTGTTTCACCGGATTATTATTCTATATTTGCCTTACGATTGTGCACTATGCATAGTGCGAAGTCGTAGGTCGTGCAGTGGGCTGAGATTGGATGCCGACAATGCCGGTGTTTGCGGTTCGAGACATCTCCTCTTTTCTTCATTATGCACGAGTAGAGATTGTAGAGTATCAATTTAATTACTAACGATAGTACAAGCGATGAAAAAGACTTTTATGCTGTTGGCAGCTGCAATGCTGACAATGTCCTTTGCGCTGAATGCGCAGACCGAACGCAAGCTCGGTTTTCGTGCTCAAGTCGGAGCTAATGGTTCCAAGATGACACAGTTCGCAGACGGAGATTTGCTGCTCGGCTTGCGTGCCGGTGTGGCTCTTGATATCCCTATTCAGGATGTGCTCTCTTTCAGACCGACTCTGCTCTTCCAAACCAAGGGCGAAGCAATCCCTGTTACTGTGGGCAAAGTAAATGTTCGCCCTATGTATGCAGAGTTGCCTCTGTTGCTCAACTTGAATATGGGTGGTACTGAGAATCTCAATTTCTATGTGAATGCCGGTCCCTACGTGGCTTATGCTTTTGCGGGTAAAGCCAAGGGCAGAAGCGGAGCTGTCTATTTCGATGGCAAAAAGGGTAATGAGGTAGATTTGGATCTTTTTGAGGAGATGAATGGTGTAGATAAGGATGGCGAAGAACGGTCCGATTTGACTCCAATGAATAGACTCGACGCCGGTATCAACGTGAACTTCGGTATGGACTTTGCCAAACATTGTTTCCTCGAAGTAGGAGCAGAGTATGGCTTCCTCAATACAACTAACCATGTAGAAATCCCCTATTGGGCGAAACATCGGCCCGAATACCGTGCCAGCCACAATGCCACTGTGCACTTCTCTGTCGGTGTACGTTTCTGAGAGTTTAGAATTAATTAATCGGAGATTGTTCTCCCCAGACTGAGGTTTTTCTTCGGGGAGACTTCTCTTGGAGAGATAATAATAATGAAGGAGGGTGCGTCATATCGGATTTATGGCGCACCCTCTTTGGGTTTGTCGGGATGTATCCGTCGTGTATCTCGATGAAGACTCCATCACACTTGTGATAGTGGTCTCAATAATGGCGTGATGGATAGCGCATTATGCGATAGTCCCCTTTGAGTATATTATTATATAGAGCTGTCTTATATTTTCTTCTTCTCAGTGCTTGTCCGCTCTCTTTTGGTTGTAGCCGGCTGTCTATCTGTTTTGCTCGGTTTGCTTGGTTTATTCTTGCCTGTTTTGCCTACAACCCCTTTTATGCTTTTGGCAGCCTATTGTTTCTGTCGCAGTTCGCGCCGCTTGTATGTCTGGTTAATGTGCCATCCTCACTTTGGTTTCAAACTCTATTCGTTTAGGATTGGGCATTCGATCACTCGTAGGGCCAAGTGGCGTATATGGGTGGTGTTGTGGGCTTCCCTCTCCCTCTCTATTTATTTGGTGCCTTTGCTGTGGGTGCGCTTGTTGCTAGTCCTTGTCGGGCTGGGTGTCACGGCTCATATTGCTCGTCTGGGGACTTTGCAGCTTGCCGATCAGCAAAGACAGAGAGAAGATTACCGATGCTATGTGCAGAAACTGCAACGATCTTCGGCACAATCGGCACATAGACGGATTTGATCGTGATTTTGGCAGAAATGAAGTTTCTCTCATGAAGCCATTGTGCGACCTCTTCCTATTCTTATGCAGGCATACACTGAGAGTGGAACCTCTTGTTTGGCTATTGTATCCGACTCGAAAAGATATTTCCTGCCTTTAGCTCCTCCTTTACGACACTATCTACCTACGCTGCTGTAGCTTCCATGTATATCTTTGCAGTGTCGGAGCAAGACAGAGACTTCTCACAAGAAAGGCCATTATGCCGGCTATGGATGGTCTCAAATGTGGCCGGATTTTTACCGGATTCTTCACCTATATCTATTAAGTATATGTCCCGGGAGGGTGTGAGAGTCCTTTTCAGTAGGGGGTTGTCTGTATTTGTTGTCCCCGATTTCTACCTGCTAAGAGACTGTTGTGGGAGCCACATTATGCAACAGTATCGAGTCAAATGAAAGTCGAGGAGAAGGGTAGGCCTCGAATGTTTTATTTCTTTATTCAATAACACTTTAATCAAGGAGGATTTTATTATGCCTTTGAAGTTTAGACTTGTGACACGAGATGTATTGGTGAAGGGGCAAAAAGAAAAGAGACAAATTGCCCAAACGGTTTACAGTGGTAGCTCTGATCTCGATCGTTTGAGCCGGCTCATCGGACAGATTTCTGCGCTTAGCGAAGGGGATGTGAAGTCTGTGCTGGATACGATGTCCAGACTCGTTGCTCGTGATTTGATCGATGGACGCCTTGTTTCACTTGGTGATTTGGGACGATTGCGCCTGACCGTGAGGGCGCAGGCTCCCAAAGCCGATGGAGAGTTTCTTACTCGTATGATCCGGAAACCGGGCATTGTTTTCAGTCCTGGTCAGCTGATTCGCTCGGAGTTGCGTGATGTCAAGTTTATGCGAGTGGATACTCCGACGAAACCCGCAGCTCCCAACGGGGGCTCTGCTCCTTCCGAGCCGGGAGATAATGGAGGAGGTCTGGGAGCCTGACGTAGGGCTTGAAGATCATACGTAGTTTTTTTGCTTGATTGAAAGAGAGGCTTCTGTGTCAGGATATTCTTTCTCCTCGTCCGGGAGTCTCTTTTCTGTCAAAAAAAGAGAGCTTTTCTCTGATGAATTATGGAGTAAGGCCTTCTTCGCAGATTAAGTCTTTTTTTGAATACACTACATATTATTTATGAGATGAGTTGTTTATTATGAGCAAACGAAATTTTAGTCTGTCGGAAGTGGAGTATATTGTTATCCACTGTTCGGCTACCAGAGAGAATAGATCTTATTCGGTAGAGGATTTGTTGAGAGATCATGTTGGCCGAGGCTTTGTTGGGATCGGTTATCACTACTATGTGACTCGTGATGGGCATATCCATTTGACTCGTCCGTTAGACAAAATGGGAGCACATGTCTTGGGCTACAATCATTGCAGTATCGGCATTTGCTATGAGGGAGGCTTGGACGAGCATGGGAAGCCGGCCGACACTCGCACCCCGGAGCAGAGAGTTTCCCTGCTGCGATTGATACGGATTGTGCGGCAATACTGTCCTTTGGCGATAGTGCTGGGGCACAGAGATTTGACTGTGGATCGCAATGGAGATGGACGGATTGGTCCGGACGAATGGATGAAGAACTGTCCTTGCTTCGATGCTCGTCAGGCTTATAGTCGTATATGAAACGTTTATCTCCTTCCTCTCAGTTGATTTTGGCCTCTTGTCTTGCAGTGGGAGGGTTGCTGCTTCTCTTTTGGGGAATGCTTCTGCCTCCTTGTGGAGCCATAGATGGGAGTGTATTGCTGGCTTATGGAGAGCTGAGCACTTTTGTGGCTGCTCTTTTGGGGATTGATTATCACTACCGAAGTAAGTCTTGATCTGTTTTTTAGACCTGTCTTATCCGGAGGGCTTTCCTCTACAAGTGTACGAATAGAGAGATCGTTGCACAGACTCTTGTGCCACAATCTTAATAGAAGAATTTTTTTTTGTTGCTTGTATGAGGGGAGGCTCTCCGTATTGGCGGAATGAGTTTTGAAATTTTGTTTTCACAGAAGTGCAAGTTTCTATGCCCTTAGTCTTGTCTGTTTGGCAAAAAGCTATACCTTTGCCGGAGTAAACGGAGATCTTGCATTTGTTTTGGGCTTTTGCTTGTCTTTGTTGTCGGTGGGCGAAGACCCATTGTCTTTTTTTGTCCTGTGGTGTAATGGTAACACGTCAGATTCTGGCTCTGTAATTGAGGGTTCGAATCCTTCCAGGACAACTGTTTGAGAGGCTGTCTTGGCTTTTTGCCGAGATGGTCTCTTGCTTTTTTTATTGAAACTATTCAGAAGAGGGCTTTTTCCTGAAAAGCTTGGAGTCGTGGGGAGACTAAGGCATTGCTGGCAGGCTTTTTGAGGCAGATAAATGGCCAGAGGGAAATCCTTTCTCTTTATTTTCTATGCTTTTCTCTTTGTAACTCTGTTATTTGCGTTGTCACTATTTTCTTCCTATTTGTTTGTTTCGGGGAAAAATCGTAAGTTTGCTCTGCATATCTTTATATGCCGGCATATTGTCTTTGTAACCCTTGAGTGGGTGTCGGGGTGCGTAGTCTTCGAGAGATGCTTAGGAGGGGGCTGTGGCTTCCCGGCTTGACCCAAGGGGTCGTGTGGGGGTTGTTTGGGTATTCCCTCTTTTGAAGAGTGCTGGTGGTAGGGGTTTGCATTAGTGAAATATTTGAGATAAAAAACCAATACGTTAATTAATCAACAAAAACGAAATGAAGAAAAGTTTTCTTTCGGTACTGGGTGCGGCTGCACTTATGACCGGTTTGTTGGTCTCAGCTCCCAGCTGTAGCAAAGATTACGATGGAGATATCAACGACCTGAAACAACGGGTTGATGAGAACTCCAAAGCAATCACCTCTCTGCAGGGTGCCGTTAATGAGATCATGAAGAGCGGTAAGATCGTTTCCTCTATTAAGGCTGAGGGCATGAAGCTCGTCATTACCTTTATGGACGGAAGCACTATGGATGTGACATTGACTCAGAAACCCAGTACCTTGGAAATTAAGGACGGTTATTTCTGGATTGATGGAAATAAGACCGATATCAAGGCTCCTGCTGATGGCAAGGATGGCAAGGATGGCTTGCCCGGTTCTAGACCAGCCATTATCAAGGGTAAGGGTACCTACAATAAGGAAACCAAAATGGGTAGTGAAGACACCGAGGTTGATTACTGGTGGATGATCTCTTATACCAGAGGTACCGGTGAAGCTTTGGAAGAGACCTATACTTGTCTGGATGTGAAAGCTCGTGGCGACAAGGGTGATAAAGGTGACAAGGGCGATAAAGGCGACAAGGGTGATAAAGGCGACAAGGGTGATAAAGGTGACAAGGGCGATAAAGGCGACCAAGGTACCTATGGCAGCTCTGTTGTTCTGATTAAAGGTAAGGGAGCTTACAATGAGGCTGCCAATATGGGCTCTGAGGATACAGAGCACACCTATTGGTGGACTATTATTTATGGAGATGCCGAAGGTAAGGTAATCAAAGAACGCAAGTGTACAGATGTGCGTGCCGATTATGTTACTGTAGAGGTTGGCGAAAATGGCAACTGGTGGATCGATGGTAAGGATTCCGGTAAGCCTGCTACTCCTGGTAAGGTGATGATTGAAGAAAATGAAGCTGGGTTCGTGGTTATTACAATCACTCAACCCGGTGGGGCTCCCAGCCACACCTTCGTGTTGCCCATGGAGTCTTCCGATCTGAAGGGTGTATTCTTTCGCTCTGACTTCAACTACCGTGGATATCAAGCGATGAACTTCGGTTATCAGCTTATTAAGCCAATCAATGTTGGTGGAACTCCTTCTATTGCCGACAATGGTGAGAACTTTGTTGATGAGGGTAAATACATCCGTCAGACACAAGATGAGTATGAACTGATCTACGATCTCAACCCGACAGGCTTCAATGCAGCGAAGTATATCAAGGAAGCTGCCAATCTGTCTTTCGAAGTGAAGGCAAATAAAGAGGTGATTCATACTCGTGCTCTCGTGGATGCAACTGAGAGAATGCTTGAGGTTAAGGGTGTAGACTTCTCTAAAGAAGGACAACTCAAGATTACTGTAAATGGCATTGCTCCCGAAGCTCTCGGAGGGTCTGTCGATGCTGACACGGACTTGGAGCTTACCACTTTGGCTCGCCTGAAGGTGACGACAACCAATGCTGAAAAGTTTGGTAACAAGCAAGTACTCTCAGATTGGGCTACTGTCTACAATGACATTACTGAATGCCAGTTTGCCATTGGCTTGAATAAGGGGGCAGCTGCTGGGGTTCAAGCATTGCCTTTCATTTTCCAAGATAATGAGGTTCTTGATTTGAGTGTAGATTACAAGGGAGAGTTGAATCTTGCCGAACTTCTTTCTCTTCGCATGAAAGAAAAACCTGAGTCTGAATCTGGTTATACAGAATGGAAAGATGCTTCGGAATTCATGGCTAAGCATGGCCTGAAGTTTGAGTATTACTTGATGAGCCAAGGTGACAATAATATGCGTCTCATCAAGATTGATGGAGAGAATGCTGCTCGTTATGATGTGATGTCTGTCAGTGCAGAGGGTGTTGTAACTCCGGGTACTGATAAGGTGCGCCCCAACTTGGCCGTTAATTGCTCTCAGGCTATTCAGGTGCGTGCTGTGGATGACAATGGCGTGATTGTTGCTCTTGGATTTGTTCGCATCGGTGTTACTGCAGAAGAGAAAGTGGCATGCATTGAAGAGACATGGAAAGAGCAGTACAGCTTTGTATTGAACGGACATCACGATGACTCATTCACTATCTCAGCCGAATCTCTGAAGAAAGGTTTGTTGGAAGCCCTTGCTGGTACCTATGGAAGTAATAAGTACAATTATGGCATTGTAGAGGCTATTTTGGCTGCTAACTACGATTTGTCTGCTGAGTTTGTTCAAGGAGATCCTGAAAACTTTGTTATCGAAGAGGGAGAGGATAATCAAGCTAATCCTGTTGTGAGAGTGACGAAGAAAGGTTGTCTCACAGAGGGTGCTAAGACATTCAAGATCGTTTATAAACATAGCCCGGAGACGGTAGATGTTGATGCCTTGCCGACAGATGCTGGCTGGTTCCCCATTGTGCCTGAGTGTGTTTCTTTCGAAGTGACTGTAAATGTGGTGAAGCCCGAGGCTGCTATAAATGCAGGAATCGCTGAAGCTTTGAACCAGAAGGTTGTTACCTATTGGACAAACACCAACCCCTTGACCGGCGAGGTGCATGCAACAGACGATATCCAGATCGCTACCGTGCAAGAGGAGCCTGGAGTAGGAGCTGTTGGTAAAGCCCGTGTAACACAGGGCTTCAAGACCAACTTTATCCTGGCTCTCATGAAGAAATTGCAAGACAAAGGCTTTGAGGCTAATATCGACTTCAAGATCGATATGGATAAAGTGATGCCTTCTGGCAAGAAGTTCGGGGAGCTGTATCCTGGAGCTACTGTCCTTAATACTCCCGGAGGAGCAGACTTCTTTGTAAGCATTCCCGATGTTATCACCGATGAGGGTGTCACAATCCCGATGCAGCTCATCGCCAGAGAAAAGGACTGCCAAAATGAGTTCTTGTTAATGGCGTTTGATGTGGTGATGCGTGCTCCGGCTAAGCTGCAAGATGCTCAGACTTCTTTCTCTCCTGCTTTGAATGCAGCTGAAAATGTGAATGCGGTAATCAACTTCGATGTGCTTGATGTTGAGAATAACAATGCTCCTATCTATGAGAATGGAGAGATTGTAAACGGGGATAGAGCGAAGTATCTCTTTGGAAGGAAGGCCGGATTTGCTTACCTCGAAGCAAATGTTGACATTGCATTTGCTCCAGATGCAACAATGTCTGAAGACCTGATAGCTGCAGCTCAGGATATGATTACCAAGGGGCTTATCAGTTATGAGCTCACTGCTTCCTCGGGCGTAGGAGTTTTAGCCAAGCCTGCTAAGCTGACTGTAACTTACAAGCCTGGAACAACTCCAGTGAACTTGATTAAGCCGGTAACTTTTGTTGCTACAGTTAAGGTGAAGTATGGCAAGCTGTTCCAGACCCAAGCTACATTCAAATATGTATTTGAGCCTCGTAAGTAATCCATAAGGATTTCGTAAGACGAATAAAACTTCTTTTTGGGCTGTCCGCTTTGTCGGGCAGCCCCTTTTTTTGAACTGTCCTTTCTTTTTTTTGAGAGGTTGGCTGAATACGCAGGGCGGAGGCGATGAGTTGTCTGTATTTTTGTTTTGGAGACGATTGTATAACTCAGTGGTTGCTGTTAGTCATTACCATCATTTACATTCGAATTTGTTTATGTAGTCGAGGTATATTCATTCTGTTAGTCGTCTTGTCTCATGATTATTGCATTTTGAAAGTCCAAAAAATCAGCTGAAATGCTCCTTAGGAGCTCCGTCCAATATTCTCTTTCGGAAAAAACTCCTAATCTCCCATTATCTTTTTCTGCACATTCTTCCCTCTTTCGAGTCTCTTGGTTTTTACTTTACTTTTCCCTCCTAATGGGTAAAGTAGAGATTTTCAAGGTGCCTATGTGCCACAAATCCAATGAGGTAAATTGTTTTTTTGTTGATCTCTTAGGCTTTTTCTATTTGTTTTTTTATTTGGTATAATCTACCTTTGCCTTGCAATATAGAATGAAAAATGCCTCTGTTAACTTTTTAGAGGGGGAAGATGCCGATTGGCATTAGCGTGTACCATTAGAAAAAACGATAGAGAAGAAAATAATACTCACATGAAGAATTTACTCGTCAAATGTAACAGAGCGGAACGACTCCTATGGGGGGCTTTGTCTCTGTTCTTAATTCTGCTTGCTTCACCTCGGCTTGTTGCGCAGCAAGCAAGTGATTTGAAAATCACGACTACCGTTAAGGATTCCAAGTGTGGAGGGTCTGACGGAGAGGTGAAGATAGAAGTAGCCTTTAAGCCGGGCCATGGAGCTGGCCACACGATCAGAGAGACTTTGTATCAGCTTCGGAACTCCAATGGGAATCCTATGGCTCCATCTGCAGACTATGTTGTAGGCGATACGTTCCTTGTCCCGGTGGATACCTATACTCCGCAAGCAAGAGTGTCGTTTGAAAATGGGACCTCTGTTGATATTTCGGGGAGTGCAGTTCAGGTGAAGACAACCTATGTAGAGATGACAAGTGTTATCTCTGTTGAGAGGAAATCTCTTAATCACTATAAGCCCAATGGGCAGCAGAAGCCTACTGGGATTTTATCTCTGTACGTAAAGGATGGTACTCCTCCCTACACTGCCAAGATGTTGAAGAAGCCCGCTACATGGACTGGCCCTACGGAGTTTTCTCTTGAAGCAAATCAGAGAAAGTTTATTTATGAGGTTCCAGTTGGAGAGTACGAGATACAGATATCTGATGGATGCAAGAGCGGGCAAGCTGTTACAGTAAATATGGAGTATGTAAGATCCGACCTCCCCAAGGGTGGAGAGAGTGACTTCCCATATGGCCCTCCGTATCTTAATTTCGAGATGAAAAAGTCTAATTGTGGTTGGGTTGTCTACTACCACAATAAGAAGGCTTTCCTAAAATATGAGGAAGAAACAAGAGATATTTATCCTTATATCAATGATCAGGATACTCTGGCGAAGTATTATGATTATGCTTTCCAGACTATTCAGGAGTTTAAAAATGGTACTCCGCGTACATATTATGCGGCAGGTACCTACAAATATTTTTCTGATCAAGGAGTGGGAAATCATGGAGATTCTTTCCTGAACTTGTACTATCGGGTTTCCACAGCGGAAAATTATCAAACCATGTGGTTGAAAGACCAATATTGGCCCCTGGTTTTTCTTAGAGTCAAAGGATCTTCCCAAGAAATGAGTGAGGGGCATCATCCTTACAAGAAAGGGGCTCCCTTCCCCAATTTGATCGAACATTATCCCGAAAAGCTCGATGCTAACGACCCTTGTAACGACAAATATTATCTGAGGATACGCCCTAATAAAGAGACTACTGCTTTGATGTGTTATCCGTTGAAAGTTGTTGTGAGAAAGAAAGGGTCTCCGGATATTTTGGAGACGTACGCTGATTTGACACATGTCCATCATCCTACCAATGAAGGGGGGGCGTATCAGCGGCTTAAAACGGTGTTCGATCCGACTCAACATTACGAGCTCACGATCACAGATGCGGGACCTAAGGGTGGCTCCAAGCAGATCCTCGATATACCTCCTAAAGAGAACGTGTCTTATCAGTTTAGAGGAGGAGGAAACCTGCCCGTACAGGTGGACTGGTGCAAGGGGAAAAATCTGGTGGACTTAGCCATTCGTCGTATCCCTGTGCCCGTGCCGATGCGCAAGCACAAAATTACGTTTGTGAAAGCTCCTGCTGGTTTCTCACCTCTTCCTGGGGCTATGCGTGTAGGAGAAACCTATACTATGCCAGATGACTACATTTGGGAGGTAGTACGTGTCTTATCTCCCAAGGGAGAGGGTATGAAAGATTTAGTCTTTTATGATATTCCTGAGGGAGACTATGAGTTTAAGGTCGAAATTTGCGATAAGATATACAATCTCAAGGTAAGTACAGGCAATCTGGGTCGTAATAAATATTCGGAAGACCCACGAGCATTTACTCCTCGTTTGACAAAAGAGGAGTGTGGTTATGCTCGTTTTTATCCTTTTGCCGGAGAGGGTGGTCGGAAATTCCTCCTCAAGAATGATGTTGGAATAGAGTCCAATCTGTACATATCCCAATTGCCGGAAGGAATAAAGGCTACGGACATCAGAACTAATCTTACCGGTAGGGCTTTGGGAATCTGGAAAACTTACACAACCATAACAGCAGAAGAGAATCCAAAACCGGAGGATATTTATTTGGATATCCCTGCTACCAACGATAAGATGGAGGTACGTTTGGTTTATGTCCCCAATGGAAAAGATGCAGTATTGGAGTGTCTCCCTCCTCACACTATAGATCTCGCTAATGCGGCTCTCTCTTATGACAGAGAGAAGTACATCGGTTATATCTGTTCTACCAAAAAATCTGGTCTTATTCGTGTCAACCCAATTAATTATATAGGGGATGTTACTGTGCAGCTCTTCGATCGAAACGAATCTTCCCTTACGGATGACAAGAAACTCGGTGAAGTGAAGCTGAGCTTGAGTGAGTTGAATGCAGGCAATGGAGCTGTGTTTAAACTGAAAGAGGGAGGCCCTATCCCAATCGATCCCGAAGGCTACAAGATGAAAATAATGGATGATGCCTGCAAGAATACTTCTGAAGAGCGTCTTATTGTGTATTCTCTTCCCCTTCCCACTGTGATTAAAACAGAAGGAGATCGGCGTAAGTATTGCGAAGGAGAGACGATTGATATATCTATTGTAGCTCTTAATACAGAAGGGGATGATGCATACAAGTGGACCTTGCCTGATGGAAATACTCTTAAAGGACGAAGGATCCGTTTGGAAAATGTCAAATCAAATCTTTCGGGTACTTTCAAGGTGGAGGTTTCGGGGATTGTTTGTGATGACGTGGCTACGGTAGAAACGATCACGTTCCCGATTTCTGTGGCACCTCGCCTTCTTTGGTGGCGCAAAGATGCTATTAATGCAGACTGGCATAATGTTAAGAATTGGGCAGACAAAAATGGCAATCCGGTGAATGCCGTGCCCGCAGAGTGTACCACCGTGCATATCCCAGCTACGGTGGACAAAGCTTTCCCTGATTTGGGTGGCAAGACCGATCGCACAACGTATGGACAGCCAGAGTGTGAAGACCTCTATCTTCACTATGGCTCTCAACTGGGTAACCCACACTTCCTCTCCTATCAAAAGGCTTATGTTGATTACAATTTCGGTAAGATCAATGATACGTCACATGCTGTTGAAGCTCATCGAGAACCTCATTTCGAAGAAGCTGACAGCAAGCTAATGGATCGAGATCGGTGGTATATGATCGCTGCTCCTCTCAAAGAGATTTTCTCTGGAGATTTTGGTTTGGCTGGCTATCCCAAGACGCACCAGCGTTATTTGAAGGTAGTGTCCACCGGGACTGCTCCCACTGATGCCTCTTTCAAAAAGCCGATTAATAGTTTAGTTGAGCTGTTGTCCGATCACAATGGGGCAATGGCACTCAAGGTAGGTAAATATCAGGCCGATGTTGTTGGTTATAATGATCATAAGTATCTAAATCAATTAAACGGTATTATTCGTATCCCCTTCTTTGAAGATTTTTCCACTGCTTATCCGTTACATTTGTATGATCCTCTTCATAAGATTAGTACATTCGGCTATTTCAATGAGAATACCCTTCAGCCGGTAAATCGGACAGACCAGCGCGTGCGTTCCGACGAGGTCGCCTATCGCTTCACTTTCGAAGAGAATAACAAGCGTATCGGTACAGTAGATATTTCCGGAGTAGTGGAAGAGGGGTACGCTTTGATGCTCAAGGAAGGTTTGGCTCAAAACGAATGGTTTATGGTTGGTAATCCTTTTATGACTCCAATCAACTTCGACAAGCTCTATGAAATCAATAAGGATCGTATCCATCCCTATTACTATATTTTCGATGGTGGAACTAAATCTTGGAAGCATTATTCCAAGAATCATACTGCAACTTCTGAACTGAAATCTTCGATTGCTCCTTTGCAATCTGTTGTATTGCATAAGAAGTCTACAGAAGCCAAGCTTCTCTTCCCGGTGGGTAAGAATTCAGTGTTGCTTGATTCTTGGAATGAGGGGGCCGATTTAGTTGAGTTGCGTTCGACCTCAGGTAAGTCTGAAGTACTTCCTCTATCTGTCCGTGTAAGTAATGTGCGAAGAGAAGGGACAATTTCCTATTTGAGTTGGGAGGAGAATGGCTCTGTTCCTGCCTTGAGCAATAGTGAATACAGCTTTGTGCCGACTGTCTTCTTTGTAGACCCCGAAACAGGAGCTTCCAATGTCGTAGAAAGCCCAACGAAAGCCTATGGAGCATTTGCTCTTGGGGTAGAGGCAACATTGGGAGGAGAAATGGAATTGTCGTTTGATCAGCTTGATCGCTCTGTATACGAGCAACTCACGTTGATAGACAAGATGGAGGGTAAAGAGCAAGACTTATTGTCCAATTCTCTTTATCGCTTTGTACATCAGCCTAGTGATCATCCTGCTGACCGCTTTATCCTCAAAGTAAAACGCTTTGGAATAGAGAATGAGCCAACACAGCTTGACAACTTTATTGCTCCTAACTTGTTTATCTCTCGCCGAGGAGATCATCTTCATGTCAGTAGTACCGTGGGTCTGCGCTCTGCTGTGATCTTCGATATGCAAGGTCGCCGTTGTGGAGAATGGCAATTTACCGGCTCTACCAATGCCTATATCGACATTGACAGTAATATGCAAGGAGTTGTGATGATTGATCTTCGTTTGCAGGACGGTAGTCGTCGAATTTGCAAGTTTGATACAGCCAAATAAAAAGGTGTATTAATAGATAGTTTTTTTTCTTAATTAATAATTAAAAACAACGTTAAAATGAAAGTAAAATCGCTTTTACTGGCAGGGCTCGCAACTGTGGGCTTGCTGGCGTCGTGTAACAAGAACGACGAAAATTCGATTGCGAAAGAGAAGAATGATGGCACCACCTATGCCAACATTAGCCTAATGTTCAATGCAGATGCTTTCCGTGCAGGAGAGGGTTTTGATGACAAGACAGAGTATAATCCTGCAGGAGAATGGAAAGGTAACGATGCTTTTGAACGCGTGGATGTTTATATCGTTGGAGATGCTGTGAGCAGTGGAGAATATACTCTGGCTGACTTCAATCAGGAAACTGCTGGAGATGAAGTGAAGCTAACTCCTAAAAGAGCTATCAAGACAACTCCAGGGCAGAAACAAGTGTACGTTCTTGTGAATGCCCCTGCTTTGGTTCGTGAGAAACTTGCGACTGTTGATAAGACTGAGTTTATCGCAGCCTGGAAGGATGTTATGACTCTCGACAAGTGGTCTGCAGCTCCTGCTCCAAATGCTGTTACGATGGCTACTTTTGCTAAGTTGGCCGATGATGCAAAGGATCTTATCATGATGAGCAATTCGAAGGATATTTCTTTGGATGTAGAGGACGGAGTCACAGAGCAAAAGGCTCTCGAAGAGAGTTCTAATAATCATGTTGTTGTTCCTGTTAAGCGAGTTGCTGCTCGTGTGGTGACAACATCAAGTGAAGAGCAATTCGAGATTAGACAGAAGGGTACAAATATCAAGTTGGGTACCATTAAGAACATCACTTATGCTGCAGCGCAGGGTGAAAGAAAGTCTTATATCCAGCAGATGATCGAGAGTGACGTGATTAAAACTCCAGCTTTTGAAATAGGGGCAAATTGGGACAAGACTTGGTCTTGGACGGAGTTTGTGAACAATGGTGTTTACACGGACATGGAGGAAAACTATGACTATACGGATCTGCACAAAGGGATGAGAAATGGTCAACCAACTCCGGAAGCTCGTAAGGTAACAAAGAAGGATGGAAACCTTGATCCTGGAAAAATAGGAGCTATTGCTGATCCTATATTCATCTTTGAAGCCAGCCATAAGAAAAAAGGCCAAGGAGAGACAACTCCAGCAGCTTACACTGGAGGGTTCCGTAGAGGTAATACCCCGTATGTGTTGGTGCGTGCTCTTTTTGTTCCTGAACAGGAGTATTTTGCGGAAGGAAATACCAAAACTAATGAAGAAGAAGACTTCTACCTTGGTACAACAACAAACAAACTGTATTCATCTAAGGAGAATGTTACAGATCCCACAAAGGGCGGTTTGAAAGGTCAGAAGTACCACAAGTATGAAAAGGGTAAGGTTCTCTATTATGCTTTTGTGAACCCTGATGTTGTAGGTAAGACTTTGGATGCCCCTGCTTTCCGTAACAATGTTTACCACATCAACATCACTGGTTTCAAGGAAATTGGTCTGAACTGGAATCCTCTTTATCCGGAAGATCCTAATACAGACGACCCCAAGAATCCTGACCCCAAACCCAAAGATCCGAATGAAGACCCAAATACACCGATTGATCCGAACGATCCTAACAGCCCATCAGACACTTATATGAGTGTGACTGTACAGGTGCTTAAGTGGAACGTACACAGCTACGATATCGATTTGGGTCTCTAATAATTTGAGATTCATGTGACGACCCTATCTCGCAGCAAGGAGACTCCTCTAAGTGAGTCTACCGGCTGCGAGCCGAGGGGCCGGCTTGGAGATGAACTAAAGCAATATCTTTCCGGCCCGAATCTTTTCAGAAAAAGTATATATGGACTTATAAGATCTTTTGTATGAAAATCTTTTCTCTCCGCTACCTTATTATCCTCTTGGCCAGCTTCTTGTTTTTGATGCCGGGATGTGATCTGATCAATGAAGACATGGACGATTGCTCTGTCTTCCTGGTGGTGACGCCTTACTTGCAAACTCCCTGTATGGAGAAGGCGAGCTATCCCACGGATGTGGATCTGCTCCATATCACACTGAGCGATGCCGAGGGCAAGGTCGTGGCGCATCAAGTATTCGCCAATGCCGTATTGTCAGCCGAATCGCAATTTATTCTTGAAGTACCGGCTGATAATTATAAGGGAGGTACTTATCTCTGTACTGTATGGGGTGGAGCTGTAGACAAAGACTATCTATTGAGTAGAGCTCTTGAAAGAGGAGTAAGCGTGAAGGATATCAAGCTTGCCTTGAAAACGGAAAATGCCGAGGTAAGAAGCTATATCTTCCACACTCTTTATCAAGCAGTAAAAGAGGTGAAGCTTCGCAGTAAGGACGAGTTGGATGGCATTGATAAGGTATATGTCGCTCCTAATCTGAGACCTTACACCTATGATTTTAATGTCACAGTCCGTGGCCTTTCGGCGGAATTGCCTGCTGAGGTTGCCATAACGGACAATAATGTTGCTTATGCCTACACCGGAGAGTTGTTTACTCCAACCGAGGCTGTAAGCTATGTGGCAGCTTTGCCTAATACCGAAAATACACGCTCTGTACATCTGCGTACGCTGGACATAACTCCCAAGACGACAGATCCGAGACTCAAATTGATCAACAAGCGCAGTGGGACTACTTTGTTGGATTTTAGCTTGAAAGCTCTTTTGGCTAAACTGCCGGATTACAAACCCTTGTGTAAGTTCGAATATGATATTGATATTGAGTTTCACACTTCCATCTCTGTGGTGATATCTATAGATGGAATGCCAGTGCACTCATATGATATAGAATTGTAATGTTTCTTCGAAATAAGAATATACTCTCATGCGTAAAATATATCAACTCTTAGCCTTCGTCTTTTTTGCTACTTTCCTCTTCTTGGGAGTGACGGCCTGCTCTTCCGAGGAGAGGAAGGATCTAAGAAGGAATGGAGAAGACTTCTTTGTTTCCATGGATGTGACATCTCTTCGTGCTCATGGGGAGGATATGGAAGATCCTGGGACAACAGATCCCAACACAGATACAGAGCTTGATGAAGACAAGGTTCAATCTCTCCGATGGATACTCTTCCCTGCTGGGTCTGATGAGAATACTCCAGCTAAGTTCAATCACCTGTTTACAGCTGCTGATCTTCAGGCGAAGCGTTTTGTTCTCAAATTTAAGTCTGAAGATCTAGGGATCTATGATATGATTTTTATCGCAAACGAACCAAGTGGGAAAGGCGTGGATAGCCCCGCTGTTACCCGCAAACAATTGCGAGAGATCAAGATGGACATGGAGAATATCTCAGCAAGCGAGGTAGGGAGTGGCAAGAGTGCTCTTTTCTTGATGACTGCCAACTATGAGAATGTTTCTTTGAATACCTCTCTGCCTGGCAGCGGTACACAAACGAATCCTCACAGGGTGGATTTTACCCTCCAAAATAAAGCTCAGCGTCCCAACATTAAGGGAGCTGATCGTTCGGCTGTGGAGCTGATGCGGGCTTTGGCTAAGATGGAGATCACACTCAAAGATATCGTGACTATTGAAGAGGATGATACTAGAGCAAAAACTTATTCATGGTCCTTGCCATATGGCTTCGAGCCCAACTCTTCTTTGGAGATTAGGTTTAAGAATATGCCGAACGCTTATTATCTGCTTCCACAGAAGAAGATGACGGATATCCCTGCACAGAACTATTTGTACCAATTCAAATTTACGGGCACCAACCCAGATCCTAAGTATGTTATTGCCCCCCCTGCTCTGGAGGAGCCATCCATTGGAGGAGTGGTTGTTGGAGACTATAAGATATATGTTTATCTCCCTGAGTACTTGTTAGGCAAAAATGTAGAGGTGGAAAAACAGCCGGGTTTGGAGTTTATCTACAAAGCAGAAGGAGAGGCTGATATGAGGTCCGAATTCCGCCCAATCGATAACAGTGGTGGAACTCATTACGATAAAGTCCTTGAAGGATTGGATCTCGGGGCTTATTGTATCTATCGCAATCGTTTGTACAAGGTAAATGTGAAAATAAAGGGAAAGATAGATATTTGGCCTCCATATGTATAATGCCAGATCTATTTGACCTACACCCAAGTAGAGAAGACTCTTACTCCAATTGGGGTGGGAGTCTTCTTTTTGTTCCATTTGTGATCACTTAGTCGTTTTCGAGATGCCTGTCTAGTGTGATGTTTTCTGTATATCTCTGCCTGGAGTAGAATGTGCATTATTTTAGAGGGTTGTTTGAGTACAACTTCTTTTATACCTTTGCTCCCCTGATTGCCGTCGTGCGCCTGTTGTGCATTGTTTTTTCGTGGTCGTGTGTCAAGCAGGCTGTTCTCTTGATGGGAAAGAGCGTAAGCTGAGGCTATGTGTCCGAGGTCTTGGCTATGAAAAGCAGAGTATTCACCCGAATCGACCTGATAGTAGAGCGGGGTGTATGTCGAGCCAGTCAGTAAGTTTAACCAAATAACAGAACAACAGTGGATACACTAAGTTACAAGACCGTCTCCGCAAACAAGGCAACTGTGACCAAGGAATGGGTGGTAGTGGATGCGGCCGGTCAGAATCTTGGGCGTGTTTGCTCCAAAGTGGCTAAGCTGCTTAGAGGGAAGTACAAGCCTAACTTTACACCGCATGTAGATTGTGGTGATAATGTGATTATTATCAATGCCGATCAAGTAGAACTTACCGGCAAGAAGTGGACAGATAGAGTCTATCTGCGTTTTACGGGTTATCCCGGAGGTCAGAGAGAGTTTACTCCTGAAGATCTTCTGAAGAAGGGAGCCGATCGTCTTTTTCAGAAAGTCGTAAAAGGTATGCTCCCGAAGAATCGCTTGGGCCGTTCGCTCATGCGTAACCTCCACGTATACGGAGGCAGTGAACACAAACATGAGGCGCAAAAACCTCGTGTGATAGATCTAAACTCTTTGAAGTAAAGCAGATATGGACCAAATTAATGCAATTGGCAGACGTAAGGCAGCTATAGCTCGCGTCTACATGAAAGAGGGTAGTGGTAAGATTACTATCAACAAGCGTGATATTGCAGTCTATTTCCCTTCTTCTATCTTGCGCTTTATTGTAAAACAGCCGCTTGAGAAATTGGAAGTAGTAGACAAATATGATATCAATATCAACTTGAGAGGAGGCGGCTTTAAAGGACAGAGCGAGGCTGCTCGTCTGGGGATAGCTCGCGCCCTGATCAAGGTAAATCCGGAAGATAAGGCTGTGCTTCGTGCGGCTGGTTTTGTAACTCGTGATCCTCGTGTCGTAGAGCGTAAGAAACCCGGTCAACCCAAGGCACGCAAGAGATTCCAATTCAGTAAGCGTTGACGTATCTATGTCTTCCGCCTTTTACGAATCATTGCTCTTGTGCAAACTTTGTATAGGAGGGCGGTTGGCTGCTATACGTTGTCGTGTTTAGTATCTAAATCATGCGGATTCTTGCTTGTTATTTAAGCTAGCCGAAAGGCTCCAAGTAAGGCTACTGTATGGTTGTATCAGTAATCATCATTACAAGAACGTAAACAAAACAACAATGACAAACGTAACATTTGATCAGTTACTTGAAGCCGGTGCTCACTTCGGACACCTGAAAAGAAAGTGGAACCCGGCTATGGCTCCGTATATCTTTATGGAGCGCAATGATATCCACATCATTGACCTGCACAAAACAGTTGCCAAAATAAATGAGGCTGCAGAGGTGATTCGCAATATGGCTCGTAGTGGCAAGAAGATTCTCTTTGTAGCAACCAAAAAACAAGCTCAGGAAGCTGTGGCTCAGTTTGCCTCTTCTGTGGGCATGCCTTATGTCGTAGAGCGTTGGCCGGGAGGTATGCTCACCAACTTCCCCACTATTCGCAAGGCAGTGAAGAAGATGACTCAGATCGACAAGATGACCAGTGATGGCACATTCGACAACCTTTCTAAGCGCGAGAAATTGCAGATCTCTCGTCAGCGTGAGAAGTTGGAGAAGACTCTCGGCTCTATCGCAGATATGAATCGTTTGCCTTCAGCTCTTTTCGTTATCGACGTGATGAAAGAGCACATTGCCGTACATGAAGCTACTCGCTTGGGGATACCGGTATTTGGTCTTGTCGATACCAATAGCAATCCCAAAGACATTGACTATGTGATCCCTTGCAATGACGATTCGTCTAAGGCTATCGAGTTGGTGATGTCTGCTATGTGTGAGGCGATTAGCGAAGGTTTGATGGAGCGTAAGGCTGAGAAAGGAGACGAAAACGAAGAATCGGAAGAGGGCAGCCGTCGCGGTGCTCGTTCGGCTCGTCGTGAGAGAATTCGTCGTCGTGAAGGCGAAGAGTCAGCAACTGAGAGCGTAGAAGATACTACAGCAGAGGTTGCAGCCCCAGAAGAGACCGAAGCTTCTCAAGCAGAGGTAACAGAGGCGGCTCAAGCCTAACTTTTGGCTCCTTTTACCCCAAGAGTTATCCCTCTTAATACAGGAATACCACGTGCCGGTGGATCGCTCCGGCGATTGCGCTGCACGTGGTATCTTTTTTTCTGTGGTAGACAGGGCAGCTCCAGATGGATGTTTGCCTTATCCGAATATTTTCGAAATAAAATAATACACACAACTTAAGATTATGGCTGTTACTATTCAAGATATTGCCAAGCTGCGTAAGATGAGTGGCGCTGGTATGATGGACTGCAAGAAAGCATTGGAAGAAACCAACTGCGACTTCGAGAAAGCAATGGAGATTATTCGCAAAAAAGGTCAGGCTGTTGCCGCTAAGCGTTCTGATCGTGTTGCTGCTGAGGGTTGCGTGCTGGCTGCTCATAAAGATGGCTTCGCTGCAGTTGTATCCCTACAGTGCGAGACAGACTTTGTGGCAAAAAACCAGGAAACAATTGACCTGACTCAAGCTATTTTGAACATAGCGATGGAGAAAAAGCCGGCTAGCAAAGAAGAGCTTTTGCAACTCCCCTTGGCTGATGGTCGTTCAATAGCCGATCATGTGGTGGAGAGAACAGGTGTGACAGGCGAGAAGACAGAGGTCGGAGCCTACGAATGCCTCTCAGCCGAGGCTGTTACCAGCTACATCCACATGGGTAATAAGTTGGCTACAATTGTTTCTTTCAACGAAGCTATAGACAGCCAGATGGCTCGCGATATAGCTATGCAGGTTGCTGCTATGAACCCCGTGGCTGTGTTGCCGGAGGAAGTTTCTGAACATACGATTGAACAGGAGCGCACCATTGCTAAAGAAAAGGCAGAAGAAGCCGGTAAGCCTGCTAATATCATTGATCGTATTGTTGATGGTGCTTTGCAGAAGTTCTTCAAGGAAAATACTCTTCTGCAGCAGGAGTTCGTAAAGGACAATAAGATGACTATCGAGCAGTATTTGCACACTGCCAGCAAGACTCTTACAGTGAAGGCCTTTAGACGTGTGAGTCTGAACGAAGAATAATTCTTCGCATGTGTTGGCTGGCTCTTCTATTGAGGAAGAGAGTGTTCTGGCCATAATTCATAATTAAAATAGAGGGTGTGTCGAAATGATTTTCGGCACACCCTTCTTTTTTGAGAGAGCATTAAAGAGGCTACTGAAAAGCCTGTTGCACAATGTGCGGTACTTGCTGCGTTATTTTCGACATTCAAGCCTGATCATATATGGCAAGTTATTGCTGTCCGATAAAACTTTTGGATTCACTCGTAGCCCCATTCAAGCTCAGGTAATATACGGATGTAAGCTCTCTTCCTCCCAAATAAATTCCTAAACACCTGTCATTCAGTAAAAATCATCGGCTGTCCGCTAAAATCTGCGTGAAAAGGACGTTATACAGCCCTGTGTTTGCGCCAGAGGTTTTTGAATAGTAGACTGGAGAAGGAAATGTGTGCGATTATGCGGTTTTCATCCTTCCTCAAGGTCGGCTGTCCGACAAAATCAGTGCTGTATAAAGGAGGAGGGGGCTTACTCAAACAAAATCAGACGGAATACAACCTATTCACTAGGATTGAAAGCCCTATTTTGCCCTCTTCTAAAGTTTAGCGGACAGCAATAATGGTAAGTACATTCTCCATGCCCTCCGTCTCAATGCCTTTTTTAGATTGTTGCATTCTGCGAAGTCAACAAAATGAGACTGTCGCGCGTCTTTTAGCCTTGTTCCCATTGTTCCCTGATTGCATCTTTGTACCTTCAGCCAAGACTAAATATTGACTATATGAGCACTAAGCCTACCGATGTCCACCTCAGTTTTCTTGAAGTTTACACTCAAGTCTGTCGTGACCGAATGAAACACTCCTTCCTTCGCCAAATCAATGCCTGTGTGGATTGGAGAAGTATTCGTACACTCTTGAATAAAAAGTACACCAAGACTCAAAATGCTAAGACCGTTGCATAACTCGCTGTGCAACGGTCTTATGCCATAAAAATAGCTGATAAAACACTTGGATAATAGACGATTTTCCCATATTGCGTTCAATTTAATAGTGCACCTTATTGTATTATCTGGAACTAACAAAAGTTGCTATGAGTGAAATGTTATTATGTAAATGCCAAAGTAGTATTAAAGCACACAAAGTCGTTAGTATTCTCAAAAATAATAATATTGTCTTCCGCCAGCACGATGAAACAAATAATCCACGCACAGGAGCATATGGCCCAACTCCCGGCATCGCAATTTATGTGTTTGAAAAGGACTATGAAAAGGCTCTGACACTAATAGAGCCGATTGTCAACTCCTCGGCAGAAAGCACAAAAACATTCTGCCCGAAATGTGGCAGTGAAGACACCGTCCGTATCGAAAAAAACAAATTCATCACACCACTGCTCATACTCTCAATAGTCTTTTTCATAGCTCCTGTTGTCTATTTCTACTTCACAAAAGACTTGGAAAACAAATCAATAATACTGAATATCCTTGCCATTGTTGTATTCATATCCAGCATAGTGATTCTCTTTCTTTGTGACTATAAAAATGTCAACTACAAATGCAACGACTGTGGCAAAAGATTCAATCGCATATAAAGTGACCTCATCCCCAGAAGTATAACTTCAAATCTGCTATCACATGAAAAGTAAAAGCCTCTTGGTACTGCTTGCGCTGCTTGTTGCCCTCCCCGTATCAGCTCAGAATTTCATTGGATCCTGGAGTGGCCAAATCAGCTTCAGAGGTACCAGCCTTCGCATAGTATTCAACATATCCAAGAATACTGAAGGTAAAACCGTCTGCACGGTGGACAGCCCCAATCAAAGCGTCAAAGGTATCCCGGCTTCAATTGAATTTGCATCATCTGATTCTATAAGCATACGGATCCCGAACATCGGAATAGAATATAATGGCAAAATCCAGGGTGATATGATCTACGGAACATACTCGCAGGCTGGTGTAAAGTTGGAACTTAATCTAAAAAACGAAGAACTCGTTTATCTGCGTCCGCAGAATCCGCAACCGCCATATCCATATACGACAGAAGAAATCGAGTTTGTCAATGAAGACGAAAACGCGACACTTTCAGGAACCATCACATATCCCGTGAATTATCAAAAGGGCAAAAAAATCCCTGTGATAGTGATGGTCACAGGCAGCGGGCCACAAAACCGTGACAACGAAATCTACGAACACAAACCTTTTCTTGTTATAGCGGATTATCTTGCAGGAAACGGATATGCGACCCTCAGGTATGATGATCGTTGTGTAGGAAAATCAACAGGCAAATACCAAGCTGAAACCACAAAGGAGGTTGCAAAAGACGCTGCGCTTGCCGTGAAATATCTGCGTGAAACAAAACAATTTTCAAAAATAGGCTTACTCGGACACAGCGAAGGTGGAAGCGTAGTCTTTATGCTTGCTGCAGAAAAATAGATAGACTTCGCTATCTGTATGGCAGGAGTAGGCATTCAGGGAGATGAATGTCTGTATCAGCAAGGTGTAGCCATAGCAAAACAGTTTGGACAGGAATACCAGTTCACAAAGAAGCAGTTAAGGGATTACCTAAAAGGCACAATGTCCCCATGGTATGAGTTCTTCCTTGATTACAATCCAGCTTCCGACATAAGCAAAACCACCTGTCCTATCTTCGTAATGAACGGAGAAAAGGATTTGCAAGTCATAGCCTCATCAAATGTAGAAGTCATTAGAAGCAATCTGCCGAAAAACAAGAAATCCAAAGTGAAAATCTATCCTGGACTGAACCACTTGTTCCAAGAGTGCACAACGGGTGTACCGACAGAATACATTAATATCAAGCAGACAATCAGCCCGATTGTCCTTGAAGATATTGTAGATTGGTTAAAACAAATATTCTAGTCAAATAGTATAATGTTGAAACGAAACGATTGGCTATAATTATGCTAGAATATTGAGTCGTTTTTGAAAATGATATGTTAATCAATTTGGTTGCATGTAGCCCAAAATTGTAGCCAGATAAAATAGGACTGTTTTGACGACTATTTTCTCTGTAGCCGTGCTACAGCACTATATAATCTTCTGAACAACAGCAAAATGTGTGTGCTCTATACGTACTCTTGGGTACAATTTTCGTTACATCAGTTTTTCTGTAGCCATATTGCAGCCAAAGTAGAGCATTTTGGGAGTTTCGACCTACTCTGGAGGTGCTCTGAGAAAGGACCTGATACAAAAAAAGTGCCTTAACTCATTGAGAATTAAGACACTTACTGTTTTGTGGCACTTATTGGCTTATCATTTCCAGAGTACGTTCAGCGGAAGCGGGGGGATTCGAACCCCCGGTACGGTTACCCGTACGACAGTTTAGCAAACTGTTGGTTTCAGCCACTCACCCACACTTCCTCGCAATTGAGAACGAGAGCTCGTTCGTCTTGTGCGGCACAAAGGTATAAATATTCTGCGGAAAACCAATATGGCACCATTGGATAATACGATACTTGCATGGCATCGCTTGGGACATTTTCAAAAAGACCGATAATAAGGGAGGCATTGTAAGTATACAGCAACTTGCACTGTCGTTGGTTGAGAACTCCCCCAATAGTCTCAATAGAGACAGCTGTAATACTGCTCTTGTGGTGTTATTGTCAGCATTCGGGTTTGGTTATACATCTAAAGTGTATCCTCTCCACTTTTTCTCAATCATTTTATACTTTCATGATTACTGCATTCTGTAAAATCCAAGAAAATAGTTGCTGAAGCAGTCCTTTGTAACCCATGCGATGGTTTCCATATACATACTCTGTAAGTACTCTTGGCTATAATAGTTGCATCGAGAAGAGGCCAAGGAGATTGATGTTCGTGTGCAATTTTTGATATAAAAAGTTTATGGATTTTATTGTTAGAGGGCTTTGTAGGTTTGATAAACCCCTCACTGTTGGTATGGAGAGAAGACAAACTACCCATATTACATTGTTATTTCACTCTGTTTTTCATTATAAATGGGTATTTGTTGACGTAAAAGTGGCTCATACCTTCGCAGAGGTGTTAAAAGACTACTTGTAGAAGAATTTGATATCTCAGTCTGTAGTTTATATGCCGCTTACATTGGTACCTGTCTGTAGCCACAACATTCAAAAATAAAATGAAATAAAGATGCGTGCATTATTACTGATTGCAGGGCTTGGGGCTTGCCTTTCGTCCTCAATTCTCAAGGCAAACGCTTTGACGGACATGGAAATGGAAGAACCCAAGGCTCAGAAAGTGAAGATTACTTCTGGTCTTTCAGAAGGGGAAGATCTGGTAATTTCTGCCATGGCAGAAGAAGACTCCACTCCATGGATAGATCTCAATGGCAACGGGAAAATGGATGAAGGAGAAGAAATAATCAACGATCCTTGGACGACAACCTCTCTCAAGTGGGGGGATAAATCCGAGGTTGTTATTTATGGTAAGAATTTGCAGGCACTCAATCTTTGCAATGCAAAGCTAAAAACAGTAGACCTACGAGAAGGAGGATCCTTGGAGACTCTTGAACTGGCGGGAAACGAGTTGGAAGAGCTTGATGTCACCGCATTGAAGGATCTCAAGTCTCTCAATGTTTCTCAAAACAGGATAGGGGCTGAAGCCATGCACAAGATGATAGTTTCTCTTTGCAATGGATATCTCTGTCAGCTGATGGTAATTAATACTTCTTCCGAGGTTGAAGAGTATAACGTTTGCTTGAAATCCGATGTTGAGGCCGCAAAAATGAAAGGCTGGTCAGTGATGGATGCAAAAGATGGCATGGACTATCCTGGCAGTGAACAGAATGTGCCAGCGCAGGGAGGACGCAAAATCTTATTGACCACGGGGCTAAAGAAAGGAGAAGACTTCAAAATCCATCTTGTGGCTGCCGAAGGTACTACCCCATGGATAGATCTCAATGCTAACGAGACACAGGACGAAGGAGAGGGGTTGCCCGCTCAGGAGCCGGGGCAATTTGTTACGGTCAAATGGGGAGAGAAAGCTGAAGCTGTGATTCATGCAGAAGGGCCGAAGGTTTTGATGATAAAAGCAGCCAAACTGCAATCCATTGGGCTGAAAGATGCTATCACGCTGGAAATGATAGACTTGTCGAATAACGAGTTGGAAGCTCTTGACTGCTCCGAATTATCTGGACTCTCTTCTATCAATGTTTCGCAAAATAAGATTACTGCAGAAGAGATGAGCAAGCTCATCAAAAGCCTGAATAGCAGCGAAATATCTGCCAAGAACATCACTGTAATCAACACCGCTCCGGAGCAAGCAGACTGCGAACACAATGTGTGCCTCAAGGCTGATGTAGAGGCTGCTGTGGCTAAGAAATGGCAGGTGCTCGATGCTGCTACTGGTATGGATTATCCCGGAAAGGAGATTACCCCGGAGCCTGAGGTCCCGGATGAAGTGCAGACAATCACCTTATCTTCCGAACTGATGCATGGAGCTCCTTTTAAGCTAATCCTCAAGTCCGATGCTACGGAGTATTCTCCATGGATTGATCTCAATGGTAATGGAAAAGATGACATGGGCGAGTACTTGTTTGCCGATGGAATGACACCTGTCAGTCTGACTTGGGGTGAGAAATCTCAGGCTGTGATATATGCTAAAGATATTTCTGGGCTTGTGCTCAAAAATGCTCGTGTTAAGACCATTGACTTGAGCAAAGCTCCTCTTTTGGAGGAGTTGGATTTGTCGAGCAACAGGATAACATCAATTGATTTGTCTTCTCAAACGCTTATCAGATCTCTTGATCTCAGCGATAATAAGCTCACCTCTCTCTCAATTGACCCTCTTGAGAAGCTTGTAAGGATTGATTGTTGCAACAATCCGATTGGTAGCCTCGATGTCAGCAAGGCAAGAGATTTGGAGGATTTATTTGCTAACGCTTGTATGTTGAAGGAATTGAATCTCAGCACTCACAGCAAGTTGAAGAGTGTTGTTTTGAAGAAAAACAGACTTGAAAAACTTGATCTATCTGCAGCTGTAGAACTCGTGTCTTTGGATGTCGCTGAGAATGAACTGAAAGAGCAGGATATGCACAATTTGATCTCTTCTCTTAGTGCAGAAGGGACTGGGAAGTATTTGGTAGTGATCAATACCTCGGAGAAGGCCCAAGAGACCGAGCGTAATGTTTGTCTGAAAGCCGATGTGGAGTTGGCTATGCAAAAGGGTTGGATTGTGCTTGATGATAAGGATAGTAAAGCGTTTCCCGGATCCGATGTTATAGGTGTTGTCTATCCGCTCCAGTCCGAATTTGCTATTCATGCTTTGGCCGATGGATGGAAGGTCTTTTTTGGAGATGAGATAAAGCACTCTGTCGCTTTGTACGACTTTGCCGGTCGATGTCTCTATTCGGTCACTGGCCACTATGAGATTTTCTTGCCTCAAGTTGGAGACCTATTGTTGGTTCGCATCGACAACAAGGTGATAAAACTTATTCGCTGAAAGGGTGATGCTTGAAAAGAGATGTCCCCTCCACGACCTATACCGATAGGAGTTGTGGAGGGGACGTTTTGTTATGAAGCTAACGCAGCAGCTTTTTCTTCTGATTGACCATTAAAGTTGGTTTGTTTTGTAAATTTCACTTGTGATAAAGATCCGAGAAATAGAGGGAAAATAGGCTATTTGTAGACAAGTGAATGTAGCTCTTTTGTTCCTCTTGTGTCCGTCTTCTAAAATGTCTATGAATAGGGCGTTCTGACAGGGTGAAAATTCTCTCCTGAGAGAAAAATATTTTCTTCCGCACGAAAAAATATTTTCTTCCGCAAGAAAATTTATCGGAGTGCGCACGAAAAAATATTTTCTTGCGCACGAATTTTTGCTCTCTCCTATGCTAATAAAAAATGCCTCCCATCAACATCGAAAAGGAGAGCGAAAATACGATCAAAAAGCTCTCAAATAGGGCAGAAAAGATACGGCAAAAAGGAAATATAATAATACAGAAGCAAACAAATAAATAGAATCCTGAGGGGCCTCTAAAGATGAGAATGTACTATACCACAAAAGACGGCTTGTGTTTGTCGAAATAATACTCTTGGCTTATTTTTGTGCAGGTAAGTTACCGAAGAAGAATATCCTTGACCATATGAGCAGACTTGATCTTTCCGGTTTGGGGGTTGCCCTTGTAACTCCATTGAACGAAGATGGCAGTGTGGACTATGCCGCCTTGTCTGCCCTTGTTGAGTATCAGATAGAGGGGGAGGTAGACTTCCTTGTGGCTCTCGGAACTACCGGAGAATCTGCAACTTTGAGTGCCAATGAGCACCGCCGAGTGATAGAGACAGTTGCCGAAAGAGTCAATGGTCGTCTGCCTCTGATTGTCGGTGTGGGAGATAACTGCACTGCTCGGCTTGTGGAGCGTTTGCGTGCCCTCGATACCCATGGGGTAGATGGGATATTGTCTGTCGTTCCTTACTACAACAAGCCTACCAAGAGGGGGATTATCGCTCACTTCGAAGCAGCTTCCGAGGCAAGTCCTTTGCCTATTATTCTCTACAATATCCCTGGACGTACAGGAATCAATATGACTCCGGAAATAACGCTGGAGTTGGCCGATAGATGTCACAATATCGTGGCAGTCAAGGAGGCTTCGGAGGATGTCAATCAAGTACGTGAGTTGGTCAATGGCAGTCCTGAGGGCTTTGTCGTGCTTTCTGGGGACGACCATTTGTCCATCCCTTTCATTCAAGCGGGAGCCAAGGGAGTCATCTCTGTGGTGGGGAATGCTTATCCTCGGCGTTTTGGAGAGCTTATTCGTTTAGCTCTCTCCGGAGACTACGGAAGGGCTACCGAGCTTAGTCGTTCGTTCGATGAACTGTACTTGCAGCTCTTTGCCAATGGTAATCCTGCCGGTATCAAATGTCTACTTCGCAGGATGGGGTTGATCGCATCCGATGTGCTTCGATTGCCCTTGGTTGCCCTCTCCGAACCGGAGGCCGCAAGACTTGTAGACGAATATGCTCGATTGGGGGCGGATCGTTAGATGGGGCGTTTCTTAATCCCGTGAATTATTGCGTACTTTGCCGTAACAAAGTAAATCATCTATTATAGATAGGAATTATGAATGGTATAGTGAAAATACTGGGTATCATTGTGATGCTCGTTGGCGTATTGTTTTTGGCCGTGCCGTATTTCATGAATACGACTTCCAACGTTACGTTGTTTGCCGGTTTAATCCTTGTTGTACTGGGTTTTATCGCTCACATCATTATCAATAGAATCGCCGGCGAATAAGTCTGTGCCGGGATTAGGCTGTCTCTCTTTTCCCTCTTGACGGTTTGTTTTTCCGTAGGAGGTGGATTGGAGGCTTTTGTCCGGTCTCTCCAGGAGAGGAAGGGGGTGTGGTATTGGTGCTACGTTTTGCTATGAAAGACGTGCCGATATCGCACTTTTTGTATGGCCATACTTGTGGCGGGAGAAAACAATGAATGCATGATGCGAGCTTTTTTGATAGGGGCTACTGCTTCTGGTAGTGGCAAGACGACTTTTACACTTGGAGTATTGAGAGCTCTTGAGCGTAGAGGGCAGATTGTGGCACCGTTTAAGTGTGGCCCGGACTATATAGACTCTCAGTTTCACAACAAAGCCGTCGGACGCAACTGCTCGGTCAATCTTGATCCTTTTTTTGAAACTCCGGCAGAACTTCGGCGCACTTTCTCTCATTATTCTTCCTCTGCCGATGTGTCCGTAATAGAAGGTGTGATGGGGCTGTATGATGGCTACCGAGCTGCCTGGGGCTCCTCTGCCGAAGTGGCGACAAGTCTCAATGTGCCGGTGGTACTGCTTGTCAATGCCAAGTCTTCGGCTTATTCGGTCGCACCCGTCTTGTATGGTTTTCGGCATTTCGTTTCTCCTGAGTTGGAGAAGGCTCCTCGCATTGCCGGTGTTGTCTTTAATAGGGTTGCCTCGGAGTCGCATTATCAGTACCTCCTCTCAGCCTGTCAGACGGTCGGTTTGCAGGCATTGGGCTACCTGCCCAAGATGGAGGAAGTTGCAGTCCCCGACAGACATTTAGGATTGGATACGACAGCTATAGACAGCTATGATGCACAGATAGAGCGTATCGCAGATGCTGTGGAAGCTCATGTCGATCTGGAGGCTCTACTGAATTTGTCCACTGTATTTCTACCCACAGAGAAGAGTGATTGGCCGGATTTTTCTGCAACATCATCTCTGCGTATTGGAGTGGCGCAAGATGAGGTCTTCAACTTTGTTTATCGGGCTAATCTTGATCAGTTGAGCCGTTTGGGCAAATTGACTTTCTTTAGCCCAATGAGGGATTCGGCCTTGCCCGATGCCGATTTGCTATATTTCCCCGGAGGATACCCTGAGTTTTACCTTCATGAGCTTTCATCTAACCGGCAAATGTTGGCAGCCGTACGCTCTTATGCCGAAAAAGGAGGACGCATACTGGCCGAGTGCGGAGGGATGATGTATCTCTCCGATTCTGTTAGAGGAATGGACGGGCTGACTTATCCCATGGTTGGATTGTTCAAGCAAGAAGCTACCATGGAGGGGATGAAACTTCAGCTTGGCTACCGACAGTTTGAATATGCCGGTCGCAAATGGCGTGGGCATGAGTTTCATTACAGCCGTGTCTTGTCTCCTTTGCCCAGTCTTGTGCAGATGCAGACGGCAAGAGGAGGCGATGTGGCTACAGCTTTGTGGCGTCGAGACAACGTGATTGCATCTTACGTTCATCTCTATTGGGGAAACAGGTCGGACATCCTGAGCCTATTCGACTAATGGCTAAGATATACACTCGCACGGGCGATAGAGGCCAAACCGGTACACATGGCGGAGGTAGAGTCGGAAAAGACGATATTCGTATTCATGCTGTCGGGGAGTTGGACGAGCTTAATTGCTACATAGGCAAACTCCGAGCTTCCCTTGATGCCAGAGATGACAGACAGCCTCTGCTACATCGTATCCAGCGAGATCTGATGGTCTTTATGAGCCATGCAGCAACTCCGTCTGCTATCCGGGAGAGCAATCCTAATCCTCTACCGACAGACTCGACTCTTTACTGCGAGGCTTACATAGACCAGCGACTTGCCGGTTTGCAAGACAATGGATACTTCTTGCTTCCAGGAGGCTCCCCCATTGCGGCCGACTGTCATATCTGTCGAGCTGTAGCTCGACGTGCTGAGCGCAGTCTGTGGAGCCTGCATAGGCAAGATCCTTTGCCCGAGGAGTTACTGTGTTATATCAATCGGCTTAGTGATTTGTTTTTCGTTATGGCACGAGACGAACTCTCTCGTTTGGACCTGACAGAGGAGCGTTGGCAAGCCTTTAGTTATAAACGAAAGAGCAAACATTGACTCTCGCTATTCCTTGTTTCTCTTTAGTTCTATCCTTATCCATCTTACAATATCTATATACCATGAGATCTATCATGTTGGCCGGTACGGGCAGTGATGTGGGCAAAAGTATTTTGGCCACAGGGCTGTGTCGCATCCTTAGGCAAGACGGCTATCGCCCAGCTCCTTTCAAGGCTCAAAATATGGCACTCAACTCTTATGCCACACCGGAGGGGCTTGAGATTGGTCGGGCACAAGCAGTGCAAGCCGAGGCTTGTGGTATTGATTGCCACGTGGATATGAATCCTCTTTTACTCAAACCCAATTCGGATCATAGTTCTCAGGTTGTGCTATTGGGTAAACCTGTAGGCAATAAGAATGCCTATGAGTATTTCCGTCGCCAGGGGCGAGATGAGCTGCGTGAGGTTGTTCATCAAGCCTACGACCGATTGGCGGCTCGCTATGAGCCGATCGTACTCGAAGGAGCGGGCAGTATCGCCGAATTGAACCTTCGGGATACTGATTTGGTGAATATGTCCATGGCTTGCTATGCCGATGCAGCCGTGCTCTTGGTGGCCGATATAGATCGTGGAGGGGTCTTTGCTTCCGTTTACGGATCGATAGCCCTTTTGCCGGAAGAGGAGAGGCGATTGATCCGAGCAATTATCATCAATAAGTTCCGTGGAGATCGAGCTTTGTTCGACGAAGGAAAGAAGATTTTGGAGGATCTCACCGGAGTGCCGGTTTTAGGTTTGGTGCCTTATTTTCATGATATACATATTGAGGAAGAGGACTCTGTTTCGCTTGAAAAAAAACACCGACAGGCTGCTGAGGGGAAAATAAATGTAGCTGTCATACACCTCTCCCATATATCCAACTTTACCGATTTCGATTCTCTGGAGCGAGACCCACGAGTACATCTGTTTTATACTAACAACCCATCCGAAATACAACAGGCTGATATTGTGATTTTGCCAGGGAGCAAAAGCACGCTCTCCGACCTCTCCGATATTCGCAACAACGGAGTGGCCGAGGCTATTGTGAGGGCACACAAACGTGGATCCACTGTGTTGGGGATTTGCGGCGGTTATCAGATGATGGGTATGGAAGTAGCCGATCCGCTCTGTATAGAAGGAGGCGCGTCTCAGATCCCAGGTTTGGGATTGTTGCCTATCCGCACCGAAATGGAACAGGAGAAGACTACCCGACAGGTTACTTTTGAGCTGCAGGCTCCGCTCTGTGGCAAGGGCGCTGCCTATGAGATTCATCAGGGACGGAGCTTGCCTGTTGCTTCGGCTGTCCATTCGCCCTTGTGTCGTCTGGCTGATGGAAGCTATGATGGCTATGTGGCAAATCCGCGTTGTATGGGGACCTATCTGCATGGCATATTGGACAATGCCGATTTTGTAGAAATCCTGTTGCAGCCCTTTGCTTCTCGTGAGAAAACCCATGCAGTGGATTACGCGAGCTACAAGAATGAGCAGTACGATAAATTGGCCACTGCTTTGCGCTCATATCTCGATATGGATCTTTTTTACCGAATACTTAATCGGCAAGACCTATGATAGTCGGACACGGAGACGATCTATATCGTTACTGCGGTCGGATAAGAGCGAATTTTAGCAGTAATATCTATGCCCCGACCGATAATACAGCTCTCAAGGCGCATTTGTCTGAGTATATATCGCTCATAGATGCCTATCCGGAGCCACAGCCTTTTTCTCTGGAGTCTAGTTTGGCTCGGAGGCTCGGTGTGGGAGTGACGAATGTGATGGTTTGTGCTGGAGCAACCGATGCCATTTACACCATAGCCCATCATCTCCAACCGCAGTCGGTAGCTATTGTACTGGAGCCTACTTTTAGTGAATATGCAGATGCTCTCTCTGCGGTGGGGATTGATCCGCTACATGCCTTCGACTTGTCTGCTGCTATCGAAATGGCAGATTGGGTAAGGGGGCAAAGGCAATCGGACTGCTCTATTTGGCTTTGTAACCCGAATAACCCAAACGGAAGGGTTTGGGATTTGAGAGATTTGTCTGCTTGGGTTACTCGTCGGCCCGATATTCTTTTTGTGGTCGATCAGTCTTACGATAGTTTCACGCTTTGTCCAACGCTTATGCCTTCGGCGGTTCTTGAGCGAGACAATTTGTTGATTCTTCGCTCCATGACCAAACAATACAAGTTGCCGGGACTTCGCTTGGGATATGTCTGTGCATCGGAGAATAAGATTGAGCTTCTGCGGCAGGGACGAATGCCTTGGGCTGTCAATGCACTGGCCATTGAGGCGGGACTGTTTTTGAGTGAAAAGCCATCGCAAGAGGACTCCTTTGATTTGGAAAAACTGCTGCAATCGGCCACCTGGTTGCGATCTATGTTGCTCGATTTAGGACTGGAAATCGAACCGACAGACACGCATTTCATGCTCTGCCGTTTGCCGGATCATTTGAGACTCGATTCGAAGCAGTTCAAGCAACTTTTGGTAGAAGATTATGGCTTATTGGTGCGCGATGCTTCCAATTTTTATGGATTGAGTAACAGGCATATCCGCATAGCTGCCCAATCCGAATCGGACAATGAGAGCCTTGTGCGAGCTATTTCCGAGATTGTTTCATCTTTCAAATCCTGAGCTAAGTGGGGCGTTTTTTTGTTTTCTGGATCTATGTCTCTTTGCCCATTATCATGCCTCTTGTGTTGGGTTGGCGTATGGATCGGATATTGGGGGATCCTCCTTCCATGCCACATCTGATTGTCGGATATGGCAAGCTTATAGCTCGTTATGAAAAACAGTTGAACAAGCCGGATCTCTCTCCCGCCACTTTGAGACGGAGAGGACGTTTGATGGGATTAGGATTGACGCTGGGTAGCTTCTTGGTTGCTTTTGTCCTACTTGGATTCCTCTATTTTCTTTTCCCTTTGCTACCGGTGCTCCTGTCTGTTCCTCTCATTTTTTATTGCTTGGCAGGTACTACCCTGGCAGAGGAGGTAAAGCAGGTCTTCGCGGCAGTGGAGGTTTCATTAGACGCAGGCCGTGTGCAGGTGAGCCGTATTGTGGGTAGAGATACCAGCAAGCTATCGGCGCAAGAGATACGTATTGCAGCCTTGGAAACACAGGCCGAGAATCTCAATGATGGAGTGATAGCCCCGATTTTTTACTACTTCGTCGGAAGTGTATTCGGGATTTTCTTGGGTTGTTTTCTCGATTTGTCTCCATTGGTGGCCGTCGTTCCAGCCACGGCTCTTATGCTATGCTACAAAATGGTCAATACGCTCGACTCGATGGTGGGCTATCGTAGTGAACGCTACCTGCATTTCGGTCGATTCTCAGCTATTCAGGATGATGTATGGGGTTGGATCCCGGCACGTCTCACGGCTTTTCTCTTGCTTTTGGTCGATGGTAAACTGAGCCTTTTGCCCTTTGTACGACGCTATGGCTCGGCTCACCTGAGTCCTAATAGTGGCTATCCGGAGGCTGCTATGGCAGCTCTGCTTAATTGCCGTTTTGGTGGGCCTCATGATTATTTTGGCAAGGAGGTCTATAAACCCTACATAGGAGAGACTGAGCGCAGAGTGAGAATGGCCGATGCTCGTCGAGCGATCCGCCTGAGTTTTCGGGCAGAAAGTTTGCTGATTATTTTGCTTAGTCTGGTAGAGCTGCTGATAGGGCTCTATTGTGTCTTTTGCTATTTTTCTTTTCTCTGAGATAGAGGCTTATAGGGCAATTTGTCCCTTTGCCTCCTTTGCTGTCCTCTATTTCGTCTCTGCTTGTTTTTGGTCTTGTACAGGATAAAAGCTGTACTTTTGCACATATGCAACCATAATGTGCAATATTAGAAGTATATATGATAGAACAAAATCTAATCGCTTTATTTGCTAAGAGTTTTGCCGAGCATTGGGATCTCCCTGCCTTAACCAACTATATCGAAAAGAACACTTATAGCTATGGGGAGTTGGCCGATCGGATTGCCTATTATCACCTATTATTTGAAGAATTGGGATTGGAGCCCCAGGATCATATCGCTCTCATGGGAAAAGACACTGCCGAATGGGGTATTGTCTTTCTGTCTGTGATTACTTACGGAGCAGTCGTTGTTCCTATCTTACAGGATTTCAACCCTACGGATGCAGCTGGTATCATTACGCATTCCGATGCCAAGCTTATATTCGTCAATCGGGCCATTTGGGAAACTCTGCCTGATAGTCAACTTCCCGAGCATTTGATTGCAGCTCTGGAGATTCAGACCGGAGAGGTAGTTGCTGACCGTACACCGGAGGCTCGCTTGCAAGGTTTGGAGGGGCGTTGTGCTGGTCGCAAGGCCTCGCTTTATCCGCAAGGCTATCGTCGAGAAGATATTGCCTATCCGGAGGTGCCGAATGATCGACTTATGGTGCTCAACTATACCTCCGGAACAACCGGCTTTAGTAAAGGTGTAATGTTGAGTGGCAACAATTTGGCCGGTAATGTGACCTATGCCGCAACTCTCGATTTGATGTATTGTGGGGATCGGGAATTGTGTTTCCTTCCCTTGGCACATGCCTATAGTTGTGCATTCAATTTGTTGACCCCCATGGTGGTTGGTGCACATGTATTTCTGTTGGGTAAAATACCTTCCCCGAGGGTGGTAACACAGGCTTTCCAGGATGTTCGTCCGAATTTGATCATTACCGTTCCATTGATATTGGAGAAGATTTATCGAGAGATCATCATTCCTCGACTCAAGCAGCCGGCCTTGAAGGCCTTGCTCAGGTTGCCTTTTGTCAAGGCGATTGTCCGCCGGTCTATTCGTCGCAAGATGACCCATGGCATGGGTGGTAACTTCTGTGAAGTCATTGTGGGAGGGGCAGCTCTCAACCCCGAAGTGGAGTCTTTCCTCAAACGCATCGGCTTCCCTTTCACTGTTGGGTATGGCATGACGGAGTGTGGCCCTTTGATATGCTACGAAAATCATAAGCATTGGGCCTTACACTCTTGTGGAAAACCTCTGAAAAAGATAATGCAAGTACGTATCGATAGAGGTGAAAATCCGGAAGCAGAGGTCGGAGAGATACAGGTGCGTGGAGAAAATGTTTGTCTGGGTTACTACAAACGAGAGGCAGAGACCCAAGCTCTTTTCACCGAGGACGGATGGATGCATACCGGAGATTTGGGTACAATGGACGAGCAGGATAATGTATATATCAAAGGCCGTTCCAAGACGATGATACTCGGTGCCAATGGACAAAATATCTATCCTGAGGAGATAGAGTCGAAGATCAATTTACTGCCCTATGTGTTGGAAAGTCTGGTGGTAGAGCGTAATGGCCGTCTGGTGGCGTTGGTAGTTCCTAATGTGGAGCATATTCGCAGAGACGGGATAAGCAGAGAAGAAGCTACCCGACTGATAGAACAATCACGCAAGCAACTCAACGAAGAAGTAGGTAGCTATGAGAAGATTACCAAATTCGAGTTGCGAGAAGAGACCTTTGTCAAAACTCCCAAACAGAGTATCAAACGATTTATGTACCAGTGAACTGATTCAGAGGTCCGAGACCGGATAATAACCCCGGATTGTAGGTTGCTCAGATGCTCTCTTCTGTGTCACATCGTTCATTACTATGGAAGTATTTTGTACCTTTGAGCGTATATTCGAGCCGAATGGTTTCTGATAGTACTCTTATGAGAGTCTTGGGCTTCAATATGACGGTTGAATAATGAATATGATGTCAAACATATAAATGACAAAGAAGTAACATGAAAAAGATTGTATTCCTGCTCGTAGCTTTGGCTTTCGCTGCAACAGCTTTTGCCCAACTCCCTTCTGTAGAATTGAAGGATATAGATGGCAAGACCGTGAACACCTCTCAGCTTAGCAATGACGGTAAGCCCATGATTATTAGTTTCTTCGCCACTTGGTGTAAGCCTTGCTTGCGCGAATTGAAGGCAATACATGAAGTTTATCCTGATTGGCAGGATGAGACAGGAGTCAAGCTCGTTGCCGTATCTATCGATGATGGGCAGAATGCACAGCGAGTGAAACCTCTTGTGTCCGGTAATGGTTGGGAATACGAAGTACTACTCGATACCAATGGGGACTTCAAGCGTGCCATGAATGTAAATCAAGTGCCTCATGTATTCATTGTAGATGGAGAAGGGAAAGTGATCTACAACCATAGTGGATATACAGATGGCTCCGAACAGCACCTCATTGAAGTAGTACGTGAGCATATCGCAAAAAAATAATAAATAATAAGGAATACAGACGCACAACACCATGCAAGTATCGGTGATGAAAAGATCTTTATTATTGACTCTCGGTCTTTCGGCAGCTACTTTGGCTTATGCAGATTCTACAGAGGGTTTGCAGCCGGCCGGAGATAATGTCTCTGTCGAGAAGAATGCCTCTTCTGCCATTCAGGCACAGGGAACAAAGAAGTTCGGTTGGCAGCCATTGAAAGCGACTTTTAATGTGCAGTCGGATATGTTGCTCTCTACGGAGGAAAAGACAAAAAGACAATGGTTTGGCAATAGCTATGTGACAGCTATTCTGCAAAATAATTTTCTTGAAGCACGTGTTCGCTTCGAGGAGCTTTCTCGCCCTTTGCCCGGCAACGAAGCTAATCAGGGACGTGGAATCCCCTACATAGGACTTACCGGGCGATATGGCTCTCTCGTCGATCTGAGTGTAGGTGACTTCTATGAGCAGTTTGGAAGCGGAATCATGCTCCGCTCGTATGAAGAGCGCAATCTGGGGATAGACAACTCCATTCGTGGTGCAAGGGTAACGACGCGTCCGATAGAAGGCGTATCTATCAAAGCTCTGGCAGGGCAGCAGCGTAATTACTTCGATCGGACGATGAAGTTCTTCAGCAGTGACCGTGGTTATCTCTCTGCCTTCGATCTGGAGTTGGGTTTGGATAAATGGATTAAACCCATGCAGGAGAGTGGTACTTACCTGAGTCTTGCCGGGAGCTTTGTTTCCAAACATGAGAAAAGCGAAGTGATCCCTGTGACAGAGGGTGAGAAGAAAATGCAGCTCAACCTGCCGGAGAATGTTCCGGCTTGGGGTACGCGTCTTTCTCTGCAAAGAGGGGGAATGTCTATTTATGGCGAATATGCTTATAAATACAACGACCCTACAGCTGATAACAAGTTTATCTATCGCGATGGATCGGTGGCTATGCTGTCCGCTTCGTACTCTCGCTCTGGTATGAGTGCTTTGTTGCAGGCCAAGAGGAGTGAGAATTTCAATTATCTCTCCAAACGTACTGTGCTCGGTTTGCCTTTGCATATCAACTACCTCCCCCCTTTCTCTCAACAGCAGACCTATACGCTTGCAGCTCTTTACCCCTATGCCACACAGCCTGGCGGAGAATGGGCTTTTCAGGGAGAGTTGAGATACACTTTCAAGCGTAAGACTTTGCTGGGTGGTAAGTATGGTACCCAAATCCGTCTCAATGCTTCACATATTCGTGGTATCAAGCAGGATTGGCAAGACAGGAACGGCAAGCGGATTAATCTAAAGCCCGGTGATGAAGGCTTTGAAGAAGCTATCATAGGAGGCAATGGTTACTCTACTACTTTCTTCGGCACAGGGGACTTGTATTTCCAGGATATCAATTTTGAGATTTCTAAGAAGTTGAGCCCTTCGTACAGTTTCACTCTTACCTACATCAATCAGAGGTACAACAAAGATGTGATTGTAGGGCATAAGGATGATTACGACAAGGAGAATATTGCCAAAGGTGTTGCTCACCCCGGTATGTATCATACCAATGTGTTTATTTATGATGGCAAGCATAAGCTCAGCAATAAGTTGCAGCTTCGTACCGAGTTGCAGTATCTGACTACTAAGCAAGGTGAAGGGGATTGGATCTTTGCTTTGGCTGAGTTGTCTATCCAGCCGGGCCTGATGTTTACGATCAGTGACCAGTACAATGCAGGACTGACCAAGGAGCATTACTACATGGCTTCGGTAGCCTATGCTAAGGGAGCGCATCGCATACAACTCTCGGGAGGACGTACCAGAGAGGGTATCAACTGTAGTGGTGGTGTGTGCCGTCTGATGCCTGCAACACAGGGTGTGTATATATCTTACAACGGAAGCTTCTAATCACAAGTAAAGATCTCTTATGATGATATTCAATAAATTGACCGCAGCTTTGCTTTTAGCAGGAAGTTTCGCTTTCGTTGCTTGCGATAGGATAGAGGAGGGCAATAGGTTGAAGCCCATGAACGACCCCGAACCGGAGAACCCCACGCAAAGTCAGCATACTGTATTGCTTGAGGATTATACCGGACAGGAATGTTCCAATTGCCCAGTCTTTGCCAGTAGGTTGCATAAGGCTCTTGAAGGTGATCTCAAATCCCATGCTGGCAGGGTTGTGACCGTGGCTATACACAGCCATTTATTGCCTCACAAGGGTTCCGATTTCCCCACTGCAGATGGAGAGGCCTATGCTCGTTGGTTGGGTCTGGATGCAGTGCCTAAGGCTGTTATAGACAGAACAGGTGAGAATGGCCTTGTGTCTGCAACCGGCGACATTACCGAAACGATCGAACGTCTGAAAAAAGCTCTTGCTCAACCGGCCCAAATGGACCTTTTTGCCAAAGCCTCTTTCAATGCCGATAGGACAGCAGTGTCTGTGTCTGTAGTGGCAGTGGGAGCCAAGAAGGAAGATGCAAAGCAGTATAATGTACAGTTGTGGCTTCTGGAGAATGATATCAAGGCTTTCCAGGAATACCCTGGAGGAAAGCACAAGGAGGATCACGAGCATGACCATGTGCTGCGTGCAGCTCTAAATGGGACCTGGGGAGAGCCAATTCAGCTTGGTGGTAAGTATCTTCATACGTCGAATTTACCCCAAACGGTGCTTGAGACAGCGAAGCAAAACCCCGACAATCTTCGTGTGGTAGCTTTTGTCTATGATGCTCAAACCAAGTCGGTAATCGAAACAATAGAAGTAGGAATTAAATAAGAAAACGATAGCAAATAGAGAAAAATGAAGAAATTACTATTTATTGCTGTAGCCCTTTGGGGCACGATCTCTGGCCTTTCTGCTCAGAAAGTTGCCATTATGCACAATGGAGGAAAAGACGAGCTTCCCGAAGGAGGAACCATCACAGCATATTACGAGACGAAAGAGGGCATTACAAGTGCGGATATTCATTTTTATTTGAATCCGGATGCTGCTGCCATAGGTAAGGAATACAAGGTTACTCTTTCCAAGGTAGACCACAAAGGAGATGCCAATTGGGGAATCTCTTTGTTATGTATGGGAGAAAGCTGTCAAAAGGTAAATGCCTATGGAGATGTCCATGCAGACGGCCGTCGGATTAAGTTGGAGAAGTACGAAGAGGGAGAGTTTGGTTATCCCAATGAGGTGCATCCTACTTATGAGTTCAAAGAAGCTTTGGCTGATACGAGGGATGATTTCAAGGTCAAGATTGATGTCACACCAGTAGCGGGAGGTTCTCCAATCACTTTTTATGCGCTCCTCAGACACATTAGTAAACAGAGTACGAATGTGATAGAGTTTGCCAAGGTGGCATTGCTCAATGAAGCTGATGGACTCTGTACTTTGCAGTATACTTCCGAAGGCCGCAATCTGGAGTTGGAGGTCTTCAATATCTTGGGCAACTTGCAGTATAAGGGAATGTTGCCTGCCGGGGTATCGGCTTATCGCTTGCCAGTAAGGCTGTCTCAGGGGATTAGCATTTTCCGTATCTCTCACAACGGAAAACCTGTCTTTACGCAGAAGTTCAGGATAAAATAAGAGGCTTTCTGAGCTTTGATAGATTCTCCCTGGTTTTATGAGGGGAGAAAACAAGGGAGATGCGCTTCGCATTGCGAAGCGCATCTCTTTTTTTGTTTTATGAAGAATAAAGTTGGGCACAAAGAGTTACCTTTGCAACGATAATCGAGATTTCAAACCCAAATAAAACAAACCAGTATGGAAGATCCCTTACCGCCATCCGAGCAGAAAGGCAAGCCCCGATCGTGTAGTTGCGATATGGGGGAGGGGATGCCGAACTGGATCGATCTTGTCAGATCCTTTTGATCAGGTTTCTGATCGACAGTCATCTCCTCTTGCTATCACTCCGATGTCGTAGTCTTGTGAGTGAATGAGAAGAATCTTATGTATTTAAGCTAAGGAGATGATCTAATGAAGAGATATATCTACCCTTTTGAGGGATTTTGTGAAAAGTCTTCCATAGAGTCCGGCTGCTGGGTATCGCTGGAAAGCCCCGGGACGGCCGAACTTAGTTCTTTGGTGACCGACTTGGGTGTGCCAGAGACTTTTATCAGTGACATAGCCGATACAGATGAGCGTCCTCGCACCGAAGAGGAGGATGGTTGGCTACTCACGATCTTGCGTATACCGATAGAGATTATCCACGATGAGGACGTCACCTATTCTACTGTTCCTTTGGGTGTGATCACCTCAGAGACACAGAATATCATTGTATCTATATGCTATTTCGAGACACGCATTTTACCTGATTTTATTGGCTATTCTCGCCGCAAAAATATTTCAGTAGATACGCAGGCTAATTTCTTGCTGAGACTGCTGCATAGCTCGGCTGTGTGGTTTTTGAAATACCTCAAACAGGTAAATGTAGAGGTTACACGATCCGAAAGCGCACTTGAGCAGAGTATCAGTAATGAAGACCTTTTGCAATTGATGAAACTGCAAAAGAGCCTTGTGTACTTTAATACCTCAATTAGGGGAAATGAAGCCCTGATTGGTAAACTGCGTACTATCTATAGGTCCGAGATAGATGATGACCTCAATGAGGATGTTATGATAGAGATGCGGCAAGCCTACAACATGGTGAACATATACAGCGACATTCTTACAGGCACGATGGATGCTTTTGCGAGTATCATATCGAATAATGTGAATACGATCATGAAACGTATGACCAGTATTTCTATGTTGCTCATGATCCCTACTCTTATTGCCAGCTTGTATGGTATGAACGTAGAATTGCCTGCTGCCGAGAAGTCGTATGCATTTTTGCTTGTCTTAGCCGTTTCTATCTTCTTGTCTGTGGTTGTCTTCTGGATATTCAGACGACTTAAATGGCTCTGAACTTGGGAGGAGCAGACTTGTTGTGAGGGATAGGATTTCCCCCCCCCCCCCCCCTTTTTTTTAGTGAGAGGCTTTCGATAAGGAAGCCTCTATTCTTTTATTTCAGACCATTTCTTCTCCTGCCATTTACCTGAGATAACAAAGAGATAGCTGGATAGGCCTATGAGTACATAGTAGACGATCTCTACTGTGTAGCAGATATGTACGGGAGCTTGCAGGCCATAGGTCATTGCAGCAGAATAGCCCACATAGAATACAATAGTGGCAGCCTCGATTATAAGAGCCATTTTACTGGCTCCAGTAGCCGATACGGCAGAGAAGTACATGTTGCCGACCGAACAGATACAGAGAGCTATGCAGATTACATAGAGAGCCGGCTTGGCAGCTTCTATGAGAGATGTTTCATCCGTGAATATGTGCAGCACAGCCGAAGGGGCAATAACTGTGATCAGGCAGGCTATGAGCATTGTCCCCAAAGAGAGAAAGGCAACTTGTCTGAGGTATTGTGGTATTTGAGCTGTCAGACCGGCTCCTATCTTGGTGCTGACTGTTGTACTTACTGCTGTACTATATGCACTGATAGATATATATAGGAATATATAGATGCTACGAATAATGGATGCGATAGCCAGAGGTCTTTCTCCCAGCTGTTCTATCATGAAGAAGAACAAAGTCCAAGAAGAGAGGCTAAGCAAAGACTGTAGCATAATATAGACGGATAGGTTGAGAGTCTTTTGCATCAACCTCCAATCGAATTGCTGGAGCAACTTTTTTCTTAAGCCATAGAGCTTAAAGTCTACTACTATGTGAGTATAAATGAGGTAGAAAATCAGAGAGGATACTTCGGCCAAGACTGAGGCTATTGCAGCTCCTTCCAATCCCATTTGTGGTAATCCCAGTTTCCCGAAGATAAGACCGTAATCGAGAACTATGTTGACCACAGCCATTACAACTGCATTGTAGGTAAGCACTTTGGTTTGGGCTATTCCTACAAAAAAGGAGCGAAAAACAATCCCAACAAATGCGAAGAGAAATCCCCATATTCGCCAGTCCCAATAGGCTGTGGCTGCTGTGGCAACTCGCTGTGATGAAAGTACACTGTGGAAGAACGTTTCTCCTCCAATCAATCCTGTGCCAATAGCCAGAGTGGCGGCTATTAACAGCATCAGTAGGCTGTGCCAGAGGATATTGCCTATGGCACTGTAAGAGCCGGCTCCATATCGCCGGGCTACAATGATTTGTGTGCCTATCCCCAGCCCGAAACCTAGAGTGAAGATGCAGAAGTAAGCCATGGTAGCCATCGTAACTCCGCCGAGAGCCACTTCTCCCAAACGCCCGACAAAAGCAGTGTCGGTAATACCTATGATATTCTGTGCCATCAGAGACACGAATACGGGGGCGACAATGTGTAGGATTTGGCGTTTTTCAGATTGCATAAATCTGTAGACTACAAGGCTAAACAAAGGTAATAAATCTTGATCTTGAACAGGAAGAACGATTGTTAGTAGTTTGTTTGTTACTCTTTTGTTGCAGATCTTGTGTTTTTTATCTTAGCGAGCGTCAAGATTTTTCCTGAATAAACTCTAAATGGAAAAATCATCACTCTGTATCTGTGTATATACCTATAAAGGCCTACTTCTGCCCCCTTATTACCCCCTCTTTCAGGTATTTTGCTGAGACCGGCTTACTCTTAGGTTTGCAGGCAGTTTCTAAAACAAAGTCAGTAAAACAAATTACTCTATGAAAAAATTACTTATTACTCTCATTTCCCTTCTTTTGTTTTGTTCTTCTTTTTCTGCTTTGGCTCAGACTATGGCCCACAACGATTTTACATCTGAGGGATATAGGTATAGGTTGAAGTCTTATTCTGTTTTTGGTCAAAAGACTGAATACAGTTACGATCAAGAGGGGCGTCTGATAGAGAAACGTACGACATCGGAATCGGAAGAAGGAGAAACGAGATTGGAAACAATCGTTAAGTTCTTCTATGATGAGAAGGGTTACTTATCCAAGATTGATACTTATGGACGTCCGCGTATCTCTACCGGAGAATTTGATCTTGTGAGTGGAAGAGAACTGTTTATGCGAGATGAGAAAGGCTATTTGACCAAGTATGAGCGATACGGTCTTCTGGGGGAACATATAGATGATGAAGAGCTAACGAAAGTGGCGGGATGTGAAGTTTTCTACAATGAAGATATGCTTCCGGTAATGGGGGATGTCTATTATTTGGATCAAAGGGCAAACCAATGGCTCCTCTATCGTAAGTGTCAAATTTCTTACAATGATGATAAGAAGATTGTTTTAGTTTCTCAGAGAGCCCCAGAAGAAGGAGGTGGAGAAATTTTTCGTGAAGAGTTTGCCTATGATAATCAGAAGAGGCTCATCTCTTTGATTTTTTCTGATGAAGCCAGTGGAGGCGCTAATGGCAGGTTGGAATTTGCTTATGAGTACGATGAGGTCGGGAATTTGGTGAAGGCAGGCCGTGACAATTTTCCTTTTGTGTACGGGTATAACAATGAGTTCCCTCTGGAGGAAACTTTTATACCGACTTGTAAAACTATAGCGAATTCTATATGTGAAGAGTTTCGAAATAGTGTAGCTTTCAGGTCTTTCCCCATGGGGCTTATTGGAAGTGGCTCTAAGTTTGCCCCGATTTCTGAAAATGAAGAACAGATTGTATATGAGGCTACTCCTCCGACTTCTATTTTACAGATAAAAAAAGATGTTCACTTGCGGGCTCATGTAGAAGGAGCAATGCTTATTCTTAATTCGGATTTGGAATTGACTGGAAGCCGAATGAATATATATAGTATGGCTGGCGTTCTCGTGAAAAGTGTGTTGTTGTCGAATGACAATGCTGTCGAAATCGAAAACTTGGAGCCAGGTTGCTATATCTTGTCTTGTCAGGGTGTAAGTTGTAAGTTTTCTTTCTAAATCAAATGGACGAAAAGAGTAGTTGTCAGGTCTTTCTAAAATAGGGCAGAAGCTCTGTTCGGCGTTTTCCCAGATCCATTCTCACTCTTCTTGGAGAGTGGGAGTGGATCTGTTTTTATCTGTATTGAAACAACGGAACGATATGCTCACGTCACCCTGAAGAAACTCTTCGATGAGTTCGAGCGATTTCTCTCTTTCAGTGAAGAATTGCCGTGCAAAGGTCTCATTAGGTGGAGGGGCGAAATATCACAGCCTTGTCGGAGGGAAGCGATACTACCTCCTTGAGTGAAGGAACTTGGAGATCAGGGGCAAGGTTCGGAGTCTCGATTGTAGTGAGATGTACATTACCTCTCTGGATGTGAGTGGAAACCCCGAATTGGTGAATCTGATTTGCTATGAAAATGCCAATCTCAAGACCATAACGATGGGGGATGTTTTCAAATATTGGTGTCCGATAAAACTTTTCGAAAGCATAAAAGGTATAGTTAAGCCCATAAATCAGCTCCTTTGGAGTCTTTTTTGTTTCTGTAAGCCCCTTTTTTCTTGCACAGAGTCGGCTGTCCGATAAAAAGCCCCTCAAAATTCATTGACGAGAACCTGTTTTGGTATTCTCTTACCTCTTGTGCTGGCAAGAGCATGAGATTGTTTCCCAAAAGCTCTCCTAAGAGATTGACTATTCGGCTGTCCGATTAAATAGAACGCCAATATACTTTGATGAAAAGGAGAAATTCTCTTAGAAAGAGAATAGTTGGTTATTTCTTAGAATAGCAACCGGTAAAAAGAGAATGATAAGTCTCGAAAAACTTTTATCGGACACCAATAGTTTTCAAACTCAAAATCCTGCAGACTACCAACAGTTCGGTTGGTGCTATCAACATATCTCAAGCTGTGAGTTTGGAGAAGTTGTATTGCAACAATAGTAAGGTGTCGGCACTGGATCTGACTAAATACCCCCGCTTGACAGAGCTGAATTGCTCAGGTAATAAATGGTTTCGCTTAGATGTAAGTCAATGCCGTGAACTCACAAAGCTGTTTGCTGCGGGTTGTAACCTGACTAAAGTAGACCTTAGTAAGAACAAAAAACTGAGAGAGGAGGTGCAGCTGCATGTCAATTGTCTCAAAGCTCTGCAATTCTCGGCTACTGATCTTCATACACTCACCCTTTTCGACAATGAGATAGAAGGGAAGGCGATGACGGCTGTAATGCAGCTTGCCCGTATTCACAGTCAAGGATGACCCCTCTATTCCCAATCGAGCTGGATTTATCGTATTTAATACGGAGAATGAGCCGGAGCCCGATAAGAATAAGTGTTTGGATACGGATGTCCGTATTGCCAGAGAAAAGAATTGGACAGTTTTCTCTACTGATGCCGAAGGAGAAGTCCTGATTTACGAGGGTATTTCGACGCTCTCTACACAGGCCGCCTTGTCCCGGAGTTTTTTCGTTTACCCCAATCCTGCTGTGGATGAGATTTTTGTCCGCAATGTAGAAGAAGGGAGGGAGATCCTGATATTCGATACAGTCGGGGCTTGTGTTCTTCGTGCCCAATCGACCGGAGATATCACTCGTATTGCTGTTGAACAACTTGCTCCCGGTTCCTATTTCGTGTGTGTGGATGGGAAAGTGGAAACTCTTTGGATGAAATAAATCGACTATCATGTAGCTCTATTTTCGTCCATTTGAGACCTTTTTTGCCCCTCTCGAAATGTCTATGAATAGGACGTTCTGGAAGGGGCAAAAATATCTCCTGAGGGAATTTTTGCTAACACAGGAGTTAGCGATTGCTCCCTCAGGAGATATTTTTTGTTCTCCCCCCAGAGAATAGTTTTGCATTACATATCAAGACCTTTTTTCTTTACAGAAGGCTCTTCAACTTTTTATTGACCAGAGTTTCCGGAGTCGATCCTTTTTTTTGAATCCTCCCTGTAGAAGTCTTAGCCTTTATGGTGATAATTTGTGTTTTCAGATGGGATGGATTGTTTATTTGCAAATAAAACATAACTTTGCTGCGGATTGATAGTGAGAGTTTTAATTTTATCTCTTTGTTATAGCTTCCTTGAGTACTGATGTGGGGAGGTTTTTGTTCGGAGTGCTCTCTCGCTTTATTGTTCTTTTGTCGTAGTATGAAAAAGCCATTTGTTGTTGCTCTGTTTTGTTTTCTCTTGCTGGGGTTATGCTTGACCAGTTGTGATTTTTTTTAACAACCGGAGGAACCACCGGCTTTGGAAAAGATGCCACCGGTCTCTCAGTCCGGCAAAAATATTGTTGCTTTTGAGATAGAGGGGTTCGATAAGCCTTTTTATGTCAATAAATGGGGGCAATTTTGGGGTTTCCCTATCCCACGAGAAGCTTCTGTGGTGCTGAACTACAGGGAGAAGGATGATAGTTACTACTTGGATATTTTTTCTTCCAAGATGGGAGGAGATGGTCCTATGAATTCTTTTTATTTTCAATTCTTTTTTCATAAAGAAGAACCCCTTTTTGTTATAGATAAAAGTGGCTTGTCTCTGGATTTTTTGGAAAAAAGTGTTGTCTCGTACTATTTTTCGCGTGGTGGAGGAGAGATTTTTGTTGACAAGTTGGATCTGGATGTTCCAGCTATAGCCGGAAGATTTGAAATATCAGTTGAGCCTGCAACAACTATAGTTATCCCACCAAAGAGACTTGTTGTAGACTCTGTTGTTCCTCCTGGTTCTTTCAGAGTTGATCAGGAGGAACCCAAGCCTCTTGTATTAAAAGGCTTTTTTGACCTCAAAGCCCCCATATTGCAATTTAACAGACATGAGTATAAACAGGAAAATGAACAGAAATGAAACACATTAGTTGGCTTAGAATCGTAGCCTTAGTATGCCTATGCTTTTCCCTGACAGATTTGTCCGGTCAAACCTCCGATTTGTCAGAGGTAAGGCGGAGCATTGATCACATTTTTCCAGGGTAAACAAAGAGGATATTTCAACAGGGATTCTACGGGATTATGCGATAGAAGGTATCCCTTTGGAACAGTATGATGGCTGTCTGAGAGATAGTAATTATTCTGATTTTAGTGCTCAAATACTGATGCTTACCTCCTTGTTTTCGGGAGCTGTTGATGAGAGAGACACAGAAGTTGTAGCCCTTGACTCCTTTATGGAAAAATGTGAGAAAGCAAGAGCCTCTGATTTTTCTATTCTTCTGTACAAATACAATTACATTGCGGAAGATGCACTGCAAAGAGGGTTGGTAAGGGCTGAAAATGGACAGGCTGTCGTCCATGGAGATCCGGAAGATGTGTACAAAGAGGCTCATATCTTCTCTGTGGCACCCAAGACCATTGTCTGGAAGACGAGAGAAGTTGAATTTCGGATGAATCCTGAATTGCTTTTCTCGGACGATTCGGATATTCGAGCAATCTATGTTGCTTTTGAGGATGGAGATTCTTTTTCGAGGATTTATCCCTTCCGGAAGATCAAGCATTGCTACAATGAAGATGGAGTCAAGAGAGTCCGTTTCAAAGTTGTGCTTGACAGCGGGAAGGAGCTGTTGAGTCAAACGAAAATATTGGTTGATAGTTCTTCGGATCTGTTCTTGAAGAGTGGTGCAAGAAGTGTCGACACAATTCCTATCCCTGCCACTGATGAGCATAGTGGAGGGCAGTTGACAATCCTCTACACCGGTTCTCGTAAGATTCTCAGACGGCCACTAATAATTGCTGAGGGGTATGAATTGACAAAATTGTCCCCAAATCTCGGTGTAAAACTGGATGATTTTTCTGGAATACTCACAGGTCAGGTTGCAACTCAAAATGAGCTTCTATCTCAATTTGATTTGGTCTATTTGGATTACAATGATGGGGCAGATGATATCTGGAGAAATGCGAACCTAATGAAGGATGCTATACGTTGGGTGAACAGGCACAAAGGCTCAACTCCCAATGTCGTTATGGGGTACAGTATGGGAGGTTTGGTTGCTGCAATAGCTCTTCGGCAAATGGAGATTGCAGGGGAAGATCATCAGGCTTCTAAATACATTTCCATGGATTCTCCCCACCAAGGAGCAAATGTACCATATGGAGCTTTGTGTTTCATTGAAGATCTCTTAAACATGAAGCTGAGAAAAAACTTGGAGAGATTGTTGAAAAACAGTCGTAAAACAAAGAAGTCGGAAAAATTTACAAGCAATATGTCTCTGGATGTAATTAAAGAGATTCTTACAACCGGAGCTACCCCACAGTTGATTGCTCAAAATGTTGATCCTCAGGCACAACGCATACATGAAGAATTTATGCGTAAATACCATGAATTAGGACTCCCTCAGAAAACTGAGAATGTGGCATTCTCGAATGGAGATATGTCTGGGAAAAAGTTGCTTTTCCCCGGAGATGACATGTTTGTGGTAAAAGCCTCATTAAGACCAGGATTCGGATATTTCGTTCAGACTATTTTACGGTTTATCATTTCTATAAGAGCTGATGACAGTCTGGTTAGTACTCTTTTGAATCTCATTCCGGGAGTTAGCTGGGTTAGTGCTAATTTGAACATCCGGGCAGTGGGAAAAAAGAAAACTTGGCCACGGTACCCTGTGTATTCATTCAAAATCGCATTTCATCGGTTGCATCTTTTTGTCTTTCCCACTGTAAAGTATTTTCACAATACAACTCGCTATTCTCCAGAGTCGTGTTTGGCTCTGGATGGAGCTCCTGGTAGCTTTTTCCCTCTCTCCAAGGACAATTTAGAACAAGAAATATCAGATGGACAGGGTTGTCTATACCATTTCTTCCTGCTTAAGTATGGAATGAAATCTCATTTGAAGCAAGACAAGTTTTCCTTTATTCCTCGAAATAGCGCCTTATATTTAGATGATTGGGGAAGTGATTTGGAAGAAGAATTGAATACCAATGAGCTACTGTGGAAGAAAAGAACACCCTTTGATAGGATATATGGCTCTTCTACCTCTCGAAGTCATATGGAGCTGTCTTCTCATGGTGAGGCTTTGAAGTTGGAATTGGAAGGAAAAACCTCTTATACCCCTACAGTTAATGGCCCTTCAGCTGTTAAAGAATATGTTGGAGATCCTTATACCTATAGCATTTCTTCTCCTTTGCCTGATTTTAATTATCAGTTCTTTGTTTCTCCAGGTTTTGAAGAACTCTCTCGTACAGAGCATTCTATCACACTCAGGTATGTAGGGGCTCGTCCGAGTCCTACTTGTCTCAGGTATTTTCATGTCTATGTGGGAGCTCGAGCCTATATCAATACTCCGAATGGAAAGGAATATGTTGGAAAAACAGGTTTTAAAGGTTCTTATGTGGGAACTCCTGATCCAATGCATATCACAGCAAAGCAACTGAAAATGAATTTTAAGCTTAGTGATAGCAATACGAAAGAATTCTTTTTGCCGGCTATTCTTCTTACTTGGAGAGGAGGGGGTGATGTATGGGATGCTGAATGGAGATGCGATGAAACAAATGAGAATTACAACACTCGGAATTACATCAGAGAATATGCAAAAAAACAGGAATTAGATTCAGATTCTCTTGATAACAGCATGGCTCTAATAGGTGCATACGAAGAGGACGCTGAATCTCATCTTTACAAGGCAAAGCCCGGTGCAGGAGTTTTTGCCACAAATGGTCTTGTTGATGAAGAACTGCCAATTGGTCCTTTCCCACCCAAGCCTTACCCTCCTTTGCCTCCTCCTATCCCTCCCTATACCCCAGAGGAAGGTCCTAAGGAAGAAGAGATGGGGACTTCATATACAGTTCCTGATTCATACTACGTTTTCGTTCCCTCTTTCATTTCAAGACTCAAAGGGAAGGCAACTCTTCAGGTTCGACTCTCAAATGAATTAGGGACTGGGGACTGGTCTTCAAAGTTTGAATATCGTCAGTATGATGGAAACGAGGAAAATACTCAACAAGAATCGGATGTACTCTTGGTTCCCTCCGTTGTCGTAGATGGGAAAGGAACGATCATGTCTAACAATGATTCTCCTTTGGTAGAAGAAGGGGCTAAGTTGTACATGGAGATTTGGACAGACCAGGGAGAAAAGGTTCGCTCTTGGTATGTCAAAACCGGAGAAACTGTAGACTTATCTTTCTTACCTTCCGGAAAATATTTTGCTCGATTTGTTTCCAGAGGAAGAGCTTTTATCCAACATTTTATGAAAGAATAAGTGAGCATTTTGTTTACAACAAAGAGAGGGGGATATGCCAATTCAGGCACATCCCCCTCTCTTTGTTGACTAAATAGCTCCTTTCTCAGAGAGGAGCTGACGAATATATTATTGCAATATGTAGTCTACGAATATGCCACTGGTATGCACTGCATGTGGCTCTATGTCGCCCTCGGGTACGAGTTTCTCAATTTCAGCCACTACGCAATCCGCAGCCATGGCCATGAGAGGCTGGAAATTCTGAGTCGTGCCTAAGTATACCAAGTTCCCGAACTCGTCGCCTATACTTCCCTTGATGAAAGCAAAATCAGCACGTAAAGGCTTCTCCAGTAGGTATTCAACACCATCTACACTCACTTTTTGCTTACCTTCCTCGATCACAGTACCGATGCCTGTTTGAGTGAGCACCCCACCCAAACCTGCGCCTCCGGCACGTACACGCTCGGCCAAAGTTCCTTGCGGACTGAATTCGACTTCCAGCTCTCCAGCATTCATTTGTTCTCCGGTGAGTTTATTGGTCCCGATGTGGCTGGCGATTACTTTTTTTACCTGCTTAGAGGCCACCAAACGACCAAGCCCTTTGTCGGGGAAGGAAGTGTCATTGGCGATTATGGTAAGATCCTTTACGCCACTTTTAACCAACTCGTCAATGATGCGCTCGGGAGTCCCATTGGCAAGAAAACCGCCGACCATGATAGTCATACCGTCTCTAAACTTTGCCGCCAAGTCTGCGGCGCTGATAGCTTTCTTCATAGGTCTTGTTTATTTGTTTTTTGAAGTTACACTGCACACCCACACCGGCTCGAAGGGTATTCGGGCCGGTTGTGGCACAAAGTTATACCAAATAAACGGTCTCAAACACCTTTGGCTTGATTGGCTACGGCTTCCATCAAGGCTTTTATTTTATCGGGATCTCCGAGAAAGTAATCCCGGCAGAGATTGAGATCATCGTCAAACTCAAAAACGTAAGGGATAGCCGTGGGCAGATTAAGAGAGATAATGTCTTGATCCGAGATGCCTTTCAGCTCCTTGATGATAGCTCTGAGGCTGTTGCCATGTGCTGTAACCAAGATGTCCTTGGAGCGAGCCAGAGAGGGTAAAATGGTATTGGTCCAGTAGGGTAGTATACGTTCTATGGTATCTTTGAGTGATTCGGTAAGGGGGAGTAAAGCTTTGTCTACTGTTGCATAGCGTTTGTCTTGCAGAGGAGAGCGTTCATCGTCCGCTTCCAATGCTTGAGGAGGAACATCGAAGCTCCGTCTCCAAACTAAAACCTGCTCATCTCCATACTTGGCTGCTGTCTCAGCTTTGTTGAGCCCTTGCAACATCCCGTAATGTTTCTCGTTAAGCCGCCAATCTTTCTCCACCGGTATCCAATCCAAATCCATGACATCCAATACATTATTGAGCGTTTTGACAGCTCTTTTAAGGTAAGATGTAAAGGCCTTGTCGAAGAAGAAACCATTTGCCTTGAGTTGGCGACCGGCCTCTAAGGCTTCTTCCACACCTTTTTCGGTAAGATCTACATCCGTCCAACCGGTGAACCGGTTTTGTCTGTTCCATTCACTTTCTCCGTGGCGGAGCAACACGAGTCTTTTCATTTCCTGAATTTGCTTGTTTTTGTTTGTACTATTCTCTGCATTGCGAAGGTACAAAATGAGACGCAGTGTTGCCTATTGTCACAGTATGGAGTTGCTGTTCTTTTGCAGGTGTCTCCGAGGGTTATTGCCGGGCAAAACAGGATCAGGTGTTTTGTTTTGTGAAGAGAGGGTGACAAAATGTCGGTGGCAAGGCTTACAGAATGGCAGTTTTTTTGCTTTTGAGCTTGAACTCCTTTCTTCGCTTATCTGTGTGGTTTAAATGTCGAAAAATGAGGGCGATAATTAGCTTCCAAAGGGCTATTCAGGCTTTCAAAAACCTTTGCCATAGACTTATTTTTTTTATCTTTGCGACCATTATAGCAATGCGACTTAAATACTACCAAACAACATATTTATGATGGACTCCAAAATCCAGGAACTGACCGATAAGATTTATCGTGAAGGTGTAGAAAAAGGCAATAGTGAAGCCGCAAAAATTGTTTCTGAGGCAGAAGCCAAGCGCGCTGAACTGATAAAGCAAGCTAAAGCAGAGGCAGAGCAGATCGTGAGCGATGCCAAGAAAAAAGCTGCCGACTTGGAAAAAAATACCCAATCTGAGCTTAAACTGTACGCAGATCAGATGCGCGAATCGCTCAAGAGCGCAATCGCTGACCAGTTGACAGGTAAGATTGTAAGCTCCAATGTAAAGGCGGCTACTGCCGATCCGGATTTTGTACGTCAATTGATCCTCACACTGGCAAAAAACTGGCAGGCAGGAGAGCAGATTGTAATCGGCACCGCTGATGCCGAAGGACTGATCAACTACTTTGCAGCCAACGCCAAAGACTTGTTGGATAAGCAAGTGAAAATAGAAGAAGTAGCAGGTAAACCAGCTGACTTTACCATTTCTCCGGCTAACGGAGCCTACAAGGTGATGTTTGGCGAGGAACAATTCATCAATCTCTTCAAGAGCTTCCTCCGTCCGAAGCTGGTGGAAATGCTATTCTAAATCGGCAAGGTTCCACATAAGCTATGGCTAAGTATTATGCTACTGCGGCCGGCCTGCCTAATATCGCTGTGGAGGATCGCAAGATCCCCTTTAGTACCAGCGAATATATAGCCGAGCTGCGCAGTGTGCTCACTCGAAAAGATGAGCAATTGCTTGATTTACTCCTGTGGGAGCGGGAGAATCGCTATCTGCTCCATTATTTGCAAGCAGGAGAGTCCGAGGCAGAGACCGAATCCGGCCCATCGCTGTTTACGTACGAAGAGATAGGGCGCATTATCGAAGCACATCAGAGCGATGAATGGGGAGTTCGTATTCCTCGATTCAAGCATCTGCCCCCATACTACTACACATTTATAGAGGAGCACCTGCAACAGCAGGAGGGCGAGAAAGAAATCTCTACTACGACCGGTATTGCAGGTGAAGACCGTTTGGCTGCCTTGTATTTTGCCCATGCTTTGGGCTGTGGAAACGATTTTCTGGAAAAATGGTTTGAGTTGAATCTCAATATGCGCAACATTCTGGCTGCTCATACAGCTAGGCGTTTGGGTTGGAATCCTGCTAAGTATGTGGTGGGAGACAATGCCGTGACAGAGAAGCTCCGCACAGAGAAGGCCAGAGATTTTGGCCTGACTGACGAGCTGGAGTATTTGCCAGAGATCATGCGTATAGCTGAGGAGGGAGATATTACCAAGCGTGAGAGAATGATAGATCTTTTCAAATGGAATTGGCTTGAGGAACAGTGTTTCCGTAATGTGTTCGATATAGAACGCCTCCTTTGCTACTATTTGCAGCTATCTATCATAGAGCGATGGGTAAGTCTGGATGAGACCACCGGCGAAGAGACTTTCCGCCGGATTGTCAGCTCTCTGAAAACTCAGAGTTCGGAATCGCTCGAGGAATTCAAACGAAATCAAAAGAAATAAATCATAATGGCTACTAAAGGAGTTGTTAAAGGCATCGTGTCCAACCTTGTGACCGTAGAGGTGGACGGCCCGGTGTCTCAGAATGAAATTTGCTTTATCACCGTGAGTGGTACTCCTCTGATGAGTGAGGTCATCAAAGTGATTGGCAAGAATGCTTATGTACAGGTATTCGAAAGCACTCGTGGCATGAGAGTTGGTGACTCGGCCGAATTCCTCGGATCGATGCTTGAGGTAACCCTCGGACCCGGTATGCTCTCCAAGAATTACGATGGTCTGCAAAACGACTTGGACAAGATGGATGGAGTCTTCCTCAAACGTGGCTCTTACACCTATGCTTTGGATGAAGGCCGGAAATGGGAGTTCAAGCCCTTGGCCAAAGAAGGCGAGACCGTGACAGCCGGTCATTGGTTGGGTGAAGTAGACGAAAACCATCAGGCCCACAAGATTATGGTGCCTTTTGTAATGACTGGGAACTATACCCTTCTTTCTCTTGCAAAGGCCGGTAGCTATACTGTAGATGATACCATTGCCGTACTGAAAGATAAGGAAGGCAATGAGCACAAGGTGACCATGGTGCAGCGTTGGCCGGTAAAGAAAGCTATTACCTGTTACCGCGAAAAACCTAGGCCTTTCAAGCTTCTTGAGACCGGAGTCCGGATCATCGATACCCTTAACCCGATTGTAGAGGGCGGTACGGGTTTTATCCCTGGCCCATTCGGTACCGGCAAGACAGTGCTCCAGCATGCAATCTCCAAGCAGGCAGAGGCTGATATCGTGATTATTGCAGCTTGTGGTGAGCGTGCCAATGAGGTGGTGGAGATCTTTAAGGAATTCCCTGAACTTATCGACTCACATACCGGACGTAAGTTGATGGAGCGCACAATCATTATCGCCAATACTTCTAACATGCCTGTGGCTTCGCGTGAGGCTTCCGTATATACAGCCATGACTATCGCCGAATATTATCGCTCTATGGGGCTTAAGGTTCTGCTCATGGCTGACTCTACTTCTCGTTGGGCACAGGCTTTGCGTGAGATGTCCAACCGCTTGGAAGAACTTCCCGGCCCGGATGCCTTCCCGATGGACCTTTCGGCTATCGTGGCAAACTTCTATGCTCGTGCGGGTTTTGTGTACCTTAATAACGGCTCTTCCGGTTCGGTTACTTTCATTGGTACCGTATCTCCGGCTGGAGGTAACCTCAAGGAGCCAGTGACAGAGAATACCAAGAAAGTGGCTCGTTGCTTCTATGCTTTGGAGCAGGAGCGTGCAGACCGCAAGCGTTATCCGGCTGTAAACCCGATAGACTCTTATTCCAAATACATCGAATATCCAGAATTCGAGGAGTATATCTCCGGTCATATCTCCCATACTTGGACGGAGATGGTACTTAATACCAAGACTCGTCTGCAGAGAGGGAAAGAGATTGCCGAGCAGATCAATATCCTTGGGGACGATGGTGTGCCGGTGGATTACCACGTAACCTTCTGGAAAGCCGAACTCATCGACTTCGTGATTTTGCAGCAGGATGCTTTCGACGATATCGACTGCAATACTCCGCTTGAACGTCAGCAGTTTATGCTCACAGAGGTAGTGAAGCTGTGTGAAGCTGAGTACGACTTTGAGGATTTCTCGCAGGTGAGTGAATACTTCAAGCGAGTTATCAACGTGTTTAAGCAGATGAACTATTCGGAATATAAGAGTGCGGACTTCGACAAGTTCTACTCTCAGCTGCAAAGTGTTGTAGCCGAACGTATCAAGAAATAATGTAGAATCCTCAATATCAGGTATAGATAGTATGGCTACTCAAGCATTCCAAAAGATATACACCAAAATCTCCAACATCACCAAAGCGACCTGTTCGCTCAAAGCCGGTGGCGTAGGCAACGAAGAGCTTGCTACGATCAATGGCCGTTTGGCACAGGTGGTGAAGATCAATGGAGACGAAGTAACGATGCAGGTATTTGCCGGTACGGAAGGTATCCCTACCAATGCAGAAGTGATTTTCATGGGTAAGTCTCCTTCATTGAAAGTGAGCGACCAGCTTGCCGGTCGTTTCTTCAATGCTTATGGCGAACCGATCGACGGTGGGCCTATGCCGGAAGGTAAAGAAATCGAGATTGGAGGCCCGTCTGTGAATCCTGTACGTCGTGAGCAACCCTCCGAGCTTATTGCAACAGGTATTGCTGGTATCGACCTTAACAATACATTGGTAACCGGTCAGAAGATTCCTTTCTTTGCCGACCCTGATCAGCCCTTCAACCAAGTAATGGCTATGGTAGCTCTGCGTGCCCAATCAGACAAGATTATCTTGGGTGGTATGGGTATGACTAATGACGACTACCTCTTCTTTAAAAATACATTTAGCAATGCAGGTGCATTGGACCGCATTATCAGCTTTATCAATACAACTGAAGACCCTTCCGTAGAGCGTATCTTGGTGCCGGACATGGCTTTGGCTGCTGCTGAGTATTTTGCAGTGGAGAAGCATCAGAAAGTGTTGGTGCTGCTCACTGACATGACAAACTATGCCGATGCTCTGGCTATTGTGTCGAACCGTATGGACCAGATCCCTTCGAAAGACTCTATGCCGGGTTCTCTCTACTCAGATTTGGCTAAAATCTACGAGAAAGCTGTGCAGTTCCCCGATGGAGGTTCTATCACCATTATCGCTGTAACGACCCTCTCGGGTGGGGATATTACCCATGCTGTGCCCGACAACACTGGTTATATCACAGAGGGGCAGTTGTATTTGCGTAGAGATACAAATGTGGGTAAGGTTATCGTAGACCCCTTCCGATCATTGTCTCGTCTGAAACAGTTGGTAATTGGCAAGAGAACACGTGAAGACCACCCGCAGGTAATGAATGCTGCTGTGCGTCTGTTCTCCGATGCGGCCAATGCCCAGACTAAGATGGAGAACGGATTTGACCTGACCGACTACGATACTCGTGCATTGGACTTTGCCAAGGACTACTCTGCACAACTCTTGGCGATTGATGTCAATCTGGATAATACCGAGATGCTTGACGTTGCTTGGGGACTCTTCTCCAAACACTTCAAACCGGCTGAGGTAAATATTAAACAGCAGTTGGTGGATAAATATTGGAAGAACGCCCAGTAATCTGCGAATAGAGAAGACATGGCAATTAAGTTTCAATACAATAAAACCTCTCTACAGCAGCAAGAGAAGCAGCTCAAGATGCGAGTGCGCACTTTGCCGACAATCAAAAGCAAAGAGAGTGCTCTGCGTCTGGAAGTTAAGCGTACGCGTGATGAGGTAGAGAGATTGGAACGCCAGCTTGAGGAGGAAATTGGGGGCTACAAATCTATGGTAGCCTTGTGGGATGAGTTTAACCCGGATCTAATCACTGTCAAGGATGTACGCCTCTCGGCTCGCAAGGTTGCAGGTGTGATCGTTCCCCAACTGGATGGTATCGACTACGAGACTCACCCATTCAGCCTCTTTAACTCGCCTTCGTGGTATGCCGAAGGGATAGCTCTTTTGGAGAGCTTGGCCACTACCGGTATTAAGGCTGAGTTTTTTGCTCTCAAGCTGGAGTTTTTGGAGTATGCCCGTAAGAAAACAACTCAAAAGGTGAATCTTTTTGAGAAGGTACAGATACCGGGATATATTGATGCTATTCGCAAGATTAAGCGATACCTCGAAGATGAGGAGAGCTTGTCCAAATCTTCGCAAAAGATCATGCGCTCGAATCTCGAAAAGCATGCTGAATCAGTAGAACAGGAGGATGCCCTATGATATACAAGATGAGTAAGTACTCTTTCTTGGTCTTTCACCAAGAGTATGAGGCCTTCCTTCGTCGCTTGCGTGACTTGGGATTGGTGCATATACAAGAGTCTCAAGATGCCGCATCGGCAGAGGAACTCACCGAGTTGTTATCTCTGCGCAAAGAAGTGGATGCTTTTCGCAGGGTGATCCTTCGCAGGCGCTCTCCGGAAGCCCCCGAATTGAATCGAATAGAGATCGAATCGGAAGAGGTTGGGCGTAAGGCCTACCAAGAAGCTGTGGCTCTCTTGGATCGTGAAAGAGAATTGGAGCAGAGCCTGACACAAAAGAAGCGTGAGGTAGAAGCAATGCAGGTGTGGGGACAGTATGAGCCTCAAGACCTTGAGCGTCTGCGTGAAGCCGGATATAATATCCGTTTCCATGTAGTCCCGACCTCTGCCTACCAAGAAGAATGGGCGGATGAATATGGGGCAGTGCTGATCAATTCGGTTCGTTCCGCCAATTACTTCGTTTCCGTACAGAAGATAGGAGCTCCTGCCATTGCAGACATTGAGGAAGTGCATCCGCAAGAAAAAAGTCTCAAGACTTTGCAGAATGAGCAGTCTGATTTGGAGAGAGAGCTGGAGAAGACGCAAGAAGATATAACTGCTTTTGCAGACAATCGTTTGCCGGAGATTTTGGCTTACGATCGTTTGTTGCAAGATCGTTTCAGTTTCGGAAATGCACTCTTGCAAGCCGATAGACAAGCAGATGAGCGTTTAATGATTCTTCAAGGCTGGATTCCTGCCCAACAGGCTTCCGAGCTGGAGGCTGCTCTCGATAAAGACGGTATTTATTATCAGCAGATGGAGATTACTGATGAGGACCAAGTGCCTATCAAGTTGAAGAATAATTTCTTCTCTCGTCTGTTTGAGCCGATAACGAAGATGTTTTCGCTGCCGAATTATAGCGAGCTCGATCCTACTCCTTTCTTTGCCCCATTTTTCATGCTTTTCTTTGCTCTTTGTTATGGAGATGGAGGCTATGGTGCAATTCTTTTTATTGGGGCTACGATACTCAAATTCAAGGCTAAACCGGATATGAAGCCAGTATGTTCGCTTTTCCAATGGCTTGGTGGAGCGGCTGCGATTGTTGGGGCACTGATGGGAACGGTGTTGGGTTTGGTGATGCCTTGGGCTGGAGATGATTTGCTTGGTGGGGTAAGTGATGACTACTTCCTGAACCAAAACAACATGATGTCCTTGGCTATCGGTATAGGTCTGTTGCAGATTATATTCGGCAAGTTTATTGCCGGGATGAAGCTAAGCAAACAGCGTGGTTTCAAGTATGGCTTGGCTACTTTTGCTTGGGGTGTCATTCTGATAGCCGGCTGCTTGTTGCTCCTTTTGCCAAGACTATTCCCAGCTTTGCCGGAGTTGGTAGAGTATATCCTGCTTGGTGTAATAGGAGTAGCAGTGCTGATTGCATTTTTCTACAACTCACCGGGTAAGAATCCTCTCTTTAACTTCGGAGCTGGACTTTGGAACACCTACAATATGGCTTCTGGCCTATTGGGGGATACACTCTCTTACATTCGTCTTTTTGCGATTGGCCTCACAGGAGGTATTCTTGGAGGGGTGTTCAACAATCTGGCCTGGAATATGACTGAGGGAAGCATCGTGATGCGTATTTTGGTGATGCCTCTGATTCTTATACTCGGGCACAGTATCAATATCGGTCTGGCTACAATCAGTTCACTGGTACACCCATTGCGTTTGACCTTTGTAGAGTTCTACAAAAACGCAGAGTTTGAGGGAGGTGGCAAAGCCTATTCTCCATTCAAGAAATCTTGAACGAACAATAACTAAAACAAATACCAACCAATCAAAAACTTTCAAGTATTATGAATCTTATTTTGGCTTACATCGGCCTTGGGCTGATGGTTGTTCTTACCGGTATCGGTAGTAGTGTTGGCGTGACAATCTGTGGTAACACCGTAGTAGGTGCCATGAAGAAGAACCCCGACGCTATGGGTACCTACATTGCCCTCTCAGCTTTGCCTTCTTCTCAGGGTCTGTATGGCTTCGTTGGTTTCTTCTTGGCAAATAGTCTTATTGGCAAGCTCGTTGCTCAGAATGTGTTCGATGGCCCGATGGGAGCTATTGCTGGCTGGGGTATCTTCGCTGCAGGTTTGGCCTTGGGTGTAGTGGGTTTGTTCTCTGCTATACGTCAGGCTCAGGTATGTGCTAATGGTGTACAAGCCATCGGTGGTGGACACAACGTGTTCGGTGCAACCATGGTGATGGCCGTATTCCCCGAGTTGTATGCTATCTTGGCTCTGCTTGTATCTATTTTGATTTTCAATGCAGTACCGGTGATGGTCGGTATGTAATGCGATTTGGAACTCAATCGTTCTAAATAGTAATAGAGAGGCTACCCGTTGCTTTTGCAAATAGGGTAGTCTCTTTTTTTTCTCCATTTCGGAGGAAATGAGGCGAAACAGCAATAGTATTTTCTTTATCTCTACTTATCGATGACAACCCTCCTCTCCATTATTTTGCCTGTTTATAACGTAACTCCCTATTTGAAGCGTTGCCTGGACAGTCTTGTCCGCATCCCTCTGGAGCGGTCTGAATACGAAATTATAGCTATCAACGATGGTAGTACTGATGATAGCGAAGAGATATTGAAGGCCTATGCACAGTCTCATCCCGAGGTTGAGATCCGTCTTTATAGCCATTCTAACAGAGGATTAGGCCCAACTCGTAACCGTGGTATTGACTTAGCCAAGGGAGAGTATGTTTGGTTTGTGGATTCGGATGACTGGATTGATCCTGAGGTGGTGCCAGGCCTGATTAAGCAGATAGAAGAGGAGCAGTCGGATCTGATTCGATTCCTTTTCGATATAGTTCCGGCTTCCGATTATGATGGACCACAGATTCTAAATACCCGGAATGAGAGACTACAGAAAAAAAGCTACAGTGGGGAGGACTTTTTTCTGCATTTCTTCAATCCTGATGAGTGCTATTCTTGTTGGACCCTGTTTCGCCGAACATTTCTCACTCAAAACAATCTTTGCTTCTACAAAGAGAAGATGTTGTTTGAGGATATTCCCTTTACGGTAGCAGTGCTTAGTTCGGCTGCCAAGGTTTCTTTTGCCCCGACCGTGGGTTATTACTACTACATCCGGAAAAACTCTCTTGTGCGAGAGAGCAGCTTGGAGATGCCACGGTTGCGAAGTAGGCTTCAAGTCTGTGCCCTCTTGCTCAAACAGGCACACGAAGTACAGCGAATATCCTTAAAGCGACGAATTACACAGATTGCCAGTGCCCATTATCGCTTTGTAATGCGCTTTGCAGCAACTCATTGTTCTCGGGATGAGATTGTAGAGCTTCGTAAACTGGCCGAAAACCTTCGGCTTTACCCCGAGGTTAGCCGATATATTTCTTTCCCGACTAAAATCCTTGTGCTTCTCTCTCAACATTCCTTTGCTCTCTACCAGTGTGTTTGCAAACGGCTCCTCCCAAAGCTGGGATAGAGACGAGAGAGAGACAACGGAGCTGAGAGAAAAGAGGCGGTAGAAAGAAAAAATAATAAGAGGAAGCTGTTGCGCAGTTTCCTCTTTTTTATTTTGAGGAGATGGAGAGAGGAAACAGGCTTATCGACAGAGGAGAAGATGTCGCATAGTTTCCTTCCGCTGCACCAGAAAGGGAGAGAGAAAGGAGACATTGTTAGTTTACAAATAATCCCTACCTTTGCGAGGCTTGACCGAATCGTACGGTAGGCATAAAGACTTAATAAACAAATAGCTAACACGAAGTATGGCAACAAAAATCAGATTGCAGCGTCACGGCCGGAAGGATTATGCCTTCTACAAGGTTGTAGTCGCAGACAGCAGGGCTCCACGAGATGGAAAGTTTATTGAGAGGATAGGTTCTTATAATCCGAACACTAATCCTGCTACAATAGATTTGAAATTCGACCGTGCTCTGTATTGGCTCAATGTGGGTGCGCAGCCTACAGACACAGTTCGTTCAATCCTTTCTCGAGAAGGAGTCCTTATGATGAAGCACCTCCAAGGTGGTGTGAAAAAAGGAGCTTTCGATGAAGCTGAAGCACAGCGTCGTTTCGATGCTTGGTTGAAAGCGAAGAAAGACGAACTGATCAAGGTTAAGGAAGGAGATCAAAAAAAGCAGGGAGAAAAGGTTGCTGCTTTGCTCAAAGCCGAAAAGGAAACTAACGAAGCTAAGGCAAAGCTCTTGAGCGAGAAGCGTGCAGCGATAGCTAAGGCAAAGGCCGAGGCAGAAGCTGCTGCCAAAGCAGAGGCTGAACAAGCAGAGGCACCTGCCCAGGAGGAAGCACCTGCTGCCGAAGCAGAAGGAACTCCCGCTGCTGAATAATCCACACCAACAACTCCAGCGGTGCGCATGGAGAAGAGGCTGTATCGAAACTGTAGTTTTCGATGCAGCCTTTTTTTTGTTCTGCGAGAATGACGATATATGGATAGACAAGAAGTATCCGTTGTGTCTATCGCATTCTTACGCAACAGTGGCATGGATAGAATGATAGAGAAACAAGAGGTCTCCATTGTATCTGCCAACTACACAATAGCAAAGAGGACAGATAAACAAGAAGAAACCACATAATTGTGCTACCATCGACATTTGAGCTTACTCGAGTATTAAGAGGTGTGCATCCTCAAGATTTTGCGATTGCTGAATCCGTAGTTTCTGGGCAAGAGGCTATTCATGCAAACTTTTTGAGCAGCTGTATGACATCCTTAATTGATATATTTTGTAAACTTTTTGCCCCGCCAAAAGGTCAAGAGGAGAGAGGAAAAAAGACTCTACGGACAAGTTAGTATCTCCCTTTTTGTATGCTTTGTACTGACCTCTCCAAATGCCGATGAATAGGAGGTTTTGAGAGGGTCAAAATTCTCTCCTGAGGAAATTTTTGTTCTCTCCTGTGTTAGCAAAAATTCTCTCAGGAGATATTTTTTGCTCTCTCCCGTGTTAGGAAAAAACGATTCCTGTCGACATTAAAAAGAGAGGAAAAATACAGCCCCAAAAGTCTTCAATTCGGGCTGAAAAGCAAATCCGAAAGTAAACGGATAGAAGCTGAAATAAATAGAAATATACATGCTGGAGTTGAATATTCAAGGGATGGATTTGGAGATTTCTGCAGATCTCTGTGCGCAACTGTTTCTCTCGGAGAGATGTTTGTATGGGGAGGGAAGCCCTCATAGTTTTGTTTTTGAATACTCGTGTAGAACACTAATAAAAGCCTCTTATAAGTAGCAGTCACGGCGTTGTTTTTCGATATTACTAATGTTTAGATTTAAGCCCTTTCTCTCATACCGTCATCCTCTTAATGCTCTATTCTACACCAAATTGATGCGAAAGGTTTCTGAGGTCGTTTTTTAGAGAGTGCTGTGCAATAGTTTCTCTTTGTGAGTTGTGCCGAGATACTGAAAATGAAGACAAGAACCGGATAACTCGGGTTTGGGTATAGTAATACTTGCTGAGAAGCCTGTTGTGCAGTAGTGACGAATTGGAAAAACTCCTACCACTCCTCTCTTGTCCTGTTCGTAATTAGAAAAATATTCCTTGAAGGCTGCTTGCCATTATGCGAAAATGCTTATATTTGCAACCGCATTGGGGCTAGACAAAGCGGCCGCGTAGCTCAACTGAATAGAGCATCTGACTACGGATCAGAAGGTTACAGGTTTGAATCCTGTCGCGGTCACTCTTCTCAAGGCTGCTATGTGGAGCGTTCCGATACTTCTCTTGGCCGCGTAGCTCAACTGAATAGAGCATCTGACTACGGATCAGAAGGTTACAGGTTTGAATCCTGTCGCGGTCACTTTTCTCAGAATGGTTATTCCCTCTTTTCCTCCTCTTTTTTTCTTTTTCTTCTTCCGATATTCCCTCATGGCTTGAAAGACAGAGAGCTTGTTCCTCTTTTGTATAGTCTTTCTTTTTTTACTTCGTTGCTGAAATATCATCACAAGGTATCATGCTCCTCATAATGAGTTTCGTGTTGCATGACGCGACACTTGCCACACATTATCTTCGACATCGGAGCTTCGTCATAATGACAAGTATACTCCCTTAGTCTCCCCTTCTCAGTGCCTTGCGATTAGTTTATTTTGCACAGCCTCCAAAATAGCACATTTTAATTACCATTTTGGGAGTTGCGAAACATCCCTGTCATAGATGTTTACAAATCGTTTCCCCTTTCCCATCCTCAGTCCTAAAGTTTAGCAATGCCTGCATCCTAAAAAGTCGAGCCACAAGCTTGCAGATACAGCTTTTGAGGAGCCCATTGCATAGCACTCTGTGCCTTTGGGGAGTTGCAACTATTGCATATATCGCTGATACTTAGCATACTTATGTGCGATTAGTAGCATCAATATGGCAACAAAACCAACAGAACAGGCTCCAAGCTTTCTTCATGTATATACGCAAGTTCGTCGCGATCGGATGAAGCACTCCTTTCTTCGCCAAATCAATGCATGCGTTGATTGGCGAGGTGTGCGCACACTGTTGAACAAGAAGTACACTAAGACACAGAATGCCGTAGGTAACCCAGCCTACGACGCCTTGCTGATGTTCAAGATTCACTTGGTATGGTTTGAGCGATTATGAGGTTGAGGAACGGATTAATGACTCACTCCTTTTCAGTGAATTCCTTGGCTTAGCTCTTGGCTTCCCTTCTCCAGACCATAGCACCATCAGCCGTTTTCGCTCGGAGCTAACTCGTCTAGGCATTATGGATAAGCTCCTTCGTGAGCTGAATAAGCAGTTCGAGAAACATGGCATTAGCCGTATTGACCAAGGCGCCATCGTGGATGCCAGCATTGTAGACAGCCCTTATTCCCCTGATGGCAGCATTATCATTGAAGTGGCAAAAGATAGAGAGGATGCTCGCTCACAGGATGCGTTGGACCAAGAGGAGGCTTATCAGTATGAACTCAGAAGAGGTAAGTCAGGCGTTGACTCTGAGGCTCGTTGGGTGCGCAAGGGCAAGCATTATTGATATGGATACAAGAAACATGTACTTACGGATGAGCAAGGTTTAGTAGAAGCGCTCATCACAACACCTGCTAATTGTGCTGATACGGTTACTTTACCCGACTTGATAGAGAAGTCCGGGTTGTCCTCCAGGGTAAGTATGCTAGCGGATAAAGGTTATTGTAGCAAAAAGAATTCGGAGAGCTTAGCTCGTCATGGCTTGAAGGATGGCATTATGTTTAAGGCTAGTCGTGGGAAAGTTCTTAACGAGAGGCAGAAGCAACTCAATCGGATGATAAGCAAGACCAGATGCTTGATAGAACGCACCTTCGGTAGTATTCGCCGGTGGTTCTCGGGAGGAAGATGCCGCTACCGAGGGTTAGACAAGACACATACACAGAATATCCTTGAAGCCATGGTATACAATCTCAAGCGTATGCCAAGGCTTATTGTGCTTCAAGCTGCCAAATAAGCACAAAATCCCCGACCTTGTGGCGATTTTCCACAAGATCGGGGTAAAGGAGGAGAATATCACAGCTGAAAAACACGACCTCAAGTAGCAAAACATGGTCTGAAAGAACAAGGCTACCGACTTTCTATTGCGCAATGGTCTCTTTGAGATGATCTGTGCAACAGATTTTTCAAGAGACTTTGAAATCCTATGCTAAAATCTCCAGTGTTTCATACCAAAAAGTTTATCAAAAGAATAAGCGAGGCATCTCAACGGACACTTCGCTTATTCTTTTGAGTTTGGTAGGAGAGAGATTATTCCTCCTTATACATAGAAATTATTACTTTCGATATCTATGTCTCCATATTCCTCCCAAGCTTCTGCAACCTTTTCTTCATCTAAACCATATTCCTCAGCAATATCTTTTATATACTGACTTTCTTGGGCATCATTCCAAGGGCGCATCACTAGAATTTTTGTTGGAACTGATAGGTAGAAGAGGTATTCTTTAGCCTTGCGAGGTCCTTCAATATCAAGTCCTGGACGTACACTCCCTCCAGAAGTCTTTTCTTCGGGAGTAGCAAACTTTACAAAAGAGAGATTGAGGTTGAAAGAGAGATATTCTCTTATGATACCTCCGCCCCTATTCTCTTCAGTAGGATCTGCACTGGCTTGCAAATCTACGAAGTAACCTTTTAGTCCTACATTGCTATGCGTAAGCTTGACAGCATCACTTTTTCGCTGCAAGAGCTTGTCTTCTGGGTCTGTATCTCTATATCCAAAAGGAGCGAGAGGAACTCCAGAACTAATATTTAAGGAAGCTCCCGTTTTGAAGTTTTTGACATTGGAAGTCGAAATGAACATTTGGCACAATTTCTCATTCTCTTTTGTGAGAAATTGAGTGTTAATACGATTCCCGTTCTTATCGAATAAGTTTGCGATGATACACCAAACAGCTCCTCCCGATAGGCGGAATACATCTTCTCCATCTGTACGCTCATATTTATCTCCTTTGAGCTCTAATGTCATTCTCTGTATTTTCTTGAAAGGGAAATCTTTGCTATGAGGATTTGCGTGGAATAAGCTTCCATGCATGTGCCCCTCTGCCATAAGAAGCTCCACTTTAGTGGGCCAACTCGCTGTAGCTTTGGGGATTTCCGGCTCAGGAGTAGGTTCAGGAGTAGGTTCAGGAGTGGGATTGGGGGGAACAACTGGTCCCGGAGGAGTAGGGGGGGTAGGTTTGTCTTTGTCACACCCCCCAATAGATAAGCTCATTGTTACCACAAAAAGGCAGAGCGAAAGAAATTTGATTGTTGACTTCATGGTGATAATGTTTTTTTTATTTGACATTTACTGTCACACGAATATCGACGTCCGTAACACCTGAAACTCGCTTAGAAGGACTGTCATACTTATAGGGTTTTCCATTGTCATCAAGCTTGGAGGCAGGAGGTGTTACATGAGAGAGGGAGATGCGTAGTTCGAAACTATCTTGCCCAATTGTCGGACTTACACAAAAGTAGCCTGTAAATCCAACTGGGTATTCAAGATCTCTCCCTTTTTCATCGACATCTCCATATTTGTAATTGATAAGCTTCTTGTCAAGTTTTTTGTAACGAAGTTTTTCCTCATCATAGCCTTGATAGGAACGGAAAAAGAACTGATGCATTTTCTGTTGTACCGGTGTTAGAAATTCGTGGTTCAGTAGTACATCAGATTTGTTGTAAAAATTAACTTCTAGCTTATGCCATTTCCCTTTAGGTAGAGTTATAGGACCCGAGGTGACAAATTTGTTCTCATCATTGTACTCTCCCAAGAATCTTACAGGAGTTCCTCCGATTTCCGGGACAAAGTTGTGAGCAAAAATATTATCCTCGGATAATTCAGATTCGGGAAGAGAGCCGGGAGTGAACAGAAACTCTATTTTTACGGGCTCACTGTGTCCTTTGTCTAGAGCTTGGTTTTTGGGCTCTGGAGCTTTCCCGCAAGCTGTTACAAAAGACAGTAAAGAAAGTACTACTATTGATTTGATAAGACTTTTCATATCTTTCTATGGGTGGTGGAACTAAGGTAGTAGATAAAATTCAAAATTCGTATCGCATTCTGAGCTGTATATCACGTCCTTTCTCATGAGCATAGTAACGGAAACGATTGGTATATTCTTTGTACAACTCATTTAAGAGGTTATCTGCCATAAGGCTTATTTCCAGACGTTGCATCTTGTTGATTCGTAAGCCTAAAGACGCATTGAGACCAACCAAATGGTAAGCATCGGGAGTCACATCCACAAAGTCTATAGATGGATCAAAATTCTTTTGTTTAGTGACATATTGATGCATGACTGCTATTGAGAGCTTGTTGATCCCACTCCTGTTGTAGATCTTGCTCCATTCCAGTTTTTGGCTATACTTGTCAGAGGGGATGTAGGGAAAATAACCATGTGTGTCAAGATTTTCTGCCCTTATCCATTCTCCTTGCAGAGTGTAACTGAGATTTTCTATCGGAGGGCGAACTGTGATAACCAAGTCCCCTCCGTAAAAGAATGCCGGATTCTGTTTGTAGCGGAATACGGGGAAAAAACCATTGACGAGCTGTTGAGTTTCTGGCTTGCCATTTTTTCTGGATGGTTGAGCATAAATATAGTTCTTGATCCACTGTACAAAGCCGGATGAATTAATAGAAAGGTAAGTGCTATTAAGCTGTATTTCGTTGCTCCATTTGAGTCCTTGTTCTGGTTTGAGATTTTTGTCGCCAAGTTCGAAAGTACCAGCACCGTGGTGTAACCCGCTACTATATAGTTCACTTACCTCTGGTGCACGCCATGCCAGGCCCAAATTAGTGTGCAGACGCAGCAGGTTGCTGGGAGCATACATTGCTGAGAGTGTGAATGTTGGACTATTGTATTGTTTGGCTTTCTTTTCAATAACACTACCATAACGATTTCCGATATTGTCATAACCATCTGCATGCAGATACTTATAGTCATATCGAGCTCCTGCCTCCACTTCAAACGTCGGCTTAGCATATTTACCAATTACCCAAAGTCCAACATTTTCGGCTAAGAAGTTTGGTACGATAGGTACAAATCGGGTATTGTCGTCACTCTTATTCACTTGATAAGAACCTGAGCTCCCTACCACAAGGCGCCAATCATTTCTCTTGGATGTTTCCCAGCCGGCTTGCAGAGAATGGGTGTCGAGGGTGAGGCCAAGTACCGGCAGATTGTTGTTGTCTCCTTTTCGGATTTCAAATTCTTTTCGGACGTCTTTTTGGTAGTCGTATTGAACTTTCAAACGACTGTCATTGTCGAAGATCCATTTCCCATCTACACGACCGATCACGTGATTGACTTGCTGGCGTGGATTTTGAATTTCAAAAGAACGATCGAAGTAGCGATCTGGGCGACCAGTTTCGAATCGATCATACAAATCTTCGAGGTTACCAATGTGAGAGCCAAAGAAAACACCTAATTCAGTATGGTAGTAGCTACCAAAGGCAGATACTTCGTATTGTTTGGTTTTAAAACCAGCTGTAAAGGCTGCACTCAGTTCTCGAGAACCGGTGTTGTTCAAGACGTAAGAAGATTTTGGATATTTCGATGGATTGGCATTGTAGTCCTTAGCTTTCATGCTTGTACCACCTGTGGCGTAGTCTCCTCCATAGCCTCCTCCGAGCTGTGCTCTCCAGCGGAAATTAGAAAGAAAGTCTCCACCACCCATTAAGTCTACATTCATACCAGCACGATAGGGATTCAACCCACTGCGAATAGCTGCATTGCCGGATAGTTTGTCGCCTTTAGGTAATGAGGCCGAATTGAGCAGGATAACACCACCAATAGCTCCAGCTCCATAGCGGATAGACTCAGCTCCTTTGATGACTTCCAGCTCAGTGGCCGATGAGGCATCCACTTCTGGGGCGTGGTCGGCTCCCCACTGCTGTCCTTCCTGTCTTACTCCATTGTTGATAAGCAGGATACGACTACTGTGCATCCCCTGAATTACCGGTTTCATAATGGTTGCTCCCGTACTAATAGAGCTCAAGCCTGGTAGTTGAGAGAGAATTTCTGCCAAATTCTTTCCGGTACTTTCTTTTAGCCGTGCTTGGGACACTTGTACAGCAATGGAGGTAGCCACAGTACGTGGCTTGTTGGCTATCACTGTTACATCATCCAGCGATTCTACTTGTTCCTTTATTTGAATTCGTAGGGTTTTGCCATTGGCTTGCTCTTTCTTCACTTGTGTTTCGTATGGTTGATATCCCAGCATCTGGACAGCAAGCTTTGCTGCCTTGGAGGAAGGAAATGCAAAAGAGGCTTTTCCCTCGATATCCGTTACTTGAAAATCTTTCTTATTGAGGGAGACGACAGCACCGGGCAAAGACTCCCCGGTTTTCTCATCCACAATCAATACCACAAGTCGCCGTCCTTCGCCTTGTTTTTGAGCGAAAGCCGACGTAGAGAGGAGTAGGCCGCAAAAGAGCAATAGCCACAACTTTGCCACGATCGTTTTCATACTTCTAAGGTCGTTGTTCTATCAAAAAAAATTAGAGTTTCATAACAGAGAAACAAGCAGAAGCAAGCCAGTTGATTTCTATCTCACAAAAGCGATCTGACTTGCCCCGAGGTTATCTGCGATGTCGACAAAGGTATATGTTTATCTTGTAAATAAAAAAACACATCTATATTGAGGATAGGAAGCCTATCTCCCCTCCTTTTTTTTTTGATTAAATTTTACCATACACCGGGCGATATTTTACTTTTGCAGGGTGCCTTCAACTCTATAGAAGGAAAATTTCCCGATTCATAAAAAAGACTGCCCTACGGAACTCTCTACATTGAGTAGTCCCATAGGGCAGTTGTTGCACTATTTGTTAAGCGCAAAAGAGGATTTGCTTACCGTTTGATAATTCTTACAGCGAGAGGATTGCCGGGCATATCTATGCGGAAGATGTAGCTACCGGCAGGCAATTCGGACAGATCCAGATGTTCGGCATCGGAGATCTTATCCCAAGCCTTTACGATATGACCATCCATGGAGTACAATTGTATGCGTTGAGCTTTGGATGCATTTTGCACGTTTACATAGTCTTCCACAGAGGTCGGGAAGACTTGTACAGCATCGGGATTGAGGCCTTCCACATCTACTGTATTGATAGGATCGGTATAGACAACCTCTACCGTGTATTTGGCATCGGGATTGGTGTTGGTCTTATCGGTGTAGACACAAGCAGAAGTTCTAACGATTTCCTCGCCATCACGTTTGATAACATACTGCTTGATTTTAGGGAAGGAGAAGCAGCCATTGGTGCCCCACTTGACGTCTTTGACCGGAGCTTCCAGAGGAATTTCTGAGTCTGAAAGTACTAGTCTGATACCCAGATAGTTATTGCCAAATGTTTTGACTTTGGAGTGCTCCAAGGTGTAGAATCCCCTGTCGTAGTTGTGTGTGGAGGGATTGAAGAAATATGAAGATTCGGCAACTGCAAATTCGTCAGCCGAACCGTTCAGATAACAGATTGCATTCGGTTGCTCTGTGTTGTCTGTTTGAAAACCGACAAACACAATAGAATAGGGTTTTATCTTCAACGGTTTGGGCAATTTGACAGATACCCATTCACCGGCTTTCCAATTTTCGGGTACACTAAACTCTACTACAACCGGTTGGGACTTTTTTCTGGAACCTTCTCTTATGTAAGTATAGAGTTTGCTACCGGCTTTGGTCGGCATTACATTATACTGTACAACGTATAGGGCCTCACTTTCGTTTTGCACATCGTTTAGAGAAGAGCCGATATGCCAAGTCTCACGATAAACCAGGTGCTTGAGCTGATCGGGAACCTGCGGATCTTGTTTGTAGTGTTCTACGGGTACGGGCAGGTATTCGGGGTTTTCCGTGTAGCCGATCTTAGACCATTCTGCATAGTGTGCAGGTCTTTTCCAACTTACTCTGTAGCCTTCAGTTGTTTTTTCTACCTGAGGGTCTATTGTCTTAGTCAGTTCTCCTATCAGGGCAGAGGTTTTGGGAGACCAAGCCGTCTCTACAGTGCCATTTTTGTCGGTATAGATAGCGCGGACACGGTAGGAGACAGTGCCATTGATAACATCTTCCGGGCTCACTTGGTCGATGTATTCCAGATAGGTTTTGCCGGTTTCGTGCTTAACAGAGGCGGGCAGTTGTGTATTGTTGCGCATCACCTGATACTCGATATTTGCACCGGACAAATCTGCTCCAGAGGGAGCATTCCATTTCAGGATAATCTTGTTTTGTTCACTGCTGGCAGCTGCAGCATTGAGCATATACACAGGATAGAAATACCTCATATCATTCCGGTATATCCCCTGTAGAGTCTCGGCCGTTCCATTGCCTACGGGATCGAGGAAAGTACCCATCTGGCGATCTTCTCCTTTGTCTTTGAACCAGTCCCAGTGAGCATTCATACGGCCATAAAAGTCATCCGCTTTGCGGAATTGACAGGCTTCGCCCCCCCCTGTGAGTGTCCCGATCACGAGTTTCTCTGGGTTAAATAGGGACGATCCAGAAGATCCACCTTCGGTACCAGTAGTAAAGGAGAGCTTAAAGTGAGCTTTCGATGCTCCGTAGATGCCGGAGAAAGGTTCTTTCCAGTAGGAAAGGGTCGGGGCCTCCTCGAATATAGAAATCTTCATAGCGTCTCCCATTGGGTGGTGCAAGCCTACTCCGTGAGGAGGAACTCCTCCGCGACGATCCCATCCGTTGTAGAATACTCGGTAATCGGCTGGGATCTCTTGTTTTAGTTTTAGAAGAAGACCGTCGGAGTAACTATTAGTAGGCAGGTAGGCCACTTTTGTACAGCCTACCATACTCTTGGCATAGTATCTGGCTGTGGCACTGTTGGAGCAACCCGGCTTCATATAGTGGAAAGAGAATATCCACTGGTCCAGAGACGTTTGCTTCAGAGGAAAAACTTCACCCGATCCCACACAGTGTGCAGCAGTGATGATGTAGGGAGTGAAGTCCTGCTTGGTATTGTTGAGCAGGGTGCCTGAGCAAGAAGTTGTAGAGCCATCATCGTATGTTATATATATCTGTGTGATACCGGCCTTTTGATCGTAGTAGGCTTCTCCTTCCGGGCAGTTGGCATTGATCATGCAGGATGGGTAGTCCGAAGCATTTTCGCCCGGATCGACATCCAACCATTTTGCTATCTGGTCACGGAAGATATACACCAAACCATCAACGGTGATTTGTGGGGCTTCCCCGGCTACATTGCTCTCGTACTCCAGTACGATCTTGTCACCCGGTACCGGCTCTGAAGCAAATCGACCTCCTTCGGGGTTGGTGTCGTAGGTGTAAGCTCCATTGACTACGCTGCGACTTTCGTTGTAGACAAATAGTCTGCCTCCACGGGGAATAAAGAATTGGCTATAAGTGGGGTAGAGGGCTTTGGCTCCGTCGGATTGGATTGTAAGACGGTAAATGATTGTTCCGTCTTGGAGACGGATTTGTTCGCCGTCCTTGGCCATATCTAAGGAAGTGGCTATACGTTCTCCAATGTAGTAAGGGCGGGTCGATAATTCGCTGTCCCAATTCGATTGGGCCATCAAGTCATCGATGTTTTTTGTCTGTTTCAGAGTGATTAGCGGAGTAACCTCGCTGGTCGAGCGCATGCTCATCCGCTCGGGGGTACTAAAGCTCTTCGGTTGGCCTGCAAAGCTCACCTGAGCAGAAAGATCCGAGATAGACCCCAGGCTGATCGTTGCTGTTAGCATGGAGCTCAACAGCAATTTTCCAGTTAGATTTTTCATTTTTATCTGCAAAACGTATGTTGGTTGTTGGTTATTTTGTGTGGTACATTCGACGCAACTATTCTGCAATTATACGAATTTATTGGCTTCGTCTGCCTTTGTAGAAGAAAAGCTCCTATCGCTCTACACATATCCACATACTAATGTGCGACTGAGAAGCAAAAACGAACAGTATTTTCTGTGAGCTCTTTCTATCGGAGAAACTTCGTTCGGATCTATGGGGGAGGACGAAAATAATGTATCTCAATTGTTCGGTAGTAATTCCTATTTATTTTCTTTTGTTTCGAATAGTCGGTGATGTATCGAGACTGTTTAATGTTTTATGCACTTATTTTGAGCAAGGGGCTTATTGTTCTTTCTTATCTCGGATAATTCATACATTTGTGACGTTTGTGCAATGAATCCGGACTGGACCGGGTTCGATAGGCACCCGACCACAAGAATACCTCATAACTAATAAATACACTTTAGGATTATGAATCTTACTCACATCGAACACCTCGGTATCGCTGTTAAAAGTATCGAGGAACAATTGCCTTATTATGAAAATATCCTTGGTCTGAAATGTTTTGCCATAGAAGAAGTGGTGGACCAAAAGGTTAAGACTGCTTTCTTCCAGATCGGGCAAACCAAGATCGAATTGCTGGAGCCCACAAGCGAAGACAGTCCGGTAGCAAAGTTTATAGAAAAGCGTGGCGAAGGCATTCACCACATCGCCTTTGCTGTGCCTGATGCCGGAGAGGCTCTCAGTGAGATGGCTGCCAAAGGAGTCCGACTGATAGACGAAAAGCCTCGCAAGGGAGCTGAAGGTCTGAATATCGGATTTTTGCACCCCAAGAGTACTTGTGGAGTGCTTACCGAACTTTGCGACTGCAAGGATAAGCACTAATTCTCTCGTCTGTGTGGTTGGGCCGATTGGATTTAGGAGATTGGCCTGAAGGTCGAGATTGGCACCAATATCAATGTATGAATCAATAATAGTCTTAGATATTAACTATGAGTAATCAATTAGACAAAATCCGGGAGCTGATACAGCTCCGTGAGAAAGCCCGTTTGGGTGGAGGGGAAAAGCGTATCGAAAAGCAGCACGAGAAAGGTAAGTACACTGCTCGGGAGCGTGTTGCCCTCCTGCTCGATGAGGGTAGTTTTGAGGAGATAGATATGTTTGTACAACACCGTTGTACAAACTTCGGTATAGAGAAGACCAAGTTCCTCGGTGATGCAGTGGTGACCGGTAGTGGAACGATCGATGGTCGTCTGGTCTATGTATTTGCTCAAGATTTTACCGCTTTTGGTGGAGCTCTTTCCGAGATGATGGCTTCGAAGATTTGTAAGGTAATGGATTTGGCCATGCGTATGGGTGCCCCGGTGATCGGTCTCAATGACTCGGGAGGTGCCCGTATTCAGGAGGGGGTAAATGCCTTGAAGGGATATGGCGAGATTTTCCAGCAAAACATCTTGGCCTCCGGAGTCGTACCTCAGATTTCTGCGATCTTCGGTCCCTGTGCCGGTGGAGCAGTGTATTCTCCGGCTCTCACGGACTTTACGATTATGTCTCGTGGTACCAGCTATATGTTCCTCACTGGCCCCAAAGTAGTGAAGACCGTGACCGGAGAAGATGTATCTCAAGAAGATCTGGGAGGTGCATCCGTACATACAACTAAGAGTGGTGTGGCTCACTTCGGTGTAGATAGCGAAGATGATGGTCTCCGACTCATCCGCCACTTGCTGAGCTTCTTGCCTCAAAACAACATGGAAGAGGCTCCCTTTGTAGAGTGTAAGGACCCTGTCGACAGATTAGAAGACAGTCTTAACGAAATAATTCCTGACGAGCCCAACCGTGCATACAACATGTATGATGTGATCGGAGCTATCGTAGACCATGGAGAGTTCCTCGAAGTACATCAAGATTTTGCTCGCAATATTATTGTTGGTTTTGCTCGCTTCAATGGTATGAGTGTGGGGATTGTGGCCAATCAGCCAATGGTTATGGCTGGTTGCCTTGATAGCAATGCTTCTCGCAAGGCTGCCCGCTTCGTTCGCTTCTGCGATGCTTTTAATATTCCTTTGGTAACCTTAGTCGACGTACCGGGATTCTTGCCGGGTACAGGACAGGAATACAATGGTGTGATTACCCATGGAGCCAAGTTGCTCTATGCCTATGGCGAGGCCACAGTACCCAAAATTACTGTGACACTGCGCAAGAGCTATGGAGGAGCTTATATCGTGATGAGTTCCAAACACCTGCGCGGAGACCTCAATTACGCCTGGCCTTCTGCTGAGATTGCCGTGATGGGGCCGAGCGGAGCTGTGGAGATTATTTTCGCAAAGGATGTCGCTGCAAGCGAAGATCCGGCTCGTACAGCCATGGAGAAAGAAGAGGAGTATCGTGCTGCTTTTGCCAACCCTTACAACGCTTCTTCTTATGGCTATATGGACGATGTGATAGAGCCGCGTAATACCCGTTTCAGAGTTATTCGTGCTTTGGAACAGTTGCGTACCAAGCGGATGTCCAATCCTGCCAAAAAGCACGACAACCTACCTCTGTAAACTTTAGATCGAGAGTCCCTCTGTGGGCTCGCCACACAGATGAAAAACAGATTACTACTGATAAGCGCGATTTTGGCAGTTTTTTGTCTGCCTGAGTTGTGGGGGCAAAAAGCTACTCAGCTCAGACTCAATGAGCTGTTGGTAGTCAATGAATCCAATTTCATAGACGGCTATGGCGAGCATGGTTCGTGGATAGAGATCTACAATACTTCGGCTGCGACCGTGGATATCAAAGGTTGCTATCTGACCAATGACCCCGATAATCTCAAACTTTACCCAATACCCAAGGGCGATGTGCAGACTCGCATACCGCCTCATCAGCATTTGCTCTTTTGGGCTGACGGTAGAGCCGACAGAGGGACTTTTCACCTCAACTTTACCCTGGACCAGGACAAGCCAAACTTTGTTGCTCTTGTGGATGCTGATGGGATCACCATCATAGACCGCGTAGAGGTGCCGACTTCGGCCAATACACCGGATGTCAGTTATGGGCGTTTGGTGGATGGGCACGGGAGCCTCGATGGGCAGCAGGGCTGGACGATCCTGGAAAAAGTGACACCGAGTACTAACAACGTGACACTCGACTCCAACGAGAAAATAGAGCGACTTAAACGAGAGGATACCAATGGTTTTATCATGACTGTTACAGCTATGTTGGTGGTTTTTCTTGCTTTGTTGAGTCTCTCTCTTGCCTTCAAACTCATTGGCAGACAGGCTATATCTATCTCGCGTACTCGTGCTGCGGGGAGCAAATACAGAGCTATAGCGGTCAGCCCTGAGATGGTATCTATACCGGGGGAAACTTTGGCTGCCATAGCCTTGGCCCTCAAAGCTGAGTTGGATAGCGTTCATGATGAAGAAGATACAGTAATCACTATCGACAGGGTAGAGCGTAAGTATTCGCCTTGGAGCTCCAAGGTGCATAATCTCAGGCGTATGCCCGAGAGGAGGGTAGGCTATCACAAGTAAAACAAGATGAATATGAAAACTGAAAAGAAAGCAACCGGTAAGCGTAGCTCTGCCAAAGCACAGCAGAGCAAGGACATCTCTGCGGAGGTTTACGCAGCCATTGCTATGGCTCTCCATCAAGAGGGCTATGATATACATGACGAAAATCCCAAGCTGACTATTCGGCGGGCTACAATTGCATCAGCCTGGACTCTCAAGACAGAGGTGATGCTCAAGCAGCCTCAGAGATATTAATTACTGCACTTCATTACCAACTATTTCAGTAGAATAAACCCATGAAAGAGTATAAGTATAAAATCAATGGTAACGAGTATAAGGTTACCATAAACAGTTTGGATGGAGACAAAGCCGAGTTGGAGGTAAATGGTACACCTTTCAAGGTGGATATTATTGGCGAAAAGAAGAAAGCCTCCTCTAAACCGGTAATCAAAAGACCGGCTACCACGGCTGCTCCTGCTGCGGCAAAGACTGCACCTGCAGCAGCTCCTTCTGCCGGAGGTGCCGGCATAAAGGCCCCACTGCCTGGTGTGATCATCGATATTTGCGTCAAAGTTGGCGATGAGGTGAAGCGTGGGCAAAAAGTCGCTGTCCTTGAGGCCATGAAAATGGAGAATGCGATCAATGCCGACCGTGATGGCAAGATCGTAGAGGTCAAGGTAGCTAAGGGCGACTCTATCTTGGAAGGTACGGACATCGTGATCATAGGATAAGTCGATGGGAAGCTTCGGTAGTTTCTTATTGGAGAATCTGGAGGTCTTTCTCTCCTACACGGGTTTTGTCAATGCCACCTGGGGGCATTTGGTGATGATACTCGTGGGGCTGGGATTTGTTTTTCTGGCTATCAAATATGAGTTTGAGCCTCTTTTGCTGATACCGATAGGCTTTGGTATCCTTATCGGTAATATCCCTTTCAAAGATGCCGGCTTGCAAGTCGGTATTTATGAGGAAGGGTCGGTGTTGAATATCCTGTATCAAGGGGTATCCAAAGGCTGGTATCCGCCACTCATTTTCCTTGGGATTGGGGCGATGACGGATTTTTCGGCTTTGATCTCCAACCCTAAGCTAATGCTTATTGGGGCAGCTGCTCAGTTTGGTATCTTCGGGGCTTATATCATAGCTCTACTGATGGGATTCGAGCCTAATCAGGCCGGTGCTATCGGTATCATTGGTGGGGCGGATGGTCCTACGGCTATTTTCTTGTCCTCCAAGTTAGCCCCGGATTTGATGGGAGCCATAGCCGTATCGGCCTATTCCTATATGGCTTTAGTTCCGATCATCCAGCCTCCTTTCATGAAACTGCTGACTAATAAGAAAGAGCGGCTTATACGCATGAAGCCTCCCAGAGCTGTAAGTACTACCGAGAAAATTATTTTCCCGATTGTGGGGCTTTTGCTTACCTGTTTTTTGGTTCCTTCGGGGCTCCCTTTGTTGGGAATGCTGTTTTTCGGCAATTTGCTGAAAGAATCTGGGGTGACTAAGCGACTCGCAGATACAGCCAAAGGACCATTGATTGATGCGGTGACAATCCTGCTTGGTGTGACCGTGGGGGCTTCTACACAGGCTACACAGTTTCTCACCTTTAGTTCGATTAAGATCTTTGCCTTGGGGGCTTTGAGTTTCGTGATCGCCACTTGTACGGGAGTTCTATTTGTGAAAGTGATGAATCTTTTCCTGAAAGAAGATCAGAAGGTCAATCCGCTTATCGGTAATGCCGGTGTTTCGGCTGTGCCGGATAGTGCTCGTATCTCACAGGTGGTAGGTCTTGAATATGACCCTACCAACTACTTGCTGATGCATGCCATGGGACCTAATGTGGCGGGTGTGATCGGTAGTTCGGTGGCAGCAGGGGTTTTGCTCGGATTTTTAAGTATTTGATCGCTCCCGTTTTTTTGTCGGGTTATTTTTGAGATACTCAACTCAGGAGGGGGCTGCCGTGTCGAGAAAGACGGGTGGTCCCCTCCTTTATTTTTCTCTCTCCCAAAAAATAAAAAGACTACCGCATAATGAGCATATCATGAGAAACCGAAGGAGGTGTAGCAAGAAGTCTTGCGCATAGCTCCCTTGTGTAGTTTATTGATTCTCCGATAATGCAAAAATCTCCTCCACATGAAACGGTTGAAGCATTACATAGACCAGATAGACCCTGCCGTTGGTGTAACTTTCCTTTTTACGTTTATCTATCTGCTTTTCCCCTCTGCCAATAATACTTTGGATTCGTTGGCCTATGCTCGTTATATGCGGGAGGGTTCGGAGATTTTCTCTCCTCATCACTTGTTGTACCATGTGCCAAGCCATCTGTTTGGCTGTCTCATAGGTACGGATTGGATATTAGAGTGGATGTGTGCATTCAACGCCATAGGCGCAGGCCTTTGTCTGTGGATGAGTGCCCGTATTATCTCCCGATTGCTTTCTTCCGTCGAACCTGATATACACACGGACCGAGACTTGCCTCCAAGCCTTCCTCGCTACTCTGTTGCCTTTGCGTTGTTGGGGCTTGGTAGCTGTTATGGTTTTGTACGATTCGCTACGGATGCAGAAACCTATATTTACCCGCTTTTCTGGGCTTTGTTGGCTACTGATGTCTGGCTCAAACAGCGGTTGGACAGTTCCTGTTTTTCTCGTTGGTCGACATTGTGGGTTGCTTTGTTAATGGCAGTAGCCTGTCTGTTTCACCAGATCTATTTCTTCTGGTATTTGGGCTTGGGGGTGAGCTACTTGCTCGTTGGTACCCCGAAGGAACGGCTGCGTACCGCTTTACTGTATGCCTTGGGAGGGAGTGTAGTCCCTGTGGTTTATGCTTTCTGTTTTTGCTTAGACAGCTATACCGAAGCTCCTAACTTGTTGATCTATATTTTCTATGACTACTATTTGCACCCCGAAGTCGGTTTGTTTCTATCCCCCAAACTCTTTGTTCTTTCTTTGGCAAATCTTGCCCGGTCTTTTTACCAGCTACATGGCTATATCATCCCGTTCCTAAAGCATTATCCCTTATGGACAATCGGAGTTGCCGGAGCTTTGTGGATGCTTTTGAGTGCTTTGAGTGCTTATTTGCGTTGCCGGAAAATTCATCTTCAGTTCGTGGCACGAAGGGGACGATGTCGAGGGCGTGATTGTGCTTCTATCTTCTTGTTGATCTTTTTTCTGCAACTTGGCTTTGCTGCTTTGGCCGGAGCGAATGCTGAATTTATGACCATGCTCCCCTTCTTACTCTTTTTCTTCTCTTTTGCTCGCCGGAGTCGCTGGCTGTATGCTCTTCGCCCTTTGGCTTTCTCTCTTGTTTTGTGGAACTTCTCTCTGGCTCTCTTCCCCTCTCATTTCTATTCTTTGCAGCCGATTCGAGGGCAAGCCGAATTTGTTTTACATCACCCCGATGCCCAGTATTATTTGCAAGAAGATATTTGGGTGAGAAATTATTACCTCTATCACTTCCCTACAGCTCCGGTGCCTCAAATTCATTCGATAGACCAAATCGCAGTCGATTTTGTTAACGCAGAAGATATGCAGCAAGATTCTATAACAGGAGAGAAGAGCAATCTTCGATATAATATGGGTGATGCTTATACCGATATGTATAGCCCTCGCCTGCTGTCCCGTGCCAGTTTGCTTTCTGCTCCTGCCGAATTGTCGGCCTTTGCCGACAGGCTATCAGTTGATACGCTACGTTTCTCTGTCGGTTACACACTTATGGAGAGAATCTCCCCGAAAGGATCGTATCCGCCTTTGCCTTGAGCAACTTTCCTTTTGTGCTACTTACCTAATGTATGGCGAAGCTGATCCCGGCCGATACCGAGAAGACAAGCGGTTGTGCTTTGTATATGGTTTGGAGTTGAGATCTGCTGTCGAAATAGTAACCCAAAACGGGTTCCAGGTAGCAGGATAAAGAGTTGCTCAATCGGTAGGACAGCCCCAGTTTGCCATAGACGGAGAATTGCCAGGGGTGTTGAGATAGCGTTTCTTTTCCATATTCTGCTCGGACGGTTTTGTCTATTTGCCCTCCGATGCCCGAATAGAAATGCCACTTTGGAGAGGAAAGGAAATGCCAATTTACACCCAGAGGGAACCCTATATTGTGCAGGTGTTGCGATTCTCCTTTTGAACTCGAACTATACAAGTAAGTATAGACCAAACCGCTCTCCAGCACCAAACGAGAAGAAAGAGGGATATCCACTTTCAATCCGAAGCTGAGTGGTAAAGAATGTTGTAAGGTCTCGGTTGCAGCATCGTTGTTTGCTTGTGCCGCGGGATTTTTGTCTTCTCCCTCTCCTTCGGTCGAGTTTGAGTCCGATCCCGGAGGAGTAACACTGTTGTCCATATCGTTAGATGGATTGCTGGGATAGTCCGTAGGCGGAACATCGTACTGTCGTCTGCTTTTCGATATGGGTAGTGAGGTCGCCCCTCCTTGAGAGACATATGCTGCGAGTAGTACTTTTTGGTTGTTCTGTTTGGGGTAGTGGTATCCTCCCATATTCGATAAGGAGGGTAGAGGCTTATGGCTGCGCAAATCAGTCTTCTTGCTGTTGTTGTGAGAGGTGGATTCTTCTGAGGGTTGTTTATTTTCTTCCTCATTTTTTTTGCATCCTGTTTCTTCTTTGCTTGTCGCTTGAGGAGACTCATTGGCTGTCTCCGGCTGTGACGACTCGGTAATATGCATGCCTGTCTGCATTTCTTGATTTGCACGGCTTTTTCCCGAAATACTCCTGCTTCCTTTCGGGAGAGAAGTGAGAGATTGCATCATATCAAAGGCTTGGGCAGTGGCTTCTTGGTCGGATCCCTTATCGTTGTCCTCTCCTGTGGCATCCTCCCTCTGCATGGCGAGCGTTGTATGGAGATCGGGCTGCAGCTCAGTCCGTCTCAGCAGGATAAATACGGCCAATCCAATACCCAAGAACACCGCTGCTACAGCTCCATACCACAAACGTATGCTTCTCGATTTACGAGCTGGCAGATGTGTTTGCAACGCCTTCCATCCCTCATCCAGATCAAGAGGAGGAGGAGAGGCCTCGGAGGCTTTGTCTCTTATTCGGCTTAGCCAGTCTCGTTGATGTATATCTTTCTTAGACACTATTTTGTTGTATTGGCTTGAGTGATTTCTTTTGCAAGCAATTTGCGAGCTCGACTCAGTTGAGATGCAGAGGAGTGCTCGGCTATGCCCAATGTCTCAGCTATTTGTTTGTGGCTGTACCCTTCTATCACATAGAGAATGAATACGGCTCTGTATCCGGGAGGTAGTTTGTGGATCATAGCCAGTATTTGCTCATAACTGAGGGCGGATACTTCATCGCTGTCTGGCTCACTCTCCTCCTCTTTTTCATCGGCCAAAAGCTCTACCGGATAGTCTGCCCACTTGTTTCCCTTTCGTAGATGCATCAGGGCTTCGTTGATTGCAATTCTGCTGAGCCAAGCTTCGAGGGAACCTTCCGAGCGATAGTGAAATCCATTGATTTTGTCGAATACCTTGATGAAAGTGTCGTGTAGCAAGTCTTTGGCCGTATCCGTATCGCTTATGTACCGGCAGATCGTGCGAAGTAGAGAGGGGGCATAGTCGTAGTATAAAGTCCGGTAAGCCTCCTGCTCCCCGGCTTTGCAACGCTCTGCCAAATCTTGCTCTCCTATCTTCCTCATTATGGTCTATTGGATTCAACTTCTCAAAGATAAAGCAATATGTTAAGAAAGTTGTTGCCAAATAGCAGTTGTGTTTTTTGTCGGTTGTTTTTGTCGATTTATTCTTTATTGCATTCGCCTTCTTGAGACCATTATACGGGCGTCCGAACCTTACTGAAACAAGCTTTCGCTCACCCTCGAGAATTCCACATGAACGCCCTCCGGCCAGTTATATCCATCTTCCACCTCTATAATGCAATCTCCCCTTGATTACTGCATCCGGTTGTAACAAATCAATCCTTCTTATCGAACTCGAATGGCATAAATGAGCCCTTTGGGTAGGTTTCAAAACGGTAGTTATAACTTGCCATTTTGTTGACTTTGCAGAATGCGGTAACCTCGAAATTGGGATTGAGAGTGCAGAGAATATACTTGTCATATATGACCAGGCCCGAATGTCGAAAATAAGCAGCAAGAGCCGTGTTATGCAACAGTCTTATAAATACATATTTTCGCAGGTGATAGTGGCGAAGATGGGCGATGAAATGGCATTGGATTTTTAGTCTCTTACTTTACTTCCTCTCTCTAAACATGGCGGAGGCACGGATTGGAGGTTCGGGTGAAAAGGAAGCTGCGTTCGACTCCATTGGGATGAATAGGGTCGGACTCCGATTTTTTGGTTTGAGTTGGCATCCACATGGAGAGCGAGAGAATGCTTCTATCATGCCGTTGAGATTGGACAGGGATGCCTATTGGGTGCAAAACTTAGGTGCAATTATTTCTTACGAACGAATGCTTTGGGCAGACGTCCTCTCCTCCAAAGCAGCTATTGCTCTTTACTCCGACTGTGCAGCGCAGTTGGGCGGATTTGTTCATGTCGGCTTGCGGGGGCGTATCCTGAAACTGGGAAAGCATCAAGTTTGGGGAGGTATAGGTCCGACTTTGATTTTCAGGAAAAACTGGTTGAATATAGACGGATATAGAGATCAGAACTTATTCAAAGGAGTGTCCGGCGACAAGTTCCAGTACCTCTTTTTGTGGTATGCGGGAGAGTTCGACTACCGTTATTCTATTTCCTCTCATTGGGATGTGGTAGGGAGCTTCGTTCCCGGTTATCCAGACCTGATGAGTTTTTCCCTTGGGGTGAATTATAATTTTTCTCTTTGATACTTCTTTTGTATAAAACTGTCCCTTTAGAGAGCTGTTTCTTTGTGGAGGCTCCTTGTGGCCTGTTGGGGGGGCTTTTTTTTATTTGCAGGGGAGAGAGCAAAAATTCGTGCGCAAGAAAATATTTTTTCGTGCGCACTCCGATAAATTTTCTTGCGGAACTATTCGAGGAAAGGGCATTGGGGAGCCGATTGAGGGTAAGTGGATGAGAATGAGAGGGATTTTCGGAGTGTTGCGATGGTTTGCATTGGAGTGTAAAGAGCAGAAGATGTGGATTTATGCAGAAGTTCCGTTACCAAATCATTAGTCGATTCGTTGATTGGTAACGGTGAGGTAAAAGAAGGTAACCGAAGAGGGTTTCGTCGGTCTTGAACTTTTTCTCTTCTGCGGTGCTGATGCACTATGACACAATGTTTTGCGTAACAGAGAAGGCTTCGGTAACGGGTAACTTTGCCCATAAAAACAGAAGCGTATGCGAAGAGACAAATTCAAGGTGTTGCTCTACCTGAAAAAGAGCGGATTGGACAAGTCGGGGCAAGCTCCAATCATGGGGCGGATAACGTACGGGCGAACCATGGCGCAGTTCAGTTGCAAACTTTCATGCGAACCCGATTTGTGGAACGCTCGTGAGAGCAGATTGAACGGCAAGAGTCATGAGGCAGTGGTTACGAATGGCAAGTTGGATCGTTTGCTCCTTTCGGTGCATTCGGCTTATCGGAGACTTTGGGAACGAAGTACAGTATTTACGGCAACGGACATCAAGGAGCTGTTTCAGGGGAGTATGCAGAGTCAGACGACTTTCTTGGAACGATACGACCGCATGTTTGAAGAGATGGAGAAATTGGTCGGGGTGGAAATCAAAGCCTCTTCGCTGTATGCCTATCGCTCGACTCGAAAGCATTTGCAACACTTCATCCTTCATCAGTTCCACTCTTCGGACATCGCTTTCGGGCAGATTGGGGATGATTTCCTCTCGCAGTTGGAACATTATATCAAGGGCGTGTCGGGGCTGTCGCAAGGCGGTTACAGACGAATCGCTTTGTACTCCAAGAAGATTCTCCGCTTGGCGTATCAAGAGGGACTTATCGACCGCTTGTTGTTCGATGAAGTAGAAATAGAGCGAGGCGAGAACAGAGTGCCTCGTGCATTGGACAAGGTATCATTGGAGAAGTTGCGGGCTTTGACTTTCGATGCTCACGAATCGGCACTAGAGACAGCTCGAGATTTGTTTGTTTTCTCTTGTTTCACGGGCGTTGCCTATTGCGATATGGTTACCCTTGGTCGGGAGCATCTTTTTACGGATGATGAAGGGGCATGGTGGCTGAAGTTCCGCAGACAAAAGACTGACACACTTTGTCGTGTGAAGCTTCTGCCCGAAGCGGTGCGTTTGATAGAGCGGTATCAGTCAGAGGAACGAATCACGCTCTTTGAGCCCGTTGCCTATTCAGTTTACCTTGCTCAACTCAAGGCTTTGCAACTCCGAGCGGGCATCGCTGTTCCACTTTCGGCTCACGTCGGTCGCCACACTTTTGCCACACTCATAACGTTGGAACGAGGTGTCCCCATCGAAACCGTGAGCCGAATGTTGGGGCATGGTAGCATCAAAACCACGGAACGATATGCCCACGTCACCCCGAAGAAGCTCTTCGATGAGTTCGAGCGATTTCTCTCTTTCACCGAAGATTTACGACTCTCTTTGTGAGCTTCAAGAATATGCCCTGAAAAGCACCTAAGCTTTTCCGAGAAAGCAATAAAGCTTTTACCCGAAAGCTTAGAAGCTTTGGGAGACAACGTTATTACAATTCATACAGCACACGAAAAGATTATGCGCAGTACATTCAAAATCCTATTCTATATCAATAAGAATAAAGTCAAAACAGACGGTACGACAGGCATCCTTTGTCGCATCACCATCGACGGAGCAAACGTGGTGATGAGCACGGGCGAAAGTGTTGCTCCCCACGAGTGGAACCTGAAACGAGGAGAAACAACCGATAAGAAAACGAATCAACGCTTGCAAGCCTTTCGGGACGAAATCGAACAAGGGTACAACAACTTGCTCTATCGATATGGGGTGGTGAGTGCGGAACTGCTGAAAAATCATTTGCAGGGTGTGGGCAAAGCTCCGACAACACTTTTGGCAATGAGTCGGGCAGAAGTGCAACGACAAAGCGAGGAAGTTGAAAAATCCAAGAGCGAAAGCACCTATCGGCAGAATGGTTATTCGGATAGGCAGTTGAGAAACTTTGTGCGAAGTCGAGGTGAAGAGGATGTGCCTCTTACGGCAGTTACGATGGGTTTCTTCGACGATTATCGCTTCTATCTGAAGAGAGAGGATTATGCTCCTGCAACGATAAACAAACATCTGTGCTGGTTGAGCCGATTGATGTATCGAGCCGTCAGCCAAGGGACAATCCGTTTCAATCCGTTTGAGGGTGTGAAGTATGAGACAGTGGAGCGCAAACCTCGCTTCCTCTCCAAGGGCGATGTGGCGAAGCTCTTGGCTTTCCCATTGCAGGATGAAGGGGCAGAACTAAGCCGAAGAATGTTTCTTTTTGCAGTCTTTACAGGTTTGGCTTTTGCCGACTTGCAAAGCCTGCGAGTTTCACAAATAGAAACGAATAGCGATGGGAAACGATATGTCCGCAAGGCGAGACAGAAAACAGAAGTGGAAAGTCTGATACCATTGCACCCAATAGCAGAGCAGATACTTTTGCTCTACTTGAAAGAGGAAGACTGCAGCAATGACCACGAAGTATTTCCCGACACGATAACCAAAAGCCAACTTGTTGCCCACCTCAAAGCTATAGGCTTGGCTTGTGGCATACGCACTCCGCTGACTTGGCATATCGCAAGACATAGCTTTGGCACACTAACCTTGGAAGCTGGTATCCCAATGGAGAGCATCGCCAAAATGATGGGACACGCCTCCATCTCCAGCACGCAAATCTACGCTCAAATCACAGACCAAAAGATTGCAAGGGATATGAATAAGTTGATAGAAAAAGAATTCAAAACAAATTTTACTTTAAACTGAAAAATCAATGCAAAAGCAAATATAAATAACTAACTTCGTAGCGTTAATTCGATATGATTCTTCAGGTTAAGCATATTTCCAAAGCTTTTGGAGATAACCATGTCTTGGATGGAGCTTCTCTATCTCTTGAATTTGGACAAATCTCCGTGCTGATGGGAGCGAATGGATCGGGCAAAACGACTTTGTTTAATATCATCTCTGGATTTCTCAAGCCAGATGCAGGAGATGTATATTTGAATGATAAATTGATAAAGTCTCTCAGCCCGTACGAGATTGCTCGCATCGGACTATCTCGTACCTTTCAAGACATGCGGCTCATCAGCAAGCTAAGTGTCCGAGAGAATGTCCTACTTGCATTCTCGCAGCAGCGTGGCGAGGCTTGGTGGCGTGTGTTTTTTTCAAATAGAGAGGAAGAAAACAAGCTTATACAAAAGGCCAATGAGATTCTTAAAACTTGCTTTATTGAGGATGTCTCAGATAGTCTTGCTGGGCAAATTTCTTACGGGCAACAGAAGCTCCTCAATCTGGCTTGCTGTTTGGCGAGCGATGCGCCGATTTTGCTTCTAGACGAACCAGTGGCTGGGGTCAACCCCAAGTACCGAGACTTGCTAGCTCAAGTTATTCTCGGTCTGCGTAATTCAGGTAAAGCACTGCTTATTATTGAACACAATCGAGACTTCATTGAGCTCGTGGCTGATAAGATTCTATTCCTCAATGGAGGGAGAATCTCGGAGTATGCGAGCTATAAAGCTTTTAGAGAGAATGAAATCGTCCAAAATGCCTACGTATGAGTACACTCCTAGATATTCGCCATATTAACTCGGGCTACGGGCAGAAGCAAGTCCTCCACGACATATCGCTACAGATCGGGGAGGGTGAGATCGTGCTATTGGTGGGCTCCAATGGCTCGGGGAAGAGTACACTCTTCAAGGTTATCTATGGTTTGCTAGAAGCTTGGTCGGGCGAAATATCCTTTGAGGGGGCCTCGCTTCAGTCACCACAGCTACATACGCCAGCCTCTCGATTGATTGGCAGAGGACTGATGTATATTCCTCAAAAGGGCGAACTGTATGAGGATATGAGCGTTAGAGATAATCTATACTGCTCCCTCCTGCACCTCGGGTGCAAATCCGAGATCGACAGCCGTATGGAGGAAGTTCTAGAGCAAATGCCACTCCTCAAGAAACGATCGAAACAAACAGCAGGACGGCTAAGTGGCGGCGAACGTAAAATGCTAAGCCTAGGGATGGTCATGGCCAATAAGCCTCGTCTCTTGCTCTACGATGAGCCACTTGCGGGGCTTAGCGAAGACAATACAGAGCAGGTACTCGACTATATCCAAAAACTCAAAGCACAGGGAACGAGTATCGTCCTCATTGAGCACCGCATTCGAGAACTCATGGGGCACGTCGATAGAGTCCTCGGGCTTAGGCTCGGTAGGCTATACACTGGAGATTTAAACACATTAGATAACATCAAACAATTCATCGTATGAACAAGAATAGAAAAACACTATTAGGGCTCATCCTTGTAGCTCTCGTTGTAGTAGCAGGCTACTTTGTTTGGAGAAATAGCCAAGAAAAAAACTCAGAAGAGAAAGAGATCGTCAAGATTGGGGTGATAATGCCCCAAACAGGATTTCTTTCTAGTCCTGGCAACAATGTAATTAAGGGGATTAATCTTTATTTTGAAGAGTTTCAGAAAGAACATCCAGATAAACAAATAGAGCTAATTTTTGAAGACTCTAAGTCAGATCCTAAAATTGGAGTTAATGCTATTAACAAACTCATAGAAATAGATGGAGCCAAACTTATTATTGGAGATATAGGAAGTCCTATTTTGCTTGCAATGGCTCCCATTGCGGAGAAAAATCGGGTTGTGTTAATTTCACCAGGGGCATCCAATCCTAAAGTTAGGGATGCTGGAGACTATGTCTTTAGAATATATACGTCAGATGAATTTGATGGGAGAGTTATGGCTAACTACTTGATAAGTAGAAAAAAAGTAGAAAGTGTTGCTTTGTTGCACTTTAATAATGATTATGGTATAGGACTTAGCAAATCTTTTGAAGAATCATACAGCGCGCAAGGAGGACAAATTTCTTTGGCGTATTCATTTGAAGACTCAAGAGTTGATTTCCGTGAAATTATTTTGAGAGTAAAGAGACAGGCAATAAGAGATTTATATTTTATTGGTAGTCCCAAACAGAATGCCAGCTTTCTTAAACAGCTGAAAGAACTAGATTGTACTTCTAACGTTTATGGAGTACTGAGTTTTGAAGACTCCGAATTTTTGAATATTGCCCGTAACTCATTTGATTCTGTAATTTATACTACTCCTTATTTTGATTTAAACGATGGACGGGAAATTGTTGAAAACTTTAAAAAGTCTTTTGCCGAGAAATATAGAGAAGTTCCAGATTTGCAATCAGCTCTTGGTTATGATGTCTCAAGTATTATTGCCCAAGCACTTGTAAATGGGCATTTTGAAGAGAATAACGTGAAAGATGAACTTTATAAAATTCAAGACTTTTTAGGGGTTACAGGAAGAATAAGCTTTGATCAAGCGGGAGATGTAAAAAAAGACATTCTGATTAAAGAGGTATATGGGACTGGAGAAACGCGCATTCTAGAAGTATTGAGTGTCGACTAAACAAGATATGCTAGGATTTTAATCAATTACAAACACTAATATGGATACTCGAAGATTCAAATCGGCTTCTAATCATGGTATAGAGTTTGGGGGGGGGAGAACCACATCATTTCATCAATCACTTCCTCATAATGGCATCTTAGAGCAATTATATACCATTCTTGTGTTATCATCATCCGAAGAAGTCAATATCTTAAATGACCTTGCAAAGAAAAAGGAGGTCTATTATGACGATAGTATGGTTGAAGAATTATTTAGAAAAGCTGAATCCTCGTCTTCTGTGGCAAATACGATGTACCTAAAGAATAAATATTTGTATATAACTACGAGGGGTGTAATGAATTATTTGAGACTGTATGAAGAACAGAGTAAAGGGGTTAATCAGGAATACTATAACTTTGAGGTTAGTCAGGTTAGAGAAAGGATTAGATTTATACTGTCGGAAAATCCTGAAGATAAGTTAAGTATAATATCTCTTGGGGCAGCAAACTCAGATAAAGAGTGTAGGATATTTAGAGATTTAGAAGCAGAAAATAGGAGTAGAATCCAATATATCCCTGTAGATATAAGTAACTATCTTGTTCATTTAGGGATAATGAATATTTCATCTCAAAAGGAAACACAAAATGTTAAAACTCAAGCAATAATATCTGACTTCTGGGCTTTATCCAAATATATTAAAGGGAAACAGGATGGAATAAAGAATGAATTGTTTGGAAAAGGTCGGAGGTTATTTCTCCTCTTAGGTGGAACATTTGGAAATTATCCAGAAGGAGAGCTACTAAATGTTATTGAGAGCTTTATGGAAGTCCAAGATGAGCTTATTATAAGCGTGAAGTTAGCACAAATAGCCCAACCTGTTAGCAAAGAATATGAAGATTTGCCAGGAGACTCTGAATTTCTTTTAGAGCCGTTAACCTACATACCTTTTTTTTATGGCTATGCTAGATATAAAAGAGATTTATTAATAAAAAGTGGAGGGGATACCATTTTGAAGGATAATGATCCTCAAAAAAAATATGTATCAGTCATCCCTAAATCCATTTGTTATGCTCCCTATATAAAGGTGAGAACTCAAAATAATTGTTCCGTTGATATGCGGTTAGCGTGGAGTACTCGATACATCCTAGAGGAAACAAAAGAATGGATCAGAAAATATATAAGTGAAGATGAAGATTACATTTTTACGAGTACAAATGAGAGAATTTCTGAACATAAGGATGATTACGCTCTCTTCTTCCTAAAAAAGGAATATTACGATTATGGACCGACGTTAAGGGCTCTAATGCAAAAGTATTATAGAGAGATTTATGAAGGTCATACTACACAATTAGAAAATATCTTTTCTTCTCCAGAGAGGTCCGGCTATTTATATAAAAAACTATCTAAAAAGGAGATATCTGGGTATAAAGTCATATCACGTTATATAAATAATCTTGTAAAATAAAGATGGATGTTAAATTACTAAAAACTTTTTTAGAAGTCTTTTGGGTTTCCTTGATTTCCCTCTTTTCGGGGCATTTGTCTCAGTTATCTATAAACTTTAAAAATCCTATTGATTATCCTGAGTTAATAAAAGTCTTGTGTTTAGTATCCGCCATAGTCTTACTTACTAGATTCCGAATAGTCTACCATATGATTTTTGAACGGGCGGATAGGAGAAGAATTGAGGATGAAATATCCCAAAACAAGGTATTAGACATCAATAAATACTTTTCGGAAGAATGGGAAAACTCTAATCCTTCTAGACGAAGGTGGTGGGTATTAGGTATAGTTCTTTTATTTATATACATACTAGATTGGAACTATTTATTATCATTGATACACTCTGGCTCATATTAATAGCACTCTCATTTAGAGGTCTCTACTACATACTCAGCTTCTTCCACATTGCCCATGCAGTGTCTCTGACTCTGGCGGCGTATATGGTTTATACGGCGAGTGTGTTGTGGGGGGGATCGCTTTGGTTGGCTGTGCCACTGGCTATTGCGGTGGTCGTTTTGCTGATGCTGGGGATTAACCAGTGGGTGTATCGTCCGCTGAAACGACATGGTCTTGAGAGCTGGCAGATGATGATCGCTTCGCTGGGGCTGTACGTGGTGCTGCAGAATGTGATCTCCATGATTTGGGGGGATAGTACGCTGAGCTTTAGGACGTGGGAGATCAAGGTCGGGCACGAATTTATGGGAGCCTACATAACCGATGTGCAGATCATCACAATCATGAGTTCGGTTATCTTACTATTTCTGAGCCACCTCTTCATGCAGCGCACGAGTATTGGGCGTCAGATTAAGGCTGTGGCCTCCAATCCTGAGCTCAGTCGCGTTCTAGGGATTTCTGAGACCAAGGCCATAGCCTGGAGCGTGGGGATTGGCACGGGGCTGGCTGCCTGTGCTGGGATTTTGATTGCGGCCGACATAGATATGACCCCGACGATGGGTTTCAACTGGTTGCTTTATGGTGTGGTAGCTATGATCATTGGGGGGATGGGGCGGATGCGCTACCTCCTTCTTGGAGCTCTCCTGCTGGCCACAGCGCAGCATCTATCGGCCTACTACATCGATAGCAAATGGATGAACGCCACGGCCTATATCATCTTGATTGTATTCCTCTACTTCCGCCCATACGGCTTTAGTGGCAAGCAACTCAAAAAAGCAGAGATCTAATGGAGTATTTGCTACATCTGTTTGTGCTAATCTGTATCTACACTATTTTGGCACAGTCGCTTAGTCTAGTAGCAGGATATAGCGGTCAGGTATCTCTGGCGCATGCGGGCTTCTATGGTTTGGGAGCTTATACGACCGCTCTGATGTCGATACACTGGGAGACACCTGCGATGCTGAATATCCCTGTGGCTATGCTGCTCTCGGGAGGCTTAGCTTGGGTTGTGGCTCGTGTGGCGGCCAAGACGGTCGATGACTACTACATCATCATCACTTTGGGCATTCAGGTTGTGATCTACTCAATCATGAATAACTGGCAGAGCGTAACCCATGGCCCCTTGGGGATACCTGGTATCCCAGCTTTCGCCATAGTGCCAGGTGTGGAGCTGGAGAGTAAATTCGCCTATTGCCTCCTTGGTATGACCTTGGCGGGTTTGGTGTGGGGCGTGCTACATCGGCTGATGCATTCGCCCTTTGGTCGGGTGCTCATTGCCCTCAGCGAAGACGAAGTCTACACGAAGAGCTTGGGCAAAGATGTAGCAGGAGCCAAGACCGTTTCTTTTGTGATCAGCGGGATGCTGGCCTCTATCGCAGGTGTCCTCTATGCACACTACATCAGCTACATTGATCCGAGTAGCTTCACGGTGGATGAGTCTATTTTTATTCTCAGTATTGTGATTATCGGTGGCATGAGAAATTTGCTGCACATCTTTTGTGCAGCGGCTTTCTTGGTTTTACTACCCGAAGCACTTCGCTTTGTCGGAATGCCCTCGTCCATCGCAGCTAATATGCGGCAGATCTTCTATGGGTTAGCATTGATTCTGGTTTTCTACCGTATGAGAAGCACAAATCAAAAGCTCTCCATAAATATGGAAGTACAAAGAGATATCGAAAATAAAGGGTAGGTTTTTTTTATGTATGACTTATATCTGTAAATATGCTACCGTTGATATCTTTCGGACAATATCTTTTCTAAATTGGAAAGTCTGTAGAGTATTTTCCCTGCAATTTGGGTGTAGGGGATAACACCCCTGTCTCGATAGTCCTGCAAGGTGCGGGGACTGATAAAAAGGCGTTCGCAGACTTTTCGCCCTGTGAGGTAGATTTCTCCTCCGAAAAGCGGACGATGTGTCTCAGCAATCTCTTTCAGCCGCTTTGTCATCTCCCTGATGCCCGAAATGAGTTCTTTCATTTCGGGCGTTTCTCTGTTTACAATCTCGTGTTCCATGGTTACTGTTTCTTGTGGTTAGACTTTGTGAGGAGTGCTTCCACATCCTCACGTTTGTAGTAGCACTTATGCCCAATTTGGATAAAGGGCAATACGGAAGTATCCCGATAGTGCTGGAGCGTCCGTTTGCTGATATTCAGGATGCGACAGACATCCCCGTTGTGCAACAAGTCGGGGAGTTCGGGCTTCGTGCCGAAATGTTCTCTCATGCAAAGAGCCAGTTCTTCGATGCTCTTTTTCAGTTCCTCCCAAGCGGAGGTATCAATGGCGGTAAATCTCATATTGGAATGCTGTTTTTGTTACTCTGTTTTTGTCTTTTGATGCAAATGTAGGAAGCCTCTCCATTCGTTCTTTCAGTCAGGGATAACCGAGGAAACAGAGGGAACTCGCAGGCAAATATAGAGGCACATACCTACACAGAAAAGGCTTTCGGTTAAGTGCGTACTTGTGGCTTCGATAAGGTATGAAATGGCTTCCTATCCGATAAAAAAACGCAACTTGTTTCTCTTCCGATGCAAAAGGGTGCAGAAGTATGAAACCCGATGCTGTCGCTTGAGAGCAGTCTCTCTTTGTTCGATTCTTTTTTGAGGTGTTTTTGTCCTGATTTCCGCTCTATTTCCTTCTCTTTTTCGGAGCATTGTATAGCACCCGAAAGCAACAAACTCGCAAAGCTTGTCTTCTCATTCTCGGCTCTCTAACTTGGTTTCAGCATCCGTTTTCGGGTGAAAGTTCAAAATCAAGAAAAAAGAGGCAATGGGAACAATGAAAGGAAAAAGCCATCGGCAACAAAACGAAAACAGTTCACTCTTCTTCTTTCACTGTAAGAATATATATACAGTGAAAGGGAAAAGTGGAGAAATCTCTTTTTGTTCACCGAAGGGCAAACAGACTCACCCCTCCCGACCTCCGTGAGAGCACGCTTTTTCTCCTTTCACCGTTCTCCTCCTCTCTCATCATTTCATTCTATCGATTTATGAAACCAAGATATTACGACATTCAAACCATCAAACAGCAGCCTATATCGGCTTACCTGAAATCCTGCGGTATTGCTCCTGCCAAAGAATACACGCACTATGCCCTTTATCATGCCCCCTATCGAAATGACCACAATGCCAGCCTGAAAGTGGACTTTCGGCAAAACCTCTGGCACGACTACGGAATAGGTAAAGGCGGAAGCATCATCGACCTTGTGATGTTGATGAGAGGATGCAGTGCTTACGAAGCCATGGCGCTTCTTGCCGATGAAGAGTTGTTTGACCAACAAAAGCGTGCCCCTTCCGCCTTTCATCGTTCAATACCTTCCCAAGCAAGTAATTCTCCATCAAATACAAGGCACATCCTCTCCATCGGTGAAGAGCTGCCCTCGCATTTGAAAAACTATCTCCAAGGGGTACGCAAGATAGACCTTGCCGTGGCAAGCCCTTATCTCCGCCATATTCGTTACACCATCGGAGGACGAGAGTACGCTGCTATCGGCTTTCCCAATCGTTCGGGAGGTTATGAGCTTCGAGATAATAGAAATTTCAAAGGGAGTATCGCTCCGAAAGATATTTCTCTGATTAACGGAGAATCCGATGGAGCACTTTGTCTTTTCGAAGGCTTTATCGACTTCCTCTCCCTTCTCACGATGAAAGGAAAAGAAATCGCTCCTTGTCTTATCCTGAACTCGGTAAGCAATCTGCACAAAGCCGTGTCTTACCTCCAAGAAGCAAAAATCTTCTCGGTCAAAGCCTTCTTCGACAACGATGAAGCAGGGCGACAAGCTGTTCGTGCACTTCGTGCCACAGGCATAGAGGTGGAGGATATGAGCAGGTGTCTCTACCCACATCATAAAGACCTCAATGAGTATCACGTAGCCCAAAGTAAGCAACAACAAGAAGTACAACAAGTAAAGCCTGCCATTGCAAAACGTAGAATCAGATAAGCCATGAAAGAAGGATTTGATTTATCCCATTATCTGAACGTAGGGAAAGGAAACCAAGAGAAACAGTCGGAGCAATCCCAACCATCCGAGTTCACCAAGCTCTCTTCGACATCTGAGCAAACACTGCCTTCCGAGTCTCTGAATGAAGAGAAGGACAACCTGAAAGCAGAGCAATCCGAACAAGAGAAGGAACAAGTGACACCAAGCATTCAAAGACGTATCAGCCAGAAGCAACGTAAAGAGAACTTGGAAAACTATCGGGAATCCTTTCTCGTTCCCCACAAAATCATCGACCGAAAGGCAACCTATCTCAGTCGCTCCACCTGGGAACGCTTGGAGTTCGTTGTCCGTCGATTGGGAGATTATGGTGCCAATGTTTCAAGTTTCTTGGAGTGCATTGCTCTCCAACACTTGGAAGAGTACGGAGACGACATAGAACACTGGCGCAAACTCTAATCTCGGTATTCCGAGCCATCAGTAATGGAGTTGCTAATCGGCATTCTCAGAAGGGGGAAGAAGGGAGTGGTGAAAGCCAATCGTATCAGACGCAAAGGGTATTCATCGGTAGTAGTGCAAGACGTCAGTTTGTAGCCACAAACTGCTCTTGCCTCCTCACTCGTTGGTTCGGGAGGGGAGCCGTAATCACTTCGTTCTCATCGGCTGGGATGCCTTAATAAGCAAGTTAAGATGAAACCAAAAACAGATAAAGAGAGAAGAAACAAGGGAAATAATAAGACCCGCATTCTTCGGATACGTTGTTCTGAAGAGGAACAACGAAAGATACAAAAGCGTGCAGAGCAATCGGGAAAGAAACTATCCGAATTCTCTCGTGAGATGCTCCTGACGGGAGAGGTCATTGCCATCCCGAAGTTGGAGGCAAACGAACAGGAAGCTGTTCGAATTTTGCAACGCATCTCCCATTTCTTCACCCATATTTCTAACCTGATTAAGACGAAGGATGCCTCTTGGGCAGTGATGACCAAGAATCTTTCGCTCGTCTCATTGGAGGCTTTTAAGCGGTTTTATAATCCTCGCCATCGAGTTGTAGACGAGGTGTATGACATCTTAAAGATAGAGCGCAATGATCGCTAAGTGCAAAGCCATAGCACATGGTAAGGTAGCCTTGGAGTATATTTTCAGGGAGGCAAAACTCAAGAACAGGCTCTTATTTCAAGAGCTTTGTTCAGATAAGCCAAGAGGAATATACGAAGAGATGTGTTTGTTGAGTGATTACAATAGCCGTTGTCGAAATAAGTTCTTGAGAATTGAAATCGGCATTGCTCCTGCAGATGAAGCAAAGATGAACGCTGTGAAGCTCCGACATCTGGTGTCTGAATTTATACAAGCCATGGGGTTGGAAAAGCATCAAGCCGTTGCCGTTACGCACAAGGATACGGACAATCTGCACATTCATATCATCGCCAATCGAATCAGTATGGATAGAGTTGTCTATGATACGACCTTTGTGAGTAACAAGGCAGCACGAGTGGCGGAAGAGTTGAGTCGCAAGCACGGTCTAATCATTGCCAATGAGATACGAGCAGAGAAACGGTATCAAAAGCCGAGAGCCCATCAAACACGGGAGACGAGTAAGGAGAAATTGCGCACAATGGCTTACGGACTGTTGGGAAAGTATGCAAATGGCGGACTGAATGGCTACGCTTCCTTTCGATATGAATTGAGACGACAAGGAGTAACCGTTGAACAGATGATGAACAAGAAAGGGGGAATCTATGGTCTGAAATTTCTTTTTGAGGGGCAGACTTTCAAGGCTTCGGAGATAGGACGAGAGTTCGGATACAACTCACTGTTGAAACAATTCGGACTCTCCTATGCCACTCCCTATCACTCTTCAGTTCCGATTTATCAGCCGAAAGAAGTTGTACAGGAAGAAAAGCTACAACCAGTACCAAGCCTTGAACCAAGCCTTGTTGAAAGCGTGGTGGATGTTGCAGAAGGGATTGCATCAGGAATTGGCAGCGTGTTGGACTTCCAAGTTCATGGAGAGGATTATGCTGAGACTGACTTTCAGCGAAGACTGCGTCACGAAGCCAACAAGAGAAAGAAACGGGGACGAAGGATGTAGAAACAGACACTTCCTTTCCCGAAAAGAAAATCATGACGGAACGCTCACTTTCTCACGCAAAAGAGTATCTTTGCTGAAGATAAAGTGAGCGTTCTTTGTTAGTACAAACACGAGCAACCAAAAGCATCTCACTCATTTCCAAATCGTTACCTGCCTACTACTCTCTTGTCGGTAACACCCTATTCTTCAACAAGATAGTTCCATCTTAAATTTTCGGCACGGAAGAAAATATTTTTTCGTGCGGAAGAAAATATTTTTTCGTGCGGAGAGAATTTTGGCCCTCTCAGAATGCCGATGAATAGGGCTTTTTGGGAAGGTCTCAAAAAACGGCTTTTTTCATCTTCTTTGGATCTTGACCAAACTGGAAAATTTAGCAGGCAAATTAGAGGTTTTTATGATCGAAAAACCTTGAAAAGTACCAATGTATTGAGCTATCTTGGGCTCTCATTCTTTATTAATTGTATCTTTGTTCACCGGGGTGTCCCAAAGAATGAAACTTAGAGCCTTTGAGTCGATTGGTTGGTAAAAAACATAAACAGGAAAGCGAAGGACATATACGAGAATGTGAAGCTGGAGGCAGATCGTTCAGTCTCTCCACGCAAAGGGATCGAAAAACGGTTTTGTATGGGGGTGCAACAGGATGCCCGAAGAGTTCCTGCAAGGAGTAATGAGGCCTTTCGTGGTGTTGTTTGCAGAGAATAGAGAATAAAGAATAAAGAGCTTGGTGATGAAGTTGGAGAAAAAGCAGCAGGGTGCTGGTCTTAAAAAAGAAGAATGGAGTCTTGGAAAGATCCTGATAGCTATTGTCGTAGGTCTTTTTGCCTATTTGATGATTACTGATGGTTTGGATATTGCTAGAGATATAAAATCCGGCAAGACTCCCGATTTTTTAGTGGATGTGCGAGACGGTATTGTCGATGGGTATTACGGCAATCCGCCAAGGTATTGACCAATACGCTCGACTGGGCAAGGTTATATCGACGAGGTATGGAGTAACGGAAACAGAGAAAGTCGAATACCTCTGATTGGGTGTAAACTTTAGGAACTATGGGAGAGAGGCTGCTGCTTTGAGTGCCGGAATATGCACCCTTTGGCGATTTTGTAGGAGGCGTATGCCGGTCACCTATTTAGACTTATCTTTGTGGATACTTTGAAGTGGCCGTTGCACCACATACTCTCGCCGTGTTGCTTCTGATTTTGTTTGCACGCATCGGGGTATGTATTTTGGGTTCTCGATTCTCGGCCCCTTAATCTTGGGGCCTTTCTTTTCAAGTGTTGAGATCCGACTGTTTCTTGCAATGTCTCTATCAAAGTGGTAAGTCACAGGTGGCGATAGCCTTGTATGTGGCAAAAGCAAACAATATCTCACTTGATATGAGCAAGAATTTATTTGTCAAAAACATCGCTCAGTTGGTTACCTGCTCGGGTAGGGAGGCCAAGAGAGGAGCCGAAGCGATGAACGATATCGGCCTGATAGAAGGCCCCGCAGCTGTAGTGATACGAGAGGGGAAAATTGCCTATGCTGGACTTATGGACGGTGTAGACCCTGAACTGACGAAAGGCTGTGATGTCTATGATGCAGCAGGCTGTTGTGTGTTGCCTGGTTTTGTAGACAGCCATACGCATCTGGTTTTCGGCGGATTTCGCGAAGACGAGTTTCAGTGGCGTCTGCGTGGTGACAGCTATATGAGCATCATGGAGCGCGGAGGGGGGATCAACAACACGATGAAAGCCACCCGAGGCGAATCGAAGGAGCAGCTCAAAGAGTCGGCCCGTGCGCATTTGGACGCAATGCTGGCACAAGGTGTCACTACCGTGGAGGCCAAGAGTGGCTATGGTATGGAGCTGGAGGCCGAGTTGAAGCAGCTGGAAGTCGTAGCAGAGTTGCAGCAGGAGCATCCGATGACGATTTTTCCAACCTATATGGGAGCACACAGTACACCTCCCGAATATGCTGGTCGTGAGGATGAATTCATCGATTATCTCAACAGAGAAGTACTTCCGGCTGTGATGAAGCAGGGCATTGCCCGCTGTTGTGATATTTTTACGGAAAAGGGAGTCTTTGACCACGCCCAGACCCGTCGCTATCTGGCGGCAGCCAAGGAGGCTGGCCTGAAGTTGAAGATGCATGCCGATGAGATCGTTTCTTTCGCCGGTGCTGAGTTGGCTGCCGAGCTGGGTTGTCTCTCTGCCGACCACCTTTTGCAGATCTCCGATAAGGGGATAGAGGCTTTGGCCAATTCACAGACCGTTGCAACTCTTTTGCCGGCTACTGCTTTCAGCCTCAAAGAGCCTTTTGCTCCGGGGCGTAAGATGATCGACAACGGCTGTGCTGTAGCTCTTGCCAGTGACCTTAATCCGGGTTCATGCTTTAGCTGTTCCATGCCACTTTTGATAGCTTTGGCGACGATCTACATGAATATGACGGTGGAAGAAGCTATTACAGCCCTTACAATCAATGGGGCAGCTGCGCTTGGCTTGGCCGATCAGACGGGTAGTATAGACGAGGGCAAACCCGGAGATTTGTGTATCATTCGTTATCCCTCATATAAGTTCCTTTCCTATCACTTTGCTATGAATTTGGTTCGAGCAACGGTGAAAGATGGTCATGTATATGCTTGGCCGAGGACGGAGCTGTGAAATAGTAATACCACAAACTAAATACAATATCAATTACTTATGCTTACAGATCTAACTGTAAAGGGTTTTCTGGCCGAAACAGCCGGACAGGAACCGGTGCCCGGAGGTGGCAGTATTTCTGCTCTCAATGGTTCTATTGCTGCTGCGCTTGCCGAAATGGTAGCCAATCTGACTATCGGTAAGAAAAAATATGCCGAGGTAGAGGAGCAAATGAAGCGTATTGCCGGCGAAGCTGCCGCTATCCAGAAAGAATTGGTGCTGGATATTGATCGTGACAGCGATGCCTACAATTTGGTATTCGATGCATTCAAGATGCCGAAGGATACGGATGAAGAAAAGGCTGCTCGCTCGGCCAAGATCCAAGAGACAACGAAGATTGCAGCCAGTGTGCCTATGGAAGTGGCTCGTCGCACTTACTCTTTGTTGGACAATATCGAGCAGGTGGTACGTCATGGCAACCAAAATGCCATCACGGATGGCTGTGTAGCTATGATGTGCGCTCGCACAGCTATCTATGGTGCCTTGTTCAATGTGCGAATCAATCTTGGATCTATCAAGGATCAGGAGTTTGTTTCTCAGCTGCAGGCAGAGGCTGACCACATTGAGGCGGATACAACCAAGCGCGAAGCTGCTATCATCGAATACACCAAAACCCAGCTTTGATCATTATGGCTAAGAAAATATACGAAGTAGGGGCTCAAGATCTTACTCTTGACTTCTTAGAGGAGTTTCTCCACGGAGACTTCGAGTTGCGTTTGTCCGATGCTGCTGTAAAGAGAATTGAGCATTGCCGCAACTATCTCGATAATAAAGTAAAGGAGAGCGACCGACCTCTTTATGGGATTACGACTGGTTTCGGTTCGCTTTGCAATCGATCAATCAGTGCAGACGAATTGACCCGTTTGCAGGAAAATCTGGTTAAGAGTCACTCTTGCAGCTGTGGCAATGAGGTAAATCCGGACATTGTGCGCCTGATGCTTTTGCTCAAGGCTCATGCTCTGTCTATCGGCAACAGTGGTGTGCAGGTAGTGACTGTGCAGCGCATTCTTGATTTCTTGAATGCCGGAGCTTTGCCTGTTGTCTATGATCGTGGTTCTCTCGGTGCCTCCGGAGACTTGGCCCCTTTGGCCAACCTTTTCCTTCCCCTGATCGGAGAGGGAGAGATGAACTACAAGGGAAGCAAACGCCCCTCATGCGAAGTACTTGCAGAGCTGAAACTCGATACTGTGACACTGAAGAGCAAAGAAGGATTGGCCTTGCTCAACGGTACACAGTTTATGAGTTCACATGGCGTTTATGCCTTGCTCAAGGCTCGCCGCTTGATGAATATAGCCGACTATATGGGAGCTTTGTCTTTGGATGCTTTCGACGGATTGGTAGCTCCTTTCGACGACAGACTTCATACTATTCGCCCACACAAGGGGCAGCTCACTGTAGCTCGTCATATGCGTGAATTGCTGGAGGGCAGCGAACAGGTGGCCAAACCCAAGAAGCAAGTGCAAGATCCCTATAGCTTCCGTTGTATTCCGCAGGTGCACGGAGCCAGCCGCGATGCTATCGACTATGTCAGCTCGGTGGTTGTGACGGAGATCAACAGCGTGACCGATAATCCCACAGTATTCCCCGATGATGACATGGTGGTATCTGGGGGTAACTTCCATGGTCAGCCTTTGGCGTTGGTTTATGACTTCTTGGCCATCGCTTTGGCTGAGTTGGGTAATATCTCTGAGCGTCGTGTAGCTCAGCTGATATTGGGCTTGAGAGATTTGCCCGAGTTCCTCGTAGCTAATCCCGGTCTGAATAGTGGCTTTATGATCCCGCAGTACGCTGCGGCTGCTATGGTAAGCCAAAACAAGATGTATTGCCACTCTGCCGCCAGTGATAGTATTGTATCAAGCAACGGGCAGGAAGACCATGTCTCCATGGGTGCGAATGCTGCTACTAAGCTCATCCCACTGATTGAGAACATAGAGCGCATCTTTGGTATTGAGTTGCTTAACGCAGCTCAGGCTTTCGAGTTTAGAAGACCGACACGCACATCTCCCAAATTGGAGGCTATGTTGGCTGCCTTGCGTATCAACGTCCCCAGAGTAGAGGATGATGTCGTGATGTATAGACAAATACAGCTGGCTACGGACTTTATCCGGACTTACGCTTTCTGATAAGAGGAGGATCGGATCCCTCTTTGAGACAAACAATGGACTGCCCTGTCGATAGACGAGGTGGTCCATTGTCGTATTCGCTCATTCGAAACCATGGCATAGCCTCCTGTTGCTTCGTTTCGTAGACGTTGGTTTCGATACTGTTGCATGACGCAGCACTCGCTGCCTTATTATCGACATTCGGGCCTGGTCATATATGACAAGTATATTCTCTGCACTCTCAATCCCAATTTCGAGATTACCGTATTCTGCAAAGTCAACAAAATGGTAAGTAAAACTTGTCATTTTGAGACCCGCTCAAAAGGGTTTGTTTCGACAGTTAGCCTCGAGTAAAGCCTCTATCTGAACCTATTTTCCCTGCCGCCTTTTCGCTTAGGCTTGCAAGCAATTATCTCTTAACTTTGCGAAAACACAAAAAACGACATCTGTCTACTAATAGACTATAGAGATATGGCAAAGATTTTGATCGCCTTCGACACAGTTGAAGAAGGTTTTGAGGAATTGAAACGCAAGCATGAGCTTACTTTCCCTCCCAAGGGGCGAGATTTTAGTCGCGAGGAGCTTTTGGAGATGATACCTGAATATGAGGTTCTCTGTTCCGTATTTGATATACCAGTGGATAGCGAACTGATAGAGCGTGGCAGCCAGTTGCGTCTGATTGCCAACTATGCTGTTGGCTACAATAATATAGACTTGGCCGCAGCAGCACGTCGCTCGATCGTGGTGTGCAATACGCCCCATGCTGTGGTAGAGCCTACCGCAGATTTGGCTTTGGCACTGCTATTGGGCTGTACGCGCCGGATATGCGAATGGGACAAGGTCTTCCGCTGCGAACGTGAGAAAGTCGATCGAGGGCGTCTCTCCCGATTAGGTTCCAACCTCTATGGCAAGACAATAGGCATATTGGGTTTTGGTAATATCGGAGCCGCAGTAGCCAGACGCTGTAAGGCATTTGGAATGAAAGTCCTCTACAATAAACGTCATCGCCTGGATCCGTTGGATGAGGAGCGTTTGGATATCGAATACATAGACAAGGAGGAGCTGCTCAGACGCTCCGATGTCATTTCCCTGCACACACCCTATACTCCCGATACACACCATTACATAGGGCAGAAGGAGTTCGAGATGATGAAGCCCTCTGCCATTCTCATCAATACTTCTCGTGGGGCTGTGGTGGATGAGCATGCTTTGGTAGCAGCTCTTCGAACAAACCTCATTGCGGCAGCCGGTTTGGATGTCTTTGAGTTTCATGACGAACCTTTACCCGAGCTTTATGATTTGCCCAATGTTTGTCTGACTCCGCATATCGGTACTCAAACCTACGATAGCAGGGTAGAGATGGCCGTGGAGTTGTGTAACAATGTACTCGGCTTTTTGGACGGAGACCGACCTTATAGCAGGGTGCCAATGCCTCAATGATAGAACTTTCCACTCCGGTTGTACTGCCCCGTTACCCTTTTCGCATCGGCTATCGGGATTGCATCTTTTTTCTCGGCTCTTGTTTTTCTCGTCATATCGGAGATTACCTTTCGGAGCTGGCTTTCCCCACTGTGGTCAATCCTTTTGGGGTCTTGTACAATCCGCTTTCCATAGCCGGAGCTATCGACCGTCTGCGACAGCCTGATCCTTTTTTGTCTTCGGATTTGTTTTTTCATGAAGGTCGCTGGAGTAGTTATATGCACCACAGCTCTTTTTCTCATCCCAGTGTCGAGTTGGCTCTGGAAGCGATGAATACACAGTTGTCAGAAGCTGCTCGTCTCTTGCCTTCTTGCTCGCTTTTGGCCCTTACTTTCGGTTCGGCTCGGGTGTATCATTTGCGTGAGAGCGGAGAAGTGGTGGCCAATTGTCACAAGTTGCCGGCTGATCGTTTTTTGCGTAGAGACGTACCTCTGCAGGAGCTGATTGACAAGTGGTCGGGTCTTGTACAGGAGTTGCTATCCTGTTATCCTCGGCTAAATATCCTTCTGACGGTGAGCCCTATACGTCATTTGGGTGACGGAGCTACGGCTAATGCTCTAAGTAAGGCCAAACTCCTCTTGCTTTGTAATGAGTTGCAAACAATTGCCCCTGATAGAGTGCACTATTTCCCTGCTTTTGAGATTATGATGGATGAACTGCGAGATTATCGTTTTTATGCAGACGACCTCAAGCACCCATCTGCCTTGGCCGTACGTATCATACGGGAGCGATTTACCGATGCTTTGATAGAAGAATCGGTCAGAGAAGCCATGTCTCAAGTTCGTGCACTTCGCCTGCTGCAAAATCACCGCCCTCTGCAACCATCTGCCACTGATGAATTGCAGCAAAAAATAGAAGTAAAAAGGCAACAAATTCGGGCCAAATACCCTTATATAAACATCTAACAATCTACTATCATGGTATCTGTCTCTGAAGTTACGGATGTATGCAAGGTCTTGGAATCTCGATTGCAGCACAAGGGGGATATTACGATCCTGCTTACCGATAGTCGTTCTCTGACTAATCCGCAGGGAGTTCTGTTCATAGCTCTTGTCTCCAAGCATGGAGATGGGCATAAATATATAGAGGAGTTGTATGGCCGTGGTGTGCGTAGCTTTATGATAGAGCAACCTCTCCATTTGTGGATAGATTTATTTCCGGAGGCCAATTTCTTTCGGGTGGAGAATACGCTCAAGGCTCTGCAACTATTGGCTATTGCTCATCGCAAGAAGTTTTCCTATCCAGTGATAGGGATCACGGGTAGCAATGGTAAGACAGTTGTAAAGGAGTTTTTGAACCAGCTGCTTCGCAAAGATTTCTCTATTGTCCGTTCCCCACGTAGTTATAACTCTCAGATCGGGGTCCCCTTGAGTGTCTGGAATATGGGAGAGGGGCATAACCTGGGGATATTCGAAGCCGGTATTTCTCGAGTTGGTGAGATGGCCCGATTGGCCAGGATTATCAAGCCGACTATCGGTGTCTTTACTTGTATCGGCACGGCTCATCAAGAGAATTTCAAAACCATGGAAGAGAAGTTGCAGGAGAAGTTGCTGCTCTTTCTGGATTGTAGGGTTGTGATTTATAATGCCGATAATGAACTTATTCGCAATGCAATTCGATCCTCTGGTCTGGAGGCTCGTGGCCTGGGTTGGAGCATGAGGGATCGTTCGGCCCCGCTTTTTGTGGAAGATGTGACTTCGACTGAAGAAATGACTTCCATTACAGTATGTTTCATGGGTTTGATAGAGAGCTTTGTGATTCCTTTTACCGACAAGGCCTCTATCGAGAATGTGATTCACTGTATTGCTGTGCTGCTTTACCTCAAACCAGCCATGCTGAGCAATGCCGATCCTTTCCTCAAACTGGAGCCGGTGGCTATGCGTCTTGAATTGAAAGAGGGGAACCATGGAAATATCGTAATCAATGATTCGTACAACAACGATTATGGTTCCCTCGATATAGCTTTGGACTTTCAGCAGCGCAGGGTTCGTACGCCAGGGATGAGACGGGTACTGATCTTGAGTGATATATTGGAGAGCGGAATGTTGCCCAAAACGCTCTATCGCAATGTGGCCGCCTTGATACGCGACCGCAAGGTGGATAAGTTTTTTGCTGTGGGAAGAGAGCTGGCCAAACAAAGAACGTCTTTCGAAGGGATCGATTGTTCTTTCTACGAAACAACAGCCGATTTGCTTGAATCTCAAGAACTTAAATCCATTTCTGGAGCCTGTATCTTGATCAAAGGGGCAAGGCAGTTCCGCTTTGAGCAGATTTGCGACAGATTGTCTAAGCAGGTACATGAGACAACTTTGGAGATCAACCTGCAATCTATTGCACAGAATGTGGAGCATTACAGCTCTCTTATCAAGCCCGAGACCAAAATGATTTGTATGGTCAAGGCACGTGGCTATGGTGTGGGATCCTATGAGCTTGCCAAAACATTGGAAGACTGCCATGTTGATTATTTGGCTGTTGCTGTGGCAGATGAAGGAAAAGAATTGAGGGAGAGAGGAGTGCGTATGCCTATCATTGTGATGAACCCCGAGCCGACAACATGGAGTACTTTGCTGGAATACAAACTTGAGCCGGAGATCTATAGCTTTTCCTTGCTGCGGAAGTTTATGGCGGCAACTATGGAGCACGGACTCCGGTCTTATCCTATTCACATCAAGGTAGACAGCGGGATGCATCGTTTGGGCTTTTCTCCCAATGATATGGATGAGCTTGCGCAGTTGCTTTTGCTCCATCCTGAGGTGGAGGTTGCCAGTATCTTTTCTCATTTATCAGCAGCAGATACACCGGAGTTCGACCAGTTTACTCTGCAACAGATACGAACCTTCGATCACGCAGCTCATGCACTCGCTGCCCGGCTGCCCAATAAGCCTTTGATGCATATCCTCAATACGGCCGGGATAGAACGTTTCTCCGAGTATCAGTATGATATGGTGCGCCTTGGTATCGGATTGTATGGGATCAGCCCTAACGGCAGGGAAGGGCTGCAGGATGTGGTGCGTTTGCGCTCTACTATTTTGCAAATCAAGGAAATACCTGCAGGAGAGCCCGTAGGCTATGGCTGCAAGGGAGTGTGTGATCATAATATGCGTATCGCTGTGCTTCCGATTGGTTATGCTGATGGGTATAGGCGTTGCCTTGGTTTGGGAGTTGGACAAGTATTGGTCGGAGACAAACTCTGTCCCACTGTGGGGAATATTTGCATGGATACCTGTATGATAGATGTCACTGAGACCAATGCAGTTGAGGGGCAGCGTGTTACTCTTTTCGGTGATCCCCGTATCCCTATTGAAGAGATAGCAACCCGGCTCGATACAATCCCATATGAGCTACTCTCCTCTCTCTCTCCCAGAGTGAAACGCCTTTATTACCGCGAATAGGATAGACGCCATGTGGCAAGACTACTTCACATACCTCATAGGGGCCGGTGTGTTGATCTATATCATCTGCCGGATTGTCCGTTGGTGGAGAGCTCCTACGGCAAACGAATCGGGTTGCTGCGGATGCTCTTCTTACCCTTCGTCCCGAAAGGGACAGAAAGAGAGGAAGATAAAGGCCCCCCCCAAGCTCTTGACTCGCTCGGATGACAAGGAGTAATAGCTTTGAGCTTGGACTGTATAAAAACCTTGTCCTTGTCGTTTTTTAGATAGGCCTTGGCTTATTTCTACACGATAGAGAAGTCCGGGTAGATGGCTGTGCAAAAGGATTTTGTGATGTGTGTCTTTTATGGGAAAAGTTAAATCCACGGTACGACCTAGATTGCCCGTTTCTTTGGAGGGCTTTCTTATCCTCTTCAGTGAAGGTATGCCCAAAGAACTCGCACTCCAATTGAGACTCTTTGCGGATGGCATGGACAACGGGAATGAACGTCCCGTCTCCCGAGACTTTCAGAGAAAGACGGGCATCGGTATAAAGGGAGACTTCCCCAATTTTAATGCTGATGGGAATAAGTGAAGTTTTGCGGTATTGAAGCAAGTCCTCAAGATGCTTACCCTTTTCCAGACTTTCACGGCTTACGCCCATCTGCTCGAACTGCTCCCACTTCACCTTATCGGGGTCGATGCTTTGAAAGGACTGTTTCTGCTCCCTCGCATAGTCCGAAGGATTGATACGGGCGGAGTCCAGCATATCCTTATTGGAGGGGACATCCGGTGCTTTGAGCATCTCCGAGAGTACGCGTGCACTGGCAACGGCATTCTCAAAAGGCACTTTGAAGAAGTTCAGCGGTGTAGGATGCTTGAACTGTCGCATGAAGTTGGAAAGGAAATTCTCCAGTGCGTTGCTGTGCTTGTCGAATTTCAGAAAGCTCTGTTCATGCTTGGCGGTGGGTGGAACTGTTTTTAGTTCGCCTTTCTCATCTGCTCCGGCAACAGCTCGGAGACTCTGATCCTTCTGTTCTTTGACCAAAAGGACTTCTTGGTCTTTGATTTTTTCGTCCATATTACAATGTATCTAATGACACCAACAGCGGTGCACGGACAAAAGTAAACCATAGATAAAGAGTGTGTTGCAGGTATGAAATAAGTGCGTACTTGTGGCTTCGATATGGATAGAAATGGCTTCAAAAGAAAAATCATTTCAAAATTTAGCTAATCCAATATTCTTTTATAACATTGCACTCATAGTATAAGAATGAACGTTCTGTTTTATTTAAGATGATGGCACGAACAAACAACAAAGAAATCGTATTGAAGGAGGCTTTCAGGCTATTCTTTTGTTTAAGGGATATGATGCGGTCAGCTTTGCAGATTTGGTCAAAGCAACGAATATTTCACGAGGAGAGATGTTCCATCACTTCAAAGGAAAAGAAGATATCTTCAATCAGGTGGCTGATCGTTTTGTATTTAATTTTTTTCGAGAAGGAGAGAGTTTCATTGAATCTCCTGAGTCGACAACACCCTTGAAAGATTTTTTAGCTCATTGTACCAGGATAGTTGGTAAAAGAATGCTCCATTTTTCAGAGACTCTAGGAGCGTCGGCTACAGCAGCTAGTTTTATGGGTTTTGTTCTGTATCTCAAGGTACATTATTCATCATGGCAAGAAAAGATGCAGGAGCATGATCCAGAAAGTGGTCGTTTCTCTTATGGGACAGTCCTTTTTACTTTTTATGGGAAGGCTTTATCCTAATTACCGAATTAAGCAAAGCATAAAACAATAAAAGAGGTTCTCATTACATCTGAAGACAGAGTTGATTCATATGATATGAACAATACACAACAGAGAAGACTTGTCTAATCTGTTTCTCAGAGATTCGATTTAGCAATAAGGCTGATCACCTATTTTGTTTCGATTCTTTTGAGCAAGGGTCCTCAATCCTTGGTCTTAAAAAGGGTGATTAATTTGTATTCGAGCGATCGTAGAAATTCATTAAATACCCAGAGAGAGTGAAAGCAGAAGCACTTTGTTAGTATGCATGAAATAATCCCTAATTAAAATGGAAAAAATAAAAGGACAAAATCTTGTGCCTAGTGACATTTTTCAAGCACTGGATATGATCGAAATCAAGGGAGGATTATCTCCACAAGAAAGTCTAGAAGGGAGCAACATTGCTACGGTCTGTGATGTTACATTATATGTCGCATGCAAGCCAACCTTTTCGGGTAATTGCGTTCCTCAATGTGGTTGCAAACCGACTGATCCTATTGAAAAGCCTAAGCTTTAGTTAAAGCAAAGTGAGAGAACGAAGCAAGATTTGTATTATAAATTCATATCACTGCTTTGTTCTCTCTTAATATTAATTCTTATGTCGACGAAAAAAGAAAGTAAATATAATTATCGAATAACCACATCTGACAATATTATTTGGTTCAATGGACTATCTCGATGCTATTTTAAGGTTGCCCATAAATTAAGCGACCGAATTCAAAACTTGCTTAGAGATAATAAGATTTCTTCTTTGGAAAAAACTCGCCTAATTTCTATAATCAACTTGTAAAAAGTGGATTTATTGTCGATGATAAATTCGATGAATTTTCCATTATCAAGAGTCGGTACAACGACGCTGTTAATGAACGCAATTATTTCCTCATAATACTTCCAACCGTAAACTGTAATTACAAGTGTTGGTATTGTTATCAGCAGCATTTACCATCACATATGAGTACAGAAACCATGGAGAAAATAAAGAAACATATTTCATACGTAATAAAAAATTTTCAAATAACATCTCTTCATATAGAATGGTTTGGAGGCGAGCCTTTTATGTATTATAACGACGTCATAAAGCCTCTCAGTCAATTTGCCCAGATTTTGTGCAGGGAGAATAATATTCAGTTCAGAAACACGGCTACAACGAATGGTTATTATATCAATTCGACTATTCAAAAATCCATGAAATCCATAAAGATTTCACAACTTCAACTTACTCTAGATGGTCTACAGGATGTGCATGATCAGGTAAAGTATGCAGGTGAAAATCGTTCTGCTTTTTCAATATCTCTTTCTAATATGGAGCAATATTTAACTCTAAACGAAACCTTTAGATTATATCTAAGACTAAATTATACTAGAGAAAATCTTTCGAAAGAGATAGTAAGTCAAGTGAATAATTTTATATCTGTGAAAAATAGAAGTCGTGTAGATGTCTTTTTTCGCAAGGTGTGGCAGGAGAGTGTTGATAGAGGAAGAGTCAGTTTAATAACTGAGATATCGCAACTATTTCGAGACTCTGGATACCAAACACCTGTCATGAATGACTTAAATCTTGACTTCAAAACATGCTATGCTGATAAGAAGTTTTTCAATACGATAAATTGGAATGGAGATGTCTTAAAGTGTACGGCAGATGAAAAAACTCTGTATACAAATAACCCTCCAGGGAAACTGAAAGCTGATGGGCAAATAGAGTGGCAACAAGGGTTCCTCGAAGATTACTACAAGATTCGCTTTGAATGTGATAATTGTATGGAGTGCAAACATCTCCCTATTTGCATGGGGAGATGTCCCAAAAGTTCAGAATATCTGGATGGAAAGAGGTACTGTAAAATGAGTTTAGGAGACTTTAGTATAGAAGATTCGATATTACAATACATAAGTGAAGTTGAAAGATATAACATATGAAACGATCCATTCTATTGTTGATATTCCTCTGGAGTGCAAGTATAGGAGTAGCTTGTGGTCAAATGCTTGATGGAGGTATTGTTGATTCAGAAGCAAAGCCTCTGTCAAATGTGGTGATAGCCCTGTATTCGTCCACAGATACTCTAAAACAGAAGTTCTATACAGTGACTGATAGTGCGGGTCTATTCTCTTTTGAGAAAATCCCTGCTGACGAATACGTTTTGTGTGCTTCGTCTTTAGGCTACAAGCCTTATTCTGCAAATGTATTGGTCGGGAAGCAGGCTGTGCACTTGGGGATGATTACAATGGAAATGGAGTGGAAAGAACTCTCGACCGTAATGGTGACAGCCAATTACATACAGCATAAGGGGGAGAAAACTATCTATAGGATTCCGACTTCTGTAGCAAACCGAGTTCGTTCAGCCTTCGAATTGATGCGAGTTGTGCCAGAACTACGGATTAATCCTTCAAGTCAGTCTATTGAGTTTGCCAATGGCGCATCTTTCCTTATCCTCATTAATGATATCCCTTCTACCGAAGCCGAACTGAAAGCGATCCCAACACAAGATGTGAAAAAGATAGAGGTCTACGATACACCGCCAGCCCGCTATATGGCATATGACTGCGTGATCAATGTAACGACTTTTGATCGCACGCAAGGCTATGCTGTTGGATTCTCTGCCGATCAATCGATATGCCCTTCTTCAGGCTATACTAATGGGTTTGCTTATGCAGTGTATAACAAAGGACAAAAGAGTGTGGCAATACAGTATTCGTATACACGTCGTCGTTTTACGGAACTGATCGGGAAGGAGTCTTATCAGTTTACACTTCCCTCTGGCTCAGTAGACCGGCAGCAGGATTTACAAGGAACAAAAGATATGCACATGCATTTGCCTGCGCTTTATTACATCTATAATAATCCACAGAAGCAGATATTGCAAGTGGTTATTAAGCCAAATTTTTCGCATAGCTACAACAGCTATATGAGTGATATTTCCCTGGCGAAAGAGGCGAAACTGAAGGGGAATGCCTGTGATCGAACTAGTATGATTTATCCCTCAGTCGATGTTTTCCAGCGCTACTACTTTGCATCAAACAAATACCTGTCAAACAATCTAGTGTTCACGAATTATAGAGTTTGGCAGGCTTACAAAAACAGTGAGTGGGATGCGATGAGCGGAGTACGACTTTTGAGCAACGACATGACACAAAGCAATGTCAAATATTCGACTATTTTGCAGACAGACTTTACGCATATTTTAGACAAGAATGTGTACTCATTAGGGATGCGTTATGCAGGCTCTCTACTTAATACATCTATCAAAGACCTTCAGTCGACAAACAATTACCACTCAACACAACATAGCATTGATCTTTATGGAGACTATGTGCAACAGCTTGATTCATGGACTTTTGTAGGGCGTATTGGTTTAGGCTACCTGTACAGTAAGGCTTATGAAGCAGAACTTTCAAACTTGTTGCCACAGACGGATTTGTCGGTCTATTATCAAATAAATCCTCATCATAAACTTGTTTTCAAAACCGCATATAGTTACAACGAGCCATCTTTGAGTCTTCGAACTAAGAATACTCGCTCCTTGATACAAGGCTTACGTTACAGTGGAAATCCAAATCTGAAAGGGACGACGAATGCAACGATAGGAATTCACTATACGATGAGTTATAATAACTTCTATTGTTCCCTCTCTCCAATTCTTACTCAACAGTGGAGTCCAATCTTTTCTAATTACATCCTCAACAGAGAGGAAATGCTACAACGTCCCGAGAATGCCAAGGGACAAACAATTACAGCTCTACGGTACAACTTACGCTACTCGTTTTTTTCCAAAGAATTACTGACTTTCACAATCAATGGCAGTCTGAGTCATCATTCACTTACTCCCCACTCGATGAAGCGTATTACTTACTTTGGAACACCGATTAACTATCAGATTGATCTCAATCTTGGTCGCTTTTCTGCTTTCTATCAAGGTTCTCTCTTTCGTGAGTATATGTCTGGCTTGACGATTAATGCTGGTGATGTTACTTCCAATATCGGCTTGAGATATCGGATTAAAAACTACACTTTCTCTCTTAATGGTATTTGGTTCCTCACTGAACCAGAGCAGTGGTCACGCACAAATCCAACAAGCTTGGTTCAGATGCAGTCAAAAACAATAATCCAAGACCAACGCACAGTAATTACGCTTGGAATGAGTATAGATTCGTCTTCTGGTAATTCAAATATGAAGGCTCGTTCATTGAATAATAATGATAACGATAGCGGAGCTTTCTGATCAACAAAAATTTTATTTGGACTCCTAAGGAATTCCATGAGAATAAATACATTATGCATTATATCGAACAGACTGATGGTATGGATTGTGGTCCAGCATGTTTAGCAATGATTGCCAAGCATTACAAGCGGCCTGTGGATAGGGATGAATTACGGCACTTTTGTGCCTTAGGAAAGGATGGCGTTTCTTTGCTTGGCATAAGTAAAGCAGCTGAAAGAATCGGTTTTAAGACAATCGGAGGGCGATTAAGTTTAGAGATGCTTGCCAACAAGGTATCGCTCCCTTGTATTGTTCATTGGAATCAAAATCATTTTGTTGTTGTTTACAAAATAAAGAACTACAGAGTAGGACAGTACTCAATCTGTGTAGCAGATCCAAGTAGAGGACTTATAACTTATGATGAAGATGAGTTCTGCGAACATTGGATAAGTACTCAAATTGACGGTATAGAAAAGGGAATAGCCTTGCTTCTTGAGCCAACAGAGCAATTTTATGCTCAAAGGGATACAGAAACGACTACACAGAGTCGGATCAGTTTTCTTTGGGCTTATCTCAAGAAGTACAAGCGTTTCTTTGCACAATTGATATTGGGATTGTTGCTTGGTTCACTACTTCAGCTAGTTTTTCCTTTTCTCACTCAAGCTATTGTGGACATGGGGATTGGGGGAAAAGATATAGGCTTTGTGTGGCTTGTGTTGTTGGCGCAGATGATGCTTCTGTTTAGTCGTACAGCCATTGACTTTATCCGTTCTAAAATACTCCTACATATCTCGACTCGTATCAATATTTCTCTCATCTCGGACTTCTTCATCAAGTTGATGAAGCTTCCGATGAGGTTCTTTGACACTAAGCTAACGGGTGATCTTTTGCAACGCATAGAAGACCATCATCGGGTAGAGCAGTTTCTTACCTCAAGCAGTCTGAGTTTGCTTTTTTCTTTCTTTACTTTCCTCGCTTTTGGAGTCGTCCTTGCCATCTATAATCTCTGGATATTTTTGTCTTCCTTTTGGGGACATCTCTCTATGCCGGTTGGATTATCCTGTTTCTCAAGAAGCGCAGGCAATTGGACTACAAGTATTTTGAGCAATCAGGTCGCAATCGCAATGTAACTTATCAGCTTATAGGGGGTATGCAGGAGATTAAACTACAAGGGTGTGAACAACGTAAACGTTGGGAGTGGGAAGATGTTCAAGCTGATCTTTTCAAAATCAATCTGCAATCCCTGAACCTGCAACAAGTGCAACAAGCAGGAAGCATTACTATCAACGAGGTGAAGAATATTCTCATTACCGTTCTCGCAGCGACAGCTGTGATTCACGGCAATATGACCCTTGGTATGATGCTGGCAGTGCAGTACATCATCGGACAGCTCAACAGCCCTGTGGAGCAACTTATCCAGTTTATTTATTCGTGGCAGGACGTGAGCATCAGCTTGGATCGTATGAATGAAATACATACCGAAACCAACGAGGAAAATGCAGAGAGGACACGGAATAACTATACCGAAGAGTCTACAGATGGGCATTCGATCGCCATCAAAGACCTTTTTTTCAAATATGACATATATAGCCCTAAAGATACTCTCTCTAACATCAACCTTACCATTCCCAACGGCAAAGTAACGGCAATCGTAGGTGCAAGTGGTAGTGGAAAAACTACACTAATCAAGCTCTTACTGGGTTTCTACGAGCTATTGAATGGAAGTATTCGGGTAGGCAATGCTAATCTAAATGAATACAATCTCGGGTGGTGGAGGAGTCAATGTGGAGCCGTGATGCAGGAGGGCTATCTTTTTTCCGATACTATTGCAAGGAACATCGCCGTATCAGACGACGAACCCGACATCGAACGTATCCGCCATGCAGCCCGTGTGGCAAATATCGCAGACTACATCGAAGCTCTTCCTTTAGCCTATAATACCATGATAGGACAGGATGGACAAGGCATTAGTCAAGGGCAGCGACCAACGCATCCTGATAGCAAGAGTAGTCTATAAGAATCCGATGTTTGTCTTCTTGGACGAAGCGACTAATGCCCTTGATGCCAACAACGAGCGCGCCATTACAGAGAACCTTTCGGATTTCTATAAAGGGAAAACGGTGGTTGTGGTAGCACACCGCCTTTCTACAGTTCGCAATGCCGACCAAATTGTAGTTTTGGATGAGGGGAAGATTGTAGAAGTAGGGACACACGAAGAACTTACTGCAAAGCGTGGTAAATACTTTGCCTTAGTAAAGAATCAATTAGAACTTGGCAACTGATATGGAAGAGAAAAAGGAACAAGAGCGAAGTTTTGAGCTTCGTAGCGAGAAAGTTCGCAGTATAGTAGGACAAATTCCATCCTCACTGGTTCGCTATGGTATTACCGCCATTGGAGTTGTGTTGCTTTGCATTGTTGCTGTAGCCTACTTCCTCCCCTATAAGCAGGTCTATTCCGGGACAGCTGTCATACATGAGATAGGTAGTGAACATAAGGCGGATACCACAGAAATAAATGTGTTATTAAAATTTGGAGAGAAGCGTCCCAATGTCCTCATGGAGGGAGCATCGATTGAGTTCCAATCGGCTGTTGAAGTTGTAAAAGGCAACATTCTATCTCTTTCCATGGAAAGAGACACTCTCGGTAGACAAGAGGCTCTTTGTCGTGTACCATTGCGACCTATGAAAAAGCTGGAACACCGAGAAGTCGATTTCCTATTGACCATTCACTCCGAGAACTTACTGACTCACTTTTTCTCAGGATTTTTAGGGAAGTAGCTTCTCTGACAACCTTCAACTCTGGGTAAATCTCAAATAAAATAATCATATGAAAAGACTAACCCAAACAGATCCTTTTAAGATTGTATCTTCTGAGAGTTCCTCCGCTTCAGAAGTTCGTGAAGCTACCGATGAGTTGATCGAAATAATACTCGAACTGAGTGATTCAGCAACCGATGATACTACTCTGTTTCGCATTATGAACTATACTCGGTTTATACTCCAGACATTACAAAAAAATCACTCTGTAAGTTCTTCTATCCAACTCTGCTTTTCAGAGCTAGAGCAAGTGCTTTCCATTGAACTGGAGATTTTAGAGAAAGGCCTGAAGAAAACGAACTTTTCCGATGCCAACTTACAAAAAACTTCTTCAATTCACTGGACAGGAAAGGTTGTAGATTTAGTGGAGCTTCTCTATGCTCTGGATACCTGCAACTGTATTAATAATGGAGAGATCAGTGTAGAAGAATTGTCGGATAGGCTTTCCGAGGTGTTCGGATTCGAAATCAAGAACTGTTACAATGTTTATATGAACATGAAGCACCGTAAAGACGAAAGTCGTACCTACTTTCTTGATGAATTGAAAGAGAAATTGAACAGGCGGATGGTAGAAAGTGATATCAGGGGAGGAAAGTATAAAAAGAGATGAAGAAAACGGGGAACTTTCCTACCATAGAAAGTTTCTCGTTTTTTGCTTTGTTACCATTGACGAAGAAACCTTCCTTTTTGCCTACCTTTGTGGAGCATCTATTTTCCCAAAATTCATGGACCAGACAGAAATAGAAAGCAACTGCGCAGACAGTTGCCGGCGGGGATCGATAGAGGTTATCTGTGGTTCGATGTTTAGTGGCAAAACAGAAGAGTTGCTGCGTCGTTTGCGTCGGGCTGGGATTGCCAAACAAAGAGTAGAGATATTCAAGCCATCTATAGATACCAGATATGATGATGTGGAGGTTGTATCGCACGATCGCAATTCCATTGCTTCAACTCCTGTAGACAATTCCGCCAATATCCTTTTGTTGGCTTCGGATGTGGATGTTGTGGGGATAGATGAGGCGCAGTTTTTCGACGAGCAGCTTCCTGACGTTGTGTCGGCTCTGGCCGATAGCGGAGTGCGTGTCGTGATAGCCGGCTTGGATATGGATTTTATGCGCCGACCATTTGGCCCCATGCCCCACTTGCTGTCAATAGCCGACTCTGTGAGCAAGGTACACGCTATCTGTGTAGATTGTGGTCATCCGGCCAGCTATAGCTATCGTTTGGTGGAAGGGTCAGAACAAGTGATGCTCGGCGAATTGGGCGAATACAGACCTCTCTGCCGCAAATGTTATCAAAGGCATACGTCTAAATAAATACTATGAAAACAAACAACATCAAATCGAGTTTTTCCATTTTCTCTTGCGTCTTGCTGTTCTCTTTGTCGGCCTGTTCGTCGCGTAGGTCAGCCCATCAGTTACCCGATGGACACTATACTCTTGGTGGCAAACTTTATACCTCTGCCTGGATACAGCATTCGGCCGAATACAAGGCCCTTTGCTTGCAGGCCTACAATGTTGCTACTGATAGGATTGACCACTTGACTTCAGCCATGAGACCGGCCGTGGAAAAACCTATTGCCATAGTTACGGATATAGACGAGACCATATTGGACAATACACCCAACAGTGTGCATGAAGCTCTCAAAGGAAATGACTACAATAGCGAGTCATGGACGGAGTGGTGCAATCGTGCTGAAGCTGACACTCTGGCTGGGGCTGTGCGTTTCTTCCAACATGCAGCTGACAAGGGCGTAACTGTCTTTTATATCTCCAATCGCAATGCTGCCGAGCGAGATGGCACATTGAGAAATCTTCGCAAGTTCGGTTTCCCTTATGCCGATGAGGCGCATTTGCTTACTCGAGAAAATACCTCTGACAAACAGGCTCGCCGAGATGAAGTCTTACGCAATTATGAGATTGTGATGTACTTGGGAGATAATTTGGGGGATTTTCATTCGATTTTCGATTCTGCTGATCCTTCTGTGCGAGACAAGGCTTTGGACTCCTTTGCATCGGAGTTCGGACACTGCTTTATCGTTTTACCCAACCCCAACTATGGGACTTGGCACAAAGCCATGAATGGAGGATACTTTGATCTCAAGACACAAGACGAAAAGTTGCTCAAAGTCCTCAAGACGTACTAATCGATAACCTCGTATACTCGTCCTACCTCACGGATGAATTTTTTCAAGAGACACTATAGAGGTATCCTCGTCGGAATACTTCTCGCCCCACCGGCCCTGGTATTGCTGCTGGCCGTTTTGCTCTATTTGCCTCCCATACAACAGTGGGCAACCGAAATAATAGAGCGAAAGGTCTCCGAAGCCACGGGTATGGATATCTCTGTTGGAAAACTTCGTCTCGGTTTCCCTCTGAGCCTGACAGTACAAGAAGTACAAGCCATACAGTCGAATGGGGATACAATGGCAAAGGTGGGAGAGTTGAGAGTCGATGTTGCTTTGCTTCCTTTACTTCACAAGCAAGTAGAAGTCAGTGGCCTTGGCTTGTTCGATGCCTCTGTCAATTATACAGATTCGGCAGGACTGCTCAAATTGCGAGCAAAGGTGGGGGAGTTGCAGACCGGCCCTTTGGCCCTTGATCTTGATGAGCAGAAAGCCGATTTGGGTCGGTGGTTACTGCGCAATACAGACTTTTATTTTTGCTCTACGGATACTGTCCCTGATACAACACAAACGGATAAGAAGCCACTTAAGTGGGTTTTTACTCTCAGCAGTCTGGATATAGATTGCATTTCAGCCCATATCGAATTGCCTTTTAACCAAGTATATACCTCTGCCAACATCGAGTCTGGTACGATCTCCAATGTCGAAGGGCGACTGGAGGATAATCTATATACGGTGGGGCATGCCCGTATACAAAATGCCAAGGGCTCTTATGATCGAGATTTATCCAAGCCCAAGGAGCCAGAGGTGATGGACTATGGTCACATAGAAGTTGCCGGGCTGGATGTTGAGCTTAGAGATCTACTCTCCCAAAGAACGACCCTGCGGTTAAACTTGCTTTCAGGCTCTGTCCGAGAGCGATCCGGTCTCCAGATAGAGCAACTCAAAGCTCGGTATAGCATGGACTCGCTCGGGTTGGCTGTCCGAGACATGCAGCTCCGCACACAGCATTCTTTACTTAGTGGGAGTTTTGAAATACCTTTTGATTCTTTCTCCGCAGGAAAATATAAGGATAGCCGGGTAGACCTTTCAGCCTCACTTTCGCCAAAAGACATTGCTCATATAACGGGTATAAGTCTTACCCAAAGTGTGCGAAAAGGGCAGGCCGCTGGTTATGTCGGAGGCAATATGGGGGATGAAAAATTGCCGGATATAAAGATCGTAGCTAAAGGAAGGGGGGGGATAGACCGTATACAGGTAGAAAGGCTGTATGTCAATTGGCCCGGTTACGCGGATATAAGAGGAAAGGGAGAGATACTCCATTTGCAGAATCATGCCAAGCGTGGGGGCCAGATAGACTTGAACTTTCTTGCACATCGGAATGCACAGCAATTACTCGCTTTCGCCGGCCCGGAGGTGTTGCAGCGTTACAGGCTCCCGGATAAGACAAACCTCAAGGCTACCCTTTCGGCCAGAGGAAGTCGTTATGTTGTGCAGTTGCAAGTCCGAGATGAGGATCGAGGTTTGGATCTGAAAGGTTTCTACGATCTTCTTAGTCGCAAATATGAGTTGGATGCTCAAACTTCGAGTTTGAATCTAATGCGCTATATGCCTTACGATTCCATTGGATTTGTAGATGCTACAATAAGAGCAGAGGGAAAGGATTTCGACATATTCAAGAAGGGAACACAGGCCAAGTTGGAGTCCCGAATTGATAGGTTGGACTATGCCTCCTATCGTTTCGATAGTATCAGTATAGATGCTAAGCTGGAAGAAGGAGCTTTGGGGGCTTCTTTTGCCAGCCCCAATGAAGGATTATCTTTTGGAGGTATTTTGGATGTGCTTATCAGCAGGGAGGAAGTATCCGGAGGCCTCATGTTGAAAGTCGATACTATCGATTTGCAATCCATGCGGATGACCGACTCTCCATTGGCTCTATCGGCCACTCTTGCTGCGGAGTTTCGCTCTAATCTCAAGGAGACACATACCCTATCGGCTATTCTCAGAGACTTGAGAGTTTCTGTTGGGCAGGACCATTTGACTCCGCAAGAGATAAGTCTTAATCTGAAGACCTTGCCAGAGCATATCAGTGCAGAGTTGATGACCGGAGATTTGTCTGTCGAAACAAATCTGAATCACGGCATAGACGATCTGATCAAGGTCCTCGGGCATATCAATGATTTTGTGCAGCAGGAAATTTCTTTGGCTCAGATGCCCGAGGCTTATAGCCACCACTCCTTAGATCAACTATACACGCTGTTGCCTAATGCCTCTGTAAGCCTCACAATGGGACAGAATAATCCACTTAGAGATTATTTGAGCTATAAAGGGATATACTATAAAAATGCCAGTGCAGCCATCTTTACAGGGGAACAAAAAGGCATCGAAGCTATTGTGGACTTAGTTGGATTCCAGCAGGATACGACACGCATAGACAAGATCCTATTTCTCATTGGGGCAGGTACAAGCAGAGGTTTTTTTGGCCCAACGGAGTCTCCTCTATACATGCCTGCCTACCATGGCAGCGTGGAACATTTGTCTCGTAATGGAACCGAAGATTTGTCAGATACCGTTCCAGCTTATCCAGATTTTCTCGACTTCAAACTTTTGGTCAAGAAACAGGCTTATCGCTCTCAAAAACCATTTGAATTGTCGGTTGGAGGGAGGGCTTCCCTCAATGCTTTGGCTGTGCGGGCTCAAATGTTTGATGCCAACAAGCAGCCATTGCACCAGTTAGGAATGAAAGCTTTTGTAGACAGTTTGGGGTATGGTGTGCATGTGGAACCGTATTTGGGGCAGCTGATTATCCAAAAATTTCCTCTTACGGTCAATGAGGGCAATATACTCTACCTCTACAAAGGAGCTAAACGACTAAAGGCTGACTTGGAATTTCTTACTAAAGATAGGGCTGCTCTGCGTCTAAAGACGGGGCCAGAAGAAAGGAAAGAGCAGGAGATACGGCTCAGTATAGAGCGTTTAGGCCTTCCTCTGTTGCACTTTTTGCCAGGGATGAATACTTTGGGAGGAATGATGTTTGCCGATTTGCGTTTACAGACCGAGAATATCTCTTGGGATGATATGATTGGGACAGGAGATATTTCCATAAATCAGCTTTCTTTTGAGGGACGTGAGGTCGGAGATTTGGCAATGGCTATGTTTTATCAGCCACGTAATAAACAGTCTCACTATGTGACAGCTGATTTCAGCTACAATGGAAATACAGCTTTGCGATTTGATGGAATATACAATCTGGGAGGGGTGAAAGCTTCTTCCATTCAAGCTGATGTGAAATTTGCCGAGTTCCCTCTTACGATCGCAAATCCTATACTGGGAGCTGGTGCGGCACGCCTGTTCGGAACAATCAATGGAAATTTGGATGTGGACGGGCCAACAGATAAGCCTGCCATAGGAGGTGAAGTCTTCTTTAGTTCGGCAGGAGCGCACGTTCCTCAGTTAGGTACGACTATCTATACAGACTCCACAGCTTTGCGATTCGATCACTCAACTATATTCTTCGATAACTATAAGTTCTATACCGATGCTAATAGGCGGGAACCGTTGAGTGTGGATGGTTATTTCCGTCTTTTTGGCAAGCCGGCTATGTATACTGATTTGCGTATCAAGGCTAATAATTTGCAGATTGTCAATAGTAAGGAGGCAAAGGAGGGCGATTTGCTGTATGGCAAACTGTTTATGTCTACCGATCTTAGCCTGAAAGGAGCTGTGGATAAGCTCAAAATCAGAGGAAAGGTAGATGTGCTCGGAAATACCAATTGTACATACATTTATACGGATAGCCCCCTTAAACCCAAAGACCGAATGGCCGGGCTCGTCGATTTTGTTGATTTTTCCGATTCTCTCTACAGACCCAAGGCCGAGATGCCGGAGCTTAGCTTGGGACGTCTGGATATCCTGCTGAATTTGCATATAGACCCGGCTGTACAGGTCGGAGTTGATTTGCAAGCTGGTCATTCAGACTACGTGCAGCTGACCGGAGGAGGCGACCTTACCTTTTCTTATCCTCCTTATGGTGAGATGAGTCTTACGGGTCGTTACGAAATAAGTGGGGGGGGAACAGCTCGCTACACTCTGCCCGTGGTGGGGGCTAAGCTCTTTAATGTGGCTCCGACAAGCTATATCTCCTGGAGTGGCAATGTGGCCGATCCGTATATTAATTTCCGAGCCATGCAGCGCATCCGAGCTGATGTTGTGGAAGAGGGTAGCGAGAAGGGCCGCAAGGTAAACTTTGATGTCGGAATCATAGCTAAAGAGAACTTGAGCAAGCTGAAACTGAAATTCGACTTAGACGCTCCGGAGGATCTCAATATGCAAACGGCTATCAAGTCTATGGGACCGGAAGAACGAGGGAAACAGGCTATCGGTCTGATGGCGACAGGTATGTATTTGGCCGGAGGAGGCAGCAGCTCCAATCTTACCTTTGATAGTGCAATCAGTGCTTTGATACAGTCTGAGCTGAGCAGCATGACCAACAAGTTGCTCGAAGGCTCCGATATAAGCATAGGTATGGAGAATAGAGAAGGTGCGTCTGCTGCCCCCAGCGATATTACCTACACTTATAGTTTTAGTCGGCGTTTCTTTGATGATCGTATTCGTCTGATGGTAGGTGGCAAAGTACAGACAGGGGCCAATGTGACGAATAGGGAGCAGACATTCATTGATAACGTAACATTAGAATACCGATTGGATCGTGCCGGTTCTCGCTATCTGAGCCTTTTCCATCACCGGAATAACGACAGTATGTTTGAGGGGGAGATAACGGAGACGGGGGCCAGTTATCTGATTCGTCGTAAGCTGATGCGCCTTTCCAATCTGTTTGAGTTCTTGCGGCGTAAACAGGAATCAGCCTCAACTCCTACCAAACAAAAGTCTGCCATCTCTCAGTCCGAAGAATGATGAAGTATCGTTTGTTTTTCTTTTTCTTTGCCTCTCTCCTCTTGTTGAGTAGTTGCTCGGTCTCTTCTGTCTTGAATGAGGGCGACAAACTCTATGTGGGGATGAAAAAGGCACGTATCACTTCTCAGGATCGAAGTGTTCACGGACAAAAAACACTCTCCGGGGTAGAGGCTGCTATCTCGGCTGCTCCGAATAATGCCTTTTTCGGCAGTAGTAGGCAGGTACCTTTTATCCCCCCCATTGGCCTGTGGATACACAATAAGTATTCTAACGATTCGACTCGAATTGGTAGGTGGATATACAAGAAGTTTGCTTCCAAGCCGGTTACTATTCGTTCGGTCAATCCTGAAAACCGCTGTAAGGTAGCGGTGGGTATAATGAGAGAGAATGGCTATTTCCATAGTTCGGCCAGATATGAAGTGATAGAGACCAAACGAGACTCTCTCAAAGCGCATATTCGCTATTTCATAGATATGGGGCCGGTCGTTTTGCTCGACAGTGTACATCCTTTGCCGGTTAGTCAATTCCCGGATAGTACTGTCTTTCGGGAAAGGAAATACGCATATCTGAAGAAGGAATCCCCATTCTCTCTGGAGAATTTGCTGAAGGAGCGTGAAGATATCTCTGCCACTATGCGCGATCAGGGCTATTATTTCTTTTCCCCCGATGCTATCACTTATGAGGCTGACAGTCTCAATAAGCCTGGTCGGATAGCTTTGCAGCCTCGCTTTGTCCCTGGTTTACCTCAGCAAGTTTTCAAACGTTGGCATATGAGACAGCTTACTATCTCAATCCCAGGAGAAGCGGGGCAGGCTCCTACAGACTCTATTGTCTATGAAGGTCTCAAGATCCATTTTTATGGCAAAAATCCTTTGGTACGCCCCGGCGTGTTGCGCAGGCGTATCCTATTGCAGAATGATGATATTTATTCTCAACGAGCTGAGCAGCTTAGCCGTCAGGCTCTGTCTCAGTTAGGAGCTTTCGGAGCAATGGATTTTCGTTTCAGTCCGGCCCCTCTGTCTGATAGTTTGGATGCGTCCGAGGGACGGCTGGATCTCCTCCTCTCTGTTCTGCAAGATAAGCCCTGGGATGTTTCTTTGGAAATGATGCTCAAAACCAAAAGTAATAATTTTGTAGGGCCCCGACTGAAGTATACAATGGCCAAACGTAATCTTTTCGGAGGAGGAGAGCGTCTTTCTTTTGATATTTACGGTTCTTATGAATGGCAAACAGGGAGACGTCCCGAAGGGAGCAAGGCGATCAACATCAATAGCTATGAATTTGGTTCGGGATTGAACCTCACCTTCCCCGGTTTGCTATGGCCCGGGCAAATAGACCGCTATTATCTCTTCCCTACTTCGACCACATTTGGCCTCACAGCCTCGCTGCTCAATCGGGCCGGTTTCTTTAGAATGGTCTCTTTGGGGTTGCAATCTAAATACGAGTTCCAACCAGCTGAGCCACACAGACACCAGATTGTTCCACTGAAGCTCAATTACAATTTACTACAGTACACTACACCCACATTCGATGATATTCTGAGAGAAAATCCGGCATTGGAATTGAGTTTGCGCAGCCACCTCATCCCTCAAATGGGATATATTTATACTTACAGCAATCGTTTTTCCGGTTGGGGGCGACATCATTTGTGGATGGAATATGGCTTATTTGAGTCCGGCAATCTGCTTAATACGACCTATATGCTGTTTGGCAAGGATTATAGTGAGACGAAAGATGCATTGGGAGTTCCTTTCTCTCAGTTTATCAAGCTGACTGCCGAGCTTCGCTATACTTATAGGATCAATCGTAAGCAGTCCTTGGCCACCCGTTTGGGTACTGGGCTTATTTATAGCTATGGGAATGCACGGATTGCTCCCTATAGTGAACAGTTTTACGTGGGTGGAGCCAATAGCATACGAGCTTTTACAGTGAGGAGCGTTGGCCCCGGCTATTTCATCCCTCAGGCGAATAATCGCTATGCTTTTATCGATCAGACAGGAGATGTCAAACTTGAGCTGAATGCCGAATATCGTTTTAAGCTATTGGGGAGTTTGGATGGTGCTGCTTTTCTTGATGCAGGCAATGTGTGGTTGATACGGCAGGACGAGAACAGACCTGGTGGTGCAGTTCGTGATATTGCTTCTTTTGGCTCCTTCTTGGATCAGTTGGCTTTGGGTACAGGCTTAGGGCTTCGCTATGATTTAGATTTTTTAGTCGTTCGACTAGACTGTGGCATCGGTTTGCATTTGCCTTATGATACGGGCAGATCTGGTTATTACAACATCCCCAGTTTCCGAGATGCATTGGGAGTTCATTTTGCTATTGGTTACCCTTTCTAAGTGACCTCCCTTCGGAATCTTTTTTACACGTGAGTCTCGAACTGCTTCGAAAGTCTCATTTTGAACATTCTGGTACATTTAAGAGGGGCTATGGAAAAAGTTTAGCTTTTTCCATAGCCCCTCTTGTTGTTCATCGCAAACCTTATGCTTGGTCTGCACTTTGGACCAGAGCCTTTCTCCAGAGGGTTACTTGCTCACGCAATTGTCGATCTGCTTCGGTGTCTATGATAGCTCCTTTTGTCAGATCGAATGATTGACCGAAATTGGGTAGCGAATATTTGGCGATGATGTTTGCACCGAACCAAGGAAAAGTCTCCGCAGCGAGATTTAGTACGGAGGCTCCTCCCCTTTGCCCAGGAGATGTGCTCATGAGTAGCATCGGTTTCTGTCCGAAGATATTCATGTCTATGCGCGAAGTCCAGTCGTAGAGGTTTTTGAAAGCCGTGCTAAATGCTCCATTGTGTTCTGCTAGAGAGCAGGCAATGGCATCTGCAGCATCTAATTTGCGTTTGAAATCTACGGCTTGAGCAGGGATACCTCCCTCTTGGTTGCGCTCAACAGAATAGATAGGCATTTCGTAGTCATTGAGGTCAATCCACTCGATTTCGATTCCTTCTGCGAGGCTTAATGCGTATTTGAGTAGAGATTTGTTGATTGATTGCCGAGAGTTAGATCCGGCAAATGCTAATACTTTCATTCGTTTGTGCTTTTTTATTGATTAATACAGATAATCGGGAAGTTGCATTGGTACATCCATCACCAGTACTACGGCATCTTCGGTAGCATGTACGGGGATATCGTTGGTCTCCCATACTCCAAACCCATCGCTGGGGCCGAGCTCTTGACCTGCTACTTCGAGCCGTCCGCTTATGACAAAGAAGTAGGCTCCGTTATCTTTTCGTTTGATGGTATAGGTGCAGGTCTTACCCTTGTTGAAGTCTCCCCAGCTGAACCAAGCATCCTGATGGATCCACACACCTTGATCATTGGGATAGGGGGAAAGGATCTGCTGAAACTTATTTGTCTGTACAAACTCCGTGATCTTCTTCTGCTGATATCGAGGTTTTACTCCTCTCTCTCTTGAGAAGACCCAGATCTGCAAGAAGTGTACAGGTTCGTTAGCCGAATCGTTGAATTCGCTATGGGTTACTCCAGTACCTGCTGACATGACTTGAATATCGTTACGCTGGATCACGCCTCCTCCGCCCGTGCTGTCTTTGTGCCTGAGTGCCCCTGAGAGAGGGATAGAGATGATCTCCATATCTCGATGTGGATGTGTTCCGAAGCCTTCGCTACCAGCCACACGGTCTTCGTTGATGACCCTTAGTGTACCGAAGTTCATACGTTCTGGGTTATGGTAGTCTGCAAAACTAAAGGTATGGTGGCTCTTGAGCCAGCCATGATTGGCAAAGCCACGAGTGCTTGCCCGATGCAATACTGTTTTCATATTACTTGTCTTTTGTGTTTACGGTAGCAAATGGCATGGTGTTAAGAGGTACTTATTGATCCATTCTAAGGTCATACAACTTTGGAAACACTGTGCACAGCCTGCTTGGGAGTTAATCCCATTTGTTGTTATTGGATAATGCATACTTGCCTCCTCCCATGAAGAAGAGAGATAAGGCCCCGAATAAAAAGAGTCCTGGTAGCTCGGCTATCCATCCTCCGAATTTATTCAGACTGAGGATGGAATAGTCTCCGATCCACATGATAGCTATGCAGTTGAGGACGAGGATTAGAGCTGCCAGTCTGGTACGATATCCAACAATGAGTAGTAGAGGTGCAATTACCTCGCCCATATATACGCCGAGTGAGATAGATGAGGGTAATCCTTTGGCTATGACCATGTTTTGGATGGGTTCGATACCTTCAATGATTTTGGCAAACCCATGAAGTAGCATCATGATGCCCACAGAGAGGCGTGTGACCAAGGATCCTAAATCTTTATTTTTATTCATAACGTTTATACAATCAACTGTTATACCTGCCTTTGGGGTTCGTAAGACTACTTATTTAGTTTGTAGAATAACTTACTACCTCCGAATCGTATCCGTGGTATATTAACAAGGATATATGGCTAAGAAGTTCAATTGAAGATAAATTTTGGGCTGTTGCTCTTTTTTTGTTCAAACTAAAAGTGGAATGAGAAATGCTTCTCGAGATTGCAAGAAACATGTGTCATAGGGGGCCCTTAAACTCACAAGAGCTAATTTCTCACTGGTATGCAGAAATAAAGAAGGATCCTCCAAATGAAATTGAAGGATCCTTCTTCTTTGCGGTATGGACGGGACTCGAACCCGCGACCCCCTGCGTGACAGGCAGGTATTCTAACCAGCTGAACTACCACACCAGCTTCTGTTGAGGATTTCTCCCCTTTTGCTCTGCAAAGGTAGAGCAAATATTCTAATCCTGCAATACTACAGTGATAAATTTCTGTTTTGGTGTTGTTGGCTCTTTTTTATCATGCTGATTTACAGATGGATGTATGCCTATATCCCTGTTGTAAAATTGAGACGGGATCATCTTTCCCCTACTAATAGCACTGGTCTTATACAGCCCGAGAGGCATTTTCTTGCGAAAAATCGTTTGCATGGGGTCATAAATTCTCCAGCATGAATGGTGAAATTGTGAGCAAGGGAGAGCTGTCTTATTAGATGGTTCTGCTCTCATAGATTTGCGGAATTTGGCTTCGTCTGCTTATATCCTGTCGGTAGGCGAAAAGAGCCTGCAAATAGTTCGTCGCTAAGGTTTTTAGTAAGTTATAGCTTAATATACTGGAGAGGGTGTGCTATCGAAAATCTTTCGTAGCACGCCCTCTGAGTTTTTCTGGGTAGTGTAGCGAGTGTAGCCTCGTGGAGCATATTCAAAAAGAGAGTCGATAGGGAGAGAAAAACGCAGAAAGAAGATCCTATTCCTCGCTGTCAAAGTATGCAGATTTTGTAAAAACATACTTCTCAATAAAAGCCGGAAAAACGGAGGAAAAGGAGAGCATAGAGACAAGTGAATCTATTCCCTTTTTATGGGTTTTTATTGGCCTCCCAGAATGCCGATGAATAGGGCGTTCTGGAGGGGTCGAATTTTTCTCCTGAGAGAATTTTTGCTAACACAGGAGAGAGCAAATTTTTTCTCAGGAGAGAATTTTCGTTCTCTCCCGTGTGAGTAAAAAACGACTCCCGTCAGCATCAAAAAAGGGAGGAAAAAACCAACCAAAAAGCCTCCAATCCGGACACAAAAACAGCTTGTAGTAATAATATAAATAATGATAGTAATACATAATACAACACTGTTTGCGAGGATTAAATCAGGAGCTTAGCAAGCTATATGTGCGATGCTCCCTCTTCTGAGTTTAACACCTTTGAGAAAGAATTTTTTTCACAAGAGTGTATCCTCTTTTTCTCCAAAACGTCCACTTAGGGGAGGAATAGAGATGTGGTTACTTGATAAGCATTATCGGAATGGGTAGTATAAATAGCTCACGATGATGGTTGCACAAACACATGAGTGTCAAATCATTACATTTTATGCCTTATGTGATAAAGACCCGATAGTTGCTCCACTGAAAAAGACTGCTTCCCCAATGGTCTGTAATAGTTTCTGCTATGCCGGGATTTATCACCAAGGTCTATTATCCAGTGCTTTCTTGTGCCTTGTCTCACAATTGTATGCTGTGAACTCCAATTTTCCGTGGAGAGGTAAGGGTGATGGGGAGAATGTCAGAACGAGGCATCCATGAGAGTAAGAGAAAAGGAGCCAGTAATTTGGGGAGAGGCAGGTTATGAGTCTGAGGTCTGGAGAGCTAAGGCAAAATTGTGAGAAGAACCTATGTAATGCCCTTTGTTGAGAGGAGGTTTTCGGCAGTGGAGATCTGCCTTTGCAATGGGGAAAGTAGCCCCAGTTTTAATGACAAAAAGATTGCTACATTTGTGTTCGTGTAGGTTGTACTATATTAACCATACACGGGTATGCTCTGATATGGCTTGGCGTAGCTATTTGCGGGCAATAACCCGAGTCGTCCTCGGGGGATTTTTGTTTTAGATATTATTCATTCATCCAAATTAAAAACAATAGCGTATGAATCTAAGAAAAGTATTTCTGGTATTCGCTTTGGCTCTCTCTGCTGTTTTGCCGGTATCTCTGTCGGCTCAGCAGATGCAACCACTACCCATTGATACTGCCGTTCGCTACGGTAAGCTACCCAATGGGCTTACCTATATCGTAAGGCATAACGCCAACCCCCAAAAGAGGGCTAACTACTACATCGCACAAACGGTAGGCTCTATTTTGGAGGAAGAAAATCAGGCTGGTCTGGCCCACTTCCTTGAGCACATGGCGTTCAACGGAACAAAGAATTTTCCTGGGAAGAACTTGATCAGCTTCTTGGAGCGTATCGGTTGCCGCTTTGGTGCTGACCTCAATGCTTATACAGCTTTTGATGAGACTGTGTACACGATCATGGATGCTCCTACGCAGGACATCAATGTGGTAGACAGCTGCCTCTTGATCATGCACGACTGGAGTAACAATATCACACTTGATGGTAAGGAAATAGATGAAGAAAGAGGTGTGATACACGAGGAATGGCGTACCCGTGACAATGGAGATATGCGTGCCATGACTTATACTTTGGAGAAGGCATTCCCCAACAACAAGTATGGCAAGCGTATGCCTATTGGTATGATGGAGGTTGTGGATAATTTCCCCCACGAAGACCTTAGAGCTTACTACAAGAAATGGTATCGCCCAGATCAACAATGTGTGATTGTAGTAGGGGATATTGACCCTGACTACGTAGTGAAAAAACTCACAGAAATATTTGCCGACATCAAGGCTCCGGAAAATGCTGCCGAGCGTTATTATGTGGAAGTAGAAGATAATGAAGAGCCTATCTCCATTATTGCTACTGACCCCGAAGTGACCAGCACCAGAGTGCAGATCATGTATAAGAGGGATATAATGCCTCGTGAAATGAAAGCAACTGTAGCAGGCTTTATGCTCAACTATCTGAATCGTATCGCCTCCAGCATCATCAACGAACGTTTCATGGAGATGATGATGAAGCCCAACGCTCCTTTCTTGCAGGCCGGAGCTTATCAGGGGCCGTACATGACTATCGCAAAAACTAAGGACGCTCTCAACTTCATTGCTATCGCACGCGAAAATGAGGTGAAGAAGTCGCTTGATGCTTTGGTGGCAGAAATTATGCGGATTAAAAAGTTCGGTTTCACAGCAGCCGAATACGACAGAGCTCGTACTAACCTGATCAAGTCTTTTGAGAACTCATACAATGAGCGTGGTAAACGCACGAATGGTAGCTATACCGAGGAATACAAGAGTTTCTTTATTGATGGTGGCTATATCCCCGGTATCGAAACCGAGTATGAGATGATAAAGATGATGGCTCCTCAGCTGCCTCTGGAGTTGGTAAACAACGCTATTAAGGAATACATTTCCGTAGACAAGAATGTCGTACTGACTGTAACCGGCCCTAAGAAAGATGGTATCACTTATCCTACCGAAGCCGAATTGACAGAGATGTACAAGCAAGCTACCAAGCAGGATGTAGAGGCTCCCAAGGAAGAGGTGTCCGATACCAATTTGATGGAGAGAGCTCCCAAAGGCGGTAAGATAGCCGGTGTGAAAAAGAATCAGATGTATGGTGCTACCGAGGTGAAACTCAAAAATGGTGTTACAGTCTACTTGAAAACAACTGACTACAAAGATGATGAGGTACAGTTGTATGCTGTTAAGAAGGGTGGGTCTTCTCTCTATGGCGAAAAAGATGCATTGAACGTAAAGGTCGTCAATGATGTATTGGATCTTGGAGGTCTCGGTAAGTTTGATGCTATTGCTTTGCAGAAAGCCCTTACTGGACGCTCTGTGGATGTATCTGCTTCTGTAGATCTTCACGAAGATAAGATCAGTGGTTCCAGCACGGTCAAAGACTTCGAGACCATGATGCAGCTTGTCTATCTTACTTTCACTGACATGCGTGAAGACCAAGATGCCTACGAAGCTCACAAGCAACGTCAGGTAGAGCGTATCAAGAGCGTCAAGACCAACCCTCTCTATTCACTCAGAGATACTATTGCGTATGTGTTCTACAACAATAATCCTATCATCAAACCGCTTAATGAAGAGGATTACGAGAAAATAGACTACAAGCGAGTAATGCAGATTGCCAGAGAACGCTATGCTAATGCCAATGGTATGCAATTCTTCTTCGTTGGTAATATCGATGAGGCTACGATGATCCCTCTTATCGAAAAGTATATCGGAGCTTTGCCTTCCAACAAGAAACAGACTCCTAAAACCAATGAAGACAAGAAGCTGACTTTGCGCAAAGGCAAGATGGATCTCTTCTACAAGAAAGATATGGATACTCCTATGGCTCAGATCTATGATATGATCCATGCTCAGATGCCATACAACTTGAAGAATGTATTGGTCATGGATGCTCTTGTAGCAGTGCTCGACCAATGTTACACCGCCAGCATTCGCGAAGCTGAGGGCGGTGCATACAGTGTAGGCGTAACTGGTGAGGTTCAATTTGATCCGATGAACGAAGCTTACATCTTGGTAAACTTCCCCACTGATCCTGCTCGTGCAGACGAAATGAACAAATTGGTCTATGTAGAGTTAGATAACATTGCCAACAATGGTCCGAAGAAAGAATACCTCGACAAGACCTTGGTTAATATGCGTAAGAGCTACGAAGAAAACTTGCGCAAGAATGCTTATTGGCTATACAACCTCAAGCGTTACTACACAAGAGGAGCAGATTGGGCCGGTATTTATCTCGATACACTCAACTCAATCACAACAACTGATTTGCAGAACTTTGTGAAGGAGTTTATGAAGCAAGATAACCGCTTGCAAGTAAGACTTTCTTCCACAAAGACAGAAGCAGAAAAAGCTGCTAACCAATCAGCTAAGTAAGCCTTGCCTCGGGAACCTTTCGGGTTATCCGAACTTGTAAAAAGTTTGGGCAACCCGAAAGGTATTTGAGTAATACAGAAAAAGCCCGACCCTTCTTGTTTGGAGGGTCGGGCTTCTTACTTTTTAGGTCTGCCGAAAGAGGAGGGAGCTCAGATCTCGATTGTCATACCTTCGTTGGCTGCGATTGTATTGGGGAATACGGAGCGTGCCTCTTGTAGCAAGCCGCTCTCATCCGTATACCTGGCTGAATAGTGGCCTATCAGCAGCCGTTCTGCTTCGGATAGTTGTGCAATGCGTGCTGCCTCTTTGGCCGTACTGTGGCAGGTTTCTATGGCTCGCTTGCATTCACTTTCCATAAAAGTCGCTTCGTGGTACAGCAGACTGACTCCTTTTATCTGCTCTATCAGCTGGGGATGGTAGGCTGTATCGGAGCAGTATGCGTAGCTTTTCGGGGTGTTGGCAGGCTTGGTCAGACGACTATTGGGGATGAGAGTCCCATCCGGACAGGTGTAGTCAGCTCCGGCTATGATGTCTTTTCTTAGGGATACGGGGATTTTGTAGAACTCGGCCATCTCTGCAATCAGGTGGCTCTTCTGTGTTTTCTCCCTGAAGAGGAAGCCGGCACAGGGGATGCGGTGGTTCAATGGCAGGGTATGCACCTCGAGCGATCGGGTTTCTAATATGCAAGCCATCTGTTTGGTGTCGTGCGGACAAATCTTTACTTCGTAGGGTAGTCTGTCGCAGAAGAATTTGAGTATAGGCTCTAAATACAGCTCTATACCCGAGGGACCGTGAATAAAGAGAGGAGCCGTGCGTCCGAGCAACCCCATGGAGGAAATGATACCCGGCAGTCCGAAGCAATGATCTCCGTGCAGGTGCGAAATGAAAATATGCACCAAGCGAGAAAAACTCACTCGGTGCTTACGCAAAGACAGCTGCGCTCCCTCTCCGCAGTCTATCATGTAGAGTTTGCCTCTGTGCTCCAAGATTTGGCAACTGGGCAGGTGTTTGGTTGTTGGGGCAGCTGACCCACAGCCGAGGATAAGCAGTTCCATTGTTGCTATATGGCCAAAAGTCTTTTTAGTCTTCGGTCACAGTGTTTCCTGCACGAGGCTGTGCTTTCTTGCTATGCTTACGATATCGACGAATCCAGTATATCAGCCCGACAACCAATACGATCCCCAGGATGCCGAAGCCTATTTCATGGCTGTAGACCGATACCTTGTCGATCAATTGTCGTTCGGTCTCTATACCGGGTACTTGGGCTAAGCCATAGCCCAAGGCAGCCAATATACTGTTCCACAGGCCGGCTCCTATCGTGGTGTAGAGCAGAAAAGGGAGGAGTTTCATCTTGGCAAGACCGGCTGGGATACTGATCAATTGACGCACGGCTGGGATAAGACGACCGATGAGCGTGGAGATAGCCCCGTTCTTGTCGAAATAGACCTCTGCATTGTGCACTTTCTCCGAGCTTAGCATGAGAGCTTTGCCCAACTTACTTCTGGCGAAAGCGTACACTACGGGCCGGCCAAGATAGCGAGCCAAATAATAGTTGATCACTGCTCCTATGTCTGCGCCAAGTGTGGCAAACAGGACCACTAGATAAACATTGAGATCGCCCCCACCGGCTGCTTTGAAAGCAGCTGGTGGGACAACTACTTCACTTGGGAATGGGATGAAACTCGACTCTATGGCCATCAACAAAGTGATAGTCCAGTAGTTGAGATGATCCAACGCCCATTGTATGATAGCTTCCATATACAATACCTAAAGATCGTGGCTGGTGGATTATCCTTTTGCTACCACTTTCTTCCATGTATCTTTCAGCGATACAGTGCGATTGAATACCGGCTTCTCTTTGGTCGAATCGATGTCCGGAGAGAAATATCCGACTCGCTTGAATTGGTAGGAATCTCCTGCCTTGCCTTGCAACAAGAATGGCTCGGCCTTGCAGTTGTGCAAAACTTTGAGTGAATCGGGGTTGAGCAATTCGGCCAGCTCTTTTCCTTCGACAGCGGAAGGATCTTCGTCAATAAAGAGTCGATCATACAGACGCACTTCTACATCCACGGCGTCGGTACAAGAAACCCAGTGAATGGTACCCTTGCATTTGCGAGCCGAATCGCTTCTCCCACTTAAGGTCTCGGGTAGATATTCTGCATAGACTTCTGTCACATTCCCCTGATCATCTTTGGCACAACCGGTGCAGCTAACGATATAAGCCGATTGTAGGCGAACTTCTCTCCCTGGGCTGAGGCGGAAATACTTTTTCGGAGCATCTTCCATAAAGTCTTCTCGCTCAATGTACAGCTCTCGGGCAAAAGTTACTTTGTGCGTACCGGCTGCTTCGTCTTCCGGATTATTTATTGCATCGAACTGTTCGGTTTGTCCTTCGGGGTAGTTTGTTATGACGAGTTTGATCGGATCCAGTACGGCAGCCACACGTGTAGCTCTCTTGTTTAGATCTTCGCGCACTGCATGTTCCAACAAAGCTACATCGATCATACCATCGTATTTGGTGTAGCCGATCTTGTCTATAAAGTTGCGTATTGCTTCAGGTGTATAGCCACGTCTTCTGTAGCCACAAAGAGTAGGCATACGGGGGTCGTCCCATCCGGCTACCAAGCCCTGTTGTACCAGAGCCAGTAACTTACGTTTGCTCATCATGGTATAGGTGAGGTTCAGTCGGTTGAACTCGTATTGCCTGGGGCGGTAGTTGCTCTCTTGTGGCTTGAGAAGGTCTATGAAATAGTCGTAAAGCGGACGATGTGGTACAAACTCCAGTGTGCAGATAGAGTGTGTAACCCCCTCGAAATAATCGCTCTGCCCATGTGCAAAGTCGTACATGGGGTAGACATGCCAGCTTGTGCCGGTACGATGGTGAGGTGTGTGTATGATACGATAGATAATGGGGTCGCGGAAGTGCATGTTGGACGAAGCCATATCAATTTTGGCTCGCAGGGTCATCGCTCCTTCGGGGAATTCGCCTGCATTCATTCTCTGAAAGAGGTCGAGACTTTCCTCCACTGGTCTGTTGCGGTAGGGGCTGTCTGTTCCGGGAGTGGTAGGTGTCCCTTTCTGGTCAGCGATTTGTTGGCTGGTTTGTTCATCTACATAGGCATGCCCTTTTTTGATGAGGTCCACAGCAAAGTCGTACAACTGCTGGAAGTAGTCCGAAGCATAGTACTCATTGCCCCACTCAAATCCCAGCCATTTGATGTCCTCACGTATGGCATCTACATACTCGACATCTTCTTTGGTGGGATTGGTATCATCGAAGCGTAAGTTGCATACCCCGCCATATTTCTGAGCTATACCGAAATCCATACATACGGCTTTGGCGTGCCCTATATGCAGATAGCCGTTAGGCTCCGGTGGGAAGCGAGTCTGCAGGCGTCCGTCGTTGAGTTTTTCAGCCAGATTTTTCTCTACAATTTGCTCGATGAAGTTGAGGCTTTTGCGTTCTTCTGTTTTGTTTGTTTCGTCGCTCATATGGCGTATTATTGTGTTTACCGTTGTTTTCGTACTTGTTTTGCTTCTACCTGCGCTTGAGGATGCTATTCAGGACTCTTATGGTGGAGATCAATTTACCACTGCCGATAGAGTAAACCTCCACGGTCCAGACATGTGTAGACCTGCCCTGATGCATGATGCGAGCTTCTGCTCTGAGGGTATCTCCGACCAGTGCCGAAGATACGTGATTGCCACTTACCTGTATGCCGACTTGCAGCTCATCCTCTTCGCATAGTACCACAGAACCCAAGCCTGCCAAAGTCTCTGCCAGAGCCAAACTGGCTCCACCGTGGAGGATACCCAATGGCTGACAAGTACGATGATCTACCGGCATAGTAGCTTCTACATATCCACGCAGGATAGCTGTACACTCGATCCCCAACTGTCCCATCAGTGTGTTTGGAGCCAGAGAATTGACCTCCTCCGGCGTGTAGGCCACATCGTCGTATGGGTGGAATACGAACTTGTGCAGCATATGTGCCACTCCATCCTGATCGTTGGATTTGGTAATGTAGTCGGCGCAGGCTTTTACTTGTTCAGCTGCATTGGCAACAGCCACACCCAAGCCGGCCATCTGTATCATTTCGACATCGGAAGGGGAGTCACCCACTGCGATCAGTCCTTCTCGCCCGAGATCTAATTTGTCCAGCAGGTGGTTAATGGCATTGGCTTTCCCTTTGACAGGATCTTCCGAGAAATCTATTTGGGCCTTCGTTCTGCAGTTGTATAGCAAAGTCCCTCGCTCAGGCATGAGATAGCCACTGAACTCATCCAGACGGAGCTCGGCTGCCAAATCGAGCATACGCTCCAGAGGACGCGCAGAAGTGAGAGCGATACGTATCCCCAGTTCACTCTCGGCTTGTATCAGTGATTCTTTGTTGGCTGTGGACAGGCGACTTTCGTTATCCAGAAGCGTGCCGTCTACATCCAAAACAATTAGATTGTACTTCATCAGAAATTGATATTGGCACCTGCCATTACTCCGGCTCCCGGAGCGGGATAGCCATAGTGGTGACTGTAGTGCGTGAAAAAGATGTTGCGACCGATCGCATAGAGAGCAATGCGATTATTAAGATAGTAGTCCAAACGGGCGTTCATCAATTGTATGTTCGGAAGCCTGGAATCTTTCAGGCCTCCTTCCTGAGGCTGGTTGTATTCTATTCCGCCCACAAATGTGTAGTCGAAGCTCAATTTGAATGGTTTGAGCGGTTGGTAATACATAGAAATAGTAGCTTCTACTGAGGGTTTGCCGTCTACGATGTCTTTTTTGCTACTCCTGTTCCATCGTGAGTATTGAGCCTTGGCAGAGATACCCCATATACCACGGATAGAATATGAGAGGTGACCTCCGAAGCCCCACATGGAGACATTGTCGTAATAGGGTGTAAATCCGACATGCTTACGGAAAGCTTGGTTGATAAGGGCCGAGCCATTGTCCTGCATATCTGCCGGTCTGAATAGATAGTAGTGATCTATCTTTGCCAAGTCTGCATACAGGCCCAGGTTGAGTCTTTGAGTGATAGCTGCACCTGCACCCAAACGAGCCTTGTATCGTACACGAGAAGGATCTATCACATATTCTGGAAGCAGGTAGGGGTTTTCTCCACTTATTTGTCTTAGATTGTTGTGCAGCAGTCCTCCCTCAGATTCTGCATAAATACGGTAGGCATCGGCAAATGAGATAGAAGCATCGAGCAACGGATAGAGGAATATCTTGGGGCTGACTCCTCCATTGATACTTGCTCCGAAACCTCCACGGATACGGATTTCGGTGGTGCCAACGGAGGTGTCCAGATTGAGGTAATGTTTCCCACCTGCGAAGTATAGCCCTCTTTCGCTTCGTTTGACATTGGGGCGGGCATGCAGATCCAGTCTCTTTTTTGGGGAGAGATACACCACACCTGCATCGGCATCGACATGGAAAGATAGGTCTCCCACCACTCGACGACTTATCCCCAGCTCTGCCTTAGGATAGTGCTCTACCAAATCGTAGTTTTGTCCGGAAAACTGTGCAAATCGTGTATGGTAGCCATACATCAGACGTAAGCTGTAAGCCCAGTTGTCTGTGTCGTTTGCTTGGGAGCTCAACCCTACCTTCACTCGCACCCCATGCTCCACGGCGTGGTCTTTGGAGTCGTATCGGAAATTCTTTGTTGATGGGACTATCTGATTTAGATCGGGCCAGACACCGTAGTAGTTGTAATAGCGATGACGATAGTCCGCAGTCACGCTAAGAGAGGTTTTCTCAAAGCGATGTGTGTAGAGCCCCGACACGTCGGTAAGGCTGTTTCTGTCTTTGGTCTTTACAGCTTTATCGGCATCGGTCACATCTTCCAAAGCAGAGCGATGATGAAGGTCGAAATACAGCTCATCTTTCTCAGTATTCAGTATGCGGTAACCAGCATCGGCACGGAAGCGGTAGAGAGTCCCAGCCCCCAACTCCAAATACCCACGGTGAGGAGAATGGATAAACCGCTCCGCTATGGGACTTACGTGCCCATCTATGTTGGCAGGGAGACTCGGGGCATAGTGCATCTGGAATTTCAGCGGAGTGGCTGAGAACGGACGCACCTGAGGAGCTTTCGTGCTCACCGAAACGGGAAGCCCCTTCTCAACGGGCACAGAGATAACCTTGTCAGTAACTACGGTGAGCTCTCTGCGTAAAGTATCGCTTTGCCCACCTCTCGGGTTTTGTGCATGGAGAGTGGCGGAGGCTATGGCCCAACTCAAGGCTATGTAGGTAACAGTGCTTCTATTCATTGATTTCGATAGTCTTAATTCATTTTAGATAGACGGCTATTGATCATCTCCTTGATGTCTGCTTCTTCCCCACTGTAGTTTTTCTCAAGGCTCAGCAGGTACTGCTTGGCTGTCTCGGGTTGTCCCATTTTGATGTAGATATCTGCCAACAACACAAACCCTCGGGCAAGCCAGTATTGCTGAGGTGTACTTTGCTTGATAAATTTGTCGCATAGAGACTTAGCTGTTTGCAGATCTCCCACTTCATACTTGATTTGGGCAAGAGTAACCAGAGCTTCAGCCCCAAGAGCTGTGTCTGTTTCCTTACTTATGGGGTGCAGTAAGGTAACTGCTTCGGCAGATCGACCCTTGGCATGCAGAGCCTTGGCCTCAAAAAGAGAAACTTCCTTTTCGTCCCCTAGCTTACCCGAAGACTTGACTTCTCTTGCTATAACGAGCAGGTCGTCGTGCCGTTGCAAGAGATAGGCAGCCCGTATGGCCGATACTGCATAGTTGTTATAGGCCATTTGGGAAGTTGCAGATTTGTAAGCATCGCTGTAGAGGGCGAAGGCTTGAGCATAATCCCCCTTATCCATGAGAAGCTGCCCCAACAAGCCTTGTGCCTCGGAACGGATCTCCGGCACTACATCCTGGTTGTTGAGAGTAGCCAACACTCGGGCTGCTTCGTCTATGCGAGATTCTTTTTGATAGGTCTTTGCCAAATAGAGACGAGCCCTGTTTGCTTCGGCTCCCTTGGGGTATTTCTCGAGAAATTGCTCGAACGCAACAGCAGCGTTGGCCGAGCCATTGTTGAAGCGAGTCATAGCTTGCTCGAAGAGAAGTTTGTCTGTCTGTGTCAGCTCGGCTGCATAGTCTTTTGCCCCCACTTGCTCTACGTAGCTTGCGTACTCTTCGGCTCTGTCTGCCTGTAGGTAGATTACTCTAAGATCCGAAAGAGCCTGTCTGGCCTCATCGCTTTGTGGGTATTTCTCTATTACTCCTTTGTATTGCACGATCGCACGATCGGTCTGCCCATTGTGGTGGTAGAGCATTGCCAGCTCCAAGCAGGCCATTCTACCCCAGCGACTTTCCGGATAGTCACGGATCACTTTTTGCAGAGAAGTCTCGGCCGTAGAGAGTGGCATACGCCCTACTATGGCTGCACGACCTTTATTGTAGAGTAGCTCAGCTGCATTTTCTGCTGCGGGGTATTGGCTCAGATACTTGTCTATTGTAGCCATTTGCTTGTCGTACTGCTCTTTGTAGCCATAGATTTCCGACAATCGATACAGAGCTGTGGCTCCTGCTGTGGGGTGCTGCTCATAGGCCGTCCGGTACATCTCTGTGGCTTCATTCATTCTTTTTTGGGCATACAGACAGTCACCCATACGAGTGCGAGCATCGGCAATTCTCTCGGTGGAGACTCCCGGAGTGGCTACGAAATCGGCCAAGGCAGCATAAGCCCGGCCAAACTGTTTTTGATTGAAAAGGGCATAGCCCAATGTGTAGCGAGCATTGGCCAGATTGTCATTCCCACTGCGACCAAAACGTTGCACATAAGCCAATGCGTCCTCGGCTGCCGAAGGGTAGCGGTCGGATTGGTACTTGGCTTGGCTTCGTCCCAGAAGGGCTTCGGCTGCATACTGAGAGGAGGTATCAATGTCCAATGCTTGTGAGTAATAAGCCTCGGCTTCTGAGTATCGGTGCTCTCCCATAGCCAAATCTCCCAAACGAGCCAGTACATACTGCTTGGCAATGCGGATAGACTGCGTCGGCATCTCTATCCTGTTGATCGAGGCCAAGCTTGAGGCATAATCCTTGGATGTGTAGTAGGCTTCTGTAAGGAGTAGAGCAATGTCGTCTCTGTATTTAGACTGTGGAAAGTTTCTCAAGAATCGCTCCGCAGCATTGACTGCCTGTCCGAAGCTCGAGCTGCCTGACTGTCGGAGTGTTATTGCCATATTGTAGAGGGCAGCTTCGCGTATATCTGCTGTGGCCTCGGTGTTTCCCTCCACCTGTTCAAAGGCCAGTACGGCTTCCGTGAAGTTGTTCAGCTCTATTTTTGTTTGTCCCAGATAGAGAGCTGCTACTGCTGCTGTGAGGTCACTGCCAGAAGCTGCAATGGTGAGAGGCCTTTCGGCTTCGTGGTACTGCCCCATACGGTATTGGGAGATACCCAAGGCGCAAGCCAGTTCAGGCTCTATACTCTCATCGCTCGAAGCGACATACGAGCTCAGTAACCGAGCCGAATTGTCATAATCCCCAAGGTGAAAATAAGACATTCCGGCTGCCCGCTGTAATTCCTTGCGAGATCGCATATCGGGTCTGGATTGCCACAACTGCTCGAGTGTACCCACGGCTGTGCTCCATTTGCCTTCGGCAAAGTTGATCTGCCCCAAATATCCTTCGGCCTCGTCTGCCAAATCTTCCGGCCATGCAACCCCCAGCAAAGCCCGGCGCGCTGCATCGTATTGCCCTTGTTGGAAGTCCAATACAGCACCGTAGAATCGGGCTTGTTTGTGCCAAATGCTGTTGCCGTCTCCCACAGAGCCGAGTAAGTAGCGTATGTCTTCGGCTTTTCTCTGTTTGTCGGGTATTTGCATCATGGCATAGGCCTGACGGACTTTTACCTGTATCTCTTCCTCGGCACGCAGTGCATGCGGTTCTATGCGACCATAGAAATATACGGCTCGCTCATAATCTCCCTGCGTGAGGTAAATCCCCCCCAATAGAGCGTATGTCTTGGCCCGGTAGGGACTATCGGGATAGCGTTCCAGATACCGCAAAAGAAGGACATCGGCATCGGCTCTCCCCATCTGTGCTTCAGCTGCATTTCGGTAAAAAAGAGCTTCGGAAAAATCCAGCTCCTTCTCTTTTGAGGCTTCTATGTAACGATCGAGGCTTGCGATGGCAGCTGCATAATGTCCTTGTCTATAACGAGCTATACCGTCAGACAGGTCTTGTTGTTCGAGGTATTTATTGGGTTGCTGCGCAGATAGGGCGATGGCCTGAGTTGCGAGCAAGACAGTGGTGATCAGTCTCTTCATATCTCCTTCTATCGATATTATCCTTACCTACAAAGATAATCAAACGAAAGTTCGCACTAAGTAAACAGAATAAAAAATACGCAGTATGGCCTTTCTTTGTTTTCTATACCTTTGTTACGTTATAAGTATCAAGTACAAGTATTTAGACAGACGTGGTTTATAGTAAACACAGATGGTGGATTGGGGTGCTTCTTTGCTTTTGCATCCTGGGAGGATTTGTGCAGCAAGCAGAAGCACAGAGTAGTAAATACACGGTGAAACCGGAAGATACGATCTATGGTCTGGCTCGACGCTACCATACGACACAAGAAGAAATCTACCGATTGAATCCCTCTTTGGCCTCTCGTGGATTGAGGGCCGGTGAGGTGATTGTATTGCCCGATGGTAAGAATACAGCCAATTCCACCTCTTCTGCTCAGCTCTCCAATGGAGGGAAATATATCAAGCACAGAATAGCCAGAGGGGAAACGCTCACAGCTATAGCCCGGCAATATGGAGTATCCGTAGCCGATATATTAAAGATCAATCCCGAAATCAGTGCCGACCGCTATCCAGAAGGCTTCATTTTGTTGTTGCCCGGTGGTACCAGTACCTCACACAATGACCGTGTGCGAAATCAAGCCGAGAGTGTACCCGAAACGAATATATTCCATAACCCCATATCGCTGGGTCGTGGTCGGGTAGATACTCTGAGGGTATCAGTCATTCTCCCATTAGGGAAAAATGCCCCCGAGCGTTATGTCCTCTTTTTTGAGGGCTTTTTGATGGGGATAAATGATCTGAAGAAATCGGGTATCTCCACCATTCTGCATGCCTACGATGCGGATGGTTCTTCGGAGGTCGATCGTATATGCCACAGCGGAGCTCTACTGGGAGAACATTTGGTGATAGGAGGTAGCTCTGATGCCGAGATCAGCAAGCTGGCAAATTATGCTCGGCAGCACCGGCTTAATTATGTGGTCCCTTTCAACTCTCAGATAAGCGATGATGCCTCTTTCTCCTCTCTCTTTAAGCTCAATCCGAAGCAGGAGAGTCTGTATCCGATGATTTGTAAAGAGTTTGTTCGCAGATATTTCGGCTACACAGTCATTATTGCTGCAGTCTCTCCGGATGAACAGGAGGACCCCCTTATTACTCCTCTTGAGGCTGCTATTCGCCAGGCTGGAATTGCTTGTCACAGGCGTAAGGTAGAAGACCTGGGGAGCCTTGACAGTCGCACATTAGTCCTCCCACGATCTTCCTCGGGACGTGGGTTGCAAACGCTACTCTCACAGCTGGAGACAAGCCGCAGCCGTTGCAAAATATTTGGCTATCCTGAATGGCAGGCTCAAAACAAACAGACCTTGGAGAAGCTGGCCAAATACGAGACCACATTCTATTCTTCTTTCTTTTTTGACCCCTCGGATATCGAATCGAGTCTGTTCCTGAAGAAGTACAATGCATGGTACAACCACAGATTGGTGGAGTCTTTCCCGAGATACAATGTCTTGGGCTATGATGTTGCTCGATACTTTGTTCGTGCCACAGCTTCCTACGGCATGGATTTTTACAACTATTTAGCACAAATCCCCTCAGATGGTTTGCAATCGGATTTCCATTTTGTTCGTCCGAAAGGTTCGTCCCTGTTTATCAATGGCAATGTTTACTTCGTTACACTTCGTGCGGGGCAGAATCCGCTGCGTGAATCCATTTTCTGAGAGCTGGAGGAGAGCTTTCTCCTTTCGCTCTTTGCTGCTTATTACGCTGTGCGTTTTAGGCTCTTCCCCTGGCTTTGGGCAGAAGAGTAAAGATTTTACCCCGAGCTACTATGTGGGAGCCGGTGGTGGCACATCGTTCGGTGCGGTCTATTTCTTTCCTACAGTCAATCAGGATATCCATATGGGCTACATTGGAGGGCTGGTCTTCGGTGTGGATGTGGAGCCTTATGCTGGAATGCGAATGGAGATCAACTACAATCGAAGAGGTTGGGTAGAGCGTTTCGAGGCTGAGCGCAAACAGAATTATAGCAAGAGTCTCGAGTATATAGAGGTGCCCCTGATGTCGCATTTCTACTACAGGGCAGGCAGTGTAGGCTTCTTCTTAAATGTGGGCCCTCAAATCGGCTTGCGCATAGGTGAGCATACGGAGCGATCGGGTAGTGGCTTTACCGAGCAAGAACTCAGGCGTATAGATCAGGCATTGGGCGACAAATTTATGTGGGGACTTGCCGGTGGTCCGGGCTTCTTCGTTTGCTTGGGAAAGCTCGGTCAGTTGGAGTTGGATGCCCGTGCTTTTTTTAATTTCAGTACTGTCTATCCGATCGGTCGTAGCGAACCGTATGGCAGAGCAAACGAATTTGGCGGATATGTCAAACTCAATTATTTCTATCGCTTTTAGTTTTTTTAGTTCAAACCATAAAACAATCATTTAACACATGACAATCAAAAGAACCATCCTTCTATTCGTTGCTGCCATGGCAATAGCTGTGGGTGCTTCGGCACAACAGAAGTACAACTTGCGTCTCAATCTAGCTGACAAAGCAGCCTATACAGTCTCCACGGAGCACAACAACAGCTCTACTGTGAATGCAGCAGGGCAGCAGATGAAGCTCGGACAGAGGATGAAAGTCTCTACAAAAATGTCCTACGACAAGTTGTCGGACGGTAATTTCCGTTGCACAATGACGATCGGTCGAATCGACATGGAAGCCGATGCAATGGGGCAAACTATGCAAATCTCGTCGGCAGATGCCACAACGAATGAGCAAAACAAACTCTTCAAGGCTATTGTAAATAAGCCGATCTACACCACTCTTTCTCCTCAGGGACGCTCCTTGGGTAAGGAAGATGTGAGCCAGATAGAGCAGGCCGTGGAGTCGATAATGCCCAATCTTGGCAAGGCCATGGCTGAGCAAATGCGCAGTCAGGCTGTCACTAATAACTTCTATTTCCCCAATCATCCGGTAGCAGTGGGAGAGAGTTGGGTTTGCGAGCTAAGTAATAATTTGCCAACCATGGCTGGTAAAGGAGAAACCCTGACCGTGAAGCAAACAATCAAATGCACACTGAAAGAGGTAACAGACAAATTCTTCGTCCTTAATACTGTAGGGGATATTATCACAAACGAAAATGGAATAGAGCTAAAAGGACTCCAGGAGACCAAACTGTACATAGATCGTAATACTGGTATTGTTGATCATGCCACAGTCAAGGCTAATTTGGGAGGCCATGTATCTCAGATGGGGCAGGAAATGGATGTAAAGAGCATTGTTTCTGGCAAAGTAATAGTAAAGCCTGTCAAATAAGGAGTGTCTGAATTGTCAAGACTTCTGATTTCAGAGCTTGACCAAGTTTTTTTGATAAGGTGCTGTGGGCAAAATTCGATTTTGCTCACAGCACCCATTTAGGTGCGTTAGAATGCGCAAAAAGCAAGGCCCTAAGACTGGGGCTGAAGGGAGTATACCGGAGTATGGAACCGAAGTCCAATGTTGCAAGTAACACAACAGTTTGTGTATTATGTGACACACCATCTTTTCTGATGTAAGCCCCTCGAATTTCTCTATCAAGATTGTTGCATAATTATGCTTCTCGTTGCATTATTCAGGCTACTTCGATTGAGGGGCGTGTACATGAAAGATTAAAGTCTCAGCATTCACTCCTGTATTCTGCGAAGTTCGGCCAAGAAGAGACTGTTGAAACAGTCTTTTGGAGAGATATGAGATATAGGCGAGGGAGCATAGACAATCATCTCAAAAAAAGAGCTATTGTGCTGCTCACAAGCCTTGCAGAAGAAAAATATAGTTGTACCTTTGTCAGCGGTTTTACCAACGGGGTGTAGCGCAGTCCGGTTAGCGCATCTGCTTTGGGAGCAGAGGGTCGAAGGTTCGAATCCTTTCACCCCGACGATTTGAGAAAGGCCTCTGCCATTAGAAAGTCTTAGTGCTTTCCGATGGCGGAGGCTTTTTTGTGAGATCCTTGTTCCCTATCTCAACAAGAGTGGCATTTTGCAGGGTTGGGCAGAAAGGCTGTTGTACCCCACCCTTTTTTTTGAGAGACAGATAGGACGTAAAAAGAAAAGCGACTACTTCGAGACAAGAAGTAGTCGCTTTTTTCGTGAGCTCCCTACCAAGAGAGAACTTGAGCCTGTCTATCTACAAAATCAGAGCACTTTGTCAAGCAGGGCTTCATCTACCAAGTAGGGTAGTGTGATGTGGTAATGGTCGCTATGCTCCTGGTTGAATTGGGCCGAGGTGGACATGGCATTGGCATTTCTTGCCCATGAGCGACGAGCAACGCCACCCATTACGTCCCAAAGCATAGCCGACTTCAATATCTCATCTACACGCTCGGAACCATCCAATACCATACCAAATCCACCATTGATAGATTTGCCGATACCTACGCCTCCTCCATTGTGCAAGGCAACCAAACTCATTCCTCTGGCTGCATTTCCGGCGTAGCATTGCACGGCCATATCGGCCATTACGTTACTACCGTCTTTGATGTTAGATGTTTCACGGAAAGGAGAGTCTGTGCCGCTTACGTCGTGGTGGTCACGACCCAGCATTACCGGTCCGATCTCTCCGTTGCGCACCATTTCGTTGAACTTAAGAGCAATTCTCAAACGACCTTCTGCATCTTGATAGAGGATGCGAGCTTGCGTGCCTACTACCAACTGGTTTTTCTCTGCATCGCGGATCCAGATATAATTGTCGAGGTCTTGACCACGTCTGTTCGGGTCAATACAGCTCATTGCTGCGTGGTCTGTCTTGAGCAGGTCTTCGTGCTTACCGCTAAGGCATACCCAACGGAAAGGCCCATAACCATAGTCAAACAGCTCCGGCCCCATGATGTCTTCTACATAGCTTGGCCAGATGAAACCGTCTTTTTCGTCTTCTCCGTTGCGTGAGATTTCTTTCACTCCGGCATCGTAGATAGATTTCATGAAGGCATTGCCATAGTCGAAGAAGTATGTCCCCTTGGCAACAAGTTTTTTCACGGCCTCGAAGTGGCGACGGAGACTGATGTTCACTTCTTCCTCAAACTTGTAACGGTCTTTCGCCAACAGAGCTGTACGCTCCTCAAAAGTGAGACTGGCCGGACAGTAACCACCTTCATAGACAGCGTGGCAACTGGTTTGGTCGCTTAGCAAGTCGATATGTATATTGTTGGCGATGGCGTATTCCAGCAGTTGCACGATGTTGCCGTGGAATGCAATGGAGCAGGCCTCTTTCTTTTCTATAGCTCGAGTTGCCATTTCAAAGGCTTCTTTCTCCGATTCGGCTATGAGCTTTACCCAGCCTTGGGAGTGGCGAGTCTCGATACGAGAGCTGTCCACTTCGGCTACGATAGATACGGCCCCGGCAATATCGGCAGCTTTGGGTTGAGCTCCACTCATACCTCCAAGACCGGACGAAACAAAGAGCTTGCCGGCCAAATTGCCATCTTGTGGAATGCCTAATTGTTGTCTACCGGCATTGAGCAGGGTATTGAATGTCCCATGCACGATCCCCTGCGGTCCGATATACATCCAGCCTCCGGCAGTCATTTGCCCATAGTTGGCAACACCCATTTGGGCTGCGATCTCCCAGTCTTTGATATTGTCGTACATCCCCACCATCATAGAGTTTGTGATGATAACGCGAGGAGCAGAGGGTTTGGATTTGAATAGACCCAATGGATGGCCACTCTCTACAACGAGGGTTTGGTCCTGAGTCATTTCCTGCAAGTATTGCATGATCAGGCGATACTGCATCCAGTTTTGACATACCTGACCCGTTTCGCCATAAGTAACCAATTCGTAAGGATAAAGAGCGACAGCGTGAGACAGATTGTTGTCTATCATCACCTGAAAAGCTTTCCCTTCCATACATTTACCTGGATACTCATCTATGGATTTTGCTTTGAGGTCTCCTTGCGGTCTGAAACGATAGCCATAGATTTTGCCTCTTGTCTTGAGCTCTTCGAGGAATTCCGGAGCGAGCTTTTCGTGCAGCTCCTTGGGGATATAGCGCAAGGCATTTTTGAGCGCAATACGTGTTTGATTGGGGTTCAACCTATAGCCTCTGTCCGGAGCTCTACGAATGCCTTCGTCAAAAGTCGGATACTCGGGCAGTTCTGCTGAAAGCGAGAATTTTTGTGAGAGTTGTTCCATAACTTCAATATGTATGTTTTATCTGAATTTGGTCTATTCATTGTACTTGGGAGGAATCCCTTCGGGGGCACTAAATTAGTCATAAATACGCTGAGTCCCAACAGAGGTCTGAATACGTGCAGCGGGAGAAGAAAAAAGGAAGATTCGGACTGTTACACAATCTTGCGCTCGTTGTGTTCGTAACCATCTCGATAGCTCTTTTAGTCGAATTAGTAGTGTGTTATTTTGTTTATAGTTGCTTCTTTTGGTTTTCTTTTAAGGCTCATTTTTCTGCTCGGATTAGGGCCTTTTTGGTCGTGTTTTTCTTCCCTTTTTTGATGTCGACAGGAGCTGTTTTTTTCTAACACGGGAGAGAACGAAAATTCTCTCCTGAGAAAAAAAGTGTTCTCTCCTGTGTTAGCAAAATTTCTCTCAGGAGAGAAATTTGACCCTTTCAACCCCCCCCCTATTCATCGGCCTTTTAAGAGGTCGATGCAAAGCCTATGAAAGGGAGCATGTTTGCTTGTATACGGAGCCCTCTTTTCCCCTCTTTTTTCTCATTTTTGTTGCGATCTGATTTTTACAGAATATATCAATTCTGAAAGAGGAGATCGTTGCATGAGTTCTTGCCAAACAAGAAAAAGGTGTGCCGAAATTAATTTCGACACACCTTCTCGTTAGGTTGTTTGAACAGAGCTGAAGTTCTCTAATCGGGTTGATGATTCGAGTGATTCCTCAGGCTGTCTTAATGGATCGGTATTTTGTTGATTCGCTCGATATGTCGTCCTCCCTCAAAATCTGTAGAGAAAAAGGCCTCTACGATTGCTCGGGCCTCGGCTTCGGTTACAAAGCGTGCCGGAAGGGAGAGTACGTTGGCATCATTGTGCTGTCTGGCCAGGCGAGCTATCTCGGTGCTCCAGCAGAGGGCGGCACGTATGTGGCTATACTTATTCATCACCATGGATATTCCGTTGCCGGATCCGCAAATAGAGATACCCACTTGCAGGTCTCCACTTTGGATGGCCTGGGCCATCGGGTGCGCATAGTCGGGATAGTCGCAACGGTCTTCCGACGGACAACCGAAGTCTTTTGTTGTGTAGCCCATATCCCGAAGCTGTGCAATGACTTTTTGTTTGAGGGCATAGCCTGCGTGGTCGGAGCAGAGACCGATCGTTTTTCCTTTGCCTTCCATTGTCAAGCGTTTTTTAGCGAGTCAATTGTTCTTTGATGCGGGCAGCTACCTGCTCGGGTGTGAAGCCGAGTTTTTCGTCCAGCACTTTGTAAGGAGCTGAGAACCCGAAAGAATTCAGCCCCCAAATGGCAGATTCGTCTCCAACCAAAGAGAGTAGATTGACCGGCAGACCGGCTGTGAGACCGAACTTTTTCATTGAGCGAGGCAGCACGCTCTCTCTGTAGCTCTCAGCTTGCTTGGCAAAAAGACCTTCGCTTGGTACCGACACGATTTGTAGCCTGTGTCCCTCTGCACGCAAGAGTTTGGCGGCCTCTGCCAGAGTCGATACCTCCGACCCGGAAGCCAATAGCACGATTTCGGGGTTTTCGTCTGCCTCTACAACATAAGCTCCGTAGCGAGCCTTCGTTGCATCATTGTACCGGCCTTGTGCCGAAGCTGGCAAGTCGGCAATGTCTTGTCTGGAGAGGATCAGAGCAGTGGGGGTTTTGCGATTTTCTATTGCCATCTGCCAAGCGATAGTCGTTTCTATTGCATCGGCAGGACGGAGAACCAGCATAGCATTCTCTCCACTGTGATTTTGCAATTTTTCCAGCAGTCGTATCTGGGCTTCGTGTTCCACGGGTTCGTGGGTGGGGCCATCCTCTCCAACTCGGAAAGCGTCGTGCGTCCAGATGAATTTGACAGGAAGCTCCATGAGGGCAGCCATGCGGATAGCCGGTTTCATGTAGTCGGAGAAGACAAAGAAGGTACCGGATGCAGCCGTCACTCCTCCATGTAGAGCCATCCCGATCGTTAGGCAAGCCATGGTCAATTCGGAAACTCCCATCTGCAGGAAAGCACCGCTAAAGTCTCCTTTACGCATGGCGTGAGTATGCTTCAGGAAGCCATCTGTCTTGTCTGAATTGGATAGGTCGGCCGAAGTCACAATCATATTTTCTACCGATTCCGATAGCTTGGCCAATACGGTAGCCGAAGCCGAGCGAGTAGCTTGGTTGGGTTTCTGTTCGATGCTTTCCCAATCTATTGCTGGCAGTTCATTGGCAAACCATGCATCATATTTGCAACTCAGTTCGGGGTGCTCGGCTCTCCACCTGTTTTCTTCTGTTTTGCGAGCTCTGCTCAGCTCTCTCAATTCTTCAAGTCGGGAACGATAGAGTTGCTCTACTTCGGGGAATATTACGAAAGGATTTGATGGGTCCCCACCGAGGCTCTTGATTGTCGTTTCCATACAAATGCCAGCCTTTGAAAGCGGTTGTCCATGGGTAGAAATGCGATCCTCTCCACTACCTCCATCCGAGCTGATAGCTCCTTTGCCCATGACCGTATGCCCGATAATAAGGGTCGGTTTGCCTACAATTGCTTTGGCCTCGGAAAGGGCTTTGCGAAGAGCTTCTACATCATGTCCGTCGACCTCTATAATGTGCCAGCCCCAAGCACGGTACTTCATAGCAATGTCTTCGCTGCTGACCTCCTCTACTTTTGTGGAGAGCTGTACGTTGTTCGAGTCGTAGAACATGACTAAGTTGTCCAGCCCCAAATGCCCTGCAATGCGTCCGGCTCCCTGTGAGATTTCCTCTTGGATTCCTCCGTCAGAGATATAGGCGTAGATTGTTTGACTCATCATCCAACCGAAGCGATGTGCCAAGAACTTGGCGGCAATGGCAGCTCCGACAGCGTAGGTATGCCCTTGACCCAGAGGCCCGGATGTGTTCTCCACTCCTCTCTCTACGTCTACTTCCGGGTGTCCCGGTGTACAGCTACCCCATTGGCGGAAGTTTTGCAAGTCTTCCATGCTGTACTTCCCGATCATTGCCAGTTGTGAGTACAACATCGGCGACATATGCCCGGGGTCGAGGAAGAAGCGGTCTCTACCCGGCCAACGTGGACTGTCGGGGTCGAAAATTAGAAATTCGGAAAAGAGCACATTGACAAAGTCTGCCCCACCCATGGCACCGCCGGGGTGTCCGCTCTTAGCTTTTTCTACCATAGATGCAGCAAGGATGCGGATATTGTCTGCTGCCTTGTTCATGAGCTGTCTGTCGTTCATACGGATTGTTGAATGATATAAGTTTGACTTCTGTAGCTACAAAAGTACACAAACTAAATGGGTGCGGATTCCGTCGTTGACCTTGCTTTTAATATAGTTCTCCTTGTAGCTACTACCCTCATTCTCTCACTCTCACCTTTACTCACACATACACACTCTCTCTTGATTTCGAGGAAAAGAAAGGGGAGGGCAGCCAATAACATCAGCTGCCCTCCCCCTTCTTATCCGGAAAAGCCGGATTATTTATCCAATGCGTCGAAGCCTTCTCCGTATACTCCACGTACTCGAGCTTCGGAGACAAAGGCCTTCGGATCTATTTCCCTTATGATTCGATAGATGGGGACAGACATATTTTTGCGTGCTACCACCATCAACACTTTGGCCGATTGGTGACTGTACCCTCCTTGTGCTTCTAATATCGTGCAACCTCTCTTTAGTCGGTTGGTGATAGCCTCATTGATCTCTTCGTATTTGAGACTGAAGATGAGGAACTGCACCGACTGCCGATTGCTATTCATGTAGAAGTCCAGAGTCTGTGCGACAACTAATATCTCTACCACAGAGAAGGCCAGCTTGCCCAATGCCACGCTCCACGGATACTGTGGCCCCATATAGTGGCTCACGATACAACCAGTAACGATGATCACTGTATCTACCATGATCATGGCTCGTCCGAGGGAGATATTTCTGTACTTGTTGATAATAGCCACTACAACATCGGTACCTCCTGTACTGCCATTGACAGAGAACACAAATCCCAGACCAATACCACAGAAAATGGATCCGATAAAGAGGGCGACAAAAGGCTCATTGGTTAGCAATGGTCCTACATGAGGGATGATGTCGGTGACAAAGCCTGGCAAGTTCTGATAGATCTGCAAGCCCTGAGCTGTATCTGTGGGAGTAAACAAAGCCTGACCCACAGGTATAGTGAAAGCGAGCATACCAACTCCTATTACTGTCTTGAGAGAGAATTTCCAACCCAGGAAAACAAGGGAGAGAACCAACAAGCCAACATTGATGATGTTGTAAGGGATTGTAGCCGGAATGTTCGTGGCTATCTGGATAATGGTAGTGATACCGGCGAGTCCTCCGGAAGTTACGTCTTGCGAGAGGATAAAAGCCGTCCAGCCCAAAGTGTAGGAAACTACACCCATAAACATGAAAAGGAGATCCCTCAGGATCGTCTTAACAGGGCTTTTCTTGGCTACAATAGGAGTAGAAGCTGCTGTCATAGCTTGGATCTAAATTTAGATTTTAATGATTCGTCAGATTACAATATTGATGATGCGGCCGGGGACTACAATCACCTTTTTGGGAGCTTTGCCCTCCAGCCATTTGGCTGCAGATGAAGATTGGAGAGCAGCCGACTCTATTTGTTCTTTGTTGAGATTGGCATCCAGATCGAGGTGGAAGCGGACTTTCCCATTGAAACTTACCGGATAGTGTACCGTCTGTTCCACAAGGAGGGATTCATCCAGCTCTGGCCAACAAGCTTCTACGATGCTTTCGGGCTGATCCTCGTTGGCTGTTGCCTGCCAAAGCTCTTCGGCAACATGAGGAGCAAATGGCGAGAGAAGCACGAGCATTGGGCGGAGTACCTTCCGGCTGCGACATCCCAGACGTCCCAACTCATTTACCGTGATCATAAAAGCGGGGACAGAGGTATTGAAAGAGAAGTTCTCGATGTCTTCACCGACCTTTTTGATCAGTTTGTGCAGGAGCTTCAACTCTTCCTTATTTGGCTCGCTGTCTTCGAGGCGCAAGCCTTTTTCGTCGTAGTAGAGAGCCCAAAGTTTCTTTAGGAAACGATGCACCCCGTCTATTCCATTGGTATCCCATGGCTTGCTTTGCTCCAAGGGACCGAGGAACATCTCGTAGATCCGCAGAGTGTCGGCTCCATAGCGATCTATGATATCATCGGGATTGACCACGTTGTACATCGATTTACTCATCTTCTCTACTGCCCAGCCACATACGTACTTCCCATCTTCGAGCACAAATTCGGCTGAAGCAAAATCAGGTCTCCAAGACTTGAAAGCTTCCAAGTCCAGTATGTCATTTTTGACCAGACTTATATCTACGTGGATAGGACTTACTTCGTATCGGTCTTTTAGCCCAAAACTCACGAAAGTATTGCTGTCCTTAATACGATATACGAAGTTGGACCGCCCCTGTATCATGCCCTGGTTTACCAGTTTGCGGAAAGGCTCTGCCTCACAGACTATTCCCAAATCGTAGAGGAACTTGTTCCAGAAACGACTGTATATGAGATGCCCCGTGGCGTGCTCTGTCCCTCCGACGTAGAGGTCTACATGCCGCCAATAGCGATTGGCTTCTGGACTAACCAAAGCATTGTTGTTGTGCGGATCCATGTAGCGCAGGTAATAGGCACTGCTACCGGCAAATCCAGGCATTGTGCTCAACTCCAGAGGGTAACCCTCTTCTGTGTACCAGTCTTTGGCTCGACCTAATGGTGGCTCTCCATTCTCTGTGGGGAGGAATTTGTCTACCTCTGGCAGGCACAGTGGCAGGCGATCTTCCGGGAGAGCATGAGGAACACCGTCTTTGTAATAGATAGGGAAAGGCTCTCCCCAGTAGCGTTGGCGACTGAATATGGCATCTCTGAGACGGTAGTTAGTCTTTACTCGGCCCAGTTTTCTCTCCTTTATGATCTCTTTAGCCTTGGCTATGGCTTGCAGTACGCTCAATCCGTTGAGCAAATCGGAGTTGATGAGGGTGCCAGTCTTGCTATCTTTGGAATCTGTCCATTCAGTAGGATCCGAAGGCTCTTCTCCCTCAGGTACTACAACCTGAATAATCGGTAGACCAAATTTGCGTGCAAAGGCAAAGTCCCGGCTGTCGTGAGCAGGAACGGCCATGATTGCGCCTGTGCCATATCCGGCCAATACGTAATCGCTAATCCAGATCGGTACTTTCTCTCCACTGAGTGGGTTGATGGCATAAGAACCACTAAAAACACCGCTCACTCGCTTGTCGGCAATACGTTCGCGCTCCGTCCTGCGCTTGGTTGCATCCAGATAGGCTTCTACTTCGGCCTTCTGTCCCGGAGTGGTAAACTGCTCTACCAATTTGCTTTCCGGGGCTAATACCACAAATGAAACGCCATAAACCGTGTCCGCCCGTGTGGTGAATACGGTGAATGTCCTGTCACTATCAGCCAATCTGAACTCCAATTCTGCTCCTTCGGATTTACCGATCCAGTTTCGCTGCATCTCTTTCAGAGCGGCAGTCCACTCAAGATCTTCCAGATCGTTGAGCAGCCGCTCGGCATAGGCGGAAACACGCAAGCACCATTGTTTCATTTTGCGCTGCTCCACGGGATGTCCTCCACGGACACTCAGGCCTTCGCTCACCTCATCATTGGCGAGGACGGTTCCCAATGCCGGGCACCAGTTGACCATGCTTTCGCCCAAATAGGCCAAGCGATAGTTCATTAGTATTTCGGATTGGGCTTGGAGCCTCATACTTTGCCATTCTTGGGCACTGAAAGATATTTCAGCCCCGGTATAGGCCATTACTCCATTGCTCCCGCTATTCTCAAATTGTTTGATCAGGGATGCTATTGGTTTGGCCTTTTGTTCGGCTGTATCGTAGTAAGAATTAAAAAGTTGCAGGAAAACCCATTGTGTCCAGTGGTAGTAGGATGGGTCGGAAGTCCGTATCTCTCGGCTCCAGTCGTAGCCGAAGCCGATACGGTCGAGTTGCTCTCTATATCGAGTGATATTAGTCCGGGTTGTTTTCTCGGGATGTTGGCCTGTCTGAATGGCATATTGCTCTGCCGGCAACCCGAAAGAGTCATAGCCCATAGGGTGCAGTACATTGAAACCTCTATGCCGCTTGTAGCGAGCTACGATATCGCTGGCGATATAGCCCAATGGATGTCCCACATGCAAGCCCGCCCCGGAGGGGTAAGGGAACATGTCGAGAATGTAATAGGGACTTTTGGTAGAGTCTTCGCTAACCCTGTATATCTCTTTCTCGCTCCAGTATTTGCGGACGCGAGATTCGATTTCGGCAAAATTGTATTCCTTCATATTTGTGTACTAACCGGGCGTCTTATAACACAGGGGCAAAAGTACGAAATAAACGTTGCACGATAGCTGTATCCCGGTTGTTTGCCAGGGCTTTATTTGGGAAAACTCAGTGCTCCTCTTTGCTGCACTCTTTGAGCCACTATCCTCCCTATCTTCTATTTCTCTTTTTGAGGGAAAGGAGATACCAACGGTTTTGTTATCCTTTCTCTTATTTTCCAATATTCTTTCCTATGCTGTGTCGTGGATATCTCATTTGTATCCTGAAAGAATTTTACACAGCAAATATATTTTGACAAGACTCTCTTTTGTTGGCTGTAAAGAGTGGAGATTTGTGTAATTCTATGCCTGAACATTTTTTTGTCGCGATACTTTTTGTTTTATGTTTGTGATAAAGTTTATTTTAAGGAGTAAGCAATAGTCGAATATTTATATGCCATGGATAGATTTGAAAGATTTCACCAATCTGTACCCTGTCAGTAAGACATTGAGATTTGAATTAAAGCCCGTTGGAAAGACTTTAGAAAATATCGAGAAAGCAGGTATTTTGAAAGAGGATGAGCATCGTGCAGAAAGTTATCGGAGGGTGAAGAAAATAATTGATACTTATCATAAGGTATTTATCGATTCTTCTCTTGAAAATATGGCTAAAATGGGTATTGAGAATGAAATAAAAGCAATGCTCCAAAGTTTCTGCGAATTGTATAAAAAAGATCATCGCACTGAGGGTGAGGACAAGGCATTAGATAAAATTCGAGCAGTACTTCGTGGCCTGATTGTTGGGGCTTTCACTGGTGTTTGCGGAAGACGGGAAAATACAGTCCAAAACGAGAAGTACGAGAGTTTGTTCAAAGAAAAGTTGATAAAAGAAATTTTACCTGATTTTGTGCTCTCTACTGAGGCTGAAAGCTTGCCTTTCTCTGTTGAAGAAGCTACGAGGTCACTGAAGGAGTTTGATAGCTTTACATCCTACTTTGCTGGTTTTTACGAGAATAGAAAGAATATATACTCGACGAAACCTCAATCCACTGCCATTGCTTATCGTCTTATTCATGAGAACTTGCCGAAGTTCATTGATAATATTCTTGTTTTTCAGAAGATCAAAGAGCCTATAGCCAAAGAGCTGGAACATATTCGTGCGGACTTTTCTGCCGGGGGATACATAAAAAAGGATGAGAGATTGGAGGATATTTTTTCGTTGAACTATTATATCCACGTGTTATCTCAGGCTGGGATCGAAAAATATAACGCATTGATTGGGAAGATTGTGACAGAAGGAGATGGAGAGATGAAAGGGCTCAATGAACACATCAACCTTTACAACCAACAAAGAGGCAGAGAGGATCGGCTCCCTCTTTTTAGGCCTCTTTATAAACAGATATTGAGTGACAGAGAGCAATTATCATACTTGCCTGAGAGTTTTGAAAAAGATGAGGAGCTCCTCAGGGCTCTAAAAGAGTTCTATGATCATATCGCAGAAGACATTCTCGGACGTACTCAACAGTTGATGACTTCTATTTCAGAATATGATTTGTCTCGGATATACGTAAGGAACGATAGCCAATTGACTGATATATCAAAAAAAATGTTGGGAGATTGGAATGCTATCTACATGGCTAGAGAACGAGCATATGACCACGAGCAGGCTCCCAAAAGAATCACGGCGAAATACGAGAGGGACAGGATTAAAGCTCTTAAAGGAGAAGAGAGTATAAGTCTGGCAAATCTTAATAGTTGTATTGCCTTTCTGGACAATGTTAGAGATTGCCGTGTAGATACTTATCTTTCCACACTGGGCCAGAAGGAAGGACCACATGGTCTATCTAATCTCGTTGAGAACGTTTTTGCCTCATACCATGAAGCAGAGCAATTGTTGAGCTTTCCATACCCCGAAGAGAATAATCTGATTCAGGACAAGGACAATGTGGTGTTAATTAAGAATCTTCTCGACAATATCAGTGATCTGCAGAGGTTCTTGAAACCTCTTTGGGGTATGGGAGACGAACCCGATAAAGATGAAAGATTTTATGGAGAGTATAATTATATCCGAGGAGCTCTAGATCAGGTGATCCCTCTGTACAATAAGGTAAGGAACTACCTCACTCGGAAGCCTTATTCGACCAGAAAAGTAAAACTCAATTTTGGGAATTCTCAATTGCTTAGTGGTTGGGATAGAAATAAGGAAAAGGATAATAGCTGTGTGATTTTGCGTAAGGGGCAGAACTTCTATTTGGCTATTATGAACAATAGGCACAAAAGAAGTTTCGAAAACAAGGTGTTGCCCGAGTATAAGGAGGGAGAACCTTACTTCGAAAAGATGGATTATAAATTTTTGCCTGATCCTAATAAAATGCTTCCTAAGGTTTTTCTTTCGAAAAAAGGAATAGAGATATACGAACCAAGTCCGAAGCTTTTAGAACAATATGGACATGGAACTCACAAAAAGGGAGATACCTTTAGTATGGATGATTTGCACGAACTGATCGATTTCTTCAAACACTCAATCGAGGCTCATGAAGATTGGAAGCAATTCGGATTCAAATTTTCTGATACGGCTACTTATGAGAATGTATCTAGTTTCTATAGAGAAGTTGAGGATCAGGGGTATAAGCTCTCTTTCCGAAAAGTTTCGGAATCTTATGTCTATTCATTAATAGATCAAGGCAAGTTGTATTTATTTCAGATATACAACAAGGACTTTTCTCCCTGCAGCAAAGGGACACCTAATCTGCATACCTTGTATTGGAGAATGCTTTTTGACGAGCGCAATTTGGCAGATGTCATATACAAACTGGATGGGAAGGCTGAAATCTTTTTCCGAGAGAAGAGTTTGAAAAATGATCATCCCACGCATCCGGCTGGTAAGCCTATCAAAAAGAAAAGTCGACAAAAAAAAGGAGAGGAGAGTCTGTTTGAGTATGATTTAGTCAAGGATAGGCGCTATACGATGGATAAGTTCCAGTTTCATGTGCCTATTACTATGAATTTTAAATGTTCTGCAGGAAGCAAAGTCAATGATATGGTTAATGCTCATATTCGAGAGGCAAAGGATATGCATGTCATTGGAATTGATCGTGGAGAACGCAATCTGCTGTATATATGCGTGATAGATAGTCGAGGGACGATTTTGGATCAAATTTCTCTGAATACGATTAACGATATAGACTATCATGATTTATTGGAGAGTCGAGACAAAGACCGTCAGCAGGAGCGCCGAAACTGGCAAACTATCGAAGGGATCAAGGAGCTAAAACAAGGCTACCTTAGTCAGGCGGTTCATCGGATAGCCGAACTGATGGTGGCTTATAAGGCTGTAGTTGCTTTGGAGGATTTGAATATGGGGTTCAAACGTGGGCGGCAGAAAGTAGAAAGTTCTGTTTATCAGCAGTTTGAGAAACAGCTGATAGATAAGCTCAACTATCTTGTGGACAAGAAGAAAAGGCCTGAAGATATTGGAGGATTGTTGAGAGCCTATCAATTTACGGCCCCATTTAAGAGTTTTAAGGAAATGGGAAAGCAAAACGGCTTCTTGTTTTATATCCCGGCTTGGAACACGAGCAACATAGATCCGACTACTGGATTTGTTAATTTATTTCATGCCCAGTATGAAAATGTAGATAAAGCGAAGAGCTTCTTTCAAAAGTTTGATTCAATTAGTTACAACCCGAAGAAAGACTGGTTTGAGTTTGCATTCGATTATAAAAACTTTACTAAAAAGGCTGAAGGAAGTCGTTCTATGTGGATATTATGCACACATGGTTCCCGAATAAAGAATTTTAGAAATTCCCAGAAGAATGGTCAATGGGATTCCGAAGAATTCGCCTTGACGGAGGCTTTTAAGTCTCTTTTTGTGCGATATGAGATAGATTATACCGCTGATTTGAAAACAGCTATTGTGGACGAAAAGCAAAAAGACTTCTTCGTGGATCTTCTGAAGCTATTCAAATTGACAGTACAGATGCGCAACAGCTGGAAAGAGAAGGATTTGGATTATCTAATCTCTCCTGTAGCAGGGGCTGATGGCCGTTTCTTCGATACAAGAGAGGGAAATAAAAGTCTGCCTAAGGATGCAGATGCCAATGGAGCTTATAATATTGCCCTAAAAGGACTTTGGGCTCTACGCCAGATTCGGCAAACTTCAGAAGGCGGTAAACTCAAATTGGCGATTTCCAATAAGGAATGGCTACAGTTTGTGCAAGAGAGATCTTACGAGAAAGACTGATGGACGATTATATATTGATATCCACATTGAATGATTTTATCTTTTGTCCATACTCTATATACTTGCACAATGTGTATATGAGTATGGACAAGGACTTGTATCATGCAGCACCACAACTCAGAGGAACTCTTGCCCACGGAGCAACGGATGATAGATCGTCATCAACACGAAAAGATGTGATTCTAGCCCTACCTATATGTTCGGAGCGTTTTCATCTTATAGGAAAAATTGATGTCTATAGGCAAAGGGAGAAAAAACTTATTGAACGTAAGTATCAGCTCAAGCAGATTTTTCAGGGGCAGATTTACCAACTGTGGGCACAGTTTTTTTGTATGAAAGAGATGGGGTATGAAGTGGAATCTATCGCTTTTTACGAGATGTCTACCAACAAGATGAGACCCATACCTTTACCTTCCTCTGACGAAGAATTGGAATTCGAAGCATTCATTGCTCGTTTTCTGAATTATGACCCATCCGAACCAATCATTACCAATCCCAATAAGTGTAAGCATTGTATTTACTGTAATTTGTGTGACAAAACAGATGTAGAGAATGTTTACTCATAAAGACATTGAATTCAGGACGATTTTTGTTGTCAACTGTGTTCGAGAGCGTAACCTCCGAGTGAGCAATGGAGAGTTGCTTTTGGAAGAAAAAGCTGATGATTCAAGCAAGGTTAAGACATTGACTAAATTACCTTTTCAGAAAATTTTAGCTCTCTTCATTGTTGGACATATAACCATTACTACTCCTCTCATAGATAAATGTCAGAAGTATGGAGTCGCTTTAATTGTGATGAAGCCCAATTTTCGTCCAGTTTTCTTCTGGAGCAATCCCGCTGAGGCAAACTATTTACTTCGGCAACGTCAATACCAGATGGATAAGGAGGATTTGACTATTGCTAGGGTTATTATCTCGAATAAAATTTGCAATCAAATAAAGACTCTCTTGGATACTCGAAGGAAAGACTCTTTAACGGAGTCGGCTGTTGAAAAGTGTAGATTACTTCTTCCTTTGGCTAATACTTGTACTGACTATTCTGAATTGATGGGCATAGAGGGAGCTGCATCACGAGAGTTTTTTGCTGCATTTTTCCAACAACAAAATTGGAAAGCTCGACGCCCACGTACCAAGTGTGATGTGATCAATGCTACTCTTGATATAGGCTACACTATCCTATTTAACTACATCGAATGTTTCCTTAGGTTATTTGGTTTTGATCTTTATGTTGGAGTTTTTCATCGGTTGTGGTTCAGGCGTAAGTCTTTAGTTTGCGATCTGATAGAGCCCTTTAGGTGCTTGATCGACAAGGCAGTCAGGACAGCATTTAATAGAAAGCAGTTTACCGAGAAAGATTTTGATTTCAAAAGAGGAGAGTATTACCTCAAACTGGAGAAGAATAAGGAATACCAAAGATTTTTCTTCGAAGTGCTTATCCCTTACAAAAGGGATGTTTTCAGCTATGTCCAAGCCTATTATCGTTGTTTCATGCAGAAGAAATCTGTGAAGAAGTACCCTCAATTCCTTGTTTAATATGCTTATTATCAGTTATGACATTAGCAATGACAAACTCAGAAGTCGTTTCTCAAAGATGTTGGTGAAGAATGGAGCCATTCGTTTGCAATATTCTGTGTACGAGGTTAATAATACCAACAGAATGCTTGAGAACTTAACTATAAAAATCGACGAGCAATTCGCGAGAAAATTTGAGGGAGGTGATAGTGTGATTATTTTTGACGTCTCTTCCGTAAAGTTGAAGAAATATGGCAATGCAATCCATCGAGATGCGGATGTCGTTTTTCTCTGAATACAGACCTGGGTCTGTATGTTTTATGTCAATTTGCTGTAATTCTCTGTTTATGAGAACTATAGGGGAGCTTTTCTAGCTTTTTTCTTAGGGAGAGGGGAGAAAGAGATCTTTGATATTATTCCATAAATAATTGGTGGATACCAAATTATATGCTACTTTCGTCAGGGCAGAGTCTAGGTACTCTCTTTAATTTCTACTATTGTAGATGTAACGCCCAAAGGCTTGCTCGCTCAGGTCTAGGTACTCTCTTTAATTTCTACTATTGTAGATAGTGGGATGTATGCTCTTGAGATAATGGTCTAGGTACTCTCTTTAATTTCTACTATTGTAGATATCGTTGACGACATCGGCACGGAAAACGGTCTAGGTACTCTCTTTAATTTCTACTATTGTAGATAGTGGGATGTATGCTCTTGAGATTATGGTCTAGGTACTCTCTTTAATTTCTACTATTGTAGATTGGCAAAGCGGACATTGTGAAGCTGTTGGTCTAGGTACTCTCTTTAATTTCTACTATTGTAGATGGTGTGCGCTATTTGGATGATATAGAGGTCTAGGTACTCTCTTTAATTTCTACTATTGTAGATGGTTCGCATGTGTGGGTGTGGCTTAACGCGTCTAGGTACTCTCTTTAATTTCTACCAATGTCAATGCAATGGAAAGCTGAAAAGAAGTGCATTTTGGAAAGTTCTTAATACACCTATTTCTTTCGAAATCATAAAAAGAGGCTGTGTCAAAATTCAATTTTGACACAGCCTCTTTGTTTATTATGTTATGGGGAAGCAGTTTATTGCAAATCCATTTCGGAGATTAATCGTTTGCACCCGGCATACTTGTCGATAACAAAGAGCAAATAGCGGATGTCGCAGATGATACTGCGTTGATACTCCGGTAGGTATTCGATATCGCCTCCTACACCTTCCCAGTTGCGGTCGAAGTTAAGTCCGATCAGCTCTCCTTTTGAGTTGAAGACTGGGCTGCCCGAATTGCCTCCCGTGGTGTGAGTTGTGGCACAGAAATTCACCGGCATACGACCATCACTCATAGCATACTGCCCAAAGTCCTTATTGGCGTAGAGCTGTTTGAGCTTGTCAGAGACATTGTATTCCCAATTGTTCGGATCTTCTTTTTCCATTACTCCCAAGAGGGTCGTTTGTGGACCATAGTAGACATTGTCTTTTGGGTAATAGCCTTTCATCTGACCAAAGGTGAAGCGTAGCGTGAGGTTGGCATCTGGCCAGATTTGATCTTGTGGCATCATCTTTTTCATCCCTGCTATATAGATCTCTTGAGCCCGGCTCAGTGGAGCATCATAGGGGGCCAACTGTTTCTTTACATTGTCGTATTCTTGACGAACAGAAGCTGCATAGCGCAATATAGGGTCAGCCTCGAGCAAATCTGCCAATTCTCGTGGGGACAGAAGCATTGCTTTTTGGAATTTGGCTCTGTCTGCGAAGATAGAGCCGGAGAACATCTCATCTACATAGCGATCCACACTGTTGCCGTATTTGTCGGAAATCTCTTTGAGTGCCACCGGCCATTTGTCGTATGCAATGCGTTGCACATATTCATTGAGCATGGCCTTGGCTATTGCTGCATCCAATTCCGGAGAATAGTCCTTGTTGTGGAATTTTTCAAACAATTTCTTCACCTCCTCCATTGCTTCGGCCGGCTTTTTCCCTTTGTCTCTCAGATCATCTATAACTTTTTGATCCAACCGACATTTAGTTGCCTCGATGCCCATGAGAGCTGTTTCTTCGAGATACTTCTGGCGAGTCCGCAAATCTGCACGTTCCGATACAATACGTTCTATATCCCGGACGGCTTGGGCGTAGGAGGGTTCTCTCTGTTGCTCTGCCCAGTCGAGTAGTTGTTTTGTCTGTGCCTCTTTGATTGATTTAAGGTTCCGCTTGGTGATTGCCCAATTGGCCCCCTGCGCTCTCTTGTAGCCATTTTGAGAGCTGGCATATTTAGCCGCATACATGATCTTGATTTGTGGATCAGCTAACATCGCTTTAAGCATCACTTCCTGACGGATATTACGCATCCGGATACGTATATCGTTGTCGAGTGTACCCCATTCCTCTACCTCTGCAGGGGTGAAGAAATGGTAGGTAGTGCCGGGGAAGCCCATGATCATTGCATAGTCTCCTTCGGTGATGCCTTTTGTCGATATACGGAAGTAACGTTTGGGTTTGAGAGGGATGTTCTTGGGCGAATAATCAGCCGGTCTGCCATCTTTATCTGCATAGATGCGGAAGATCGAGAAGTCTCCCGAGTGTCTCGGCCAAGCCCAGTTGTCGGTGTCTTCTCCAAACTTGCCTATGGAGCTGGGAGGAGCTCCTACCAAACGGATATCACGGTAAACAAGCTGTTTGAACATCAAGTACTGATTGCCCCCATAGAATGCTTTGATCAGATATTTTACTCCCTGCTCCTTCATGGCCTTCTTGCCTACGATACCTGGTACCAGAGTGGAGAGGTAGCGTGGTGATAAGTAGTCCATACTGTTGGGGTCTTTTATCTTGGCCAGTTCTTTCTTCACTTCTGTGGTGACATCGGTGATTTGGTCGATGAAAAGCACTTCCAGACCCGGGTTGGGCAGTTCTTCGGCTTGGGTCATTGCCCAAAATCCGTCCTTGAGATAATTGTGTTCTATAGAACTGTGGCTTTGTATTTGATCGTATCCACAGTGGTGGTTGGTTAGTAGCAGTCCCTGATCGGATACAACAGCACCGGTACAACCATTGTCGAACATGATTACCGCATCCTTGAGGGATGAGCCGTCGGGATTGTAAAGGTCATAAGCCTCCAACTCCAGGCCTCGAGCTTTCATTGCTTGATACTTGGCCTGCATTTGCTGCATAAGCCACATCCCGCCATCGGCAAAGGCGGAGAGACTCACAACAAAAGACAGAGCTAAGGGGAGAAAACGTTTTTTCATTGATGATTTATTGAGAGTTAAACATGAATCAAATTGGCGTTGTAGTACTGCGGATCTCCAGTTACTTCTTTTCCGACCCAAGGGGGGAGGTTTATCTGTTGGTCGGGGTGGCTAAGCTCAATCTCTGCTATTACCAGACCCTCGTGTGGAGAGGAAAATACATCTACTTCCCAACAAAGGCCCTCATGACGGATCAGCATACGTTGCTTTTCTATTTCTCCGGGGAGACAAAGCGACATCATGGCTTTCGCATCTTCCAGAGGAATCGGATACTCGTATTCGTCCCGGCTAAGTCCGGAAGTGTCGGTAGGGCCTTTGACACAAAGGAAAGCCTGCTCATCCAAGATGCGAATACGCACAACAGCTCGGCTGTCTGCTCGCAAGTAGGCTTGCACGATGTGGCTGGTTCGTTCGGGCGTGGGCACAGCCGATAGATCGGGGACTAAGAATTTACGCTCTATCTCCATCTATTTGTTGTGCTTAATGTATGGTGACCATTGTGGCCCCAAAACCATATTCCCTGAACGATGCGTCTTGGTAGGTGTAGTTTTTGTACTTGTGCCTGAGTTCCGACTCGATAGCTTTGCGCAAAACTCCTTCTCCTTTCCCATGGATAAAAACGATACGACAGCCTTTCTGCCCCTTGTGTGCTTCGAGAGCTTCGCGGAAAGTCTTGAGTTGATAATCCAAAATGTCCTTGGGTTGAAGCCCTGCCAGAGAATCAAGCAGAGCGTGTGCATGCAAATCTATTTCGATAGGTTGATTGTCGGGCTTGGCAGAATGGCTTCGTGTGGGTTTTGCCTGTTGTATGTCGGAGTTCCGTTTGGCCTGCATCGCTTCCCTAAGATCCGTGGGGGATACGCCTATCTCGTGCCGTGGCAGATCGTCTTTGACAATATTATATAGGAGAGCTTTCTCATCGAAGAAATCGTTTTCGACAAAAGAGTGAAGCTTGAAGAACTTGCTCCCATCTATGCGCAATTCGACCGAAAGAGCCGGCTTGGGTTCAAAGCCGCTATTGACTTTATAGGCTAGTAGCTGGAGCCTTATCCGTTCCAATTCATTCACTTCGGATGGGGCTATCTCTTCGACAAAGATCTGCATATTAGGCTCTATCGTGCCGGCAGCTCTCAGGCGATGTCCTGAGCCTTCCGACAGAGAGTAGAGGAAAGAGAGTGTGTAGTTGCTGTCATTGATGAGATATAGCTCATAGGGCTTTTGTCCTAATTGTTTCTCATCCATGGGGACGAAGGCCAACAGGACGTTTAGTTTATCGTTACGCCTTATTGGAGCTATTGTACGCAGTTGCGGTCTTACAAGAGTGTCGATTTCTTCCTTCTGGGCAGGCTTGGTATCGGGAGACATTTTGCCATTCGGAGCAGTGCTTACCTCGGAAGTTTTCGGAGGCTTGTAGGACGGCATGAAACTGTCCTTTTCGTCTACGACCACACATTCCTTGAGAGGGGTAGGGATCTCAAAGCCGTCCGTGTCTTCTACGTAGGCAACCTTCCCTACAATTCGCCTTACTATCCCGCCTCCTTGGGCATTGAGAAAGCGGACTCTATCTCCTGTTCTTGCTTCTTTCATCCTTGTATATTTTCCTTAAAAGCAGCCGAGACCTGTTTGCCGATCCTTTTCGGGTAAGGTGTAAACAGACAGCCTAATCCCGGATCGGAGAACCGAAAGTTGTGTAGGTCTGCGAGTGGGGCTATCTACTCAACTGCTCGGTAAAGGTACCTCAAAAACGCTTCCTGCACCAGACAGAAACAGTCTCGAAAAAGAGAGACGGACTGTCAATGCTTAGGGCTTAGTCTGTTTCACTCTCATCCTCTTCTGCAGAGTAGAGCTCCATCATATCGGTATATTCTTCCCAATCGGCATCCATACCGCATTCGATCTCCAGTGGGAGGAGATCAAATGGGGCGAGGGCTTCGTTCAGTCGCTCTTGAAATACACGTTCGGTACGTGTGTAGAAGACCCAATACTTTTTACCTCCGCCTATATGGTTACCGGTGAGGATTGCAAGTTTGTCGGCTTCCATTATTTTCCGCAGAGGTTGCTCTATTTGCTCTATCAGCTTCATGGCCGATACTGTGGGCATACCGGTGCAGTCTGCTTCGTAGGGCAGACGCAACTCTATTCGTATTTTGAACTTTTTGCTGAGACGAAACTCGTCAAGCCTCAATCGGCCATTGACAAAGACCGATTGCCCATGCTCGTCCGCACTCAAAACACTGAACCACTCATCTGTAAGTTTCATCTCATCTATTTTTTGCTTTTGTATCTGTATTACCTCAACAAGTATGTTTACTGCTGGGTTGTTGTCTGTTGTGCATCTTTTCTGCTTTTGAGCCAAAGTTGAAAAGAGTTGAAGCTGTTTTGCCAAATAATATAGCTGGCGGGGGCTATGGAGCTGATCGGGTTGAGGTACATCTGTGCCATCCATATCGCCAAAGTCGTGTTTTTCTGTCCCAGAGATTGCCCGATAGTGATCGAATCGGCCTGTCGAGTTTTTGCTCCGATCCATTTCCCCAAAGCAAACTGTATGATGCAAGCTGCGAGGCCACAGCCGGAGAGGATGAGGAGAAGGTCTGCCGGGCAATTTTTATCCACAATGAACTTGACCGTATGTGCCAATATGATAGCCAGTGAAATGACCCACAACCAAAAAGCGACCTGTGGGATAGAAGACAGACTTCGGTGTACTCGAGGACATCCGTATCTCAGTAGCCAAGCCAGAGCAAGAGGAGAGAAGACCAGAGGAGACACTCCGGAGAAAATCTGCCATACGGATTGCCAAAAGGGGACTTCTCCTCCTACGAGAAGAGAGAAAAGCAGAGGAGCAACGAAAGCGATTGTAGTATTGGTGAGAAGTACATAGGAAGCTCCCACTCCTATGTTCCCTCCCATCATGGAGATGATCACTGCGGAGGCTGTGGCAGCCGGGGCTACGAAACAGATCATAGTGCCTTGTGCAGACAGATCTCCCCACGGTGTTTGTCCGTTACCAACGAATATTGTGAGGAGGTAAAACGACAGGATACCAAGCGATAATTGCAAAAGAGCCAGAAGCCAATGCACCGGTAAGAGACGTATGCCACGGGGAGAGAGCTTGAGGAAAGTGAAGAAAAGCATACCGCCGATCATGTATGGAATGACGGCCTCCAATGGGTAGAGATATTTCCAAAATATGATGCCCACGGCAATTGCTATAGGCAGACTGAAGTCTTTGATCCGGCGCAGAAAAGCCAGAGAGCGTTTCGGTTGGTGAAGGTTCATTATCGACAAAAGTCGTATTGCAAAGTCGTTTACAGGGCACGAAGCTACGAAAATAACACAGCGAATGCCGTGTTATGCAACAGTCTCCGGTATATGTACCACGCTTGGGGGATGGAAACCGGAGAAGTTTTGCTCTCCTTTTGCAAAGGGTCTTTCCTCTCGAGAAGCTCTTTCGAGCAACTATGCCTCATTTTGTAGTTCATTCCCATGAGGATATAGGAGGCAACAGCCTAAAAGCCGTACCTTTGCAGTCGATTTTAAGAAAAGTACAAACGCAAGTAAATCAAATAAATCCGAGAGTCTGTACCAAGATTTCGGTGTGTAAATAAAGAAAGTAGCAATTATGATTACAGTCGTAGACTTGGCCATGCAGTTTGGCAAACGAGTTCTTTTCCAAGATGTCAATCTGAAGTTTTTACCCGGTAACTGCTATGGTGTCATAGGGGCTAATGGGGCAGGGAAGTCCACGATGCTCAAGATTATTAGCGGAGAGTTGGATCCCACTCGCGGGCAAATATCGCTGGGCCCCGGAGAGCGTCTTTCGGTGCTTAGTCAGGATCACTTTGCCTTTGACGCATATACCGTCCTTGATACAGTTATGATGGGGCATACGATCCTTTGGCAAATCATGGAAGAGAAAAACGCTCTCTATGCCAAGCCCGATTTCAACGATGAAGATGGCAACCGTGTGGCCGAATTGGAGGAGCAGTTTGCCGAAATGGAGGGTTGGAATGCCGAAAGCGATGCTGCGATGTTGCTCAGTGGTCTGGGTATCAAGGAAGATCTGCACTACAAGATGATGAGTGAGCTGAGCGGTAAGCAAAAAGTCCGTGTTTTGCTGGCGCGTGCACTCTATGGTAAGCCCGACAATCTCTTGCTCGACGAGCCTACCAATGACCTCGATTTGGAGACTGTGAGCTGGCTGGAGAACTATCTGGCCAACTGCGAGACCACCGTACTCGTGGTGAGCCACGACCGTCACTTCCTCGACTCGGTATGCACGCATACGGTGGACATCGACTTCGGCAAGGTGCAGCAGTTTGCCGGAAACTATAGCTTCTGGTACGAGTCCAGTCAGTTGGCTCTGCGTCAGCAACAGCAGCAGAACAAGAAAGTAGAGGAGAAGCGCAAGGAATTGGAAGAGTTTATCCGTCGCTTTAGTGCCAACGTAGCCAAGAGTAAGCAGACAACGAGTCGCAAAAAGATGCTCGAGAAGCTCAATATAGATGAGATTTCTCCGTCTTCACGCCGTTATCCGGGTATTTTGTTCAATCCGGAGCGAGAGCCGGGCAACAAGGTTTTGGAGGTGAAAGGTCTCGAAGCAAGGGCCGATGATGGACAGTTGCTTTTCACGGATCTGAATTTCAACGTGGAGCGGAACGATAAGATCGTGTTTGTCAGCCGTGACCCCAGAGCTATGACAGCTCTTTTCCAAATCATCAACGGCAAACAGAAAGCAGAGAAAGGCTCTTATGAATGGGGGCAAACGATCACTTCGGCTTACTTGCCTCTGGACAACTCGGAGTACTTTAATACTGATTTGAATTTGGTGGAATGGCTTAGCCAGTTCGCCGAAGGGATCAACGAAGTCGATCTGAAAGGATTCTTGGGGCGGATGCTTTTTAGTGGAGAAGAAATACAGAAGAAAGCAAGTGTCTTGAGCGGAGGGGAGAAGATGCGTTGTATGATTTCCAAGATGATGCTCAAGAATGCCAACTGCCTGGTGCTGGATACCCCTACCAATCACTTGGACTTGGAGAGTATACAGGCTTTTAACAATACCCTCAAGACATTCAAGGGGAATATCCTCTTTTCCAGCCACGACCACGAGTTTATCCAAACCGTATCCAACAGAATTATCGAGCTTACGCCACGAGGCATTATTGACAAGATGATGGACTACGACGACTATATCACCGATCCCCTGGTGGCCGAACTCAAAGCAAAGTATTACCTATAATCGAATTTACCAATGGAAAATAATCATCCAACTTCTTCCGTGGCAGCCCGCCCGCCCAATAAGCATTGGCTCAAAGCCATAGTCTCTTTTCTGGTTGTTCTGCTCACCATGCCCCTGGGGCATGTGTTGATGATCCTTATGGAGCATCTGATCACCGACAAATCCATGCTGCACTACTCGGCTTTCTTTATGGGAGCAGTAGGTGTTGTCATGGTGATTGCAGGCGTTTTCGCCAAAGGCGATACCAAGCAAACTCTTTGGGGATTTTTTGGTGGATTGCTTTTCTGGACTGGCTGGGTAGAGTTTGTCTTTGTCTACTATGCACACCGCTACGGAGTGATGCCAGAGATTGTCAATGGAGAGATTGTCACCAAACCCGAATACCTGATCATGCCCTCTTCTTTTGGGTTTTGGGTAATGTTTATGCTTCTGTATATTTTTAGTGCTAAGAGTGCTTGTAACTTTTTCAACTGGATACAACGGGCTGTTTTCCGAAATCGAAAGAATATGATCGTAGCCCGGCCGATGACTCGACATACGGCTATCATTACTTTCATGGAGTTAAATATGATGTTATGGTCGAGCTATCTGCTCCTGATGTTCTGCTATGACACTAATTTCTTGGGAGAACGTCACCCTGTGACACTGCTAATAGGCTTGATTTGTCTGGTCGGCTCTGTTTTTATCTTCCGCAAACAGCTTCGGCTGTCTTCCTGGGGAGCCAATATACGCATGGCTATTGCCACTGTAATTGTCTTTTGGACCCCGATAGAGATTATGGGCAGACTCAATCTTTTCAATGAGATATGGACCGATCCTTTGGGACACAAGACGGAAGTGATCGTAATTCTTGTGACTTTCCTTTTGCTGGTCGTTTATCTCTCTTATGCGGCATATAAGGGCAAAAGACATCACTAAAACTTTTTCTCCCCCCCCCCCCATAAGGTTAGAGGGAGAGACTTCTTGAAAAACAAAGAGGCTGTGTCAAAATCCGATTTTGACACAGCCTCTTTGTTTTGCTACAATAGCCCGAATGTCGAAAGTAATGCGATGAGAGCCATGTTGTGTGACAGTCTCTCAGTGAACATCGAGCCGAATGAACTTATTGCAATGAGCAACTAAAAGCTGCCGAGGTAAAACCTAATCCGACTAAATTTTTGTAGTCTTTGAGGCCCGTTTCTTGAGGGATGATTTGATAAGCAAAAAGAGAAAATCAATTAAGAACAACCAGCCTGCGAGGATAAGTCCATAAATAAAGTTTATTTCAACGTCATACAAAGAACTCATGATAAACATCCCTACCATAGCCGTTACGAGTGCATATATAAATGCGGCTAATGTGTTCTTGCGCATGCCTTTTTTAAGAAAGAGAACAGATTGTTTCTCCTTCAGTTTGTCTGTTTTTTTATCGGATTTCATTGTTAACTCTTTTTACGCTAAGCATGGATGGTAAGTCTCTCAGCTATTGACAACTCAAAAGTACAATCTTCTTTTCTTTTACTGTGCCGATTATTGACCTCTTTTGTCAGTCTCAATACTATCATGATGACTGCATATCGAAGAGTCCGACAAAAAGTCTGTTCAAACAATCTTGCTACACAACGTTTCTCCGACAAGGGATGAGAAAACAGAGAGGGAGCTACCAAATGGTAACCCCCTCTCTATTTCTATTCTGCTCTGACATCTCTTGTGATTATGGAACGATCAGTTTTCCGCTCCATGATTTTTGCATTTCTCCGGAGAGTTGCCAGAAATATACCCCACTTTCGAGCGAAGAGGCGATGGATACTTGTTGCTCATTGTTGTCGAGATCATAGCTCCGCAGTATTTCTCCGGCTGCGTTGTAGAGGGTGATCCTTTGTTTGCTAAAGCCCGCAAGCGATGAGGTTTGTGCATAAAGGGTCGATCCGTTGTGCCAGATGCTGTATGGAGCGACATCTCTATCGGGTGATGCCGGATTGTCAATGCCCGTATTGATAAACTTCTTCTCTCCGTAAGTCCGCCCCTCCTGATCCTCTGCATAGATCAGCAGGTCGGGACCGCCACCGCTAAGGCCGATAGCATACGGCCAGAAGCCTTGGTCCCAGCCGACACCTTCGATCCAGGAAAAAGAGGACTCATATTTAGAATGGGTATACTTGTACACACGTCTGCCCTTACTGTCTTTTCCAGACTCGTTTTGGAAAGGAAGAGATGTTCCACTCAGAGGTAGACCCCCTTTCCGTTGGGATTTTAGAAAAGACCATCCAGCTATCTTTTTGTAGTCGTAGAGAGGCCTTTCTCCGTAACCCGGTTTGCCATCCGTACTTCTTCCAGAAAAATATTCTGTACCCTGCTCTGCATCATAACGGAGGTAGAAAAAGTTTTTGTGTGGAGTGTCGGGGCCATCGAGGGAGAAGTATCTCTCTATTACATGGTATTGTTTACCTTCCTGCTCTATGACTTGCCCAGTGAGGTGATAGATATCTGTCCGAAATTGCCCATTACTGCCACATCCCCCTATCTCGTGTCTTATATACCATAGCCGCCCCTTTGTCAGAGGATGATCCGTAAAGGCTGTTGATTCATCCACGATAGCATCGCGAGGGGCAGCTCCGCTGGGGGCATGGGATATTCCTCCTCCTTGGTAGTAGCGCAGGCCTCCGCCTTGCATTG
>NZ_FUXH01000015.1 GCF_900167225.1 Porphyromonas crevioricanis
GTTTTAGCGTTGGGGATCCACCTCTTCCCATTCCGAACAGAGAAGTTAAGCCCAACCACGCCGATGGTACTGCGTATAGTGGGAGAGTAGGTAGCTGCCGTTTTTTTTTAGATAGCGGGTGATGAGTTGTAAGACTTGTTACCCGCTATTCTTTTTTAGACCGCGCCCGCGCTGTTCCCGCTGTTTTATTCTCTCTCTTTCCTCTCTCTTTCCTCTCTAACCTCTTTCTCTTGCTTCTCTTCTTTCCTCAAGAGCGAAGGAAAGCAAGAGGTAGAGAAAACACAGCCTGAATGCTACTACAAACAATTGCTCTAACTATTTCCTTATCTATTCCTCCCGCTATATACCCCAACTTCTAACCCTCTCTTTCTATTACATGCTGATCTTTATTGCTCTACTCCGTTTATTGCTTTGATTCTTTGTCCTCTTGTCTCCTTTAATTTGTACTTTTGCGGAGCTGTGGATTTGTCTGCTCGGCCTTTTGTTCTGCCATTGTAGTAGATATTGTCCGGCTCAACGGCCTTTCTTGTTTGGAGAGGCATTTATATCAGTTTTGTAACGAAATAGTTCAGAGATATATGGGGATAGTGGTAAGTGGGATTCGGCCGACAGGTAATCTCCATTTAGGTAATTATTTTGGGGCTTTGCGATCTTTTTTGGAAATGCAGCAGAGCTATGATTGTAAGTTTTTCATTGCAGATTGGCATTCACTCACAACTCATCCTCGTCCGGAAAATATAGTTCGTAATGTTCGTTCCATATTAGCGGAGTATTTGGCCGTTGGTATAGATCCTGAGAAGTCTACCATTTATGTTCAGAGCGATGTGCCGGAAGTCTTGGAGCTTTATCTCTACTTGAATATGAATGCCTATTTGGGAGAGCTGGAGCGCACGACTACTTTCAAGGAAAAAGCTCGTAAGCAGCCTGAAAATGTCAATGCAGGTTTGCTGACTTATCCTACGCTTATGGCAGCGGATATTTTGATACATCGTGCGGAGAAAGTGCCAGTAGGAAAGGATCAGGAACAGAATATGGAGATGGCTCGGAAGTTTGCTCGTAGATTTAATACAATCTATGGGGTGGATTTTTTTCCTGAGCCGGCTTCTTTCAGTTTAGGGCGTGAAGCGGTCAAGGTACCGGGCTTGGATGGTAGTGGCAAAATGGGTAAGAGTGAAGGGAACGCTATTTATCTCTCTGATACAGAGAAAGAAATACACAAGAAAGTGATGAAAGCGGTGACTGATTCTGGGCCTACCGAGCCAAATAGTGCTAAACCCGAGCCAATTGCCAATCTTTTCAAACTGATGGAATTGGTTTCTTCGGAAGAAGTCTACAAGTATTTCGATGCGGCTTACAACAATTGTGAGATCCGTTATGGAGATATGAAAAAGCAGCTCTCCGCCGACATCAATACCTACTGCGCTCCTATCCGAGAGCGGATAGTGGACATAGCGGCCGATACGGCTTATCTGGATAGGGTTGTGAGGATGGGAGCTGAGAAAGCCAGAGAGAGTGCTGCTGCTACCCTTCGGGAGGTTCGGCAGATAATAGGCTTCACAGCACGATAATTAACCACTTACTTAAAAAGAAATACAGGAATTGAGATGGAAATAAAGGGAAAAGTGATAGCTGTGCTTCCTTTGATGTCCGGTAAGGGACAAGCCTCGGGAAAGGAATGGAGCAAGCAAGAGTATGTGATAGAGACTGTGGATAGCGAATATCCCAAGAAGATTTGTTTCAACCTTTGGGGCGACCGTATCAAGCAGTTCAATATACAGATGGGTGAATTGATCACAGTACAAGTAGATATAGAGAGTCGTGAGTACAATGGCCGTTGGTATACAGATGTGAGAGCTTGGCGAGTAGACCGAGGGATTTCTAATGAACAACCTTATGCTGCAGCCCCTGTTGCCGGCTATGCAGCTCCCATGCCAAGCCCTGCTACGCAGATAGCCGGTGCCGAGCAAGTACAATCACCCACTTCTCTTCCGGATTCTTCGGATATGGGGAGTGATTTGCCCTTTTAACAGCCTCTCCAAGGCTCCCTCTGACTGATATACCAAGGTTGGTGTCGATATTACAGCTTGTTGTTTTGTATTGAGACTTTGCCTTGTGTCAAAACTCTCTCATGTGAGGTCATTGTGTAATACAGCCCTCGCTGTGTTATTTCAGACATTTTAATTGGGGCGTATACTAAGGTACGCTCCCTTTACTTCTTGTCTCAAGACCTTACAGCTATTGTATTCCGAAAGATTTGGCGAGATCTGTGCAGGTGTCTTTAGGGGGAGTTCATACGATAGTCTCTTCTTGTAATTTTGGAATGCTTCGGGAAGTTCTTCGATAGCAATGCAGATTGTTCTTATAGTGGTCGGGAAAACAGACCAGGGAGAGTTGGATACCCTTATCTCCTGTTATACAAGCCGTTTACGTCATTATATCCCTTTTGAATTGCAAGTGATACCGGATGTGAAACTTGCTAAGTCCCGAGGAGTAGAGGTACAGAAGCAGCAGGAAGGAGAGGAAATCCTGAAACGGCTCCATCCTGGAGATCATGTTGTCTTGCTGGATGAGCGAGGTAAGGCCCTTTCGAGTCGAGAGTGGGCCTCCTCCCTTGAGCAACATATGCTGAACAGCACTAAGCGTATCGTTTACATCATTGGTGGACCTTATGGATTTTCTGCTGATTTGTATCGGAGGGCGGATATGCAGTTGTCATTGAGCCGACTCACCTTTTCCCACCAAATGGTACGTCTTTTTGTCGTAGAGCAACTATACAGGGCTTTTACCATTCTTCGGGGGGAGCCTTATCATCATGATTAGATATATTAGAACAATAAACGAGTAAATAAAAAATGAATTGGCAAGAGAAGTATAAGGATCGTATCGTATCCACTGACGAAGCTGTTGTTCGTAGTCTTCAACCAGGAGCACGTGTCGTATTCGGCCATGCTGCTGCTGCTCCACAGCACTTTGCAGAGGCGATGTTTCGCAATCGCGAGAGCCTGCGGGATATAACCGTTTTTCACATGCTTTATTTCGGAAAGGCTTGGCATTTGATGCCTGAAATGGAGGGACATGTGAGGGGCTTTCTCAACTTCTTGGAGGGTAACTCCCGTTCTGCCTACCGGGATCGTCGAGTGGACTTTGTTCCTTGTCATTTTCACGAAGTACCCGAGCTTTTCTCTCAGGGCTTTTATCCTGTGGATGTTGCTGTCGTACAAGTTTCGGAACCCGATGCCGAAGGTCGTTGTTCCTTTGGGGTATCTGCCGACTATACCAAGCCCGCAGCCATGGCTGCCAAAGTCGTGGTAGCAGAGATCAATCCTCAGATGCCGTATATAGGGGGGGACAACTTAATCTCCTTGGAGGAGATAGACTATATGATCCCTATCGATCAGCCTGTAGTAGAGGTAATCAATCCTCCGGTAGGGGAAATAGAGATGCAAATAGGCAAGCATTGTGCCGAGTTGATTCAGGATGGGGCAACTCTGCAGTTAGGTATTGGAGGAATTCCCGATGCAGTGTTGAGCAGTTTGGATGGGAAAAAAGATATCGGCATACATACCGAGATGTTTACCGATGGAGTGATGCATGCCATTCGTTCGGGTTTGATCAATGGCAAGGCAAAAACACTTCATCCGGGGAAGGTTGTCACTTCAATTATCATGGGAAGTGAAGAGCTGTATCGTTTTGTTGACCATAATGACATGATCGAGTGTTATCCGGTGAATTATGTCAATAACCCCTATGTGATAGCCAAGAATGATCGCCTGGTTTCTATCAATTCTTGTATAGAAATGGATTTGACAGGGCAGGCTGCATCGGAGTCAATCGGGTATGAACAGTTTAGTGGTACTGGTGGGCAGGTTGATTTCCTTCGTGGAGCCAGGTACTCAAAAGGAGGTATCTCCATTATGGCTTTCCCTTCCACGGCTAAAGCAGGAGAGCAGTCACGTATCGTCCCTATACTGAAAGAGGGTGCTACTGTCACCAGTGGGCGGATGGAGATAGATTATGTAGCTACCGAATATGGTGCTGTACGTCTGAGAGGTCGGAGTCTACGCGAGCGAGCTGAGCTTTTGATTTCTATTGCTCATCCCAAGTTTAGGCCTTGGCTGGAGGAAGAGTATCGCAAGCGTTTTTGTAAATCTGTAAATAAATAAACGAGGAAAAGGGCGGAGTGTCTTTATGGATATTCCGTCCTTTTATTTTTTTTCTATTTATCATCTTGTAAAATGAGACTGTCTTTGTTTCGTATTTGGCTTTTGCCGGTTGTCTTTGTTCTGGCCATGGGGTGCAGTAAGGATGTGCCAAGCGATTTTTTCTATGAGGATGAGAGTTATCTCCATTTGGAAATAGGGTCGAATCTTTCTCCGCTCCGTTCAGATCCAGAGGATCCTATGCAGAAAATTTTGTCTTTGAGCATTGCTTTTTTCGATGCCAATACAGGCAAGTTGGAGTTTCTTAAGGAGCTGTCCCCAGCCGAATTACCCTCTGTGACTGTAGCTATCCCGAAAGGTAGATACAAGGTGGTGGCAATAGCCAATCCGGTGCCTAAGTATGAGGCAATGCTGACTCTTGGTAGTCCTCTGAGTGCTTTGACATCAGAGCCTATGTCCGGTGTCACGGTTGATAAGTTGGCATATACGGACAAGAAAGATATTTCTCGTTTGCTGGCTATCCCTATGCTCAACGATCAGGGGCCGGTAGAGGTCTTGCCGGAGCAGTTTGTTCAGACAAGAGAAGGAACCGGTGAGCAGACTGTGAATATCAGACTTGAGCCAGTATTGGCTAGAGTTGTTGTTTATGGAAAACCTCAGATAGAAGGTGGTAGCATAAAGGAGGATGGTTCGGAATACAGATCTTGCTATATGATTTCCGGTTTGTACAAGAAAATTTATCCTATGCGTATGCCGGACAAGCTGGATGGAGGAGAAACAAAAGAGGAGGCAGGAGACCAATCCGATCCGCAGCGTCGCTATGCTCGCTGCCCCGGCTTTGATGATGGCAGCATGGAAGGAGCCCCTTTGTCCGATAGTTTTGGGTTTATCTCTACTGAATCAATGGTCAAGGGTTTGTATGCCCCGGATGTTCAGCCCGATTTGAGTAAGCGTTTCGACCTCTCTCTCTTGGCTTATAGCAGAGAAAGTACGATGAAACCGGATGCTTACTTTAGAGGAGGTACACCGTTTGCCCTCATTCGCTACCACTATCTTCCCGCTTCGTTGTCTTTTACTCCCGGAGGAGATTATAGTTGGGTAGGCTTTGGTTCCCGTTGTATGTTATTGTCAGAGTTCAAGTCTTATGTAGAGAAAGTCGAGAAGGGCAAATCCATTCCGGTTCCCGGTCTGGCAGAGGCTATCCGTAAGGTACGTGCCTCAAGAGAATTCGATTATACACGTGCATTTGAGCAGGAGGGTATCCGCTATTACCACAAGGCGGCCAACTACTACCTTGTTTATATTCGTCATTTCGGGGATGAACAGGCTCCCGGTAAGAGATCTTATGGTCGCTATGGGATTGTGCGAAACAACGAATACCGTATCAAAGTCAATAAAATATCCGGCCCGGGTATGGCTGTGGTTCCCAATTTGGCTGGCAATGCTTCGCGATTGGATGAAGGATCTTTTGTGGGAATGAAGATGACAGTCAATGCTACCAATATCAGAGAGCAGGAGGTAAGTTTCTAATTCCTTCATTCTTTATTATCCTCTCCGAAGTCAACTGTTGGGGAAGTTTTTGGGGTAGGTGTGGTGAGAGAAACTCCACACTTCTGGCTGTTTTGTGCTATTTCTTTGCCAGAAAAGACTTTGGAAAACATATCGGATGTGCTGTAATGAGGGTTTATAATTGGCAAGATCGGTCTTTTATTCTCTTTTCTTTAGATAAATCGTGCTACATTAAGAATAACTTGTAACTTTGCCTTTGCGATCGATATTTAGGTAATACGATGAAAGAGTTACACTTTGAAGATATTCGCCGTGAGTATAAGAGTCAACAGCTAACTCGCTCTCAGATGCCGGAAGATCCGTTTGAGAAAGTTATTGCGTGGTTGCAAGATGCTCTCGATGCGCGTACCTATGAGCCTACTGCTGTGATCGTTTGCACATCGACTTTGGATGGACATCCGAGTGCACGCACAGTGTTGCTCAAAGAGTTTATTAACGGAGAGTTTATTTTTTATAGCAACTATGAGAGTCGCAAGGGACGACAAATGGCGGCTAATCCTCATGTTTCTCTCACTTTTCTGTGGCACGAGCTGGAGCGGCAGATCCATGTGGAAGGCACCGTACGTCATTTAGAACCGGAATTGAGCGATGCTTACTTTAGGCAGCGCCCATACAAAAGTAGGATAGGAGCTCGAATTTCACCCCAAAGTCGCCCTATACCGGGGCGGAGTTTTATTGTAGCCCAGTTTGCCAAGGAGTCTCTTAAATATGTTGGCCGAGAGGTGCCGAGACCCGATCATTGGGGAGGTTTTGCTGTTAAGCCGGTACGCATCGAGTTTTGGCAGGGGAGAGAGAGCCGGTTGCATGATCGTTTTTTGTATGAGCTGCAGGCCGATGGGAAATGGTCTATTGGTAGAATTGCCCCTTAACTAAAGTTTAGACAAAATGAACAAGACAGAACTACTCAAATACTTGATAGACGAGATAGAAGAGTATGCCGATGTAATGGGCCTTGGAGACTGCCTCACTCCCTCTTCTTTTGCAGCTTTCCTCTCTGTGCGTACTCGTTCTATTGCAGGAGACAAGGCTCCGGAACAGCCCGATCGGTTGGACATAAACATAGCGAGAGATTTTGCCCTGATATATAGATATTCTCGCTCCTATGTGAAACGAGCCATGCAGGACAGCAAATTGCAAACTTTGGAGGAATATACTTATCTAGCCACCTTGCTCACGGGAGGGGTGATGACTAAGACGGAGCTGAATAATGCTAATGCAATGGAGAAGACATCTGGAGCAGAGGTAATACAGCGTTTAATAAAGAAAGGTCTGGTGTCTCAGCAAGCCAGCCGTACCGATCGCCGTTCTATGGATGTGAGTATTACGGAAGAAGGACGACAGGAGATATTTAAGATCTTTGCTCCACTGAAAAAGAGCGCAGCTCTCTTGACCTCTTCTCTCAAAGAGGGGCAGAAGGTTTTGCTCTCAAGAATACAGACTGTGTTGTGTGCAGATAACCATCAACTATTCCTTGAGCATCGAGAGACTCCTCTTGAAGAGTTGGCCGAGCTGAAGGGGGTAACGGTAGATAACACAACAACCAGCCATGGACGTGCTTCTCGAGGAGTGTCGGCCGGGAACAAATAATCTCGGATGCGATCCGTGACTTTGCTGTCTGCAAAAGATTTGGCCACCTGCCCTCCGATTTGTCATATTGTATTCCGAAACTCGGAAAGAGGGGTAGAGAAACCGGGTGAATTCCCGGCCGGTGTATTGAGGTATGCAGGTTTTGATTGGCAGGTCTATAGTTTGGAGAGAGGAGAGAAACAGAGTCTGGAACATATTCTTATCAGCGGTATAAAACTACTTGGTCCATCTTTGTCAGTGAAGGATGATGTCGAGGGTACCCCATTGTCTCTCGCGGATTTTCCGCAAGAGACAATGGGGCTTTTTTATTATGGAGACAAGGAGAGAAACGAGAGGTTGACCCAGCCGAAGAAAATTGTTCCGCTATTCGAACCGATGAGCACAGCCAGCCTTTTGGAGCAACAGGTTTGGTCGGCTCTCTGTCGTATCCCGATTGGTTGTTGTTGCAGTTACTCAGCCATTGCTGAGTTTATTGGACGGCCTCGGGCGGTGCGAGCTGTCGCTTCTGCCATAGGGCGAAATCCTCTTGCTCCGATTGTCCCATGCCATAGAGTTGTGCGTAGCGATGGGTCGATAGGAGGGTATTACTATGGCACAGATATTAAGCAATCTATCCTTGCTTATGAAAGATCTATTGCAAAATAAGGATTGCTACATTGTTATCTCCAACCGGAGAACATGTGGGGCAACAGTCCCAATCAGGCTTGATCAACCATTTCTATAGACTTCTATCTCCCCTTGTCTTAAGACCATGCAACAGGTTTCAATTCGGATAGAGAGTTTTGATATTGTTCGCAGTGGTTCAGTTCTTTCCTCTCTCTCCTCTCTTCTTTCGCAAATGAAGGCTTCGGAGCTTGATTTGATTTTTCCACAAAAGCAATAAAGCTTTCAGTCAAAAGAAAGGATGTTTTCGGAATGTATTCTTGTATATTCGACTTAATTCGATATCTTCACTGCGAGGGAGGTGTCGTTTTTGCACCTATCCTGCATCTTTATCCCTTGAGAGGGTAAGGGATTCCTCCTCTCGGATATTGATACTTGCGTTAAGAAAAGAGAATCCTCGACCAAATTGACAGGAAGAGAAAAGCTATGGAACTTTACAACCAATTTAAGAACCTTCGCCCTCAGCCCAAGGGCGTGCTCGGTCGTTCCACTTTGTACCTTATGTTGCTTCTGTGTCTGGGGCAGCTGCTGGGAGGTGCGTTGCTCATCCCCACTCGGGCTCATGCAGAGGACTACGCCGGTCTGGCAGGCAACGAAGAGATTCGGAGTATCTCTGATGAGTATCCCGATGATTTGCCCATGACAGAGGATAAGACAATTAAGATGACCTTCCATCGTGCTGCTGGAGAGCAGATTGTCCTTGATATTTCAGGTACCGAGGGCGAATTTGTTGTGGAAGGTGTGCTGGAAGATGCTCCGTACACGGGACGGAGAACTTATACCCTTACAGAAGACAAGGTCGTTATTCGAGGCGATATTACGGCTTTGGACTGCAAAGGCAACAATTTATCCACTCTTGAGGCCATCGGGGGCGACAAATTGATACGTATAGACTGTTCTGGCAATCAACTCAAATCATTGGTAATCGTCAATCAGTCAGCTCTTACCCATCTCTTTTGCCAACGAAATTATTTGTTGGAGCTTGAGATTGTGAACAGCCCGAACTTACAGCGTATAGACTGCTATGAGAATTGGATTAGGGGCGACTTTATGACTAACCTGATTAGGCATTTGCCTGCTCGCTCTACTCCGGGTGTGCTCTTAGCTGTAAACAGTCTGTCCCCTCTTCCGGATAAAGAAAATACTTGCTTCAAGAATGATGTTGTTCTTGCCCGGAGTTTGGGTTGGATTGTGAAAGACTATTTGGCTGGTGAAAACAATGGAGATGGAGTCCCCTATGCAGGCAATGACCCTATTTACTTCCCTGTGACGATTGCACCTACCGAGCATGGACGTGTTTGGATAGACAACCCGGATCCTTCAAGGATTCAAAAAGACGATGCGGTTGTGGTGCATACCGAAGCTGAGCAGGGGTACGAATTGTCGGAGTTGACAGCCAACGGAAAGGATATCAAGAGGTATCCTGTTTTCTATATTTCCGAGCCAACGAGAGTGGAGGCTACTTTCAAACTTGCCGGAATTTATTCTGTTTCCCTGCTTCCGATAGAAGGTAAGGGGGAGGTCTTCATAGAGGGCGCGGAGGATTTGACCAGAGTACCTGCCCAAACACAATTGAAGGTTAAGTGTAAACCTGCCTTGGGATACCGGTTATCTGCTGTGTATGCCGGAAATGAAAATATTACCCGTATCTGCTCCTTTGCTGTGAACGAAGATACAGAGGTGCGAGTTGTTTTCCAGGAAGCACAACCCTATGAAGATTACATCGAGATCGGTCGTGCATTTACCGGCCCTCTCAACCTCACGATTGGGCAGAATATGGCTACCGTTATGCCAGAAGTGCAGGGTGGAAAGATTAGGGAAGTCCATTATGACCAAATGATTATCGATGCCGAGGAGAATGTCATACGCATCAGTGCTATGATCGAAAAGTTTGCTTGCCCCTCTGTTCAGGCCAATAGCCTGAATGTTACCCATGCCAGACTTTTGATTGATTTGAATTGTGCACAGAACGACTTGGATCGTTTGGATTTGAGTGGTAATCAGTTGCTTACGAAGCTTAGTTGCGAAGGTAACAAACTTTCCCAACTGGACTTTACAAATTGTCCGAAGCTCCGTTTCGTGAATGTGTGTCGCAATCAAATTGCCGGCAATGACATGGATCGGCTTATCAGCAGCCTTCCTGTTCGGACTGCCGAGGATCAGGCTCAGTTGATTGTGGTAGACGAGTCGTTCCCGAACGAAGGCAACGAGTGTCTGTCCGAACAGGTTGCCAGAGCCAAAGCCAAAGGATGGCAGGTCTATAACTATAACGGAGGTGAGCAGGATGCGCAGCTTTATGTAGGGGGAGAGAATAAGAATACTCGCTCTGTGAATTCTTTGTCCGAAGGAAGATTGCGTTGCTATCCCAATCCGACGGGAAGTGATGTTACCATTGAGGGAGCTGCTCCGAATACGCTTATTCAGTTGATAAGCCCGACAGGAGCTGCCATTTACTCCGGACGGACAAATCTTGATGGAGAGGCTCGAGTATATCTTGTCGATTTCCCAGCTGGAGAGTACATCTTGCGTATCGGTAAGGAGGTGCGTGTTATCATCAAGAGGTGAGTCAATGTCCCCTATCGGACTATTATCCCTCCCTTCCAATTTGTTTGGAGATTTTTCTCTCGGGAGGATCTGGGGCTTTCTACACCGGATTGACATAGGCAACAACATCCTTGTTGTTCATAAGGCTGAAGCGACGGCTCAAGGGATGAGTAATTCCTTGGGCCGTTTTCCTTTTCGTCAGGGAATGAATGTTGGTAGAAAAATCAATGACTGGCCTGAAAAAACTTGTTGGGTAGGGTACGGCTGTCTCCTAAAAGAAGATGGATTTGCCGTCGATTTAGTGAACTGGACTATTGCTTAAGTTTATATGTTTTGTAAAAAATGGATTGCGGAAAAATGGAGGAAAATAAGCCACATAGACAGATGAATATTCCTTCCCTTCGTAGGAATCTTATAGGACTCTCAAAATTCCCTATTCATCGGTGTTCTGAAAGGGCAAAATTCTCTCCTATATGAAATTTTGCTAACACAGGAGAGAATAATATTTTTCTGAGGAGAGAATTTTCTTTTTCTCCCGTGTTAGCAAAAAACGACTCCGCTCAGCATCAAAAAGAGGTGAGAAAAAGCAACTAAAAAGGCCATGATTTGAGCAGAAAAACGGAATAAAACAGAAACAGATAAATGCAAAAATAAACAGGGGTAAACATGGTGGTATAACGCATAAAATCTCTATTGAGGCTGTTGTATGAAGAGCTGATTGTCACATTGTGCAAGGGGGCATAAAACGAAAAAAGCCCGTCTTGTGCAGACGGGCAAGTTGAGGTAGATAATCTATATGTCAATTAGGCTTGGCTGAAAGCTACAGCATAATATTTCATTTGCTTGAGCATAGCCAACAAACCGTTGGAACGAGTGGGGGACAAGTGTTCGCTTAATCCCATTTTCTGTATAAAGTAAAGGTCTGCTTCTGCGATTTCTTTGGCTGTCCGATTGTCCAATACTCTCAATAGGAGTGCTACCAGTCCTTTGACAATAAGTGCATCGCTATCAGCTCGGAAGTGCAAGCGACCATCACGCATCTCGGCTACGATCCATACCCGGCTTTGACAACCTTCGATAAGCATTTCGGGCTTCTTCTCCTCATCTTTGAGTCCTTCCAGGTTGGAACCCAGATCGATCAGGAGGGCATATTTGTCCATCCAATCGTCGAAGGCTCCAAATTCCTCTACTATTTTGTCTTGTACTTCGTTGATCGATTTCTTATCCATTGGTATCCTGATTATTGTTTTTCTTCATCTATTATAGCTTTCACTGTTTTACCCACAGCTTCGAGGGTTTGCCGATCTATTATGTCCATATTGTCGTTCATGGTATGCCAATAGTGACCAAACCCTTTTTCTCTACCCGGATCGTAGTTGACAATGTTGGCTATACGTATGTTGCGGTGTCTTTGCACGGGTACATGATCGTCTGTTAGATAGCCTCCACTGGCGTGGACAAAGTATTTGCCATATCCCAGGCTTGCGGCTTTATCCCAGATTTTGGATACTACCATGGGGGCATAGTCGCGAGAGAATCCCTCCCAATAGAATTTGGCCTCTTTGGCTCCTACCATGTCCAGTAAGATGCCATATTCGGCTTTGTAGTCTTTTGTATGTGGATTTTTTGCCCAGTAGTCGGATCCGAGACACCACGAATTTTCCTCATTGGAGCTACCATAGTCCTCTACATCGAAAAGAACAATGTCGATGCCTATCGCAGGGGAGACCAATCCCCATTGTCGAGCCAACTCCAGTAGTACACCTACTCCACTGGCTCCGTCATCAGCTCCCGATATGGGTTTGTTGTGGTTGGCAGTATTGGAATCCTGATCGGCAAAGGGGCGCGAATCCCAGTGAGCAGCCAACAGAATACGACGGGTCGCAGCCTCGTTGTAAACCCCTATGATATTGTGGCAGGGCAACATTTTCCCATCAAAGCTCTTTACTTGTGTTTTTTGCAGAATTACTTTTGCTCCTGATTGTTCCAATTGGGCTTGTAGCCAATCCGAACATTTTTGCCATGCTTCCGTCCCTGGGACACGTGGCCCGAACGATACTTGATGTGCAATATAGCGGTAGGCACTGTCTGCATCGAAGAGAATAGTTGAGCGGACACTGTCTTGTGGATCGATAGAGCCGGTGTCATCGACCTTTTTGCTGTTCTTGCTTTGGCAACTACCCAGCAGTAGAGCCACTGCGAATGTGCAGACATAGAGAAGAGCCAGGGGTACCTGTCGGACGTGGAGATAAAAGGAATTTGTCATTCGGATTGTGTGTAAAGCTGTTTGAGATCTGCTATAACCTCGAATTATATTCATTCCGACAAAGATACACAAACACTTCAAGCTCAGGGAAGTTCTTTTTCTCAATCTTGCTCAAGTCTAATCCTTTTGCTTTAACTTTGTGCCGATTTGCCGAGAAGCAGTCCGAGCGATGTGGCTGCGGCATGACGTAATACAGCATAGACGAAAAATGATTAACCGAACCATCATTCGCACACGGGCTCTGCAAATAGCTTATGCATACCAACACCGCGAAATGGCCCCTATCCGAGCGATAGTAGAAGCACTTGAACTAAGTCTCAAAGAGACGTACGAATTTTATCTTCACTTTCTTGGTCTACTCTCCGATTTGACAGATTTGCACTGCGAACTGCTCGAAGCACGCAAGCATAAGCATCTGGCTACAAAGGAGGATAAAAATCCAGATATGCGTCTAGCAAACAATAGTTTGGCTGTAAGGATGAGGCAGTCCCCCATACTGCAGGAGTACGCTTCTTCGGCTGTGGTGAATTGGCGTTCAAACGACTCGCTGCTGCGTCGTCTGCTGAATAAGCTATTGGCTTCTGATGCTTATCGCAATTATCTGTCTGCCGAACCTTCGATAGAGGCCGATACGACATTTTGGGCAGAGGTATATCGCGATTTGATCTTTTGTGACGAGGATGTGGCTGAGGAGCTTGAGGCTTACTCTCCTTTTTGGGATAACCCATTGCAAATCACAGAAAAATATGGCTGTGAGGAGATGCCCGATATCGAAACAATAGATGAGGCCGTTGAAGAGTTGAAAGCGCAGGGAAACTACCGATATGTTAGGGCTGATACGGTACCGGTAGAGATCGCCAAAGACTTTGTCTTGAAAACAATACGCAAAATGAAAGACAATGAAGGGCCGGATAGCGGTATTTCACCTATGTATAAAGACCCTTCCGATCGGCAGTTCGCTATTGATCTGATTTCTCTGACAATAGAAAACGGACAAGACTACCGGCAAAAATTGCAGTCTTACCTTATCAATTGGGATGGCGAGCGTGTAGCCGATATCGACATGCTTATCATGCAAATGGCAATGGTCGAAATATCCGAGATGGACGAAATACCGGCCCACATTAGTATTAACGAATATATTGAACTGGCCAAAAGTTACTCCACCCCCAAAAGCTATGCTTTTATCAACGGAGTGCTCGACAAACTAGCTCAACAAATGGCAAAGAAAAAAAGTCGATAGAGCAACCCTACATTTATGCAAAACATCAGAAACATTGCTATCATCGCCCACGTAGACCATGGCAAAACAACCTTGGTAGACAAAATGCTGCTGGCCGGTAAACTTTTCCGAGACGACAAAGCGGCCGAAGTAAGCACTTTCCTTGACAATAATGATTTGGAGCGCGAGCGAGGTATCACGATCCTATCCAAAAACGTGAGTATTCGCTATCGAGATTGCAAGATCAACATCATAGATACCCCGGGGCACTCCGACTTTGGCGGAGAAGTGGAGCGAGTACTCAATATGGCAGACGGATGTCTGTTGCTGGTGGATGCTTTTGAGGGGCCGATGCCACAAACGAGATTTGTGTTGCACAAAGCCATAGAAATGGGCTTGAAACCGATCGTTGTAATAAATAAGGTAGACAAGCCCAACTGTCGTCCGTCGGAAGTGCAGGAGATGGTGTTTGATTTGATGTTCAGCCTTGATGCCACTGAAGATCAGTTGGATTTCCCTACAATCTACGGCTCTGCCAAACAGGGTTGGATGAGTGCCGACTACAACAAGCCTACCGATAATATCGCTCCTCTGCTGGATGCTATCGTGGATCACATACCCCCTCCGTCTCAGCTGGAAGGCCCGGCGCAAATGCTGATTACCTCGCTTGATTATTCCAGCTATTTGGGACGCATCGCTATCGGGCGTATACATAGAGGTACATTACGCAGTGGGCAGGAAATAGCTCTGTGCAAGAGAGACGGAACTGTGGTTAAGCAGCGGATTAAGGAACTGGATACCTTCGAAGGATTGGGACGAGCTGAAACAGCAGAAGTCTCTTCCGGAGATATCTGTGCGGTGGTGGGTCTGGAAGGTTTTGAGATTGGCGAAACAATAGCCGATGCGGCCCAGCCGGAAGCCTTGCAAGCCATTGCAGTAGACGAGCCTACGATGAGTATGCTCTTTACCATTAACAACTCTCCTTTCTATGGTAAGGACGGTAAGTTCGTTACCAGCCGTCATATATACGAGCGACTGATGCGTGAGCTGGATAAGAACTTGGCATTGCGTGTAGAGCCTACCGATTCTGCCGATTCCTGGCTTGTTTATGGTCGAGGAGTGCTGCACCTCTCTGTCCTTATCGAGACAATGAGACGCGAGGGTTACGAATTGCAGGTTGGTCAGCCACAGGTGATCATCAAAGAAATAGATGGCGAACGCTGTGAACCGATAGAGCAGCTCACTATCAATTTGCCTGAGGACTACTCCAGTCGTATTATCGACATGGTGACCAAGCGAAAAGGCGAGATGACCATGATGGATAGCAAGCAGGGACGAGTATTTTTGGAGTTCAAGATCCCTTCGCGTGGAATTATCGGTCTGAATAATAATGTATTGACGGCTTCGGCCGGAGAGGCTGTTATGGCTCATCGTTTCCTCGGATTTGAACCTTGGAAAGGGGAGCTCGATCGTCGTGCCAATGGCTCTATCATTGCTCTGGAGAGTGGGACAGCCTATGCTTATGCCCTCAATAATCTACAAAGTCGTGGTAAATTCTTTATCAGCCCTCAAGAAGAAGTCTATGCTGGTCAAGTGGTAGGTGAGCACACCAAGGAGGGAGACTTGGTCGTTAATGTTTGCAAGAGCAAGAAACTCACCAATATGCGAGCTTCGGGAAGTGACGACAAGGTTAGCTTGGCTCCCCCCATTGTGTTCAGTTTGGAGGATGCTTTGGAATACATCAAGGCAGACGAATATGTAGAAGTGACACCGCATGCCATGCGTATGCGTAAGATCATTCTGGACGAGACCGAGCGTAAGCGAGCCAATCGCAGTTGATCGGCTTTCTATCGAAGACTCCCCTGGTTGCTTTTGCGGAGACGCAACAAAGAGGGGGCTGTGTCAAAATCCGAAAATAGATTTTCCAACTATCGAAAAGACACGAATGACATCTTAATCATACAAGAAAAAACCGCTATCAAATAGGATTTTATCCTTTTTGGTAGCGGTTTTCCTATGCAAATGATAGTATCCTTTACTCCAAACTGAATTTTGACACTCCCTCCCTATTTAGGTGCGTTAGAATGCGCAGAACGCAAGGCACTAAGACCGAGGCTGAAGGGAGCATACTTAGAAGAAGTAACCGAAGCCGAATGTTGCAAGTAACACAGCAGTTTGCATATTAATGACACACCGCCTTTTGTCGCAAAAAGGCTTATCTCAGATCAGCTGGCACCTCGCATTAGCAGTATTGCCACCATGTTGTTTATTAGGTGCAGCAGTATAGCCATACCAATACCGCGGCGTATGCGTATATAGGCCAGATAATATCCAAATAGGAATATAGGAGCAATACAGAGCAGGTAGACAGGTAGGCCAATCCATTCAAAAGTTTCTAGATTGCCTAAGTGAGCCAGCCCGAAAAGCAGACTGAACAAGACCACGATGCTTCCTTTGTATCGCCCTATCTGTGGCATACTACGCCTAAATCCCCAGTAGAAACAAAATCCTAATACAAGGATAAGGATTGCAAAAGAGAGTTGGAAAGAGAGAGGAGTCAATCTCAAGGGCCCTACAGCGCAGTATAGTAGACTACTGCTTAGGCACAGAGCCAGAGGGGTCGGTTTGAGGTTGAGACCATAGCGGAATGCAAATTCTTCCAGTGCTGGAGCTATTAGTATGGCAAACACGGACAATAGCCATTTCTCTGCAATTTTGTGGTTGTACCCTAACATCTGCTCAGCCGGATTGATTGTATTGTAGGTGGAGGCAATCCATTCTCCCCAAGACAGAGCTATAGGTCTGCAGATAGCTCCCAGAATAATGATGGACAAGAATATGGTCAGGATCTCCAACGAGAGATTGAGCATTCTTTGCCGTCTTTGTGGAGCTACTCCCTCTACAGAATAGACTGTTGAGGGGTGAGGTAGAAAGTTTATTAGTGGCTTAATCGTTCCCTTCATGACAGAGGCAAAAATAAAAAAACGGGCTGCAACATCAATTTGCAGCCCGTTTTTAATCTAACTCTGCCTCTAAATGGAGCTTTATTTGCGATAGTCGAAGAAGCCGATACCGCTTTTACGCCCCAAATGCCCTGCGCGAACTTTCTTTTTCAGCAATACATGCGGACGATACTTGGGATCTCCGTACTCGTTGAAAAGAACTTCCATGATAGCCAGGCAAACGTCTAGACCGATAAAGTCTCCCAAAGTCAATGGCCCCATTGGGTGATTGGCTCCGAGTTTCATTGCTTCGTCTATTTCTTCTGCAGAAGCAACTCCATCGGCCAAAATACCTACTGCCTCGTTGATCATGGGGATCAAGATACGGTTTACCACAAATCCAGGAGCTTCATTCACCTTTACGGCTGTTTTTTCAAGTTTTTCGCAAAGATCGAGTACAGCTTGCAAGGTCTCGGGAGCAGTCTCTTCTCCGCTGATAACTTCTACGAGCTTCATTACTGGTACTGGGTTGAAGAAGTGCATCCCGATTACTCTGCTGGGAGCTTCGGCTCCCGCCGCCAAATCCGTAATACTGAGGGAGGAGGTGTTAGTTGCAATGATAGCATCCCGGCGCAGTACACCGCAGAGAGTGCGTATAGCTTCTTTTTTTACCTCCATGTCTTCGGCAATAGCCTCTATTACGATGTCCATTTCGGACAAATCATCGTAGCTGCGAGTCGGCACAATGCGTCCCATTATGGCTTCTACCTCTTCGGCTTGCATCTTGCCTTTGGCAACCATCTTGTCTAGACCTTTGCGGATAGAGCCTATTGCATTGGCAAGCGATTCTTCCGAACGACCCTTGACTACCACTACCATGCCGTGCTGGGCAATACACTGAGCAATGCCACGCCCCATGGCACCGTTACCTACTACTGCAATTTTCATGAGTACTTATTTTTTGAGTTGATAATTATGTTGTTGCACCACGTTGTAGCACAAAGGTACTAAATATAGCCCTCAACACTCTTTGCCGGCAGGATTGTCCGATTGATACGGAGACAAGCGAGAGAGAAGGATTGTTTTTGTGCATTTTCTGCTGGTTTTGTCAAGAGTTGAGAATCGGTGCGAAAAAGCGATATTTGCAGTGTTCAATAATTCTAAGAGGTTGCAACGGCCTCATGATTCGAGTATCACGCTCATGAAAAAGATCATACTGTTATTTGCGTTTTTACTGTCGGGCATGTCTTCTTTGTTTTCTCAAGCCATTTCGATGGAGGGTTCCTGGAATGGACTTCTTGCTTTGCCCGTTGGGTCGCTTAGGATTGTTTTTCACCTGAAACAATTGCCTGGTGGGGAATGGGATTGTCGTCTCGATAGCCCTGATCAGGGAGTTAGTGATATACCGGTTTCAGAGGTTGAAGTGCAGGGAGATTCTCTCCATATAGTGGCCAAAGGACTGGCTTTGGAATACCGGGGAGTTCTTCGGGACAGAGATTGCATAGAGGGTTCTTTTGTTCAAGGAGGTTTCTCCACTCGTTTGGAGCTGAATCGGCGAGATGCGCAAGAGGAAGGCAAAGAGAAAGCCGATGTTTCTCACACAGAGGTCTCTGGAGATGAACCATATTCGTCTCAAGAGTATTTCACGACCGATCATCCTCAGGGTATTTCCTTGGCCGGTACTCTCACGATCCCGAATACAGTATTGAAAGACCGGCCAACAATTATTCTTATTACAGGAAGTGGCCCCCAAAATAGAGACGAAGAAATCTTGGGGCACAAGCCTTTTGCTGTGTTGGCAGATATATTGGCTCACCATGGGTACACCATTTTTCGCTACGACGATCGTGGCGTGGGCAAGAGTACTGGTAAGTATTACGAGGCCTCTGTGGAGGATTTGATAGTCGATGCCAAGTCGGTGCTCAACTATGTGCGCAGCTTGGATGCCGTAAATCCGGAGAATGTGATGCTCTTGGGGCATAGTGAAGGAGCTTATATTGCAGCTCGCCTTGCTGCCGAAGACAAGAGTGTGGCGGCTGTGATTAGTATAGGTGGCCCTACTGTCCCGTTTCGTCAGTGTATTGAAGAGCAAATACTGGCTTCTCTCAAGCTGTCGAATAGATCTGAGGAATATCTGGAAAAAACACAAAGGCTCAATAGGCAGATATACGATTGGGTGCAAAACCAAACGATCTCTACCGATTCTCTCCGAATTATGATAAAAAACCATGTTCAGGAATATCTTGCGGATGTGGGTTCCTTCACTTTGGAACAAAAGAGTCTTGTGGCACAGCAACTTGCCGAAGAGTCCTGTACTCCTTGGTTTAGAGAGTTCATAAGGATCGATCCTTCTGCTACTTGGCAGGCTGTCCATTGTCCCGTTTTGGGTATCTATGGTTCTAAGGATATGCAGGTGTTGCCTAATAATGCCGATCGGCTAAGAGAGCTACTCCCACAGGCAGAAGTACGATTGTTCGATGGTCTCAATCACTTGATGCAGCCGGCTATCACCGGCTCTCCTGCCGAGTATGGTCAGATTAGGACGACTATCAGCCCGGAGGTGCTTTCGTGGTTGGTCGATGAATTGGCCAGACTTCTACAGAAATAAGGCGAAGTCTCCACCGGAATATTTTTCCACTTAGCCCTTTATCACTACTTTTAGGGGAAATATCCGGAGGCTTTGTACTCTTAGCCCACTTCTGTCGTTTCTCTCTTTGAGGGATGGAGAGGGGGTGCCGTGTTGTCTTCGGGCCTTTTGAGGCGAATTGTGGCCGATGCCTGCCAATGCAAGCGGGGCTTTGTTTGGCCGCAGTATTTTTTTGAAAAAGAACAGCTTATATGCAAATGATACACCTCCGTTTTTGGCTATCCTGTCTTTTGACAATTCTTTTGGGTTGCCATGCCATGTCGGCACAGCATCTCAATCCGACATATCAGGCCTATGCCAAGCGGTATGCCGATGAAGCTATTCGCCAGATGAATAAGCATGGCGTACCGGCTAGTATTACCATAGCACAAGGAATGGTCGAGACCGGGGCTGGCACAAGCTCATTGGCTAAGGAACATAACAATCATTTCGGCATCAAGTGTCATCGTAGTTGGACGGGCAAAAAGACTCATCGCACCGATGATCGTCCCAATGAGTGTTTCCGAAGTTATAATTCTTATCAGGAGTCTTTTGAGGATCATTCTCTCTTCCTGAAACAACCTCGGTATCAGTCTCTTTTTAGGCTGGATATCCGAGACTATAAGGGATGGGCAGTTGGATTGCAACGTTGTGGCTATGCAACGAACAAGGGGTATGCCAATTTGCTGATCAAAATGGTGGAGGATTACCAACTCTACACTTTCGACCGAGGGAAAGTTCCATTTTGGTTCGATGGAAAAACCAAGTACCAAGCTGAGCGTAGTGCTGGCAAACGATCACATGGACGGAGAGAAGGGGTGGTGCGTCAGGCCTACCTCTCTTATGGGCTACTCTATGTCTTGGCCAAGAGAGGAGAGAGCCTATCCGATATAGCAGAGGAGTTTGATCTTAGTGTGAAAAAAATAGCCAAGTACAACGATATCCCTGTGGATTTTCCTCTCTCGGACAACATGGTTGTATTTCTGCAGCATAAGAATGCCAAAGCGACGGATCCGCACTTCACTCATGTGGTGAAAGTGGGAGAATCTATGCACAGCATATCCCAGATGTACGGGATGAGAATGAAAAATTTGTACAAACTCAACGACAAAGACGGAGAGTATGTGCCACAGGAGGGTGATATACTTAGACTGAGATGACAGAAATGACTCAATCGGATGAAAGATATATGTTGCGCGGAGTGTCTGCCTCTAAGGAGGATGTGCACAATGCGATCAAGAACATAGACAAGGGGATTTTTCCCAATGCTTTTTGCAAAATCATTCCGGATATACTCGGAGGAGATTCCGAGTACTGCAATATCATGCATGCAGACGGAGCTGGTACCAAAAGTTCTTTGGCCTATCTGTATTGGCGAGAGACCGGAGACCTCAGTGTCTGGAAAGGGATTGCTCAGGATGCCCTTATCATGAATATTGATGACCTGATATGTGTTGGAGCTGTAGATAATATCTTGGTTTCTTCCACTATCGGGCGAAACAAACGACTCATACCCGGGGAGGTAATTGCTGCCATTATCAACGGTACAGAAGAGCTATTGGCCCAATTGCGAGGATTGGGTATCGGTGTATATGCTACCGGAGGAGAGACAGCTGATGTGGGCGATTTGGTGCGTACGATCATTGTGGATAGTACTGTCACGTGTCGCATGAAAAGGAAGGATGTGATAGACAATGCCCATATCGCTGCTGGTGACGTAATTGTCGGATTGGCCTCTTTTGGGCACGCCACATACGAGTCTGCTTACAATGGAGGTATGGGGAGCAATGGTCTGACTTCGGCCCGACATGATGTGTTTGCGCACTATTTGGCTGAGAAATATCCGGAGAGCTATGATAATGCTCTTCCTCAAGAGCTTGTCTATAGCGGAAATATCTCCCTCACTCAAGAGATAGAGGGGCTTGGTATTGATGCCGGTCAGCTTGTTCTTTCCCCCACTCGTACCTATGCCCCGGTGGCTAAGCAGGTATTCGACGAATTGCGTCCGTATATCCATGGAATGGTGCATTGTTCGGGAGGAGCACAAACCAAAGTGCTGCACTTTGTCAGGAATAAGCGGGTGATCAAAGACAACCTCTTTGAGGTGCCACCTCTTTTCAGTCTCATACGCAAACAGAGCGGCACATCTTGGCAAGAGATGTACAAGGTCTTCAATATGGGGCATCGGCTGGAGTACTATGTGCAGCCATCGGAAGCGCAAACGATCATAGATATTGCCAATAGTTTTGGGATAGCTGCACAGATAGTTGGCCGGGTAGAAGATGCACCCTCAGGAAATGAACTGATCATTCGCTCAGCAGAGGGCGAATACAGATATTAATTCGGCCCAGCCCATGAGTGGACAGGTAACCAATGACATAACCAAGCGTCTGGACGAGCTGGCTCTACGACTTCAAGAGGTTAGTACTCTGATTGCAGACCCCGAAGTGATAGCCGATGGCAAGCGTTTTGTAGCACTTGGCAAGGAGTATAGTGAGCTGGAGCGTATAGCCTCTGTAGGGAGTCGCTACAAGCAGCTTTTGGCCGACAAAGAAGAGGCTGAAGAGACCCTCGCCACCGAGAGTGACGAAGAGTTGCGACAAATAGCCAAAATACAGCTTGATGAGGCAATAGAGGCGATCCCCTCGACAGAAGAAGAGATAAAGCTCTTGTTGATCCCAGGTGATCCTGAAGACGACAAAGATGCGATCATGGAGATACGTGGAGGGATCGGAGGAGATGAGGCTGCCCTTTTTGCCGGAGAGCTTTACCGTATGTACACCAAATATGCCGAACAGCAGGGATGGCGTGTAGAGGTGACCGACTACAGCGAAGGAACGACCGGAGGATACAAAGAAATTGTATTTACCGTGAGTGGTTCGGGAGCCTATGGTATCTTGAAATACGAATCAGGAGTACACCGCGTGCAACGTGTGCCACAGACTGAAACACAGGGACGCATCCACACCTCTGCAGCTACGGTGGCCGTATTGCCACAAGCGGATGAGTTTGATGTAGAGCTTAAGGAGTCGGATATCAGGGTCGATATATTTTGTGCCAGTGGCCCCGGTGGGCAGTCTGTCAATACGACTTATTCGGCCATCAGACTGGTGCATATCCCTACGGGAATCACAGTGCAGTGTCAAGACCAGAAGTCTCAGCTCAAAAATAAGGCTAAAGCGATGGTCGAGCTGCGCTCTCGTATTTATAATATGGAACACCAGAAGTATCTCGATGAGGTCGCAGCCAAGAGAAAAACAATGGTCTCTACCGGCGATCGCTCAGCCAAGATTCGTACTTATAATTTTCCGCAGGGACGTATCACTGATCATCGCATCAACTTCACAACACACAATTTACACGCCGTGCTCGATGGAGACTTGCAGCCGATATTAGATCAGCTGATTATGGCTGAGAATTTCGAGCGTCTCAAAGAAGTGAGCTTACAGTAGAAATAAATCATTCAAGGATATAATATATGACACGAGAAGATCTTATCAATAGTATCAGGCAGAGACGTTCATTTCTTTGTGTGGGGCTGGATACAGACTTGCAAAAGATACCGGAGCATTTGCACTCCGAAGATGATCCGATCTTTGCCTTCAATCAGGCTATCGTGGATGCCACGGCTTCTTCCTGTGTTGCTTTTAAGCCCAATCTTGCTTTCTATGAGAGTATGGGTAGCTTTGGAATACAGTCTTTGGTCAAAACAGTAGAATATGTCAAAGAGCAGTATCCCAATCATTTGATTATTGCGGATGCCAAGCGCGGCGATATAGGGAATACCAGCGATATGTATGCCAAATCCTTCTTTAGGCATATGGATGTGGATGCCGTAACTGCTTCTCCCTATATGGGAGAGGACAGTATTGTCCCTTTCTTGCAGTATACCGACAAGTGGGTTGTGCTTCTTGCCCTTACGAGCAACAAGGGGGCTCAGGATTTTCAGTTGATGCAATCGGCTGATGGTGAATATCTCTTTGAGCGAGTACTACGTATATCGCAGACCTGGGACAACGCCAAGCAACTGATGTACGTGGTGGGAGCTACTCAGGCCGATATGCTCAAGCGAGTAAGAGCAATTGTTCCCGACAGTTTCTTGTTAGTCCCCGGCATAGGGGCACAGAAGGGTAGTCTGGATGAGGTGGTAGCCAACGGGATGAATGCAGACTGTGGTTTGCTAATCAATGCTTCCCGAAGCATCATATATGCCGACAGTACAGAGCATTTTGCCTCTCGTGCCGCCGATGAAGCAGAAAAGCTGCGTCATCAGATGGAGGATGCACTCATCGCCAAGGGGATAATCTAAGTTCTTAGTCTTCTGTTGTTATGAAAGTGGAATTTACAGCCGGACAGATAGCCGGGATGCTGGGAGGTAAGGTAGAGGGTGATCCAGAGGTCAAACTCTCCGATTTCTGCAAGATAGAAGAGGGAAAGTCCGGAGGGCTTACTTTTTTGGCCAATCCTAAGTATGAACCATATCTCTACACCTGCAAGGCTTCGGCAGTGCTTGTTAATCAGGATTTCACTCCTTCTCAGCCCTTGATGAGAATAACGCTGATCCGAGTACCCGATGCCTATGCTGCTTTGGCTTCTTTAATGCAATTGGCTGATGCAGCCATGCCCAAGCCTGAGTTCGGTATCGACTCTTTGGCGTTTGTTCATCCCTCGGTAGAGCTTCCCGAAGACTGCCATGTGGGAGCTTTTGCCTATGTCGGACGGGGAAGCAAGATTGGTAAGGGTTGCCGCATATACCCTCATGCCTATGTTGGAGAGGGGGTTGAGGTCGGAGCCGGATCCATTCTTTATCCACACGTAGTCGTGTATCATGGTTGTCGTATCGGTGAGCGTTGCATCTTGCATGCCGGAGCCGTGATAGGAGCCGATGGATTTGGTTTTGCTCCACAAACTGACGGTTACCACAAGATACCTCAGTTAGGTATTGTGGAGATCGCTGATGATGTAGAAGTCGGAGCCAATACATGCATCGATAGAGCTGCTATGGGTAGCACCAAGATAGAGGCCGGAGTAAAGCTGGATAACCTGGTACAGATTGCTCACAACTGCAGTGTAGGGAGTCACACCGTGATGGCTGCACAAGTGGGTATGGCAGGATCCTCTCATGTGGGGCAATGGTGCCAGTTGGGAGGGCAGGTCGGTTTAAGCGGGCACCTCAAGGTGGGTGACAAGGTGAGTTTGGGAGGACAAACTGGAGTGTTGGGGGATATACCCGACAACTCGGTGATGCTTGGTTCCCCAGCAGTGCCGGCTCGTGAGATGTTGCGTTCGGCCGCTTTGTTGAGACGCTTGCCGGATATGTATAGCAGATTGGATAAACTGGAGAAATTATTAGCAGACAAATCAAAAGAATCATGATACACAATCAAAAGACACTTGCGGCACCATTCAGCCTCCAAGGGAAGGGGCTTCATACCGGATTGGAGATACACATCACTTTCTTTCCGGCACCCGAATATACAGGCTATGTGATACGTCGCACGGATCTCGAAGGAAAGCCGGAAATACCGGCTTTGGCCGAACTGGTGAGTAATACCAATAGAGGGACTGTCCTGAGCAAAGGGGATGTTTCGGTAAGTACGGTAGAGCATGCGATGGCAGCTCTCTATGCATCGGAGATCGACAACTGTATTATAGAGGTCGATGCTCCTGAGTTCCCAATTCTGGATGGCAGTTCCAAGTTTTATATAGAGCAAATACAGCGGGTTGGTTTGGTAGAGCAGGATGCTCGCCGTGAGTACTATGTAGTAAAGAAACGATTGGAGTTTGCTCTTCCGGACGGGAATAGCAAATTGATCTTATTGCCGGACGAAACTTTTGGTCTGGATGTGCAAATCAATTTTAATTCATCGGTACTTCCCAATCAATCGGCTCGTATCGACTCTTTGAGTGAGTTTGCCACCGAAATAGCCTCCGCCCGCACTTTTGTTTTTGTACGGGAAATAAAAGGGTTGCTGGAGGCCGGGCTGATCAAGGGAGGAGATTTGGACAATGCTTTGGTCATCTATGATGAAAAGATGCCGCAAACCGAGTTTGACAGCCTGCGCGCTCTTGTTAATGCTCCGGAAAAGGATGCCTCCGAGTTAGGCTATTTGAGCAACAAGCCTCTGATTGTTCCCAATGAGCCGGCTCGCCACAAGTTGTTGGATCTGATTGGCGATTTGGCTTTGATTGGCAGACCGATCAAGGGACATATTATAGCTGTTTGCCCGGGACATACTGTGAACAACAAGATGGCGCGGGTGATACGCAAGGAGATCAAACACAACGAATCTCAATCTCCCAGCTATAACCCCAATGCAGAACCCTTGATGGATGTCAATCGCATCAAACAGCTGTTGCCTCACCGTTACCCTTTCCTGCTTGTGGATAAGGTAATGGAGGCTGGAGTAGACTACATCGTAGGGGTCAAGAGTGTATCCGGCAATGAGCCTTTCTTTCAAGGGCATTTTCCACAAGAACCCGTCATGCCGGGTGTACTGATTGTAGAGGCCATGGCGCAGTGTGGAGGACTATTGGTATTGAATAGTATGCCACAAGAAGGCTCCTATTCCACTTATTTCATGATGATCAACAACGTGAAATTCAGGCAAAAAGTAGTGCCGGGAGATACCCTCATTTTTAAGCTCAAATTTCTCGATGCGATCAGGCGAGGTGTCGCCAATATGAGAGGTCTGGCATTTGTCGGGGACAAGCTTGTTTGCGAGGCTGAGTTCATGGCACAGATCATTACCAATCCAACAGAATAATCCTCATAAACGATATGACACAACCTGCTATTAGTCCATTGGCCTGGGTGGATCCCAAGGCTGAGATAGCCCATGATGTAACGGTACATCCCTTTGCCTATATACAAGGAAATGTACAGATAGGAGAGGGCTCGGTGGTGATGCCACACGCACAGATACTCGATGGTGCTCGTATAGGTAAGCATTGTGTAATACACGGAGGAGCTGTGATAGCTGGTATTCCTCAAGATCTCAAATTCGTGGGAGAAGAGTCTACTGCTGTCGTGGGCGACCATACTCAGGTAAGGGAATGCGTTACTATTAGTAGAGGGACAGCCTCTCGAGGAACGACCATTGTAGGTCAGCATTGTATGCTTATGGCTTATAGCCATGTGGCACATGACTGTGTACTACAAGACCATATTATCATCGGTAATGCCACCCAGTTGGCCGGAGAAGTGGAGGTTGACGACTATGCGATTATCAGCGGAGGAGCCTTGGTGCACCAGTTCACACGCATATCCAAACACGTAATGATACAGGGAGGCTCGAGAGTGGGTAAGGATATTCCTCCTTATACCCTTATCGGTCGAGATCCTATCGCGTACTGTGGTATCAATATCGTGGGACTCAGGCGTAGAGGCTTTACCAACGAGCAGATATTCTGTATCAATGATATATATCGTACTCTCTACCAGCGTGGATTGAATATTACCGAGGCGTTGGAGGTGGTGGAGGCTGAGGTGCCTGACTGCTTTGAACGTAATTTGATCACTGATTTTATCCGCTCTTCCAAGCGAGGTATTGTACGTGGGAGTATAGATTAGAAAGTCGAGCGATATGATCCCCATATTTACATCTGCGGAGATAGCCGAGCTGGATCGGCGGACGATGGAAGAGGAGGGGATTGATCATGCCCGTTTGGTGGAGCGTGCTGCCGAAGCATTTGTGGTGCATTACAGGCAGCGGTATACGCCTGCCAGACGGGTATATGTTTTTGCCGGACCGGGGAATAATGGTGCCGATGCTTTGGCCATTGCCCGACATCTGTTGGCAGAGGGTTATGCGGTACATTGCTTCCTTTTCAATCCCAGTTTACGCCTTTCCGAGGCTTGTCGTGTACATCGCGAAAAGCTTGTTGAGATGCCTCTACATCGACTTACGGAGGTGAAAGATGCTTTTGCTCCACCCGAGATCGAGCCAGATGCAGTAGTGTTGGATGGTTTGTTTGGTACCGGTCTGGATCGACCATTGACAGGGGGGTATGCCCGTTTGGTAACCTATCTCAATTCTCTTGATGCAACTCGTGTATCCATAGATATTCCTTCAGGACTGTTCGCCGAAGATAATTCGCTGCATGCCGAGCAGGCAATTGTTCGAGCCAAAGAGACGATTACTTTCGAGCAACCCAAGCTCTGCATGCTTTTGGCCGAATCGGCAGCTTATGTGGGAGAGTTTATTGTTGCTCATATTGGTTTGAGCGAAAGAGCCAAAGTCGATATGAGAAGTCGCTACCTGATGATGAGACCGGAAGATGCAGCCCGGCTCCTTGTTGAGCGGCATCGATTCGATCACAAAGGTGTATACGGTCATGGTTTGATCGTGGCCGGGAGTAGAGGCATGATGGGCGCAGCCTGTTTGGCAGCCAAAGCTGCTTTGCGATCCGGGATAGGTAAGCTTAGCTTGCATGTACCCGGGTGTGGGTATGCTATAGCCCAGACAGCCGTACCGGAGGCTATGTGCAGAGAAGATCGGGATCCGGACTATATCACTCACTGTTTGCCGGAGAGTTGGTTGACTGCCGTGGGTGTCGGCCCTGGCTTGGGAAGCTACCCCGAAGCAGAAACGATGCTTCAGAAGTTAATGGAGCAATATCGAGACCCCATGGTAATAGATGCCGATGCTATCAACCTCTTGGGGCAATACCGACATTTGCTATCATTTATCCCCCCCAATAGTATCCTTACTCCACACCCTGGAGAGCTACAACGACTCACTTGCTATTGCGAGACAGGCTATGAGCAACTCAATCAGGCGCAAGCTTTTGCCATGCGACACCAGACTTATGTCATTCTCAAGGGTGCTTTTTCTGCTTGTTGTATGCCAGATGGGCATATTGTTTTCAACTCTACTGGCAACCCCGGAATGGCTACAGCCGGTAGTGGAGATGTATTGTTTGGTGTGATTCTCGGTCTTTTGGCTTCCGGTTATACTCCGGGCACAGCAGCATTGTTGGGCAACTATTTACATGGTTTGGCCGGTGATTGTTATGTGGCTGAGCATAGTGCAGAATCCCTCATTGCTTCGGACTTGATCGCCTATATCGGGCAGGCTTATAAGCAGATCAGGAATTATAAAGAATAGAGACCTTGTGCATAGCACAACATCTGCCGTGCTGTTCTCGACATTCCAAGTATATAGTTATAGATCCGCCCCTCCGATCTGCATAGCAGTACCAGAGGGGCGGATCTGTTGTAGAAGTAGAACTTGTTGAGCAAAAACATGAATAGTTTTTGCTCAACGGCTTTTACTTGTCTTTGTAAATCTCTTCCAGCATTTCGGCAATAGGTTCGCTTTCATGTCCACGAGCCAGTATCTTACCATTAGCATCGATGAGCAATAGAGTCGGTATGCCTTCGATACCATACATATCGCCTATTGTCCCTCTTTCTTTCTCAAGCATTACCGGCCAAGTGATACCCAACTTTTCGATGGCGAGCTTGGTATCTTCCGGTTTATCCCAGATTGCTACACCGGCGATTTTCAAGCCTTTGGCTCCATATTTCTCAGACAGGGCTTTTAGCTTCACAACCTCTTGTCGGCAAGGTCCGCACCAGCTGGCCCAAAAATCTACAATCGTATACTGTCCCACTGCCAATAGATCGCTCAGCTTTGCCGTTTGATCGGGTTTATCTATATAGGCTCCCTCTACATCCACATAGGTGTGCCCCACACCAGTGGCTTCTTCACGAGAGGCTCTCTCAAGCCAGGAGCGAATTAAGGGATATTCCTTTATTTTCTCCCCGGCACGCTCAATGTAGGATTTGATCTCTTCCGACGGCAATACCCGAGAGCCTTGGTATACCAGTACAGCTCCCAGTAGGTCATTAAGATGCTTGTCTATATTTTGCCTGTATATGATTTGCAGGTCTTTTTCGAGATGTTCTGCAATTTTCTCTTTCAAGCTGATCAACTCTTCTTGCAGGATGCCTCCTTTGTTGGCTATTTCCGCAATTTCGTTCTTTGCCTGGCGAGTGCGATCGATAATTTCTTTTGCTATGCTGCCAAATTCGTTGTTCATCGAGCTTCCAGTGGCACAGACAGAGCTGTCCAGTGTGGCAGAAAGAGAAGTCGCTTCCGTGAAAAACGAGAATGAATGTTTTCCCAAGCGGCATTTCATCAGACGGAGGGAGTCGCTGTTGTAGGCATAGTTGAGCATTCGGTAGTCTTGCCCTTCTATATCAGCTGGCAGGGGTAGACTATCCACTGCTTTATCAAGAGCCACATCCATGAAGTATAGATGAGTGTGACTGCTCTCTACAATACTGTCGGGAATTTTGATCGAGATTTCTCCTTTGCCTCCACTTTGGCAAGACGGAAGAAGAACGGCCAGCAAAGTAGCTGGTAGGATGAGATGCTTTTTTAGTTTCATTGTGTTGGTTGTGTTGAGTTTTGTTTGATTTGAGATGAAGCAAAGGTAGAATTTTCCGTATTTTCGTCTCCATGTTGCTCAACTATATATTCATAGCCTTTTTTCTTTTGGCTTTTGCTTTCGGACTATTGGAAGTTGTACTCAGCGGAGAATGGAACGTTTTTTCAACCATGGTCGATGCTACTTTTGTGCAGGCAAAGAATGGTTTTGAGATTGCTCTCTACCTCACCGGAGTGCTGGCTTTGTGGCTTGGGCTTATGCGCATAGCCGAGCGAGCTGGTCTAATCGACAAGTTAGCCAAAGCTTCAGCTCCTGTATTGGGTTGCCTATTCCCCTCTGTTCCAAAAGGGCATCCGGTAATGGGGAATATCTTTATGAATATATCGGCCAATATATTAGGCTTGGACAATGCTGCCACTCCTCTGGGTATAGAGGCTATGGAGAAATTGCAGACCCTGAATAAGCGCAAGGAGGAGATCAGTGATGCCATGATCATGTTTTTGGCACTCAATGCCAGTGGCCTCACACTCATTCCTACCTCCATTATGGCTTTTAGAATGCAAGCCGGAGCTGCCAATCCAACAGATATATTCATCCCTATTCTCATAGCCACTGCAGCTTCCACGCTTACCGCCATATGGGTGATTGGGCTCAAACAACGCATCAATCTGTTTCAGCGGCCATTATTGCTGCTTTATCTTGTTATGGTCACATTGGCAGCGTTAGTCTTATTTGCGTGGAAATACTTTTCTCAGGAACAATTTGCCCAGATCAGTTCGGCTGTCTCTTCTCTGTTACTGTTCTCCATTATCACATTATTTATTTTCTCTGGTTGGAAGGCACGGATCAATGTTTACGAGGCCTTTATAGATGGAGCAAAAGAGGGGTTTCATACGGCAGTCGGGATTATTCCCTATTTGGTTGCAATTCTGGTTGCCATAGGAGTCTTCCGTGCTTCGGGAGCTATGGACTATTTAAGCGAGGGTATTCGCTGGCTTGCCGAAGTGCTTGGTTGGGATACGCGCTTTGTAGACGGTTTGCCGACCATACTGATGAAGCCTCTCAGTGGCAGCGGAGCCAGAGGTCTGATGGTCGATGCTATGCAGACATATGGAGCTGACAGTTTTGTGGGACGTTTGTGTTGTACTGTACAGGGTTGCAGTGATACGACTTTCTATGTAGTAGCCGTTTACCTTGGTGCGGTAGGAATCAAGAAGAGTCGCTATGTGCTGGGAGCTTCTCTTTTCGCCGACTTGATAGGGGCTATCGTTGCAATCTTGGTTACTTATCTATTCTTTGCCTCTGTGAACTAAATGAATTCGAATCCAAAGCATTTATGAATACAAATGATTTTTCCCCCTTGTGTAGAATAGAGTATTTCTCTGGAAACGTCAGTATGCCTACGCTTAAACGCCGGCTTCTGAAGGAATGGATTATCCGTGTGGCAGCCTCTCGTGGCCGTCGAGTTGGAGAGATTTGTTACCAATTTTGTTCGGATGAAGAGATCTTGGAGGCTAACAACCGTTTTCTCGGGCACGATTACTATACAGACATAATCACTTTTGATGACAGCATAGGAGAGACTATCAATGGACAAATGCTGATAAGTCTGGATACGGTTCGGTCCAATGCCAAGTTATTTGGATGCACTTATAGAAGGGAGTTGCATCGGGTTCTGATACACGGTATTCTGCATCTTTGCGGACAAGGGGATAAGACAGAAGACGAGGAGCGAGAAATGCACCGCTTGGAAGACGAAGCTTTGGCCCTATACGATTGCATGCTTTCGGAGGTGTAGCTATTGTCTGAGAGAAGACCTTTGCGTGATTTTCAAAAGAATTGTTTGGAATTTTCCTCAAAGAGATGCTCAGCTTGTCGCAAAAAGATATTGAGCGATCTCCCGATTGCTCGGCATCCCTTTCGGGAGGCATCTAACGAGCCTGTCAAAAGCTTAGCAGCTTTTCCAAGAAAGCTTTATTGCTTTTTGCCGAAAGCTTAGGTGCTTTTTGAAGAAAGCTTAGGTGCTTTCGATGTGCTCATTAGGAGCTTCTTTCCCCAAGGTCCCTGAGAAAACTTTTGAAGAACCCTAAGAGGGAAATTTGGCTCTTGTTGTTTGGATCCCAATCGGTTTGAAAGGAACCTCTTGTGATGGGACGAGGACAATATATTCCTCTGTCTATTCCATATTGTTTTACCTTCACGGTGTCTGATGCGGAGATCCTTAGCTGTGAGGATTTTCCTAATTAATAATATGGTATAATGTGATATAAGGATACTGTCCATGGAAAAAAGACCCCGAAGTGCCTACCAAAAAAAGATGAAACATTATGACGATGTGATCACCGGTCGCAAGTGGTGGTCCTGGCTCTACATGAATTTACTTTGGAGGACGGATGACAATAGAATAGCACGTCGGATATTAGAAATGATACCAGACGTCTTTTCCGGAGAAATACTTGATGTACCGGTGGGTACTGCTGTGTTTACCTATGCGAAGTATCTCCGTATGCAGAACGCTCGGATCATCGGGCTGGATTATTCCGAAGAGATGCTTCGATTGGCCAGTGAACGTATTCGAAAAGAAAGCCTGAGCAATCTGACTTTGTTGCAGGGCGATGTCCGTCAAATACCTTTTGGGGAGGAATGTTTCGATTGTGTTTTATCGATGAGTGGTTTTCAAGCTTTTCCCGATAAGGATCTAGCATTTGCCGAGATTTATCGGGTTTTGAAGGTCGGAGGTCTTTTTTGTGGGTGTTTCTATGTGCAAGGCGAGCGACCAGTTGCAGATTGGTTTGTTCGCAATGTCTTGGATCGAAAAGGATTATTTGTGCCACCTCATTACACTCGCAGGGAAGCCTTGGAGAAACTCCACTCTCTCTTTGGGAAGAATGTGGAGATTGAGGGGCATGGTTCTACTATGATTTTTCGTTGCATCAAACCTCCAAAAGAGGATTTGTAGGCGAGCTGATGGCAGAAAACGAATTCCCGATTTGTTACCTTTGCCTTCGGATGAAGAAGGGAGAGGGTTTCTCCCTTTTGTTTGTAACTAATTGTGAGGAAAATGAAGCTCTTTCTCTCTCTTCATAGGGCTGTGATACTTGCCTTGTTGACCCTGCTCCCTTTTTATAGCTATGCCGAAAAGGATCTATCGTCGGAAAATGTGATTGTTATGACTACTGCGAAAAAAGCAGGCGAGCAATTGGATTTCTATATCGAATCTTCTGGCCCTGTGTCTTTTGAAGGAGCCGAGGGAGAATGGGAAAATAAAAAATGGATTACCCTTACTGTGAGAGATCAGACAATAAGGATCAAAGGGGATATTCACACGATGAATTGCCGTGAAAATATGTTGCAGACGCTCGATATATCTGGTTGTCAAACATTGAAAGAGATCAGTTGTTCTTCCAATCAACTTGCAGAGATCGATCTGACAAAGAACAAAGCATTGGTTTCCTTCAACTGTTCATATAACAGAATATCTTCCTTGAATCTTTCGCAGAACAGGCTGCTCGAATTGCTTGTCTGTGATACCAATAATATCCAAGGGGAGCATATGACTTCCATGATTAAGAGTTTGCCAATTCGGGAAAGTCGCAAGGGAGATTGCTATGTCTTCAATATCCACAGCGATCAGGAAAAAAATATTTGTCTTACGAGTGATGTTGCCATTGCCCAAAGTCGAGGCTGGAGGACAAAGGCTTTTAATGGAATTGTTGTGGAGGACTACCCGGGTAGCTTCCCTGAATCTTTATCTCTTGAGCCGGAAGGTTGTCCTGTTATTTCCTATGATATGGTGACTGATGAGATTGTGATTTCAGCTGCAATATCTGGTTCCATTGTTCGTCTCTTTTCTTTCGATGGGCATATGCTTAGTTCTACTCAGATCGATGCGCGAGGATGTGCGAGGCTTGGTGTGGATGTTTTGAACCATATCTGTTTACTACAAGTCGGAGAGCAAGTATTCAAAGTCTCTCTCCCATGATTTGTCGTGGCTTCAGCTTTCTTTTTTGTGAAATTTCTGAATTAGAAGGACATTTTGCTCTTGTCCGGAGAAGGAAGACAAGGGCATCTGGGCGATACACCGAGAGGAGAGTATTGTTGTTATTGAGTGCGATCTCTTCCGAATTTTTGATTTGAGTACCTTCGTGTCATATATACGTTGGATATCATGAGTAATAATTTCAGTCCGAAATCCCAATCTGTTGTTGGTCATTCTCGTTATGCTGCGAGCCTTTCTTTTCTAAGGCTTCTTTTGAGTAAATGGCCATACTATGTATTGTCGATTTGCTTAGTGTCGATGCTTCTTTTTTTGCTGTTGCAGCATCGTCCTCCAGTAACTCGTAAGTACTATTTGAGTTTGAGGAGTAAGGCCGACGAGGGTAGTCGTCTTTCCAATGTTTCATTGTGGGGGGGGGATTATTACCCACCTCTGAGTGCTTTTTCAGCTTTATCGGGGCAGGCTCTTTTCGGTTACTTGAATGCCACCTCCTCTCTCCATGAGGCAATCAAGAGAAGTAATGCAATGGTGACTTGCTCCTATCGCAAGTTTTTCAAAAACAGAGACCTATATGGTCATATCCCATTTGATATTCAGTTTGTGGAGCCAGAGCCGGGCAACTATGTTCGTTGTTCTGCTAAGCAAAAGTCCAATGGTTTGCAGTTGAGCAATTTCCAAATCGATGATCGGAAATATCCCGGAACCTCTTTCTTACCCTTTGATTGTTTAACCGATACACCCATTGGTAAGCTTTTTTTAAGTAAGAATATGGCACGCCTTTTTGTGGATAAGCCATACGAAGACGATTTTGATGTGTTGTACACCGACCCGGAACAGGAAACTCGGATACTGAATGCCGAGCTGGAGGCCTCCAGTTACGATGGCTTGGTGGGAGTCTCCCTCAAGGGCAACAAGCCTGAGATGCAGATGATAGGCATCTTGAATGAGTTGATCGCTGTTTCTGTAGAACGAATGTTAGCCGATGCAACAACCGAATTGGAAAGAACGAAGAAACACATCGAAGGAATACTTGCCGACCCGGACAAGAAACTGACTTCTTCTATGCGTAACCGCTTGGAGGAGTTCTCGGCTGAGGCCGAGGTTAGTCTGGCAGAGTTGCGTAATTGTGAGCCAGCTGAAGTTCTCGATTATGCTACCCCGGCAGTGGTTGAATCCGATACAAGTCTATATTTTGTGTTCCTTTTCCTTGTGCTTGCCTTTGTGATACCGACTCTTTGGATTTATTACCGCATGGTGCTGCGTAATCAGCTGATTTCTTTGCCTGAAGCCCCCTCCACTCTGTCTGCTGACTATTTGGGCTGTTTGCCTCGCAAAAAACGCAAGCAAAATCCCCAAGAATGGGAGCGTATGGCTTTGATGCTCTGGAGGAAATTAGAGCCTTTACCACAGTTGCGAACAGTCTGGGTTAGTCCTCTGTCTATGGGTGTAGACGCAGCTCATGCTGGGGAGCGTTTGGCCGAGGCTCTACGTAAGTATGGTATAGAAGTCTGTTGTTTATCTTCGGAGTGGACGGATTCGCAGCAAATGCCTGATTCGGAAAACCCCGGTAAGCCCTGTTTGCGCTTGTTCTGGTTACCTTCCTGTCGCGAAAGCAATGAACTCATTGCTCGCATTCGCCCGGAAGATTATGTTGTGTGGATTTCTCGGATGTATCATGACCGCTTGGATGATATGGCTATTTACGCTCATGCTCTGGACCTGCCTGCTGGCAGATCTGCGGTGCTCGTACTTGATTGACCTGTCTTCTCTTCCCTCAATTTTACCTTAGCAACCCGATTATGGCTATTATTAAAAGTATTCTGGATACCGATCTGTACAAGTTTACGACCAGCTATGCCTACTCCAAACTTTTCCCTCGTGCTATGGGCGCATTTCGTTTTATCGATCGGGATTTGCTTGTCTATCCTCCCGGTTTTGACCAATTGCTCAGGCAAGAGATTCAGGCAATGGAGCAACTCAGGCTTACAGAAGAAGAAGCAAGCTTTTTGGAGCATGAATTACCCTATTTACCACCAACTTACATAGATTTTTTGCGAGGTTTCCGTTTCGATTCTCGAGAGGTACATATAGAGCAGACCCCCGATGGGCATCTGCATATATGGGCTGAGGGTTTGCTCTATCGAGTTACCCTGTGGGAAACTCCTATTTTGGCTATCGTGAGTGAGTTGTACTATCGGGTTACTGATTGTCAGCCCGATTTGGCTTATGCCGAGCGTGTTGCCACAGAGAAGGCCCGTACTCTCAAGGAGCATGAAGTGGTCTACTCCATGTTCGGTATGCGCAGGCGTTTCAGCTATGAGATGGAGGATCGTGTCACGGCTTTGCTCAAAGAATACTCCGGAAGCAGTCTTTTCGGAACAAGCAACGTATATCTGGCAATGAAGCATGGCTTGAAGGTCAGCGGTACGCATCCGCACGAATGGGTGCAGTTTCATGGAGCTATTTATGGCTACAAGATGGCCAATTATATGGCTATGGAGCATTGGATAGATGTTTATGACGGAGATTTGGGGACGGTTCTTACCGATACCTATACTACGGATGTTTTTTTGCGAAACTTTAGCAAGAAGCACGCAATGCTCTATACGAGTCTTCGACATGACAGTGGTGACCCGCTACTTTTCATAGACAAGGTTATTTATCGTTATCAAGAATTGAGGGTTGATCCTTTGATCAAGTATATCATTTTCTCGGATTCGCTCAATGTGGAGAAAGCTATCCGCATACAACAGGCTTGTAGAGGGCGTATTGGTGTACGGTTTGGTATTGGTACTAATTTCTCTAATGATGTGGGCAATGGCGTGAAGCCGGTTAATATCGTAATGAAACTGTGGCGATGCAAAATGACACGAAAAGAAGATTGGCATCAGTGTGTGAAATTGAGCGATGTAGCAGGCAAACACACCGGAGACCCGGCAGAGTTGGAGCTAGCCATGCGCACTCTCGATATTAGAAATATCCATGAATAGAACTGTTGCTTCTTCCGGACAGAAGCGTCTGATAGGCCTTTTCTTCGGCTCATTTAACCCCATACACATAGGACATATGGCTATTGCCAATTACGTGTTGGAGGAGGCCGGACTGGAGGAGGTTTGGCTTTTGCCCAGCCCGATGAATCCGTTGAAGACCTCAGACGAACTCTTGCCCTATGATTTGCGTTGTCGGATGATTGTCGAGACAATAGATGGAGATGCCCGCTTTCGTCTCAATACAATAGAGCAGAAACTTCCATCGCCTCACTACACGATCTTGGCATTGCAGGCCTTGTCTGTCTTGCACCAGGATTGTCAATTCTTTTTGGTGATAGGGGCGGATAACTGGTTGAATTTTGATCGTTGGTATGCGCATAGTCGTATCCTCCTTGGGTGGCCACTTATTGTCTATCCCAGACCATCTGTGGAGGTGGAGCCTTCTTCTTTATCCAATGGAAGTATTTACCTTGCTCATGCTCCCCTGTTGGAGATTTCCTCATCAATCATTCGCTCGGCTTTCCTCTTGGGAAAAGATTATAGGTATTGGCTTCCAAAACCTCAGAATTGGTCTTTGTTGGAGGCTTTGCACAGAGATAATCGCTCAAATACAGAAGTATGAAAGTTTATTCCTACTCGCAACGAATAGTATCTACTCTTTTGCCTGAGTGGAGTAACCAGGATGCTGTATTGCTTTCCTGGCCACACGAAGAAAGTGATTGGAAGTACATGCTGGAAGAGGTTCGATCTTGCTTTGAGAAACTTGCTTTGGCCATATTGAGTCGAGAGCGACTTCTGCTTGTTTGCCCCAATGTAGAAGAGCTGCCACCTTCTTTGACTCTTTATTTGGGGAAGGGATTGTGTGTGGTGGAGATGCCTACTAACGATACTTGGGCCAGAGATTTCGGGCCCCTCTCGCTCTCGGATGAAAGAGGCCGGATGTCCCTGGTCGATTTCGGTTTTAACGCATGGGGGATGAAATTCGCTGCTTGCCATGACAACATGATTTGCCGGCGGCTCGCTTCTATTCCCTTTCTCTGGGAAGACAATGTTTCTATGTCTACGAAGCTGAACTTTTTCCTGGAAGGAGGGGCTATAGAGACTGATGGACGCAGACATATCCTTACAACAGCTTCTTGCCTCTTCGAGCCGAATCGTAACCCACAGATGCGAGCAGAAGAGATAGCTGCAGAGGTGGCAAAATCTTTGGGAGCCGAAAAACTGTTTGTGCTGGAGTATGGAGCTTTGGAAGGAGATGACACAGATGGTCATATAGATACTTTGGCGAGGTTTTGCGATGAAAAGACGATTGCCTATGTCGCTCCTCCTGACGAGGCCGATAGCCATTATGCTGATTTGAGCAAGATGCAAGAAGAATTGTCTGGGTTGCTTCCCTATGGCTATCGTCTGATCCCACTGCCAATGGCAGAGCCTATTTATGATAGAGGCGGGTGCCGTCTGCCGGCCACTTATGCCAATTTCCTTATCATGAATGATGCTGTACTCTATCCGACTTACGCTTCGGAGAGAGATAGAGAAGCCGAGGCCACTCTTCGTCTTTGTTTCCCGGGTAAGGAACTGATTGGAGTTGATTGTAGGACTCTGATTCGTCAGCATGGCAGTTTGCATTGTGTCACAATGCAATTCCCAGTTGGTTTGCTCCGGCAGGATTTGCCAGCTGTGGTTAAGGCTCTTTGAGCCTTTTTTGTTTACCTTGTGCGTTGGAGCTTGATAGATTTAGGACATTTATGAAAGTAGGATTGATACAGCAGGCCAATACGGCTGACCAACAGAATAATACGGAACGTCTCATTGCTGCCATTCGAGAAGCTAAAGCTCGAGGTGCAGACTTGGTTGTGCTGCAGGAGTTGCACAATGGGTTGTACTTCTGTCAGACAGAAGATGTAGAGCTATTCGATCAGGCCGAGACAATACCTGGCCCTTCTACGGAGCTTTACGGAGCTCTGGCCAGAGAACTGGATCTTGTGCTTGTGCTCTCTCTCTTCGAGCGTAGGGCGGCTGGCCTCTACCATAATACAGCTGTGGTGATCGAACGTGATGGTCGTATAGCTGGGAAATATCGCAAAATGCACATACCGGATGATCCGGCCTACTACGAGAAATTCTATTTCACCCCCGGTGATTTGGGTTTTGAACCTATTGATACTTCTGTTGGTAGGTTGGGAGTGTTGGTGTGCTGGGATCAGTGGTACCCTGAGGCAGCACGGCTCATGGCTATGCGTGGGGCACAGCTCCTTATTTACCCCACTGCCATTGGCTACGAAAGTAGTGATACGGCAGAAGAACAGAGCCGACAGCGAGAAGCCTGGCGACTGGTGCAGCGTGGGCATGCTGTGGCCAATGGTTTGCCTGTGATTACAGTTAATAGAGTCGGATATGAAGCAGACCCATCCGGATCTACTGGAGGGATTACTTTTTGGGGTAGTAGTTTTGTGGCTGGCCCACAGGGAGAATTATTAGCCGATCTGGGACAGGAGGCCACACTGGAGGTTGTGGAGATCGATCTTGCTCGCTGTGAAGAGGTGCGCCGTTGGTGGCCTTTTTTTCGAGATAGGCGTATCGATGCTTTTGATGGACTCAGTCGCAGGTTTTTAGATAGATGAACAACTCTTACAATCGGTAGAATATGGAAATAGGAGATTTGGTACCTGACCTTTTGGGCTTAGATCAGGATGGTAAGCAAGTGCGATGTTCGGATTTTCCCGGGCGCAAGATTGCTTTGTATTTCTATCCCAAGGATGATACTTCAGGCTGCACCGCTCAGGCTTGTAGTCTCAGGGATGGTTATCCCGATTTGTTGGATGCCGGTTATCAGGTGATAGGTGTTAGCAAAGATTCTCAGAAGAGTCATCGCAACTTCCGACAGAAACATGAGTTGCCTTTCCCTCTTGTTGCCGATGAAAGTACCGAACTGAACCGCTCTTTTGGTGTATGGAAAGAGAAGAGTATGTATGGTCGCAAATATATGGGTACCGAACGTACTACTTTTGTCATCGGCACAGATAGGCGAGTGGAGCGTATTATACGAGGCAAACAGGTTGATACAAAGAATCATGCCAATCAGATAGTTGGTAAGGAGTAAGAATTTCCCGACATAACTAATTCGAGATACAAGATTATGGAGAAAGATACACAGCAATCGCCACAGCAGGAAGGGCGGGTACAGCCGGACGAGAATAAGCTTAAAGCTTTGAGGCTGGCCATGGAAAAAATAGAGAGAGCCCATGGCAAAGGAGCTATCATGAAGCTCGGAGACGAGAGTATCGAAGATGTAGGGGTGATACCTACCGGTTCGATTGGTTTGGATCTGGCCTTGGGGGTGGGTGGTTATCCCAGAGGACGAATTATAGAGATATTCGGACCAGAGTCTTCGGGTAAGACAACTTTGGCTATTCATGCCATTGCCGAAACGCAGAAGCAAGGAGGTTTGGCTGCTATCATAGATGCTGAGCATGCTTTTGATCGCAGTTACGCCGAAGCTTTGGGAGTAGATGTGGAAAATCTTTGGATTGCCCAGCCTGACAATGGAGAGCAGGCCTTGGAGATAGCAGAGCAATTAATACGCTCCTCTGCTATCGATATTGTGGTGATTGACTCGGTTGCTGCTCTTACTCCCAAGCAGGAAATAGAGGGTGATATGGGGGACAGTCGGGTCGGTTTGCATGCTCGTTTGATGTCTCAGGCTTTGCGTAAACTGACAGGAGCAATTAGTAAGTCTAATACGACTTGTATTTTCATCAATCAGTTGAGAGAGAAGATCGGCGTCATGTTCGGTAATCCGGAGACAACGACCGGAGGAAATGCCCTGAAGTTTTATGCCTCAGTCCGCCTGGATATACGCAAAAGTACGGCTATCAAAGATGGTGAGACTGTTTTGGGCTATTTGACCAAGGTAAAGGTGGTAAAGAACAAAGTTGCGCCTCCTTTCCGCAGAGCTGAGTTTGATATTATGTTTGGTGAGGGGATCAGTCGATCAGGAGAAATCATAGATCTCGGTGTCGAATACAATATCATCAAGAAAAGTGGTTCTTGGTTCAGCTATGGAGAGCGGAAATTAGGCCAGGGACGGGATGCTGCCAAACAGACTGTGCAAGACGATCCTGAATTGGCCGAACAGCTGGCTTTGGAAATAACCGAGGCTATTAGCCATTCTTCTGGTAAACATTAGTTCAAGCTTTTGTGAGGAAGCGTTATGTCCCGAACCGATTGCCATATCTCAACCAAACGTTATGAGTATGAGGCCGTTTATCGTCATGCGGCCTCATCACTTGTTGCCCCCTATTTTTCTCCGATTTGGCTTGATGCTGTTTGTGGAAAAGAAGGGTGGCAGTCATTGACAATCAGCTTTTCTTCTGGACATATCTTACTGTTCCCCTTTTATACTCCGGTTTCAGGTTGTTTGTCACAACCTCCATTCACGCAATATCTGGGGCCACTACTTATTCCCTCTCCTCGTGCCACCATGAGCTTTGCTGATAAACGCTTGGCTATAGAAGTTTTGGTTGAGCATTTCCCTCAGTTAGATTGCTGCAGTTTTCATACTCCACCGGACTTTTCCGACTGGCTCCCCTTTTATTGGAAAGGTTTTGAGCAGACAACTCGATATACTTACATATTGAAGCTGGACTCTCCTGATCCTCTTTCGTCTCTTCAGATGGAAGCAAATCAATTGCTCAGGCGCAAACTTCGTCAGAGTGAACGTGCGGGGCTGAGCTTTGTAGAGGGCGGTAGTTTTAGTGATCTCATTGCTATGGTCAGACTTTCTCTGGATCGTTCTCCTGAAACAGCAAAACTCCGTTATACTGATCGATTGGAGAGTTTGACTCAAGCCATGCGACAGCAAGATATGGGGGAAATATACTGCTGCAGCAAGGATGGTCGGATAGTAGCCTCTGTCTTTATGGTACGAGGAGGAACGCGAACTTACTACATAGCCGGAGGGCAGGATACTACTGAGTGCAAGGATGCATTGGCCTATTGCCTGTATCGGGCAATCTGTACACAGGTGAGCCGCAATGGTATCCTGTCTGTCGATTTCGAAGGATCGATGTTGCGTGGAGTGGAATTCTTTTTCCGCTCGTTTGGAGCTGTTCAGACTCCTTATTTTGCCATTCGTCGAGGACGAATGTCCCTGAGCAAACGACTTTGCCGCAAACTATTCACCCATCCTTGACTAATCCTTTTTATATCATCTGATACTTATGTCCAGTCTTATAATTTTTGCTGCCCCCTCGGGCACGGGCAAGAGTACTGTAATCAAGCGACTGATGAGGCTTGCTCCGGAGCTGAATCTGAGCTTCTCCATTTCTGCCACAAGCCGAAAACCAAGAGGAGACGAGCAGCATGGAGTGGAGTATTATTTTCTTTCGCCGGCAGATTTTCGTGCCGGTATAGAGCATGATGCCTTTCTGGAGTACGAGGAAGTGTATACCGACACTTACTATGGAACATTGAGAGAAGAGGTCGATAGACGACTCTCGCAAGGGCAGACGGTCGTCTTCGATGTAGATGTTGTCGGTGCCATGAATATAAAAGAGCAGTATGCCGATAAGGCTTTGTCTATTTTCTTGATGCCCCCTTCCATAGAGACGCTTCGTCAAAGACTCACGAGCCGTGCAACTGATAGCCCTAAAGTAATAGAGGAGCGGTTGGCAAAGGCTGAATATGAGATGTCTCGCTCCGGTGAATTTGATCTGGTCGTTGTTAATGATGACTTGGATGCTTGCACCGAAAGGGTCTTGCAGGCTGTTTGTTCTTTTGTCCAACGAAACTGAATTAAACGTCTCTCTTATGTTTGATATCAGCCCTTTGCAGAAACTTCGTTCCCAGTACACTCCTAAGATCCCTGTAGCTCTTAATGGGGCATGGAGATTGTGTACAGCCGATGTGCCGACTCCCGATGCCGAAGCGAAAGCCATTGCCATGATGTTCCCGCATACCAGTGGTATGCCAAGGGTATACCTTCGTAATTCGGAGACAGAGACTTCCCGACAAGAAAAACCTTTGAATGTAGGGATTTTGCTTTCCGGAGGTCAGGCTCCGGGGGGGCATAATGTGATAAGTGGGCTTTTTGATGGCTTGAAATCCCTGCATCCAGATAGCCGTTTATATGGCTTTCTGATGGGGCCAGATGGTTTGATCAATCATAAGTATATAGAGCTGACCGAGGCTCTTATAGCTCCTTATCGAAATGCGGGTGGGTTCGATATGATCGGCTCTGGCCGTACCAAGCTGGAAAAGAAAGAGCAGTTTGACGCAGCTTTGCTCATCCTGAAACATTTGGATATATCCGCCTTGGTGATTGTCGGAGGAGACGACTCTAACACCAATGCCGCTATTTTGGCAGAATATTATCGTTCTATCAAAGCTGGAGTGCAGATAATCGGATGTCCGAAAACGATTGATGGAGACCTAAAAGGTAGGGAAATAGAATGCAGCTTCGGCTTTGATACAGCTACCAAACTTTATGCTGAATTGATTGGAAATGTTCAGCGAGATTGTGTCTCGGCTAAGAAATATTGGCACTTTATCAAATTGATGGGACGCACGGCTTCGCATATCACACTGGAGTGTGCATTGAAGTGTCAACCCAATATTGCGATTATCAGCGAGGATGTCAAGGCTAAAGATTGGCGTATTGCAGATCTGGTTGAATACATAGCCGAAGTGATTGCCAAACGAGCTGAGCGAGGTCTAATGTATGGTATTGCATTGATCCCAGAGGGAATTTTGGAGTTTCTCCCTTCTTTCCGTCGTTTGATAGATGAGCTGAATGACTATCTCTCCAGGCCCGAATCCGATCATATCAAGCGGTTGGCTCGTTTGGAACGGACTGCTTTTGTTGCTGAGCATCTTAAGCCCGAGAATGCCTCTTTGTTACTCTCTTTGCCTCAGTATGTGGCTCTACAGCTGTTGGAAGATCGCGATCCGCACGGCAACGTACAGGTTTCCAAGATAGAGACGGAGGTCCTCCTTGTAGAATTGGTAAAAGAGCGTTTGTCTCAAATGGCAGCTGCCGGTCGTTATCAGGGTAAATTTGCTGCCCTTACACACTTTTTTGGCTATGAGGGACGCTGCTCTTTTCCTTCCAACTTCGATGCTGATTACTGCTACAGTTTGGGACGCACAGCCGTAGCCCTTATTTCCGAGGGGCTGACTGGATACATGGCTACCGTTTCTAACACGACACACCCGGCTGATCATTGTGTGGCTGGAGGGGTGCCCTTTACTCGTCTGATGCACTTGGAGCGTCGAGCCGGATTGGCTAAGCCCGTGATCCGGAAGTCTTTAGTCGATCTGCAAGGAGCTCCATTTGCTTACTTTGCTGAGCATCGCTCTCGTTGGGAGTCAGAGGATTGCTATGTTTATCCTGGCCCCTTGGCTTTCTATGGGCCAAGGGAAATTTGTGATGAACCGACACTTACCCTTAGGTTGGAAATAGACGGAACTCCCTTCTTTGAGTAGTCTCTTGACTTTCCTCCCGAAAAGACCAATAACATTTGTCTATGAATTTTACAAGAAAGAGGAGCTTACGCTTCCTTATCCCACTGATCCTTCTCGTAGGATTGGTTATTTTTCTCTCTCTTCGCTGGAAGGTATGGTTTTCCAATCTACCCGAAGTGTCCTATACTCCTTCCGATACTATAGATAGACTGACTTTGACTCCCGGGCAAGATATTTGTCACGATGTCACAGTCTCATGGAGGGCTGGTAGTGAACCTGCTAAATCCTGGGTTGTGTATACTTCAGATTCTATGCCTGAGATACATCTGCCGGCCATGGCTTCCCGTGTAGAAAGTCGTGGAGGGGTTGATGTCTTTTATTCTGCTCATTTGAAAGGGCTTGATAACCAGCGTGAATACAAGATACAGGTCTATACCGATGGTTGTAGTAATACCGATTCTCTGACAATTGCTTTCCCACATCCAGACTCAACTTTGAGGTTGATGTATTTAGGTGATTTGCAGGATATAGATCTGGCAGAGGCCAAGAAGAAGTTGGATAGTATAAGCCGTTACTATCTCTCTACGGATCTTTATCTACAAGTCGGAGATCTCATTGAGCGACCGATGAACTCGTACTGGGATCTTGTCTATAGATCAGTCGGAGAAACGCTGATGAAGAGAAGATTTGTGGCTACCCCCGGCAATCACGAAGTTATTAAGGGATTTAGGAAGAAGATAGACCCACGCTGGAAAGCTCAGTTTAATTACCCTCTTAACGGCCCGGCCGGACAAGAAGGTCTCTCGTACTATATCGATCATCCTCATTGCCGTATTGTCTCTCTCAATTCCAATCATTTGGATAGGCCTTTGGAGTTGTATCGTCAGCTGTCTTGGCTCGATGATGTCTTGGGGTCTGCCTCCCAACCTTTTCTCATTGTCATGATGCACCATTCGGTAAAGCCCGTTCGAGGGACACGCTCTCACCCCATCATGTATAGCTTGGTGCGTCCTATTTTGGAGAGACATAAGGTTGATCTGGTCTTGGCCGGGCACGACCATGCCTATGCACGTACCACTCATCCTGATAAGGATGCCTACAGAAGTACCACTCCGGTCTACTTGATCAGTTCTTTCTCAGGCAAGTGCTACGAAAATGGCTTTTCTCCCATCTTTGACAGACTGGGCTCGGGGACTGCCTTCTACTCATTGATTGAACTGACCGATCGTAGCCTTGATTTCTCGACCTATACAATAGATCAGCAGCTGACTGATCATTTCCGACTTCTTCGTCCTGATAAGGCAGAAGGACAGGGTCGTGTACCATCTCGCTTTGAGGAGCTGGGGCTTGATTTACCTGAATATCTCTTGTTTGATCAATTCGCAGGCAACGAAAAGGGACGAAAAAAGAGGGCAGCTTATCAAGAGGCTCTCAAGAAGCGTTTGTCGAACAAACATTAAGTCTCTTTTTTATGGAGAGAGCAAAAGGAACTCCCACAAGGACGAACAACCAACTCTCGCGTTGTTGTTCGTCCTTGTGGGAGTAATTGTTTACAGAGCTTCCGATGGGTAATGTGAGACTATTGTATATGCTGGGTTATCATCGACATTATCATGCCAGCTTTGCTCTGTCTAATGCATCAAGATCAATATTTTCAGATCGCGATCTTAACACTCTGGCTAGAAGAGCATACAATGTAGCTTCCTGAAGCTGCAGTACCGATTCTGAAAATAGGCCGTGCCATCAGGAGAGATCGTTTCTATTCCGATCAATTTCCCTGAAACGAGACCTTTGCACGACAATTCCCCTGTGTTTATTTGTTAATTCACTGTATAATAGGGAATTGTTTCCTATAAGTGAGTATTGAAAACAGAATAATATTCTTCCCATGGCATACCAATCCAAGAACACCAATGAGCATGTAACATTTGCAGACGCACTCCTTTCAAAGCGTTATCGCAAAGCACAAAACGACTTCCTCAATCAGATTGACAGGCTTATTGATTGGCGTCCGATTCGGACGCTGATCAACAAGAAATACACGAAGCGACAAAATGCCATCGGTGCTCCTGCTTATGATGAGATTCTCTTATTCAAGATGTTGCTCCTGGAGATATGGTATAACCTCAGTGATTGTGCTCTGGAGGAGCGTATCAATGATTCAATCACTTTTTCCCGATTCTTGGGCTTGAAAATGGAAGAGGTTTCTCCCGACCACAGCACCATCAGTCGATTTCGTTCGGCACTGACCGAACTGGGGGCCTGATGGAAAAACTTTTGGTGCAGTTTAATAAGCAACTTTCCCTCCATCACATTTCAATAAGGGAAGGGATGCTTGTCGATGCAAGCCTTGTGCAGACGCCATATAAACCCAATGGAAGCATTACGATTGAAGTCGCAGACGATAGGGAAGACAATCGGAGCGAGCAGGAAAAAGAGGCGGAGGAGGATTATCAAAAACAGCTTGTCCGTCAGC
>NZ_FUXH01000013.1 GCF_900167225.1 Porphyromonas crevioricanis
GTCAGAGTATAGAAAATCCTAATCCGACCACCCAGCGAACAGAGTAACTCACTATTTTCGAGTAGAAGAGGATTCCCTCCCAGGCGAATCTTCTCTGTTACATTGACCCAGTCTATAACGGGAGCTGTACAAGGCGACCCATTGCAGCAGGCACAGGCACCGAACGGATCGAAATTGACTGCCAATACCTTGTCCATCCGAGTGCACATATGCTCGCCCATAATGACCGTTTCTCGGTAAGAGAGGCTTCGCAACTGCGAAGGCTTTACTCCTTTGTCACAAACCAGCCAGATTCCTTCAGGGACATATTTCTTTCCAGCCATAGATTACTCCCCCTTGGGCAAATGAGTTAAACGAAGAATTTTCTCGTAATGGAAAAGGTTGGGGATTTCAACGGAAAAAACCAGTCCACTATGCGTTATCCATCGATAGCCGTCAAGATCAAACGTTTCTACATATCTTAGTATGGGTTTCCCTGCCTTGATGCTCAAGTCATCGGCCAATACTTTAAAATGGCGTGCCATTTCCCGATGGTCGAAAATCGGTTCATCAAGCTGTCCTTCTCTGATAATAGTTACCTTATCTTTCAGAATGTCCCATCTTTTCAGGGTGGTAATGATCCGTATAGGCAATGATACCTTCCCGAAAAAATCGTGATATGATTTGTGCTGTTCTATGGAGTCTCCCGGTTTTTCAAGACAGTTATACATCGGAGGGAAAAGCAATGTGCCCATATCGCTCTCTTCAAAAACCGTTTTCAGCTCTTCAGGAGCTATGCATAAATTATCAATGCTTGCCAATACTTCGGCCTTATTTTCGAGAAAAGTCAGGTTCTTTTCAACCTGCGGACGCATTCTGTACCATTTTTCGGCAATTTCATTCTGATTGATGATACGAATAATAGCACCGGTATTATCCGTTTCTATCAGAACCCCATCCCAAAGCATAACAGTCGAGGCCTCTGCCCTGCGGATTCCGTCCATATTGCTCTGTTCCCACCCCGATATCTCGATGCGGTAGACAAAACGGTTTTTAGCTGTGTCCGTGAGGATCTTTTTTATTTCTGACCTTACCCTGTTTTCATTGGGTAATCCGCCGAGGACAACGCGCTGCAAAGCCTCCATTCGGTAAGTCTCGATCGTTTTATACGCATCGGGATACAGTCTTTTCATCGTGTTGCTCATTTACTCAAGAGTTAATCTCTACTTTCCCTCCCGAAACATATGTTTTTTCTCCTCCGCCGACTTTTGTCTTCGAAGAACCCTTGAGCGAAGCCTCGGCAGATGCGCTTTCTATTGACACTGACCCTGTCTGTGCAAGTGTTTCGATACTCCCATCCGCAGCAGTTGTGATGATACCATCTTTCGAGATTTCAATCCTGTTCTTTCCGACTTGGATTGTTATTTTCGTTTTCCCGTCAATCAGGATATTACCTTCTGCATCAGCAGATATAACAGCCTGAGCGGGCTGTTCTTTTGTTGCTCCGACATTAATGGAGCTTTTGTTTCCGGCATTGATGGAATGGGAAATGTTTGCGTTAGTAGTAGCATTCCCTTTCCCATCAAAACGCATTTTTACACTATCGGGATCGGCCAGTAATATAGATCCATCTTCATCATTCAACTCTAAGCGATTTCCACTTCGAGTGGAAAGACTTTTGATCTTATTATCAACACCTCCTCCAATACCACTTTTCCCATGAAAGAGACTTCCCATAACGAACGGGCGGTGTGGGTCACCATACTCGAATCCTACCATCACTTGATCTCCTACCTCTGGAATAGCCACAAATCCCCTGTTGGTAGTTACTTTTTTGCTACTGCCGGCATCGGGAGTCTGTACACGCAGCCAGTTTGTGGAAAGTCCTTTGGGCTTCTGCCAGTCGAATTGTACCTTTACTCGGCCGTGATTCTTTGGGTCTTTATTATCCGAAACGATGGCCATCTCTGGGTAGGCTTTCACTTCTCTGGAGTATGCTTCCGGCACACAATCAATCAGTGCAGGTGAGGCTAAGAAACGGTTTGAATAGTTCTTACCCCCTGTGCTGACATAATGCTGGATGGCTGTTATGCGGTATTTGCCCAAAGCAGGAACATCCATTGCTTCAGGGAAGAGTATATCCACCACAGAACCCAAGGTGATACGACAAGTTTGCGTTTCTGCTTCAATATATAACATCCTGCCGACGGCATCGGCTTTACGTTCTTCGACCAAATCCTGTAAATTGAATTCCGTGTAGACGGGCGAGTTGGAGGGGATGACTCCTTTCTCAGGGAAGAGTCGATCAGCCCGATTGACTACGTCGTCGATCAATGGATTTCCACCGGGGATTTGATCATCGGCTTGGAAGCGCAGGAATTTGTCTTCTTCAGCAGCATAGTCGTAATGGGCATATTTTCGAGGTCTGGCTGATGCTCCTGTTCGTAGATTTAGTAAATCCTTGTCAAAGAAGAGTTTTTCGGAGTCTGCACTTTTCGGTGTTCCAAAAAATAGCGTCCTACCATCGTAATAGAATAGTTCTCCATAGATACGAGAGAGACGATTGAGAAACTCGAAGTTACTTTCTCTGTATTGCATGGCATAGGGTAGTATGCCTTTGTATCGCGGATTACATTCCACTTTGAAGTAGGTGTCTCTTGTCACTTCAGAGACAATGCCCGAAAGTTGTTGGTCGATGAAAGAGTTCATTGTAGGAGCTCCATCTAAACTGACTACATCGCCCCTTCCTATGATTCGCATCCTGCTGGAGCGTAGATGTACACCTCTGTCTGCAGACTCTTCCCCTGTATCAATACGAATATCCGTGACCCAACCGGAAAATTCATAGAACTGACCAGATACAATATGATCGAAGCGGATCAGTACTCGCGCACCGACCGCCCCGATCAGTTTTTCGGGAGTTTCTTTCCAGAGCTGATTGTGTGTAGGATATTCTCTGATTATTTCGAACCGGTGGCAAGAGTTCATTGTCTGATCGAGAATTAAGGATTCAAAAAGAATCTCCTCTCCGTCAAGACGTATCTTCGTTTTTACCGCATTCAAGTTCGTTCCTGCTCCCATGATAGTTTCTTTTTTTGTTCTGTTAAGTTTGGCCGAACATAACAGGAGAAGTATTATTTCTCCTGTTCATATTCGCTGTTCCAGCTGGCTTCGTCATCTCCCTTAGTCCCATCCAGCTTGATAACAAAGCTCTTGGCAGGGAAATATGGCGTGATATGGATATCCAGATAAATGCGGTCCTTTTGGTATGGATCCCTTTCTAACCGCACAATCTTTGAACGCTCTATCAGACGATCGGGCCCCTGTATATTGTCCAGGAACTTTACGATCTGACTGCGCAGATCACGCTCAGTTTTCCCACTCCAATTCTCGAAAGAGCGACGATTCAGGAAATCGAATAGCACTTTGGTGATGTAGTCGAAAACTCGAACTACCGAGTAGGTTTGTAGGCCAAGATTGTCTCCATTAAAGAGGGTCTTGGCCGAGAAGGCCATGACCTTACCGTATTCATTAACCATAGGTACCAAGCCCATGGAATCGAGCTGAGAGATTTCGCTTTTTTTCAGAGGGAATGCAACTGCATCGACTTCGTTCAGACCTCCATGTTTCTTGCCGGCCGTCACCTGAGACATGAGAGTGTAATAGACTTTTCCCGCAAGTGCAGATGCCGGAGAAACGTGCAGATCGTCTGTCTCTCCTATTTCTTTATAGGCCCCACGTCCTACCAGCCAATTGCAACACATAACTGTATTACACTTGAAAGTGTCACCTCCCGATAGATTTGAGCTAAAGAACATGTCCACAACATCGTCAGGTTTTTCGAGGTCTGCAAAATCTGTAAATAACATGACCTTGTTGTTATTTGCTATTTTGGCCCACTTCTCCACTACCTTGTTTGATCCAAGGTAGCCAGGTATGACAAGCAGGGAATAGTTGTTCCGCAAGTCTAGACGGTCATAGTTCTGTTTCAGCTCGTCGGCGACAAAATCGATAAAGCGGGAATTATCCAAATCGGTTAGCTGTTCTGGAGTAGCATTGACGATAGTTATGTTCGTGAGTTTATCCGATTCTGTATTCTTATAGAATAGCTGTACAGCACGGTATGAACGCTCCAAATCCTTGACCGCTTCCACCGCTGTTAGCTGATTTTTCGAGAGTAATTCGGATACGGTAGAGGCCTTGCCTTGGCATTCTTCCACCATTTGGGCTACATCCTTATTGCCCGAGAGGAGTTCGAGCCAAAGGTCTATCTTTTCTGCCAAATCCTTACGTTCTCCTTCTTTCTGTTCCTCAAGCAGGAACATTTTCTTACGAGCTTTGCGTTCCGGATTCAGGTTTTGGATTCCATCGATAGCTGATTCCAAAAAACTGAACCCTCCGAATCGCGACAACCCGGCCAAGGCGGTATCCAAAGATTGCTTGGAGAACTTTTCTGCGAGTTTTTCCCGGAATTCAGGCTGTAAGGATGTGGCCTGTTCTGTCTGTTGCTTCAGTTCTTTATCTGCCATTGCTTATGTAGGGGGTTATTGTGCGGATGATGTTTCTTGAAGTTCTTTCTTTAATTCTGATAAGGCATCGATGAGAGCTTGTCGGCTTTCCGGACTCTCCAATGCCCGCTGAAGCACCTTGTTCGAACGAAGTTGCTTCACCAATTTGCTGTAGAAATCTTTTTTGATTGACAAGTTGTTCAGGAAGCGACTTCCCGCTGTCATGTTCTTGACTTGGAAATCTGCAGTACTATTGAAGCGGAAATTTTCTTTCACAGGTTCTCCCTCAGCGTTTTCAAATTCAACATCGACGTTCGGCTGGAAAGCCGCAAAAACTTCCTCGATGGTTGTCAGTCCTTCCACTGTTTCAGGATTGATAGGATCATCCGCTGTCAATTTTTCTATCAGAAGAGTTCGATTTTCTGGAATGTCGGCAATGGCTTCCGAAGCATCTATTTTTACTTCGTTACCGCCAATTTCGTAGTTCAGTATGCCCATGGAATAGTCTGTATTATGGTTGGAATCCAGTTTCTTTTTTTTCCAAAAACGGGCGCCGGCCCGGACAAGGGAACGACACCCGTTTTGAATCCGTCTTAGGAGATCAATTGGTCGGCCAGTTCTCCTCGTACTGTGCTCCACCGATCTTGATGGTTTGTGCTGAAATGGTTATAGCCAAAGACATGGGGTTCTCACCTACGATGTCGATGCCTTCTTCGAATTCGATGATGTAAGCATTCTCGAAAGACAATTCTTTCATCTTGGCTTCCTCATCTCCTTTCTTGAAAACAATGCTACCGTTAAATGGCTTGAATTGATTCACCATGTGCTCCAAAATCGTGGTATCAGCAGTCGATTCTACACGAACACGAATACGCCCACCATAGATGTTGGATGCAGGACGCCCTTTGGAGTCTACATCGCGGCGAAGCGAATACTTGCATTCAAGAACATCGTATTCCTTTCCGCCTAAGTTGAGAGTTGATCTAAATGCCATAGCTCTACAAAATTTAGTTAGGTTAGAGTAGTTTTTAAGTGAATTTCCCACAACATGGAGCATTAAGATTATACCTAAAGCTCCTCATACACAGGAAACAACACTGCAAGGTAAGTATTTTTATTTAACACTCAAAATTACGCTTTTCTCTCCTCTGCGAAGTATTACTCCTTATCCATTCTCTTCTCCATGGATGAAATCGGTCAGGTCGAAACCCTTTGATTGATAGAAGTCAATCAAACGATATTTATGAGATCTATGAATAATGACAGTGTGCTTAAAAACTTCTTGCTGGATTGTAGCCCCAAGCCAATTCAAGACATACTGAGGGATTAGATAGGCCCCTATTAAGAGTTGGACAGGGAATCTCTTAAGAGGCATTTTATGCAGCCTTTTTACGAATTTGTTGGAGATCTTGCCTATGATTGATTCGATTATAAGCCTTGAATAATCTCCTTGTTCTTTTCCTTTGAACATATGGGTGAGAGACAGCTGTAAGATGTGCAGCCTTGTAGCCCTCTGGCTTTTGGATTACCTTTATCGGAGGTATTACAAAAGCCAAAAAAGAATACATGACAAGAGATATAGGTTTTATTCGTCTTTCATCGATATTGTCATTGCGCTATTTGCTCTTGATGATCTTTCTATTTGGAAGTACAGAGAGTGGGTACAAACTTGTTGCACAAAACAGTGAAACTTCTTCTTTGGAGGCAATAGCTGAGTTGTATCGGAAGAATCCTCGCAAACGGACCTATGCACTTCGCTATGGCCAAGCCTTGATAGAGCACAAAGAGTACCAGAGAGCTGTGACTGAGCTACGGACTGCTGCCAAACGAGAACCCGAACTTCATCGGATACTTGCTCAAGCCTATTTCCATTCTTACTTCTTCTCAGAGGCCAGACAGGAAGAGGATGCCTACATTGCATTCTTGAAGAAACAGAAGAAGCCGACAGAGGATGCGTTGCATTTTCTTGACAAAATAGATCGGGCAGCCGCTATGATGGAGCAGGTCGCCAGAGTAGAGGTGATAGATAGCTTGGTGATTCCTGCCAGAGAATTGATCAATGCTTATAGTAGATTGTCTCCTGAAGCCGGTCGGATCTTGTCTGGGGCTGATATGAATGGGACTGACCGTTACATCACAGCTCATATAGATGCTCGTAACCAAAGAGCTGTAGCCGGAGCCCGCAGAGCAGGGAGAGGAGGTACCGAATTGGTCGAATTGAGGAAAATAGGTTCTCGATGGGAAGAAGTCCGATCACAAGAAAACCTCAATAAAACAGGTACGGAAAACTACCCCGGGATGAAACAAGATGGTTCGACTCTATTTTTCTGCAGAGAGGATAATGAGCGAGGTTTGGGTGGTATGGATATATATATGACTCGGCGCAATGCTTCCGGTGAGTTGTTCCTTGATCCTACTCTTCTTGGTATGCCTTATAATTCCATTTACAATGATTATCTGCTTGTCTATGATGAAGGCCGTGGAGTAGGCTACTTTGCTTCCGACCGTTACCAACCACAAGGTTGGGTCTGTATATATACTTTCTTGCTTGATGACATAAATACTCAGCTCCCAACTGATGATTTGGACCGAAAAAGAACTCAAGCCACACTCCGATGCATTGCAGCAACGCAAGAGATCGGTACTGACTATACTGAGAAACTCAAGTCTCGTACTGTGGACACTGCCGATGCTCATGTCGAGGAAGTTAATCTCTTGGTGGAAGGTCGCAGGTACAGATATTGGACTGATTTTCGCAGCTCCAAAGGAGCCGAACTATATCGACAGATGCTTGACCGAAAAGATAAGCTTGAGCTTGTGTTGAAAGAACTGGGGCGAATGAGGTCAGTATATCGACAAAACCCTAACCGAAGGGTAGGACTGAGGGATCGTATCTATTCCTTTGAGGAGCAAGAATTATCTCTTCGACGAGAAATAGCGCAACTGAAACAGGATTGTCTTGCAGCAGAATTGTCCCGAAAAGGAGGAGAATGATGCGAAGAAATCCTATTCTGATATAAACAAAGTCAATTAACCAATAAATAGAGAATAGACCATGACAAAGAGAATTATTCCGGCATCTGAACTGATCATCAATTCGGATGGGTCCGTATTTCATTTACACATCAAACCAGAACAGCTTGCTGATAAAGTCTTTCTGGTGGGGGATCCAGCTCGTGTAGATATGGTGGCCAAACGCTTTGATAGCATAGAGTGTAATGTTTCCAGTAGAGAGTTTCATACTATCACCGGGACCTACAAGGGCAAGCGCATCACAGTGCTTAGTCACGGGATAGGGACGGACAACATCGATATTGTGCTCAATGAGTTGGATGCACTGGCTAATATAGATTTCCAGACCAGAGAGGTCAAGGATTCTTTTCGCCAGCTGACGTTGGTGAGAGTAGGTACATCCGGTGGACTGCAAGACAATACAACGATTGGGACTTATGTAGCTGCAAGCAAAAGTATTGGGTTCGATGGGGTGATGTATTTCTATGGGAATACCGAGCAAATAAGAGATTTGGCTTTTGAGAAAGAGCTTCTTCGTCAGCTGGATTGGCAGCTGGATGGTCTCAAGCCTTATGTCGTATCTTCCGATGAGGGATTGGTAGACCAAATATGCCAAGACGATGTCTTGCGTGGAGTTACAATTGCTGCCAATGGTTTCTACGGACCACAGGGCCGAAAATTACGCATAGAACTGAAAGACAGCGAACTGAATAAAAAGATACAGGCATTTGATTACGATGGTAAACGTATTACCAACTTCGAGATGGAGAGCTCTTCGTTGGCAGGATTGGCTGCACTGATGGGGCACCGAGGAATGACTGTCTGCTGTATCATTGCCGGTCGTAAGAATGAGAAGATGAATACTGACTACAAGAGCAGTTTGGAAAATCTGATTGATATGGTTTTAGATCGCATTTGACAATTTTAGCAGACAGCTATATTTGAGAATAAGAGAAAGTCTCGTTTCCCTTTATCAAATTATTTCCCAATAATCTAAAAAGAGGGTGTGCCATCCAAAGTGTGGCACACCCTCTTTTATTGTGCAATGGGGATTAGCTCTTGCGAACTTATTCCTTATTGTTGAAGATATAGTCTATATCGAGCTTTTCTACAGTACCGAGCTGACGCATCAGATCCAAAGGCAAGTCACTTTCTCTACCGATGAGAACAAAAGTATAATCGTTACCCTTGATTGTTTCGTTGAAGAAGGTGAGCAAGTCTTGCATCGTGATCTTTTTGACTTCCTCGTAGATCTCGCGCGCATTGTTTTGATGGATCCCTTTGCGTTTGAGCCCTTCGTAAGACCAGAATATATTGTCCTTGGTGATACGCTGAGATTCTATCTCCTGCAGTACATAATTTTTAGCTGCTTCAAAACTCTTTTCGCTCTGAGGCATATCCTGTACCAGGCCTTGCATGGCGTGGAATGCATCGGTGAGTTTGTTGGATTGTGTACCGATGAATGCGATCACGTGATTATACCCCTCCTTCTTTTTCGCACGAGAGTAGAATGCATAGGCCGAGTATGCCAAACTCTTGGCCTCACGGATCTCTTGGAAAACAATAGAAGACATGCCACCACCGAAATAAGCATTGAACATCAACGCCAAAGCCTCTTCTCTCGGATCATAGACTTTTACTCTGCGGATCATGTTGATTTGAGCTTGTACCATATCGTAGTCGGTATAGTACACTTTGCCCCCAGTCGGCTGTTCTTTGTAGATGACAGGAGTAGGATATTCTTTTTGCCCAAAGTGATGATAAGCACTGAGAGCATTCTTGGCTTCGGACAACCTGTTGCCGTAGTAGAATATACGGTGTTTGTAGTTTGTCAGATCCTTGATAATGGCTGTAAGTTCTTCCGGCTGTATAGCCATAAGCTCTTCTCGAGAGAGGATGTCTCGTCTGGCAGAAACCTCTCCAAACATGGCATAAGCAGTTGCGGCATTGAAGATCCGATTCTTGTCATTCTTTTCCTCTTTACGATCTTTCAGGGTGAGAGCAATCATTTCCTGCAGGGCTTTGCTGTCAGGCTTTACATTGGCGAGCAGTTCCTCGAATAGCTTTACTCCTTTTCCCATATTGCGGCCCAAACCGGAGAGCATCAAATAAGTGCGATCTTGACCGGTACTTACACTATAGTCGATACCAAGCTTGTAGAACTCTTGCTTTACTTCTTCTGGACTGAGTTTGTCTGTTCCCAGGAAATTTAGATAAGAGGTTGCCAACTCTACTTTCTTATCATTGCTGCTTCCCATATCGAAAATAAAGTAGAGATGGAAGAGGTCGTTATCCGGGTTTATGATATAGTCGATCTCATGACCCTTCACCGATTCCTTTTTGATTTCTTTCTGATAGTCGACAAAGAGAGGTTTGATCCGAGGAGCCTCTTCAGACAAGATCTTGGTACCGAACTCCGAAATTACGCTTCGGTCTATCTCAAGAGGAGTGATAGCCGGCTTTTCTACACGTATAAGGTCTTCGTTCTCACCCTGACGCTTCAGTATTTCCACGTAGTTATTGCCATAGTGTTTATTGGCAAAGGCTACGATGTCAGCTTTTGTTACCTTGCGCATCTCACTGATACGTGATACTCGTTCGCTCCACGGACGCTCTTGTATGAAGGAAGCGCAGAGCACCTCGGCTATGCTACCGGCATTTTTGAGGGAGGCGATTTCACTAAGCTCCAAATCATTCACTACAGCCTCCAAAAGCCAGTCGGGGAAATCCCCTTTCTTAATCCTTTCTATTTGCTCCAAAAGAAGCTCTTTTACTTGCTCGAGTGTTTGACCCTCTTTCGGGATACCATAGAAGCTGTGCAGGCTGTACTCTTTTAGGATGAGAGGAGAACATCCGGCCATAAAGACTTTTTGACCCTGATTTAGAGACAGGTCTATCAAGCCTGCCTTACCATTGGTCAGTAACATATCTATAAGGGATATGTATATATCATCTTTGCTGCCCGTGCCTCCGTCAAAACGATAGGTCAGGTATATATTTTCCGCATCCTTGCTGTATAGCTCGCGAACAACCGGCTTTTCTATCGGCTTTTCTCTGGGGAATGTTTTTTGAGGGACAGGTTTGGCTTTTTTGTTGCCGAAGTACTTGTCTACCATGGCGATAGTTTCATCGTACTCCAGATCTCCGACCAATATCACCGCATAGTTGTTTGGCACATAGTAAGTATTGAAATAGTTGTGTATGGCAACCATGGATGGAGATTTGAGGTGTTCGGAGGTGCCGATGGTTGTCTGCTGTCCATATGGGTGTGTGGGGAAGAGGGCTTCTCCCTGGGTCTTGTTGATACGTCTGTTGATATTGTCTTGACCCATGTTGAACTCTTCGTACACGGCCTCGAGTTCGGTGTGGAAAAGTCTCAGTACCAACTCTCCGAATCGTTCGCTTTCGATTTGCAACCAGCGGTCGAGTTGGTTGGAAGGGATGTTGTTTACATACACTGTTTGTTCCACCCAAGTGTAGGCATTGGTACCCGTGGCTCCCAATGAAGTGGTAAGACGATCGTACTCGTTGGCTGCTACATATTGAGCTGCGATTTGTGAGATAGAGTCAATCTGGCGGTAGAGATGCTTGCGCTTTTCCGGGTCTTTTGTGGCCTTGTGTGCCTCATAGAGGTCTGAAATTTTGGCCAGCTCTACTTTTTCTTTTTCCCAGTTCAGAGCTCCCATTTTGGAAGTACCCTTAAACATCATGTGTTCCAGATAGTGGGCCAAGCCAGTATTGTCGCTCGGGTCGTTGTTAGATCCGGTGCGCACAGGAATGAGAGTTTGGATCCGAGGGGATTCGGTATTCCTGCTCAAGTAAACTTTCAGCCCATTTTTCAAGGTGTACATTCGAGAGTGGGTAGGGTCTCCCTGCACCTCCTCGTAAATGTAGCCTCGGGCATCTGTCTTTTTCACAGTTTTGAATTGCTGTGCTTGAGCCAGTACCGAGACAGAGAACAGGCAAACTGCGATAAGCAGAATTTGTTTGATCTTCATACGGCGATTCTTTTTGATTGATACATGAAATAATTGCTATCACAAAGGTAAGCAAGCTTAAGGGAATTGGAATTTTTGTGGCTTACATACCGGCCTGTATTCCTCCTTTGTTTTGATTGTCTTTGCCTGTTCCCAAATCATCATTCACTATGCTTCGGGTAGTCTTTTTCACTTGAGAGGAAAGGCTGCCAAATCGATAAGAGATATTGAAGTGTATGTAACGATTAACATTATAGTTTTCGGAGATCAATTTCATATCCTTTGTATCTGTGATGGATTCGAAAAGCGACTCTTTTGTCCATGGATTGGATATTCCTAAAGAAACATTGAGTCGCCCCAATAGGAAGGTTTTGGTGATAGAAATAGCATCGTAGAACATCGTTTTCGATACGGATTGCAAACTTCTACCCGCGTTATACAGTCCAAAGTAGTAGCTGGCACTCCAATCTTTGGGCATCATGATTTGAGTGTAGAGAGAGCCGTTATAAGACCAATCCGAGGCTTTCAGATCGAGTTGTTTGGCATCCCAAGTCGTATAGGCCGCTGAGGCATCAAGGGAGAAGCGAATAAAAGTGAAGGGCATAAAGAATAGATGAGAAGAAAAGCTGGGCCCATAGGATCGTCCAAAATTCCCATAAGATTTCAATAGCACTCCGGGTAGATGAGGATGAGGAGCATACCTCTCCTCTATTATATTCTCCGTATAGAGATAACTTGCCGAAAGCATCGCCGTGATCACAGGATGTGTGTAGGAATAAGACAATGTCCCTGTATGATTACGGGCTGGGTCGAGATTTGGATTGCCCTGCTCGTGTACGTAGGCTGTCTCCTTTACGTAGGGATTGAGCTGTGTAATATGAGGGCGTTTGATGTGGAAGTTGTAAGCCAACTTGATTTGTTGGCTATCCGAGGGCTTATAGTCGAAGTTGACTTCCGGTATCCAGTCAAAGAAATTGTCCTTGTAGTTGGCTTGAGGTAGATCTTTGTATTCGATGTGCAGTTGACCTCCCTCCAGTCTGGCTCCGGCTTTTGCCGACCAACGATCTCTTTTGTAGGTATAGGCTGCATATCCTGCCCAGATGTTGTAGTAGTGGAGAAAATCTGTGAAGTTCATTTCTTCTCCGGGTTTGGGCATCAAGGGACGCCATTCTCCGGCAGCTTGGTCGAAATACTTATGTGTGGGGTTGGAGAAGGCATAGCGGTGTATGAATTTTGCACCTACTTCTACCATATGTCTCGACAAGAACGGACGTACATAGTCTATCTGTGCCGTATGTTCCCATAGCCCTGCATCCGTATTGCCCTTTTTTATGGAGTCGAGACCACTCGCAGATTGTTTGTAAAATGTGTTTCGAGAGAAAGAGGACCTTGGGCTGTAGGATGCTCGATAGCTCAGTGTAAGTAATTCGTTGGGGATAAGTGTACTGTGTTGGTAGTCCAATCCGGCTTGTATGTTCCCTCCGGAACTCTCATCTCTATTTTGGAATTTGTATTCTTTTAGCAAATTCTCCTTGTGTAAGAATCTGTTTTCCCCATTGGTAGTGAAAGTCGTTTTGTTTGGGCGAAGAGCCAAATTTGCAGTCAGTAGGTTCAGAGAGTCCAGCTCGAAAGACAACAGTGCATTGCCATATACAGAGGAGAATACAATATCATCTGTCCGATAGCGTATTTCATTGCGTGTATCATTTCGTTTGTTGATCTGACTAAGATTGTTCCTTGATTCGGCAGTCCCTTTGTTCAGTGTAAAATTGCTTGACAGACCCCATTTCCCCTTTTTCATGGCCAAGTATACTGTGGCGGCTCCGAAAGCAGGGTAGCCGGTGTAAGCCGAAACCGAACCCATCAGGCCGTCACCGGTAGCCTCGTCAGTTACAATGTTGATAATAGCATTGATCCCTTCCGCCTCATATTTTACTCCCGGCTCCGTTATGACCTCTACTTTTCTGATCGTAGCAGCAGGTATAGAGCGTAATATATTTTTAGGATCCTGATCGAACATGGGAGAAGGCTTGCCATTGAAGAAGATCCGGAAGTTACTTGACCCTTTGACTTGAATATTCCCTTGGCCATCCACCGTTACCAGAGGTACCTTGCGCAGCATATCAAGTAAACTCTTTGTCGGAGCTTCCCTGTCTTCTTTCATTGCATAAGACAGTCGGTCGATCTCCATTTTCACCAAAGGGCGCGCACTCACCACCTGCAACTCATTTAATTGGGTAGACTCGTCATCGGTCATGAACAGCTTCCCCAATTTGATCTCTTTTTCGCCCTCTTTGGGGCTGATATTTATCGGGTTGAATTTCTTTCCTACATAGGAGCATTCTATTTTGTAGTTTGTCGCATAGGGTAGGGCGATGCGGAAGTATCCCTCATTGTCCGCCACCTGCCCGTATTGTTCCTCGATCTCTCCGATACGAATAGAAATGGCCACGGTGGCAAAAGCAATTGGCTTTTGATCCAAACTATCTGTAATTGTACCACTAATACGGACTTGAGAGTTGTCCGTACTCTGAGCAAACGAAACTGTACTGTGTGACAGGATGAGAGCCGTCAGAACACAGATTAGGTAGTAAATCTTCTTCATAAGAAAAACGAATTTATTAGCATCGCACTATGCGTTTGATATTCTGTTGGTTGAGAACCTATTAAACCCTTTCATTCTAAGTTGTATACCCACTGTATTATTTATGGGATACAGCAAAGGTAGAGATGTTTATCAAAAAAGCAATAGGCGAGGGAAAAATAGTAAGTAGAGCATTGAACAAGCTCTCTAAAGGCTATTTTAACGGTTTTTTGTCCGAACTTAGTGGGGTGTAGTAACCGTAAAATGTTGATACATAGAACGAAAGAAGTGTATTTGGGGTGCATGGACAAACCTAAATGTCGATAATAATGCAATGGGTATTGCTCCATGCAATGGTTTCAAAGGGAGCATATCATCCTTTGTCCTTCCATTGACTGAATTGTTGTGCTTTTGTAAATTTTCATCTCTGTTCTAAGTGAGAAAAATAGACGAAAAAGAACCCAAATATCTGGAGCAGATTTCCTCCCCTCGAGGCGTTTCTAATCTGCTTTCCAGAATGCCCTATTCATCGGCATTCTGAGAGGGTCGAATTTCTCTCCTGAGAGAATTTTTGCTAACACAGGAGAGAATAAAATTTTTCTCAGGAGAGAATTTTTGTTCTCTCCCGTGTTATAGAAAAATAGAATCTGAGGGAATCAGAAATGGGATAAAAAACATGGCAAAAGGAGTCTCATTTTGAGCCTAAAAAGGTCATTGTAAGAGAAATGAAATGAAGCAAAAATAAACAAATAAACATATTCTTGAGTGATGTTTATATCCGATATTTGATTAGAGAAGATCCTCCATTTATTTCAAGGAGATACCTGCTCTGGTCAAAAATCGACTCAAATTTGATGGTGGAGTAAATGACGGCATCAGTAAACGAAGTCAGGTGCTGTGCTACACATTCTACATCCTTTGCTTTCATTTTGTACAGATTTCTGAGTTAAATATATTTCATATTGTTTGTGTCTGCATTGTTTTGTAAAATATTGGAGAATAGAGTTTTTTGTATGTTTGTACGGAATACTTCAGCAAGATGGCTAAGAAGATAAAAGCAATAAAATGCCCACAATGTGGCAGTACAAAGGCGAAAGAGCTGCGTGAGGATTATTATCGCTGCGAGAGTTGTCGTGCGGAGTTTTTTATTGACTCCGATGATATTGTCATCCACCATAAATATGAGCATCCTCTAAGTGGTCCTTTGAATTCTCTGGATGATGTAAAGCTCAGAAAGAGAATTATTTTTTTCGCATTGATTGTCATGCTAATGGTCGTTTCTGTTTTCGTCTTTTCACCTGGTTTTTGGGGATCCTACTCTCATTCTTCCTTTAGATCTGAAAAGATTGGTCCATTCTGGAGCCTTGTCGAAGGATTTGGCGGGTTTGCTAATGATCAAGGGGAAGGAATGATTTTGCTTGTCGCCGATAGGACCTCAGAGGGAGAACGTCAGCCGAGCTTTGGTATTTATCGGGCTGATAACAAGAAGGAAATCCTGATTCGTCCGATAAAGGGGTTGGAAAAAGAAGATTTGTCTGATGCCGAGATTGTATCATTTGAAAACGGAGATGTTTATGCCATCATAAACGAAAGCAGGCTTTTCAAGTTGAATCTCTCTACGTACGAGCTCGAAGAGATTATTTTTGAAAAACTGAATCTGCCCGAACTGGCTGTGGGTGTCCATGAAATCAACTTTTATGATAGATATGGTGATGCTTTGCATGTGTTAAATAATTTGGGCAAGAGGTTCTGTTATTATCCTCTTATCAATCAGGTTTACCCAACAGACAACATTGGCGATGTATTCAGACAGGTGCCTCCTGATGCAAAGAAACGACTGGGATTTCGATTCTCGACGGCTTCCAGAGAGTATCCGGATGAGAGGATACAATTGCTCAAATATTACTATTGGCATCGCATGGGGTATCCATTCGAAAAGCCCTGCTTTGAATGGAAAAAGCTATACAATTACAACAAGACTACCTTTACAACCTATCAGAAAGGGCTTTTGAGCGATTATGGGGAAAAGAAAGCTCGATTGATTTCATATCAGGATTTTACTCCGGATCGGCATTATTTATGGGGACGGGTCATGGCCTGTAATGATGATCATGTGCTGATCTCATTCAGAACGGTTCTTTCGGGAGACCCTATTGTGCAGTTGCTCGACAGCAAAACAGCAGAGGTTTTGTGGACAATACCGTCCAATATACCCTATTGGGAATATGGCCATTTTGTCGAAGTGAAAGACGGTTTCCTCTTTACATCCCATAAGGAGTCGTGGCTGGTCAATACAAAAAATAAAACGTGCAAATATTTCAAATGGGATTTTGATCAGATTTAGCACAAAAGTGAATACCATAAGAACTGAGAAGTAGCTATGAGTCTTTTGAACATCTTCAACAATCAACTTTCCAAAGTCATCCAATGGGCAGGAGAGCCCGGAATACTTTGGTATAAATTCCCGCACAAACGCGACGAGATTATAAATGCGAGTAAACTGATTGTTGCTCCCGGGCAAGGTTGTGTCTTGGTGTATGAGGGACAGATTGCCGATATAATCGAGGAAGATGGTATTTTCAACCTCGAAACGGATAACCACCCCTTTATTACAACCCTGTCAAAACTTAGACAGAACTTTGAGAGTGAGCATAAGTTAGCGATCTATTTCTACCGCCGGGCTCAAGTACTTAATCAGTCTTGGGGCACTGCTTCTCCGATCAAGTTTGTTGATAGAGAGTATAAGATCCCTGTGGAATTGGGCTTAAATGGCAATTTCTCATATCGAATATCCAATCCCAAGTTCTTTTTCACGGAAATTATCGGTACTCGAGACGGAGTCCCGACGGAGGAGATTAGTGAGACTATCACAGAGCGTATCTTGCAACTTATCGCAAGTGTCATTCACGAGAAGAAGTATTCATTCATCGAGATTGATGGGCACATCCATGATATGTCTCTTGAGGTTGCAGCAAAAATCAATGAGGAATATACGCAGCTTGGATTGCAACTCACCGATTTTCGAGTTGAGGGTACACAGTTCGATGAGCAAACACAGGAGCGGATCAGTCGGGTAGCAGATGTCTCTGCCGATGTCAAAGCAGCCGAACAGGCTGGGTTGAGCTATGTGGAGCTGGAGAAGTTGCGTGCTTTGCGTGATGCCGCTCGGAATGAAGGCGGTTTGGCTGGAGCCGGATTGCAATTGGGTGTTGGGATGGAGATAGGGAAGAAGTTTAATGAGCAGACCGATAGCCACTTATCTGCGCCTAACACCACAACAGACGAAAAACTGCGAAAACTCAAACTCTTGTTGGATGAGGATATTATCTCGCAGGCAGACTATGAGGCCAAGAAGCAGGAGATATTGAGCAAATGGTAGTGTTGTAATAAATCAATTGTTGAGCAATGAGATATGTTGTTGGAACGATTGTGACGGTGCTGATTTTCTGTGCCGTTGCTTATTTTACGTTGGATCTTTGGGGAATTGAGAGTCCTATCACATTGGAGCAACTTCAAAAAGGATTCAAAACGGCTATAGTTGTAGGAGGAGCTTCTCTGCTATGGCTGATCATTGTTTCTTTTTTCTTCAAGAATAATGCAAAAGGCTACGACCGGACCAAGGGCAGGGTAGCAAAACGCAAAAAGGAGTAGATAAGATTAGTTTCCTCTGCTATACAAAGCTTTCTCTCAGGGTAGAGGAATATGTCTGCCAAGAGAAATTATTGCTATCTTTGCGACGCTTTAGTCAAGCACAAAGTGAGGTTGGGTAGCTCAGCTGGATAGAGCAACTGCCTTCTAAGCAGTCGGTCCCGGGTTCGAATCCCGGCCCAATCACATGAATTAGGTTATCCCGAGACTCGTTCCAAAGAGCGACTCTCGGGATATTTCTTTTTCTGAAAAGAGGGGACTTTTATACGAGTTCCAAAATGGCAATTATAACCTGCCATTTTACCGACTCTTCAGAATGCGCTAATCTCGAAAGCTTTGAGACTGAGGGTACAAGGGAAATGTCCTTGTCTTTATAGCTGGCCCGAATGTCGATAATAGTGTAGCGAGTACTGTGTTATGCAACAGACTCAAGAGACTTTCTTATGAACGAATGTAGGAAAGGGAGACCGAAGCGGACTTTACATCTCCTCCGAATGGAGGGTTTTGTTTGGCAATCGTTATACAAGCTGATTCTACATTGGGGTATTCTTCTGCAATGCATCTGAGGATACGTCCTGCTACATGTTCGAGGAGTAGTGAGGGAATATCCATTTCTCTTTTTACAAGCATATAAATGTCAGCATAGCTGATAGTGTCTTCTATATTGTCTGAAAAGGAAGCCTTCGTAAGGTCTGTTTCTAAGTTTAGATCCAGAATGAAGGTGTTTCCGACTTCTCGCTCTTGTGGTAATACACCGTGGTAGGCATAAAACTTCATTTCATGCAGCCGAATGGATCCTTTGACTTCAATTTTGTTCATGTCCCGGTTTATTTCTTTTGAATATATGGTTCTATATGTATCATGATATGTGTATCGCTTCCATATTTGTCTCTCAAGGCAAATTCTATCTGGTCCGATATCTTATGTGCCTGCAGTACCGTCAATTCTGCTCCAACTTGTATGTCGCATTCTATAGCCCAGCAGTTTCCCAGATCTCTGGTGTGCAGGTTGCAGACATTTTGTACTCCGGGAGTCGTCCGGATGAGATCTACGATGTCTCTACGTATATTTTCAGGCAGACTGGCTTCTACCAGACCGTTGAGAGCTGGCCGTAGTAAACTTGTGCCCACTCTGATTATAAAGAAACTGACAACTATGGCTGCCATTGGCTCTAACACTGTCCATTGAGGACCCAAGATGATAGCACCCCCTATACCGATGAGTGTGGCGATAGAGCTGTATGCATCAGACCTGTGGTGCCAGGCATTGGCTTCTACCGAGCCGGATTTTACCTGATGGGCCACTCTCAGGGTCACATGGAATAGAATCTCCTTGATGAGGATACTCACCACGGCCATCCACAAAGCAATCTGTCCCGGCACGGCAATGGGTTTTCCCTCTACATAGTATTCGTAGATCATCCTGCCTCCATTGATCATTAGCATGGTTCCGACAAGAAGTAGCACCAATGCAATAATACTGGTAGCCATGAGTTCGAACTTCCCATGTCCATAGGCATGATTGTGATCTTTGGGTTTTCCGGCAATGCGAACAAAAAACAAGACAACCAGATCCGTTACAAAATCAGAAAGAGAGTGTACAGCATCGGCAATCATGGCTGCCGAATTGCCTAATGTCCCGGCCAAAAATTTGAGTCCAATCAATAGTGCATTGGCAACTGTTCCCACTGCCGTGATTTGAAATATCCGAGCCGAACGCTTCCTTGCTCCAAGAGGACTATCAGAGGCGGACGGGGGGATTTTTTGCAGACTCATAACTCAGGATACATTAAGGCTACCAATGCGGACACGGTGAATAGTTACAATTGAAACACAGAGCCGATACGGCTTGAATCCTATTAAGCATTCTCTTTTGTGGAAATTTCTGTTTGGTCTTTGTTCGCTGCATGGTGGATGGTAAGCTGAGGGAAAGGGAAGCTGATGCCCAAACGGTTGAACTCTGCATAAACCCGTCTGTTGAAATCCCAATTGACATCCCAATAATTTTCCGGTTTGCTGTATGCACGAACCAATACTTTTACGGAGCTGTCTCCCAACTCATGTAGGACCACGTAGGGAGCAGGATCCTCCAGTATTCTCTCATCCGAAGCGATAAGCCGGCCTATGATCTCTTTTACTTTTTCAAAATCTTGATTGTATTCTATTCCGATCGTCCAAGAGTTTCGCAGGAAAGTTTCCTTGCTTACATTGGTTACTTCATTGGATGCCAACTTGCCATTGGGTATGTATACCATCCGGTTTTCAAACGTACGTATCACTGTGTGGAAGATCCCTACAGCTTCTACTTTACCTTCAAAGTCTGCTGCCGTAATGATATGGTCGTTTACCTGAAACGGCTTGCTCAACAGGATGATTAGCCCTCCTGCCAGATTTTGCAACTGACCACTCAAGCCCATCCCTATGGCCACACCAGCCGAGGCCAGTAATGCCGCGAAACTAACAGACTGCACTCCCAAGATAGAAGCAGTCAGTACGATCAGGAAAATAAATAGAGAGATAGATGCAAACGAATGGACGAATGTAATTACAGCTTTGTCGATGTGACGTTTCCTCAGTATATGATCCAACCACTTGACCAACAAAGAAGCCAGCAGCCTGCCAAGGTAGAATACAATCAGAGCGATTACTACCTTAATCCCGAAATTCATTAGCTTTTGCAACCATCCGGAGAGTAGTTGTTCGTAGTCTATGTTTTTCAAGTCTTGCAGGGAGTGTTGCTGTGCAATGGAATCCAGACCGGATATGCTGGATAGGAAGGACAAAGCTTGGGGCATATTTTGTGTACTTTTGCTAAGTGATACCGAAGACAAATATACTAAAAACGCTCTGTTTTACGACCTTGTTACTTGCCTTATGTGGCTTGATGGGAGGCCGACTTCATGCGCAAGAATATTCTACCGAGATTGTGGCAGATAGCTTGACTCGGCTCGTCCAAGCTCAATCGGAAGCAATTGATCGGGGAGATTATCCCGAGGCCGAAAAACTACTCCGTCAGGCTCTACCTCTTATTCGAGACAAGAACGCCAGGGCTATGCTGCTTACTAATTTAGGGACTGTTTACCAACGTCTGGCCCAACTTGATCAAGCTCTTCTATCCTATTCCGCAGCCTTAGCTCTGAATGAAGATTTGGCTTCTACTCGAGACAGCAGAGCTATGATCTATGCTGCTACTGGTAAGATGCAGCAGGCTGTGTTGGACTACAGCTATCTCTGCCAACTTTACCCTCTGAACGAGATATATCGCTATAAGCGAGCTATGGTCTATGTCAGCATGAAGAGATATGCGGAGGCCGAGGCAGACTTGTGTAGTATATTGGAGCATAATACCGGTTCACTCAAAGCATCCGAAGGGTTAGCTTTGGTATACACGCTCACAGGGCAATACGACAGAGCCGAGCGACTATATAATGATTTGATAGAGAAATTGCCCGGGCAGAGTCTTGGATACGAAGGCAGGGCAAGGCTTTTTCTTCTTAGTGGGAAACCCGGCTTTGCTCTCAGGGATATAGATAAAGCCTTTGAGTGTACTGATCAGCCTTCGGCAGCCCTTTATCGTTTGCGAGCCGACATATGCCAAATAATAGGGGATGAAAAGGCAGCCCATGCAGACCGAAGTATGGCAGAGCGGATGACCTCTGCGCAAATTCGGGGAGACCGATAGATATGGAACAGGAAAAATCCTTACTTCGCTTTATTGCACAAGAAGTCTTGCTGGAGCATGATATCAAAGACCTCTATAAGCTCTCTTTTATTTTCCCATCCCGGCGAGCAGGAGTATTCTTTCTTCGTGAGTTGAGTTTACTTGTCGAGGACAGGCCTTTTTTCGCTCCACGTATAGAGACGGTAGATAGTTTTATTTCTCAGCAATCAGCCTTTCAGGCAACGGATTCTTTGTCTTTGCTCTTTGAGTTGTATCTGGCTTACTCCGAGTTGTTGCAAGACCAGGCTCAATCTTTTGCCGACTTTGCCTATTGGGGGCAGATGATACTCAAAGACTTTGATGATATAGACCGCTCTCTTATTGATGCCGAGGAGATATTCTCCAATGTCGCAGATCTAAAGGAACTCGGAGCAGACCACAGTTATTTGAGTAGTACACAGGTAGATGCTATACGGAGTTTTTGGAAGGATTTTGAGCCCTATGACAAAGACAGTGAGAAGCATGGGCGAAGTGAGTTCCTTTCTTTTTATCGTTCGTTAGCCCCTCTCTACCGGCTTTTTCGGCAAAGATTGCAGGAGCGAGGACAAGCCTACAAGGGGATGATATATAGAGAAGTTTCCGAGCTGGAAGACTTTGCTATACGCCTCTCCAATAGTTCGCAATACTATATCTGTGGCCTTTTTTACTTGTCGCCTTCTGAGATGAGGATTTTCCGGAGGATGCAGAAAAGCGGAAAGCTTACATTCTTTTGGGATCAAAGTGGAGAGGTTGCTCAAGACATGGGGCAAGAAGCCTACGAAATACTGAGAATCAATAAGGAGAAACTGGGAGGAATAGTGTATAGAGGAAATCCTAAGCGTAAGCCTCATATCACTGTCTTAAGTGTACCTTCCTTCAATGCTCAAGCCAAAGCTCTTCCGCAACTGCTGGAGATTGCCGGGATAAACCCTCAAGAGGAACCCGATGCTGTCATTGTCCCAATGGAGGAACGACTATTGACCCCTCTTTTTGCTGCTGTGCCGGAGAGTTTCGATAGATTGAATGTAACGATGGGCTATCCCCTGTCTCTTACCTCAGCTTCCACCTGTCTGATGCTTTGGTGCGACTTGCAGGCCTATCTGTATCAATCCGGTGTCAATTCTTCAAGAGAAACGATATGGCCATACGACAAACTCGTCAATTTGCTTTCCAACCCTCTGATCATCAATGAACCGAGTATCAAGGATAGTGGTATTGCCAAAAAGATAGGTGAATCTCGACTATACTATATTGGTTCCGATTTTATTCCCTCGGATATTCCTTTTCTGAACCTTTTGTTGCATCCAGTCAGTTCTACTGGAGATTTTCTGGAGAGAGCAATTGCTTTGCTTGATCATAGTTTGAGTTCTCTTCTTTTTTCGAGGGAGGAAGATGCAGGTATGCATAAAGCTGAAAGTATCGAGGCTGAATACCTCATTACTCTCAAGCGGATTGTGATTAACCTGCAAAACTTGTGTTTAAGGATTGGGGATACGATTGATCTGCATACGGCTATCGATTTGCTTTCCGGGCAAATTCGTGAGACAACCTTCTCTTTTGAGGGAGAACCTCTTGTGGGGCTGCAAGTGATGGGGCAATTGGAAACCCGTTGTCTGGCGTTCGACAAGCAAATCATTCTTGGAGCAACAGACAACAACTTGCCCGGTAGCTCCATTGCCTCCACTCTGATTCCCTATACTATCAGGCGAGGCTATGGTCTTCCTCATGGTAACGTGGAGCAGGCAACCTTTTCCTACCACTTTTTCCGCCTTATAGCTACAGCCAAAGAAGTCCTTCTTGTCTATGACTCTCGCAGTGCGGGAGGGAAGGCCGCAGGAGAAGAAAGCCGGTATATCAAACAACTATCCTATATATACGACTATCCGATACGTCGCATCAACTTGGATATTCCTGGAGATCTGCCGACTACGCGACCCATCGTTGTTGAAAAAGACAGCCGTGTGCAAAGTTTGTTGTCCGAATACTTCAGCTCCACAGCAGAGCAATGCCAGTCCGAAGGCAGGCTCCCGGCTCTCTCACCCAGTCGTATATCGCAGTATTTGCTCTGTCCACTGAGTTTTTATTTCGAGGTGGTGGAGCAAATTCGGCTGCATGATGAGCCGAACAAGACAATCGAGCCAAACGACTTCGGGAGCATATTGCATCTTTCGATGGAGAGGATATACGATCACCTTACTTCCGATCGGATGAAAAGCCCGGATCCTCAGCTGCATCCGATAAAGGCCTCAGCAATAGAATATTTGCTTGACAAAAGGAACACAGATACGTCCGTGATGCATTTTGTAGAAGAAGCACATGCAGAGTATTATAATACACAAGTCTCCAAGTTGAGGGGAATGTCTGTTGTAACGGTAGATCTCATATCGCAATATGTCCGTAGTATTCTGCAGCATGATATACAACTCATAGAGCAGGCTGCGGAAAAACAGCTCTACTACATAGGATCGGAAAAGAAAGTTACAGGGCAAGTGCCTATTGAATTGAAAGGGGATTGGGAAGGTGGAGTAGGAAAAACGGTCCATATACGTATCAAGGGAACGATTGATAGGCTGGACATGATAGACGGTACGATACGAGTGGTAGACTATAAGAGTGGACCGGTCGAACTTACAGCCAAGGCCGACGATCTCTATTACACAGTAGACCCCAAGAAGGGGTATGAGCAAAAAGCTATCGACCAGACATTGTTTTATTCAGAATTGCTGACCCAAAATCCCTCTTTGTTTCCGGGGTTGGTAGATTACCCGATCTGGCCGACTCTCTATCATGTGCAATCCATAGGAAAAAAGGAGAAGGACGAAAAGGCGGATGGTATATTGAGGATAAGGCAGTGCAGCAGTGCAGAGCTAAAGGACAAAAAAATAAAGGCCCAAGCCGAACTCCTGCCAATCAATAACTACGTCCAACAAGTAGCTGTCAAGTACAGGCCGGCCTTGCGTAGGTGCTTGGAAGAAATTTTTGATGCCGACAGCCCGTTTGTACAAAGAACGGAGGCGGATTTTATATGTGCCTATTGCCCTTTCAATTCCATTTGTGGGCGGTGAAAATCAGACTCTGACCCAGTTTTAGAGGTTAATCCATTCGACTTTTGTAGTCCTCATATGTGTAGCAACGGAGTAACTCGTAGGAGTCATCCGGTCGTTTGATATAGAGAGACGGGTGACGCACTCCATTGAACATCGTGGTTTTGACAGTTGTGTAGTGACACATATCTTCAAAAATAATCCGATCACCTACTTTCAGGGGGTTGTCAAAGCTCCAATCCCCTATATAGTCCCCCGCCAGGCAGCTACATCCCCCCATTCGATAGGTCGGCTTCCCTGGCTGGGCTTCTTGGTAGGCAGCTCGTATGGTTGGTTTATAGGGCATTTCCAGACAATCTGGCATATGGCAAGTAAAAGAGACATCGAGTATAGCTGTCTTGATCCCCTTGTCTTCTACTATATCTACGACAGTGCTGTATAAGTATCCAGTTTGCCAGGCGAAGGCAGACCCCGGTTCCAATATGACTTTGAGGTGAGGGCGTCGCTCTCTAAAGCGAAGCAAGGTATCGATTAGATGTTCAACATCATATTCTTTGTGTGTCATCAAGTGCCCCCCACCCAGATTGATCCATTTGAGTTGGGATAGCAGGTTGCCGAACTGTGTCTCTATTGCTTCAAGCAAATGTGCCAGATCTTGACTGCGACCTTCACACAAGGCATGCACATGTAAACCTTCTATTCCTTTAGGCAAATGATCACCCAATTCTTCTCGCCGTACGCCAAAACGTGTGCCAGCTCCGCAAGGGTTGTATAACTCTGTTTCTACGGGCGAATAGCCCGGATTGACCCGAAGTCCGAAACTTACGGGGTGATCGATCTTTTCCAGCAAAGGGCAATTCCCTCGAGAGTCTACAAAACGATGATATTGAGATAGACTATTGAACGTCAAATGGCTACTCAGGCGTAGCAACTCTCCCATTTCTTCCTCCTTATACACCGGGCTGTAGGTATGCGCCAAAGCTCCCATTTCTTCGTATGCCATACGAGCTTCCCAAAGAGAGCTGGCAGTACTCTCTCTCACATAGCTGCGTACAATGTTGAAAGTCTTCCACATGGCGAAAGCTTTGAAAGCCAGTATGATATTTGCTCCACTTCGCTCGGCTACAGAGCGTATCAGGGCCAAATTTTTTTCAAACTTATCTTGCTCCAGAACATAAGCCGGGCTGTCTATGCCTGATGGCAGCTGTTGGGTATTCATCGTATTTTCTTCCGTTTTTCTTTGAGTGAGAGACCATATCGCCTGGGCTCCGTCTCCGTGTATCTAATTCCATTAGGAGGAGCAACGGCTCTCTCTTCCCTAGCATAGGAACTTTATTGCTGAGACCTCATTGCTGATTGCAAAGTTATGAGATCTCTAAAGAAGGCAAACGCCTGCACCATGAGCAGAGGTCGGTACAATGGAGCCTATGACGGTTGCACTCGTCTCTCCGGCTGCGTGCAATTGCTGTAATGTACTATCGACATGCTCCGAATCAACGGCCATGAGCAGGCCTCCGGAAGTTTGTGGATCCGCCGATAAGTAGAGCTGGTTGGTCGAACAACGGACTTGTAGTGCATCTCCCACATAGCGGATATTTCTGAATGCTGCACCAGGGATACAACCATCATCGAGCAGTTCCAGAGATCCGTCAATGCAGGGGAGTGATGAGGTCTCTATCTCTACACCTACGGCAGAGGCTCGGGCCATTTCCCATGCGTGACCTATCAATCCAAAGCCGGTCACATCCGTCGCTGTCCGTACCCCTGCTTCTGTCATTATTTCAGCTGCATATCTATTGAGTCGGCACATTGTTTCTACAGTTAGTTGATAGGAGTCTTTTGGGGTTAAGTCAAGTCGTTTGCCAGCCAACTGTACACCTATCCCAAGAGGTTTGGTTAGTATTAGTTTTTGTCCGGGACAGGCTCCTGCATTGGTGATTAGTTTCTTCGGATGCACAGTGCCAACCACAGCCAAGCCGTACTGAGTCGTCTCGTCCTCTATCGTATGGCCACCCATCGTAATAGCCCCCGATTCTTCTACAGCCTCCTGCCCGCCACGCAATATCTCTCTCAATCCTTCCAGAGGGAGGCGTTTGGAGGGATAATGTGTCAGGTTGAGAGATAGGAGGGGTTTCCCTCCCATTGCATATACATCACTTAGGGCATTGGTGGCAGCAATACGTCCAAAAGTAAATGGGTCATCCACTACAGGAGGGAAAAAATCAGTCGTTACGATCAAGGCTGTTTCGTCATTCAATCTGTAGACTCCGGCATCATCACAGGTTGAGAGTCCCACCATCACATTAGGATCAGAAGTTACAGCTATACCGCTAAGCAGTTTCCCCAAAGCAAGTGGATCTATTTTGGCCGAGCATCCCCCATAGGGCCTGTCTTCCATTAGTTTTATCGGGTGCATAGTAATTAGTCTATAAATAGAGTATCGGGTTGCTGGCCTATCTTTTCTTCGCTTTGGCTCCGGTAAGCAGCAGGGATATATAAGCACATACCGCACTCAGGGTGAAGATAATCGGGAACTGTCCGTACCTGATGAGGTATATCTGCTTTTCTGATACGCTCCAGAGCTTGCAAGAAAGCTCTGGTGGAAGCGAATATCACGTAAAAAGAATTACAACCCGCCATTACAGATGCGCAGTGCTTCGTACAGTTCAGACAACTCGTCCGTTGTGTTGTATGGAGAAAGGGAGATCCGTACCGTGCCGGTATTGATTGTGCCAAGGGTGCGATGAGCGAGAGGAGCGCAATGGATGCCAAAACGAGTAGTAATACCGAAATCGTAATACAGTCTGTCGCTCAGAGTTGCTGCCGAACCTTGCCGTGGCAGGATGGAGAACAGCGGGCCCTGTTTGGAGCTTTCCGAAGCAGCAAAAGTTCGGTATCCCAATTCGTGTTCCAAACGATGAATGAAGTTGGAAAGCGTAGCTCCCTCTATCAATTCCCGTTCGCAAGGGTAGTGCTTAAGAGATACATACCAGGCAGAAAGCCCTATCAAATTCATTGTTCCGGATTCAAATCGCTCCGGCATATGAGTGGTATCGGCAAGCTCTTCGGAGCGAAATCCTGTACCTCCTCGCATCAGAGGGGTGATGCTTAACGGATCCCGGACATACAGAGCTCCCGTACCGACCGGACCTAACAGTCCCTTGTGTCCGGTGATGGCCACATAATCAATACCCCAAGCTTGTACATCGATATGCATATAGGGTAGCGCTTGGGCTGCGTCCAGCAGAAAGGCACAGTGAGGGTAGCAAGTTCGCACAGCGGAGACAATTGCTGCGATATCCTGTTTCAACCCATTTATATTGCTCATCCCATTGATAACACAGAGACGTGGAGCAGTTGTCTGAGACCTCAACAGTTCCGACAAGGCAGCTATATCTACGCTGCCATCCGATTTGGCTGGCATCAAAGTCGGATCGGCTCCTTTATCCAATCCATAGACCGGTCTGGCTACGGCATTGTGTTCCATGGGAGAGAGTAATATCTCTCTTTTTTGTAGCCCAGGTAGCCCTTTCAATACGGTATTGATGGCCTCCGTGGCATTTTTCGTGAAGCATATCTGCTCCCCCTGTCCTTTGGCTCCTATTGTGGAGGCCAATAGGTCTCTGAGAGATTCCACTTGAGTGGATAATTCCAAAGTATGACTATCTCGGCTCCGTCCGTACGAACCGAGTGGAAAGTCATAAATGTGAGCTATATGACGACAGTGAGCCTCCGGTTTGGGATACGAAGTGGATGCGTTGTCGAAATAAATCATTCGGGTGGATGTTTGCAGACTCAAGGGGCCACAATGTGATCTGCCCGGCTAAGCAACTCTGCTATCACCAGCATATTAGATATTTTTCCTACAGACAATCGCTCTTTTACTCCATAGTAATCTGCACAAGTGCCACACACGATGACCTGTACTCCTCGTTCGGCCAAATTTTGCAGTGTTTTGTGTGTGCTGTAATCGGTTGTGGCCAGCATTACTCCGCTGTTGTAGCAAACAATATGTGTGGGTAATTCCTCAAGTTCCAACAGGGCATTGAGGTAGGCTTGTATGAGTATGGAACCCAATTCGTCACTCCCTTGCCCCATTTTGTCACTGCGGAGTTGCACCACATTGATTTGCTGCGGTGCTGTGTAGAATCCATCCGTAGCGTCCGATTGATCGGATAATTCCGGCACGATGGGGCAGCCTGCGGTGTCTACCGTGAGCAATGTAAATCCATCTTCGGAAGTGATGTGAACAGAAAATCCGTTTTGCGAAACAAAATCGGTAAGGTTGGCACAAGAGGTCTCATTGTCGGTCAAGACCTCAAAGAGGGTCTCTTGCGGATATTGCTTGAGAGCCCGACGGAGCATAATCAATGGCAATGGACAAAGTTTGCCACGTGTGTCTACTTCTATAGGCATTTTGATCTTTGTTATTTGGTCGAGCCAAGTTACGGATTATTGCGCAAATTTATCGAACGAAAGCAAGGAATGAATACGAGGTTTTTCTCTGTCTATTTTCCCTCACTTTTTTCTGATTTTATGTTTACATAACATGTGTGGTTTCTGTCTTAATAAAAGATAATAAAACATTCATATGAGGATCAAAAATTCCTTGCTCTGGAGGCATGAATTTTTTTCACAGGAGAGAATAAAAATTCTCTCCTGTGAGAGCAAACTTTTTCTCCTGTGTTAGTAAAAAATCTCTCAGGAGATAATTTTGACCCCTCCGAAATGCCCATTAATAGGGCGTTTTAGGAGGTCGTGAAAATGCCGAAAAACAGCTTCCTAAATCATATAATTGTCTGGCTCGATTTATGTAAATAGATGTTTATTTGAAGACGGGCTTATGACCTCATTGTACGTAGGGAATTTACCCGGAAGAGTCGTACTTTGCAGAGGGGGAAATGAGTCGCTTTTTGACTATATTTGCGAGCATTATGTAGAATGCGTGGGCTTCGCCTGATCGGGCCTGCGACAACGTCAAAAAAACAGTGATGCTATACGATCTGATCATACTTGGGGGTGGCCCCGGTGGATATTCGGCAGCTGAGAAAGCTGCTCGAAGTGGCCTCTCCACTCTGCTTATAGAGAAAGCCTCATTGGGGGGTGTCTGTCTCAACGAGGGATGTATTCCTACAAAGACTCTTCTCTACTCCGCCAAAGTGTTGGATACAGCTTTGCATGCTGACAAATATGCGGTTGAGGCCTCAGCTACGGCTGTAGATCTGCCTAAACTGATCACCCGAAAGACGAAGGTGGTACGCAAACTTGTGGCGGGAGTGAAAGCCAAGATGAAAGAAGCCGGTGTGGAGGTTCTCAATGCCGAAGCAGCAGTGAGCTGTGTGGATCCCGATGGTACTGTGAGACTGACGGCCGGGGAGTATTCCTATGCAGGGAAGCACTTGATCATAGCTACTGGCAGCGAGACTTTTGTCCCTCCTATCCCGGGTGTCGATGAGACAGATTTCTGGACCAGCCGTGAGGCCCTCTCGACCAAGGAAGCTCCGAAGCGTTTGGCTATCATCGGAGGAGGAGTGATCGGTATGGAGTTTGCTTCCTTCTTTAATAGTATAGGTACCGAGGTGACTGTTATAGAAATGCTCCCAGAGATCATTAATGGAATGGATCCCGAATTGGCTGCCCAGTTGAGAGCCATCTATGAGAAAAAGGGAGTGAAGTTCTTGCTCGGTCATAAGGTGACCGCTGTCAGCAATACAGCCGTGGAGGTGGAGTATCAAGGCGAATGTAGCCAAATCCTCACTGATCGTATTCTGATGAGTGTTGGGCGCAGACCGGTGACGGCTGCTCTCGAAGCTCTGAACCTGAAGATGCGGGGTAGGGGTGTTGCCGTGGATGAATATATGCGTACCTCCATCCCCTCTGTTTACGCCATTGGAGATGTGACCGGATTTTCTCTGTTGGCTCATACTGCCATCCGAGAGGCCGAGGTGGCGGTGGAGAATATTCTAGGAAATAAGGAGACGATGTCTTACCGAGCCGTACCAGCAGTGGTCTATACCAATCCCGAGATAGCAGGAGTAGGAGCTACGGAGGAAAAGCTGCAGGCTGAGGGCATCCCTTATCGAGTGCTGCAAAAACCAATGGCATTTTCTGGTCGTTTCATCGCAGAGAATGAGGGCGTAAATGGCGTTTGCAAGTTACTGTTGTCTGAGGATAATAAACTCCTGGGAGCTCATTTCCTTGGCAATCCAGCCGGAGAAATGGTTGTGATAGCTGCCATGGCTATCGAGCAGCAGATGACAGTAAAAGACATACTTAAGGTGATCTTCCCTCACCCCACGGTAGGGGAGATTATTCGCGAGACTTTGATTTGACAATACTTTTTATGGCACAGCAAGAAGATATATTCAAGAAAATAGTGTCTCACTGTAAGGAATACGGCTTTGTATTTCCTTCTTCCGAGATTTACGATGGATTGGGGGCCGTGTATGACTACGGGCAGTACGGCTCTGAACTCAAAAATAATATCAAGCGTTATTGGTGGGATGCCATGACGCTTTTGCACTCCAATGTGGTGGGGATAGACTCTGCCATATTCATGCATCCGAAGATCTGGAAAGCATCTGGCCACGTCGATGCGTTCAATGATCCGTTGATAGACAACAAGGACTCGAAAAAACGCTACCGTGCGGATGTCCTCATTGAAGACTATCTGGCCAAGATAGATGAGAAGATAGACAAAGAGGTTACCAAGGCGGCCAAACGATTTGGGGAGACGTTCGATGAGGCAATGTTTCGTCAGACGAACCCGAGAATTCTGCAGTATGCCGCCAAACGAGAAGAGGTACATAGTCGCTTCGCGACTGCGCTGAATGAGAATGATCTGGAGGCCCTGAGACAACTTATTCTTGATTGTGAGATCGTTTGTCCTATCAGTGGTACTCGCAACTGGACCGAGGTTCGGCAATTCAATCTCATGTTTGCTACCGAAATGGGCTCTACGGCCGATGGTGCAATGAAGGTGTATCTGCGTCCGGAGACAGCTCAGGGTATCTTTGTCAATTTTCTCAATGTACAGAAAACTGGCCGCATGAAATTACCCTTCGGTATAGCCCAGATTGGGAAGGCTTTCCGAAATGAGATCGTGGCACGGCAGTTTATTTTCCGTATGCGTGAGTTCGAGCAGATGGAGATGCAGTTCTTTGTTCGTCCGGGCGAGGAATTGGATTGGTTCGAGAAGTGGAAACGCACTCGTATGAGCTGGCATCAGGCTCTTGGCTTCGGTGCTCAGAAGTATCGTTTCCATGATCATGACAAATTGGCTCACTATGCCAATGCTGCTACCGATATCGAGTTTGAGATGCCTTTCGGCTTCAAAGAAGTGGAAGGAATTCATAGTCGGACAGATTTCGACCTCAAGCGACACGAAGAGTTCAGTGGCAAGAAGATGCAGTACTTCGATCCCGAGCTGAATCGAAACTATATCCCTTATGTAGTTGAGACTTCCATAGGCTTGGATCGTATGTTCCTTTCTATCCTTTCGGCTGCCTATACAGAAGAAACTACCGATAAAGGCGAAACTCGTGTTGTACTCAAATTACCGGCTCCTTTGGCTCCTGTGAAGCTGGCTGTTTTGCCTTTGGTCAAGAAAGACGGCTTAGACGATAAAGCCAGAGAGATCCTCACGGACCTGCGCTTCGATTTCAGTTGCCAATACGATGAGAAGGATTCTATCGGCCGTCGATACCGCAGACAAGACGCTATTGGTACTCCCTACTGTATCACTATAGACCATCAGACGATGGAGGACGGTACGGTTACTTTGAGAGACCGAGACAGTATGAGTCAGGAGCGCATTACTATAGACTCCATTAGAAATATCGTGGGCGAAAATGTTAGCATGAAAGCCCTGTTGAAGAAAATAGATCACGAATGACGCACAAGCAAAATAGAATCACGTCTTTCATATACTCCCTACTGCTTCTCTCTGTAGTAGCGTGGAGTGGGGTGTCTTGCGATAAGACAGAAGACAGAGTAACGCGTTGGCGAATCGACAATGAGGCCGCTTTTAGGGAGTATGCTTCCAAAAAAGAATACACCAAGGCCCAAGTAGACGGAAGTACAGCCTTCGTGTATATGAAATGGCTGCACAAGGGAGATGGCAAAACAAATCCCATCGCCACAAGCCGTGTCTATGTACACTATCAAGCTTATGAATTGGTAAGTGGACGCTTATTGGATGGAAACTATGCCAAGGAAAAACCGGATCTGCTTTATCTCCATCGTGGAGATAAAGCCTCTGTGGAAGGCTTTGCCATTGGCCTGCAAAACATGCTGGAAGGCGATGAAGCAGAGATTATAACCCCTTGGTATCTGGCTTACAAGGAGATGGGAGATAGGGCTCGTGGTATAGAGCCTTATACGGGATTGCGTTTTGTAGTCAAGTTGGATCGCATAGTACCGGAGGAGGAAGAATGAGCAAGTCTATACGTATCTTGGTCGTCAACGATGATGGTTACCGAGCCCAGGGGATCAGAGAGTTGTCATTGGCTCTCCGTGAGCTAGGTGAAGTCACGATCCTTGCTCCCGATGAGTCGCGTTCGGGAGCTTCCGGAGCCATTACGTCCTCCACTCCTATTTCGCTCAAAGAGCGCAAGGACTGGATAGATGGGGTAGCGGTGTATAGCACTTCTGGTATGCCTGTGGATTGCGTGAAGTTGGCGATGAATACTCTTTTTAGGGAAGAGAAGCCAGATCTTGTGGTCAGTGGTATCAACCATGGTCGTAATGATGGTATATGTGTGATTTATTCAGGAACATTAGGGGCTGCTATGGAAGGCTCGATAGCCGGGGTTCCCTCTCTGGCTGTTTCCCTCAATGATTTCGAGGCACACACGGATATGCAATATGCAGCTGAGTATGCAGTGCAAGTGGCTCGCTACATCCTTGGAACTTCGTTGCCGGAACATACATTCTTGAGCCTGAATTTACCTAAAGGCAAACCCAAGGGATTGAAAGTTTGTCCCCAAACCAATGGGCGTTTCGTGAAAGAATACAATACAGTTACCTCTCCCAAAGGAAGTACCTACTATTGGATGTCGGGCTGGCAAGAAAGCAAAGAACCCTCTGTAATGGGTGATGTGGAGTACCTTAATGATGGATATGCCACTCTTACTCCCATTCATACCAATATGACCAAATACGAGTATCTACAAACACTCGGGGAGGATTTTGCTTCTTTTGAAGCTTAGGATCTACTAAGAGGATGAAGTATTTTCTTGTAGCAGGAGAAGCCTCCGGAGATCTGCATGCCTCTAACCTGATGCGTGCTATTCTTCGGTTGGATCCTCAGGCCTCTTTTATGTATACGGGGGGCGATGCCATGGCGGAAGTTGCCGGCACCGCTCCCTTGGTGCATTATAGAGAGATGGCCTATATGGGCTTTGTGCAGGTCTTGTTGCATATGTCACAGATTAGAGCCATTGCCACCAAAGTACAGCAGGCTATGTTGACCTTCTCCCCTGATGTCGTGATTCCGGTAGATTATGGTGGATTTAATTTGCGGTATATCTTGCCTTTTGCACATAGCCAACACTTCTATGTGGCTTACTATATAGTGCCGAAGGTTTGGGCTTGGAGACGGCACCGCTTGAAGTCTTTGGCCAGATATACCGATTTGGGATTGTGTATACTGCCCTTTGAGCCCAAAGTTTTCACTCCGCACAACTTGTCCGTTACTTATGTCGGTAATCCTTGCATGGATGCCCTTTCTACCTGCTTGGAAGCTCCTCGCCCGACTTTGTCGGATCTGGGGCTGGATCCCACAGATGAGCGACCTATTGTTGCCTTGTTGGCAGGTAGCCGTAAGCAGGAGCTGAAGGAGAATTTGCCTGTAATGCTCAAGGTAGCCGAGCGTTATCCTCATATTCATTTTGTATTGGCTGGTGCTCCGGGTCTTTCATCTTCGGACTATGCCTCCTATTTGAGAGAGACTTCCGTATCCTTGATATTTGGCAAAACCTATCCTCTGTTGAGAGTAGCCAGAGCCGCTTTGGTGACAAGTGGGACAGCTACGTTGGAGACTGCTTTGCTTGGTTGTCCTCAAGTGGTCTGTTATCGCTTTGTGGGTCTGAGGGCAGCTAATTGGATATTCGATTATCTCTTTCCTATTCGCTATTTTTCGCTGGTCAATTTGATTATGGATCGTCCGGTGGTTCGTGAGTTGTTGTCTGCCGACTGTACTCCAGAGACTGTAGCCAGAGAATTGGACTTGTTGTTGCCCGATACACCAGAGCGTAATCGTATGCTCGGTGAGTATGACCAATTGAAGCAGAAGATAGGAGCTCCGGGTTGTTCCGACCGTGCAGCTGCTGAGATCATAAGAAGTATGAAAGCATACAAGGTTGTGTGACAACTTCAACTGATTACTTCCAAATGAGCCTCTTTACTTGGGCTCCAAAATGCCAAAAAAACACCCCTGATACTGACCTTATGGCAGTACCAGGGGTGGTTCTTATTGTGAGACTACTGCAAGGGATGCAGTGGTCCTCTATCGTAATTTATGGATTAGTTTTCAGGGGCAAACATAGGATCCCAAGGTGGTAGCAAGGCGGGTTTTGTATCGAGTATTTTCAATACTTTTTCTGAAGCGTATTTGCGGTCTACTACTATGCGGAAAGTGTAGGCATCGAACCAATCGTCTGTCATCACCAAGTAACCGGACATGCCGGCTTCGGCTCCCCAACTGTTCTCTACCATCCATTTTTTTGGCTTCCCATTTTTGTCCAGATCTACGGCCACCAAGGTCATGGCGTGGGTAGATCCACTGTCGTAAGACTCGATACGCTCTTGCTTGTTCATATCGAACTTGATACCGAGCAAGGACTCGTAATCGTATTGATCAAGGTCGAGGAAGCCTCGCTTCTTGTCAAGGCTTTTACCCACATCGCAACTGTAGTAGAGCATAGTGTTGTCTTTGATAGAGGCGATTGCCAATTCTTTCAGCTCTTCGATAGGGAGGTTGACGTAAGTCCAGTTTTTCCCGTCATAGCTGTGTCTGTCATATTTTATGCTGTAGAGACGATGGTAGGGACGAGAAGGATCATTCATGACCATGATAAAGTCGTTTTTCAAGTCTTTCCCAACGAACTTTTGGTAGAAAGATTGAGGCGTATAAGTCTCTGTGGAGAGGATTTTGCCACCCTTATCTCTCAGTGTGTATTCAAATTTCGTAGGAGGTTCACCCAGGTTCAATACGAGCAGGCGGTAGACCTGTTTGAGGATCTCCACTTTCTGCTGTTGGAGTTTAGAGGGAGAGGCTTTGGTCGCTGCCGACTGCCGGATGCGTATCCCTCCTTGCCGAAGTACCTGTGCCAGCATAGAACCCAACTGCTGTGTATTGTTGCTGTTGAGGGTCTCCGGCATCACAGACTGTGGTACAAGACCATACTTGAGTATATTATCCGACACTCCGGTGAATTGCCCTCCATCTCCGATAGGATGCTGGAAGAGCCATTCCACTTCCCGATCGTTGCGATCCAGATTTTTTGTGTCAATTACGGATTGAAGAAATAGGTTGGCTTTCTCCAGTTGGTCATAGAAGAAACTATAGTTGTGGGAGAAAAAGAATGCATCTAAGCCGTATTGCTCAATGATAGGAGCACGCATGACATTCAAGCCTGTAAAAAGCCAACAACGACCACTTTGTTTTTGGTCTGAAATACCTTTGCTCTTGACCCTGTGTGAGAAATGATCATCCAGATGGCTGATGTGATCCGCATTTGTAACAAGGGCTTTCATCCCATTAGCCATGACGGCATTGCGGATTGCAATGTCGGAGGGAGTGTGCTGAAAAGCGGACTTGATCTCTTGGAGCATATCGGACGATATGCCTCCATCTTTTTGTGCAGCCGAAGGCATGGTTTGCAAGGCAAGTGCCAGGGCTGTCAGTAGGAATACTTGTCTTTTCATTTGATGTATTGTTGTGTCATTTATATGTCACTCTTCATGGGGGCTTTCCGGAGTAATCTTTGCTATTTGATTACTGCCACAGATAGTTTGGTCTTGGCCTTGGTTTCTGGGTCGTATACCAGTATATGGTATATCCCACTATCTACACGACTTCCGTCTGCATTACGTGCATTCCAGAGCAGTCTATCGTCAATGGTGTTTTCTTCAAAGAGGAGTCGCCCCTGTGTATTGATAATCTTTACATTGCAGCCAGCTTTTAGTCCCTCTATTGTGATCATATCGGGCTGTTCTGGTCGCAAAGGATTGGGCCAAGCATATATTTTTTCCAGTACCTCATCCGAGGCGGTCTCTCCTCCAGTGGAGAGTGACATTAGTCCCTTGTCAGTACCGATATATAGAATTCCATTATTTTCATCGAGGCTGAGGGTTGCGATGTTGTCTGATAAGATAGGGCTGTTTGTCGTCTTGTATTGGCGTAAGATCTCCGTGCAATCCTCATTCATCAAAAAGAGTCCATTGCCCAAAGTTCCTATCCACTTATGATTGAGCCGGTCTACAACTATAGCTCTTACACTCACATTGTCCAACACGTAGTAGAGGTTGGGTTCTTCACCAGCAATTGGTCTGGAAGCAACCGGTGGACGTTTGATGGCTCCGGACGGAGAATGTATAGAGCAGATACCGGCATCGGAGCCTAACCAAAGAACTCCCCCCCGGTCAAGAGTCATGCAGTGGAAAGAGGAGGCAGGGATTGCTTTGCCATTTCGGTCGCTTAGAGTGGAGTAGTAAACAGCTTCACCACCTTTCCCCCCGAGTTTGGGAGAGGCATCGAATACATACACACCTGTATTTTCATGGTAAATGGCCAGCCAATGTATGTCTCCACCTACCGCCACCATATGTCCATGGGCATTGTCCGGACGTATTTGCGTATACTGAGGCGTCTGCCAGTTGCCGTCGGCGTCCAGCATCAGCACAACCTGTTCTGCTACTTCATTTTGTGTCATCCAAAGGTTGCCATAGCGGTCATAACAGAGAGAGCCTACCCGATAGTACCCAGCTCCGAGGTTTTTTGCTGAGCGGATGGGACTGTTGCTTCCGTCGTGGGTCTTGTAGTATTGATTGTCTTTGAATTCGATCAGGCCCTCTCCGTGGGTAGATACAAAGTAGTGCCCGGGATTCTTGGGATCAACAGCTACCGATGTGGCGTCACTTACCTCCTCTACTTCTTTTTGAGAGAAGTTGGTCCACTTGTGTCCATCATATATCTTCAAAGAGAAAGGAATGCCGAAGCGGTAAGATCCTCGGCCTCCACTCACGGAAAAATAACGCCCTTGTGAGAATGTGGAGTAGAAATATTTGTCATCCGAAGGAGTGTTGCTCATATTTATCCCCAATCTCTCCACTTTGGGAGTCTCTTCTGTCGGTCTTATCTTGGCAATGCCATCCATCCCCATGGCAAGCCAAATCTGTTCGGCGGAGCTGTACCAACCGAAGTCTTCCGCCCATTCTGTTTGAAGGATTTTGTAGTCCTCTTTGTCTTGGCGGAAGATATAAGCCTGCCCTTCCCCTTTGGCTATGTATCCATGTGGTGAAGAAGCGATGCTGTGGATGTATTGTTTCTCGGGTAAGAGTGGCGATACGATTGTATCGGCTTTGTTTGTTTCGAGGATGTAGCGCACGAGCCGTCCGCCTTCTAAGTGGAGAATGGGGTTGCCCGCTGCCACTGCCAATCCCAGTACCTGCTCCTTGGATTTGAGGGGTAGATTGATTTCTTTCCAATAGTAGGGGTCTTGTAGATTATCGGTCTCAACACCCTCTATTAGTTTTCCTTCACAGAAAGCCCAGAGTTTATTCTCTCCGATCAAGGCAAGGTCGATTACATTTTTGCCTTGTTGGTAGGTGCCCAGTACAACCATCTTGTCCGGGTCTATAACCATAATACCGAAACCACCTGCCAGATAAATTCTTCCATTTCCAAAGCACATCCTTGCTAAGGTCTTGTTCATCAGGCGTGTATTGTCTCGAATGGCAGGCAAGTTGCTTACTCCACTGGGAGTTAGGAGATCTATATTTCCACTTCTGTAATAGATGACAAGGGTTTGAGAGGCTTTGTCGTAGCCGATGCGGTGTATGTCCGATTCGCTGAGACCGGTTGTTCTGTCGTAATAACGAATGTCTTCTGAATCAGATTTGGAGACGGAGTAGAGTCCTCCTCCTTCAGAAACACCGAAAACTCGAGTGTCAGTGTCTGCTATGGCAACGGTTCGGTAGTATGAAAGTAAAGTCCGCCATCTGTTTTGGCTCTGCTGTTGTGCTTTCCCCTCTGTCCAAAAGCTCATGCAACAGAGAGAAAAAGTCAGCCAAAAGAAAAATGTTTTGATTTTCATTGGTTTAGATATTCGGCCAGATTTTGGATTGCCTTGCCTCGATGACTGATTTCTCCCTTCTGTTCACCGGTCATTTGAGCAAATGTCTGTTGATAACCATCGGGTTTGAAAATTGGGTCATATCCAAAACCTGCGTCTCCATATTCGGCTGTAGTGATTTCGCCTTCCACGGCTCCCTCAAAGCAATGTTCGCCTTTCTCGTCTATCAGGGCTATTACGGTGCGAAAGCGAGCTTTCCTCGGAGATGCTACTTCTTTCAGTGCAGCCAAGAGTTTTTGTCTGTTGTCGGCCGGACTGCAATGTTCCCCTGCATAGCGGGCAGAATACACACCTGGGGCGCCATCCAAGGCTTCGACTTCCAAGCCCGTATCGTCGGCAAAGCAATAAACCCCGTATTTCTGGTGAATGTAGCGAGCTTTCATCAGGGCATTCCCTTGCAGGGAATCAGCCGTCTCCGGTATTTCTTCATGGCAACCCAGCTCTTCCAGGCTAACTATTCGATATTTACCGGCGAGCATCTGCTGCACCTCTTGCAATTTGTGGGGATTGTTTGTAGCGAAGATTAGCTTATTCATTACATTTGTCTGTTGTGCCTGTAGTAGTCACAACTCGGCTCTTCCCTGGATTCATCGGGAGAGTTGTGCTACCGAAAGCTTCCAAAGCAAAAATACATATTATTATGAACACGCTCCAAGCTGAAGAATACTGCCTCTCTTTCCCTTTAGCCACCGAAGATATGCCCTTTGACGAAGATGTTCTTGTCTTTCGTGTTTCTGGCAAAATATTTGCCCTTACTTCTCTCTCAGCTCGCCCTATGCGCATCAGTCTCAAGTGCGATCCGGATTTGGCAATCCGTTTGAGAGAGAAATATCGTGCTGTAGAGCCTGCTTATCACATGAACAAGAAGCATTGGAACCAAATAGCTCTGCAATCGGATCTTTCGGACGAGCAGATTTGCAAGCTCATACACCATAGCTATTGTCTGATCATAAAGAAGCTGCCTGCATCTGTTCGTAAGGTAGAGCCTTTGGCATCTGTTTGCGATGAATTGATAGAGGAATGGTGATTATGACACATCGATTGTTTCACTTCGATTCCCTACCCAGTACCAATACTTATATCCGTGACGAATTGGCTCGGGGTGTTTGTTATTCCTCACCTACAACCATTGTTGTGGATGCACAACCGGGAGGGCGAGGTCAGCAAGGTAACACTTGGTATACTCCAAGGGGGGAGAACATTACCTTAACGACCTATTTAGAAACAAATCTCAAAGCCACAGAGCAGTTTTTTATTTCCGAATTAGTTGCCCTTGTAGCTTTGGAGACGGTGAAAACCTATTTGCCGGAGTCGGACAAATTAAGTTTGAAGTGGCCAAATGATCTTTATTACGGAGACCGCAAGCTGGGTGGCATCTTGATAGAGCATAGCATTACGGGAGATGGGCTTGACTATTCTCTTTTAGGGGTAGGGATCAATGTAAATGAAACCTCTTTCCCCACTAATCTCCCTAATCCGATATCAATCCGCCAAATATCCGGTCATTCCCATGATATAACCACTCTTGTGGAGCATTACTGCCAAACGTTGGATCTCTATGTGGCAATGCTTGAGACAGCGAAGGGCTTAGATTGCTTGCATCAGGAGTATTTGTGTCATTTATATCGACGGGAGGGCTATCATCCTTATGTTGGTGGAGGATCGCAATTTTTCGCCAGAATAGAACGTGTATTACCTAATGGGTTGATTTGCTTGGAAGAAGAAGGAGGGCAGAGACGGATGTTTGCCTTTAAGGAATTGCAATTTGTGTTGGAATAGTAACTAAGTCTTCCCAAGGCTTAGTTGTTTTTCGTGTTCGGTAGTGTCCGAAAAAGAGTGTCAGCTAAATTTCTCGTCTTTGTGTTTGACATCACTATTTTGGTTGTTTTCTTGTTTGTTCATTCACGCTGGCTAAGCATTTCTCATTACTTAAGTAGACGCAATACTCTTGCGTATGCAGTATGAGGTTTCTCGCAAGTGACCCTCCCTATCAAGAATAGGACTGTTCGCAGCATATAGGGTGGGATGCTCGCTATATTAGGGCTGAGCTTTCCCGTATGAAAATTTTGTGAGAGAAGGGTACTCTTTCAATTGCATCATATTGGAATTGAAACAAGATGAATGATGGCAAGCGGCGTGTTGAACCCTCGCCTCTCAATTGCCCACCGCTGGAAAGTATATTTTCCACAGTTGGAAAGTTTGTTTTCCTCCTTTGGAAAGTTCGTTTTCCTCGGTTGGAAAATAGCTACTCTGGCGCCGGAAACTTTTGCCCGATACGCTTATTAAAGATGGAAGGGGAGTATTCTAAAAAGAGAAATATTTTAGATGAATAGCACAAATTCGATACCTCGTGTCTTTAATTGCAGCACATTAAACTGGTATAAATGAAAAACGAGGATGTGGCATGATTCTGAAATGGATTTTCCAGCTATCAAAAAAAGAGATAAATGACATCTTAATCATACAAGAAAACCGCTATCAAATAGGATTTTATCCTTTTGGTAGCGGTTCTTCTATACAAATGATAGTACTCTTAACTCTAAACAGAATTACGACACACCCTCGTTTGAGTGAATCAATCACATCCCCTTGAAGGTACAATAGGCATTTTAAGGAGCGGATTGATTAGGTTCTTTCTAAATGTAAGCCTCTCCAAGCAAGGTCTCGAAGCTCAGCTCTACGAGCTACTAAATACCTAAGATCTGCTTTCAACTCTTCTCTTCGTAGAGACTCCTACCCTGAGCATAGGCATCCTGTCCATAGCAATCCACAGCAACAATCACAGGCAATTCTTCTACATACAGCTTGCGAATAGCCTCCGTGCCAAGTTCGGGGAAAGCTATTACTTCTGCTTTTTTCACAGATTGCCCCATCAATGCCGCTGCTCCTCCAATTGCAGCAAAAAAGACCCCTGTATACTTTTTCAGACTCTCTACAACTTCGGGAGATCGTAACCCCTTTCCGATCATTACCCTTAGTCCCTCGGCTATCAATCTAGGTGAATAAGGATCCATACGTCCAGCCGTAGTCGGTCCAACCGAACCAATAGCCTGACCGGGTTTGGCCGGACAAGGACCAGCATAGTACACAGCCTGTCCCTCAAAATCAAATGGCATAGATTCTCCTCTATCCAACATCTCCACCAGCCTCAAATGTGCCGCATCTCGTGCAGTATAGATAGTACCTGTGATATAGACCATATTTCCTGCATGAAGGGATCGTATAATATCGGTAGTGAAAGGAGGCGTGATAATTATTTTCTCTTGCATAGCTATTACATTTTAGATAGAACCTTCAGCATGACGGGTCACATGGCAACCAATATTCACAGCTACAGGCAAGCCTGCTATATGAGTAGGTCCGGTGATTATATTTACAGCCATGGCTGTTGTAGATCCCCCGAATCCAGCTGGGCCTATGCCCAACTTATTGATTTCGTCCAACAATTCTTCTTCCAGCTTCGCAATATCCTCCCTTTCACTATGCTGCCCCACTGGTCTCAATAAGGCTTTCTTGGCCATTAAAGCAGCTTTCTCCATCGTACCGCCAATACCTACTCCCACGATAATAGGGGGACAGGGATTAGCACCGGCGTGGCTGACTGTGTCCAAAACAACTTTCTTTATTCCGGGGATTCCTTGAGCTGGGGTGAGCATTTGCAGATCACTTTTGTTTTCACTTCCGAAGCCTTTCGGTGAAACGGTAATACGAAACACATCCCCCGGCACTATCTCGTAGTGAATAATAGCCGGGGTATTATCTCCTGTATTTTCTCGCAAAAGAGCATCTCGGACAACAGACTTGCGCAAATACCCCTTTTGGTAGCCTTGTCTTACACCCTCGTTGATAGCATCTTCTATAAATCCGCCATTGATATGGATATTTTGTCCCATCTCGACGAAGACAACTGTCATACCCGTATCCTGACAGATGGGAGCCATTGTGCTGCGAGCAATCTCTGCATTACGCAAAAGAGTCCCGATAATTTCACGCCCCAAAGGAGACTTCTCGGTTTGTTTTGCTCTCAAAAAGCACTGTTCGATGTCTTTCGATATAACGCAATTTGCCTCTATGCAAAGTCTTTCGACTAAAGATGTAATATCGGAGGCCTCGATATGACGTATCATATTATCTTTCAATACTGTAATTGTAACCTGTGCAAAAAGATAAAAGCGGCAACGGCATTTCCGTCACCGCTTTTGCAAACGCATAAAAAACAGAGTCTTAAAGACTGAATGAAAAGTTCATCAGAGGAGCATGTTGCTGTGCACCATAAACATCAGTCTCACCAAGAGCTCCTGAAGGAATCGGACGAACGATAGTCACCTTGATGGCTTTAGCCGGATCAAAATACACGACATTGAGAATATCCGACTCCGGTATGCTATATAGTTTGGCAAACATAGTAGCATTGATCACCTTGGCATCTCGTACCATATGGTAGGTGTCGAAGTCCTTGAAGATCATATCAAAGGTCAATTCGTATGGACCCGAGTTCTTGCTGCGTATCACAGAAGCAAGATCTCTCAACTTGTATTCTTTCATTGCATTCCTCCTCTTATTTTATCTGACCTTTATCGAATTGCTTGTACTCTATAGGGAAAAGATTGGCAGGATCGTCTACCTTCATTAGGTGGTAAACATTGAACTCAAACACTTCCCCAACATGGCAGTCCGACGGAGAGAAAGGGAAAGCCAGATTTCCTGCCGTGGATATGCGACCTTCATAGCCATAGTGCAACATCGTAGATCGAGCAAAACCACAAATGGTATCAGCTTGAGCTTGAGTAGCAGCCACAGCCTCAATAATGATGAGTAACTCATCCGAGCTTACTTTTTTCTCCTGTCCTGGGAACATGGCCATGACCCCATTCTTACCATAGATCTTGAAATCCAAATGGAAGTCCGTGATACCGTAAGTTTCGAAGTTATTCCGCACTCTTGCTTTCACGGCCTCTACGATCTCATCTATTTTTGAAATCATGATAGGATCTTTTGTTGCAGCAGGAGAAATGGTACGGTATCCCACTTTGCGTACTCCTTCGAGTTTTACATAGTACTCAGAAGTCGGTTCGAACTTAGATCCACTGACTTTCACCATATTGTCCGAGACCTGCTCGAATGTAGTCTGATGCAAATTGATTGCACCTCCGGGACCGGGCAAGATGTAAGGATTGGATTTTTCGTAGAGAGTATGGGCTGCGATAGACAAAGTGGTACATTTACGTGCCGGAGACAAAGGTTCCAGAGTAAAACTATCGTGACGCAGATAGCCGAACATACAGTCACTACCACTACCAGGCAAGGCGCAAATAGCTGCACATTCGAGGATTTTACCAATATGGATAGCTAATCCTTTGGGGAAACCTTCTTTGATTGGCAGAGATGCAAAAACAGACGGATCGTAAGAGCGACCTGCCAGTATAACCTGTGCTCCTTCCTCCAAAGCCTTGATATATGGTTCTTCTCCAATTTGGCATACTATACGTACACTCTCGTCGATGTCAGACTCTGTAATTGCTTTAGCCGGCTTAAGAGGTTCGATTCGGCCCTCTCGCAGATTCTTCTTGACAAATTCCTTATCCAACTCGCTCTCGATAACTGCCAATTTGAAAGAGAGAGCTTTCTCTCTGGCAATTTCCTCTATGATATCCACAGCAAAAGCCACGTGTGGATGTCCACCACAACCGCCAGCAGTACCGATAATAACCGGTATACCGGCTTCCAACCCTGCGGGGATCATTATCTCCAAATCACGTTTTACACTATTGCGATCAGTAAAGGACTTACCCGCTCCCAGATAATATGGACCAGGATCTGTACTTCCGGCATCCACAGCAATCACATGTGGTTTGCGTTTCATTCCCTCGTTAAAAGACTCTATCGGGAAGCCATAGCCCAAAATCGCTGTAGGCGATAAGATTCTGATTTCTTCCATAGTAAGAAGTGATATTTTTCATTGGGAAGGGAACTTCCGCCTCGACTATCCGATCCGAAAAACGTTCGGATCAAGCTGGCACGCTCCGAACAGGCAGGTCAGAACTCCCCTTCGCCAAATATGTGATTAGTGTTTAGAGTACATTCTTCAGTGCAAGTACTCGACTCATCTCGTTGAAAACGATCATATAGCCTTCATCTACACCCATGCCTGGTTTGGCCAAATACTGTACAGGCTGTGTAGCCATGGCAATATGTGCGCATATTTCTGCCGAGCGATTTGTTTCGTTACAAGTACCGCCCAGATAGGCTCCCATCTGGTGATTCTTGCAGTAGATAACGGCTTCAATGGCATTATTGATACCGCCAAGGTCGGGGGTCTTGATTTGAGCCATGTGTCCGGCTTTGGCCTCTGTGAAGTCGATGATATCTTCCAAGGTATTACACCACTCGTCTGCAACGATTTCGGCCTTGATTCCTTTGCTTTCCATTAGTCGGCGTATCTCGGCCAAAGCTTCTATCTGAGCTTGTTTTTCTCCCATATCTACGGGGCCTTCTACTCGAAGTTTGAAAGGAGCAGCCACCTTCTCCAATTCTCCGATATAGTTGGCAATATTTTCGAAGTTGTTGTCAAAGACAAGCCCCAAAGTTCCATATACATCAATGTGGATGGTAGGATTATAGCTTTCAAAAGGCTTGTTATTCAGAATACGGTTACGCAGCCACTCGAGGTAGGCAACTATTTTTTCTCCCTTGAGACCAACTTTCTCTTCCACATGGTTGAAAAGAGCATGAGGCAGTACCTCGGCACCTTTCATGATCATTTTGTCTGCATTCTGGTAACGATCATCACCAGACTGAGAGAAGATGGGGATTAGCTTATCGGAGACTGTCGTGCCATATTCATCGGCAACGACTTGTGCCATAAGCTTGTGTTGGCTCTTGGCTACGGCATCTAGACAAGCCTGTGTCACACCATAACGGATTGCTGTATGATAAATCTTACCAGTGGATGGACTTACGTGCTTGTCCACGATATTGGCCATTTCACGGAAATTGGTGATCTCACGACCCTCGTATAGAGGAGCAATCTCTTTTTCTATGATGGGGATAAAGTTCTCAGCAAGAAATAGTGGATCTCGACCTCCGGCTCCTGAATATTGTACAGCGGCACAGTCTCCATGTGCTATGCTGCCATCTTCGAGCAGGAAGATTACGGAGATAGATTCACCGGCCTGACGTACAGAGCTGAATCCTTCGGTTACAGGGCTGCCGGTGTAGAATGCACCATCATTTTTCGCACCCAACTTGATTGCTTTCTGATCGTCAAAGAAGAACCCCGTCTTCCCCGGCGCACAAATAACTTTCTTGATCTTCATGATAGAATGATACTATATTGTGGTATATGTTGTATTACCTGATTTATTTAGGTCTTCCAACCAGGAAGCCCTTGCCAATGGCATAAACATCGTCTATTACCATGTTGAAGTTTACATCTCGTTTTTCGCTCTTAGCCCTTTCTTCCAGCTTAGCACGATGGAAATCGACCAAATCTTTGTGTAAAGGCAAATGTCCCATTTCAAGGATTCGTACGGCTCCAAAGTTGTCGCGTGCCGGCATCACTTTGCCTGCATTATAACGACTGGGAGCAAATGGAATATCGAGGATACCGGCCTCAAATGCACGCACCGTGCCAACGGCGATGTCTCCACCTCCAAGCTCGAGAACTTTTTCCAAAATACACTTGGTCTCTTCCACAATGATATCTCCCTCGGCTACTACAGCAGGGATAGAGGTAAAGTCTTGGTCACGCAGCATAGAGATAACCTGCTTGGTAGCACGTAATCCCGAAGCGTTGGCCTCTTTGGTCGGCACACCCATCGCTTCGTGAGGAGTCTTTACAATCACTTTGGTTGCTTTGGCCAAAGCAGCTGCTGCCGAACCCCATGAGATAACACCGAAAGCCTTGGCTTCATCTTGAGGGAAACCTCCCATCCACTGGTGGAAGACAGTTGTGATTTTCACCCCTTCGTATCCGAAGCGAGTGAGATACTCAGCTGTTAGCTGACGCAAAGAGCGAAGTGCAGCTACGTCTTGGATCAAGTTTCCACACTGTCCGTAACCAACTGTGATATCCTTAACTCCCTGTTCAGCAGCCAATAGGGTTTCTATCACTGCTACGGCATTGGAAATGCAGGGAGGAATAAGTGTACCGGTAAGAGGGCCAAAGGGTTCTCGATTGATCGATACTCCGGCCTCCTCATACATCCCTACCAATCTGTCTGCATACTGCCAATAGGCAATAGTATGAGCCAAAGAGTGATTTTTGGAATATGGGATATTGTAAGATATACCACCACCTTCATAAGAAGTGAAACCTCCTGCAATGGATATTTCTGTAAGAAGACGGGCGTCAGGTGTACCATGACGTACTTGCACTGGATTTTTTAGGCTGGAGGTAACCCTGCGACAGATATCCACACCATAATTCACGATAGGGAAACCGTTGAGCATAGAACGTCCGCTCTCCTTGCTCTTTTCTATACCAGTTTCCGCCTCTGTATATCGATTAAGACGAGTATAGCTATCTACTGTAGAGGGAAGCAAATCGGCCCCACCTTCGGTTTCAAGGTACTGAAGTAGCTTGATATGCTCTGTATAGAGAGCCACACCGGCTCGAGGTTGGATAAGTGTAACTCCAGCCTTGTCTGCTTGTTGCAGCTTGTCTCCAAAGCGTTTTTCCTCAGGAATAGACTTCTGATATGCTACGGCCTCCTCAAAGTTGACACCGGCACCTGTAGGCCAATGTTGTAGGATTTCCTTGCGCTCGGCAAAGAAGACATCATCTGATAGCTTTTTGTTCTTGATTTCCATACGTAATACGCAGTCCTGCGTCTTATTAGTTGATGGGTACTATTTCTTTTTTCATTATTTCCAGGGCCAGTTCCGGATCTATCGCTGAAAGCAAGCCCATGGAGGCAAAGATGTATCTGCGGTCAAGCAGATAACTGGGATTCTTAGGTTTTGTATGCTTCATGCGAGTCGGATCGTATTTGGCTCCACTAAGGATATAGGCAGCTCTTGGGCTATTGATCAAGACACCTCCGATACCGATTACATAAGGCACATTAGATAAATCTTTACCAGTAAGGGTAAATACCTGACCCATAGGGGTATACACACTTTCTATTTCGCCTGTATGACGCTCCACAGCCAATGAGATACCAGCTTTTGCAAGAGCCTCTTCTATACGATGCTCCACGGTATCTTCCTGTGCCAGTGTGTCGGGATGTTCGGTACAACGAGCGACCCAATCTAAGACCAGAGATTCCTCTATGCCCAGCTCACAAGCTATGGCATACACATCTACTTCATCTCCGAGGGCAGAAAGGCTGTATCTCATACCGAGATCCCCTTCTACTGTCCGTTTGCTGTAGGGCTCTTTCAGACCTTTGATCATCACCGGTTCCACTGTGGGAGCTCCGTCAGACATGGAGTATATATCCGTTGTGGCTCCTCCCATATCCACAGCTACGATATCTCCTACACCAGGCGTATGCTTGGTGCCTTTGCTATAAAGTTCACAGCCATTGAGGACAGCTAAAGGAGTTGGGATAATTTCATAACGAGTATTGGCTTGAGCCTCACTCAATCCTTTTGCCTGAACGATACGAGATATAAACAAGTCTTTGATGCACTGCTTAGCTGGCTCAATGTTGAGTCGGTTGAAAGAGGGCATCACGTTTTCGGTTATGACGTAGTTTTTACCCGAAGCTCTGAATATCTCTTCAAGTTCGTAGGATGCTGCTTTGTTGCCGGCAGCTATGATCGAAAAATCTCTGTCTATAGCAACCAGCCGTCGAGCATTTGCCAATATAACATCCTTATTCCCTCCATCAGTGCCACCACAAAGCAGCACCAAGTCCGGGTTTATTTGGCCAATCTCGTCTTGCTCGGCTTTGGAAATCTCGAAAGCATAGGTTTTGACAACCTTGGCTCCAGCACTGGAGGCTGCCATACGGGCAGCCTTGCTGGTTAGCTCCGGCACCAAGCCCAAAGCTACCATCTTGAGACCTCCTGCAGCCGAACTGCAGCAAAGCAATTCGTCATAAACAAAAGGGGCTCCCAATTGCTGCTCCAGCTTAGCCAGAGCGGATCGGAAGCCATCCATCACATGTGTCTCAATGGTAGTAAAAGAAGCCCCTGTGGCTACGACTTCTCTCTTCTGTGCATCTATAGCCGTAAGTTTGGTATAGGTGCTACCGAAGTCTACTGTAAGGTATTTCATCGCAACAACGGTTGCCCAATCAGGCTACGCCCAAAATAGCATCGAGGTCTCCTATTGTCTGTTCGATTGGCGTTCCGGGAGGATACACCTTGTTAAATCCCATGGCTAAGAACCGAGCTTCTACCTCTTCGAAGTTCTGCTTTCCCACCACCAAATTTCCACCGGCTAAAAGAGGGATATCTTTCAGTCCCGCTTCATTACACTTTTCTCGCAGTCCGTTACAGTCAATTTCTCCGTGACCGTAAAGCGAGGATACCAAGATCGCATCGGCATTGGTCTCTATGGCTGCTTCGATATACTCTTCCTGAGATACCATCACGCCCAGATTCACTACATTGTACCCTGCACCTTGGAGTGCAAACGCAATAATCTTGTTGCCCACAGCGTGCGCATCAGCTCCAATGACCCCAATGATCACTGTTTTTCCATTCATAAGTTACTTCTTCTAAAAAGAACACACCCAAATGACAAATCCGATCGGGGACACACCAAGAGCAAGAATGGTGGCCTCTCGAATTTTCATTTTCACCGGCGACAAAGGTATGTATTATTTTTGCGTCGAAAAACTTATTTACAGCATAAAAAGAGGCTTGATAGAAAGGACGAAAAGGACATAAAGTTGGTATTTATTCAATCGGATATGCAAATAGATATTTTTCCTCCATTTTATCTTAAGAAAGGGACTTAAAAGCAAATACAACCGACCTTGTTGTTTGCTGTTCCATCGACTTATTTTGCTTTTTGCATTTGCATAAACTCCGGATTTTTCTCCCCTTGTTTTCTGAAAATATAAGCTGTGTGAGTTTTTTTAGACTTATAAACAGATATTTCCCTTATCTCTGCTCCCGCATTTTTGATAAAGACCGATATAGAAAAGAGGCTCCTTCAGGATAATGATATTTTTACACCCAAGGATCCAAAACGGTAACAATCTTTGGTGGTACAAAAGCTCCCTCTCCGAACATTGACAATAAAGCGTACTTTTGTGCGTTTATCTCTCGGAAAGAGTCCTGCTCCAAGCAAAGGTTTTTCCAGAGCGTATTGTGATTTTCCTACTATTATAAGATATAGCAACTATTAAAATTGGCAATGAATAAAATCTTTTCTCTCAAATCAGTCCTTTCGCTTCTTGTGGCTGTTGCAGCTATAGGTAGCATTGAAGCGCAAAATTTACGAACAGTATACACAGCAGTTCCCTCCATGCAAATATCGCCTGATGCCAAAGCGGCTGGTATGGGAGATCAGGGAACCTCAACAACCCCGGATCCTTATTCACAATTTTGGAACCTCTCCAAGTACTCTTTCATGCAGAGTAAAGCCGGTGTATCTATCTCATACACACCGTGGCTGTCGAAGTTGGTCAATGATATCTACCTTGTGCAAGGGGTAGGATACTATATGCCCGGGCAAGATGCTAATCAGGCAATCAGTGCTTCTTTGCGTTACTTCTCTTTGGGGAAGCTGACCACTTTCGATGATATGGGGAATTCTTTGGGAGATGCCCAGCCGAATGAATTTGCAATTGACTTAGGTTATTCCAGACAGCTTTCCGAGAGCTTTTCTATGGGAGTGGCACTCCGATACATCCAAGCAGACAGAAGTCTTCGGGATGGGTCAAGTAAAGGAACTGCTTTTGCAGCCGATGTTGCCGGGTTTTTGCACAAATATGTTATGTTGGGGGATGCAGAAAGCTTGTATACCTTCGGGTTCAACATCAAGAATATTGGGACGAAAATCAGCTTTGGGGATAACGCTCGCTCAAGTTTCATCCCCACGTCTCTTAATTTGGGGACTGGTCTGCTCTATCCGTTGGATGAGTATAACACAATTGGGTTCAATGTGGAAGCAAATAAGCTTCTTGTGCCCACCCCTCCACATAGAGGAGACATGACGGATGAGGAATACCAAAAACAAAGAGACGAATACAGAAACACCAGTTCGATAGCCGGTATTTTCAAAAGTTTTTCCGATGCACACGGTGGCTTCAAAGAGGAGTTTCAGGAGGTGAATTGGTCTTTGGGGATGGAGTATAGCTATGACAACCGCTTCTTCATTCGTACCGGTTACCACTATCAACATCCTGACAAGGGTAACTTATCCTATTTCACGGCTGGAGCCGGATTTAAGATGAATGTTTTCCGTGTGGATGCTTCCTATCTGATTTCTACAGTACAGAACAACCCTCTGGACCAAACCCTACGTTTTACATTGGCTTTTGACATGGACGGCATTAGCAATCTTTTGCGTTGATGTATCTATTTCCAGTAAAGTTCACATCTCATGTCCTCAAATAACTGTCTTTTCCGAATCGGCTATGGCTATGATGTGCATCGTTTAGAGGCTGGACTCCCTTTGTGGCTGGGTGGCATAGAAGTGCCACACACGCACGGTTTGCAAGGGCACAGTGATGCAGATGTCCTTTGTCATGCAATCTGTGACGCCCTGTTGGGAGCTGCAGCTCTCGGTGATATTGGTATACATTTTCCTCCTTCGGATGACACATACAAAGGTATTGACAGCAAAATCTTATTGTCAAAGGTGGTAAGTCTGCTATTTGAGGAGGGCTATACAGTGATCAATGTTGATGCTACCATATCAGCTCAATGTCCTAAATTAGCTCCTCATATTCCGGCTATGCGTCAGACTTTAGCAGCCATCCTCCGGTTGGAGATTTCAGCTGTGTCTATCAAAGCAACCACAACAGAGAAATTAGGCTTCGAAGGACGACAGGAAGGGATATCTGCTTCTGCTGTGGCTTTGATAACGCGGATATAAGCCCCTCAGAAGGCTTATGTCCCCCTCAACAGCCCTTTCCCTTCTCTTTTTTCATAAATTGTGATGCCTGTCAAGAGCCCATAATGGCTCTTGACAGGCATCTTTATTTTGAGAGGATTGAAAGCAAAAGATTGAAGTAAGAGCGATGGATTCTCTCTTACTTTCACTTTCAATTATGAGACCGTTGCACAGTCTCTGAAAGACTATTTCAATAGCCTTTTTGCTGAACCCTGTAGAACGTGGCAATCATGAAGACATTGAGATCAAGGAAAAAGAGATCATACTCCAAATCTGAACACCGATAATAATACATCGAGCACCGTATTGTACAACAGTCTCAATTCTTTTCTTTCCGGATTGTGCAGTCCCATACATTCATTTCTTATTGGATTTCTTCGAGCTTATTTGAGTTCTGTATGAATGCCTGATCTGTATTATTATATTTGTATATGTGTTTTTATGTTTCTCTCCTAAGGTGCTTTTAATGCTCGAATCAGGGATATTTTGACCCTGTTTTCTCTCCCTTTTTTGAGGTTGAGAGGAGTCACCTTTTGCTAACATAGGAGAGAACAAAAATTCTCTCCTGTGAAAAAAATTGCTCTCTCCTATGTTAGCAAAATTTCTCTCAGGAGAGAATTTTGACCCTCCTGAAATGCCCTATTCATCGGTATTTTGGAAGGTGGCTGTGATGAGTGTAAAAAGGAATGTGTTCTCCTATTCTCAGAGTCTTTTTCTCCTCTGTTTTTTGGGTTTTCACTGCAAGCGAAAGTTTACAAAATATATCATGTTTAATAGCGAGAAGAAAGAGGCTTTTGAACTCCAACCCCCTTGTAGATGATTCTTCCAAAAACAGTGAATTCTTTACCTATACCCCAGAAAGAACTCCCTAAAAATCTATCTCGCTCTGTACCGATGCCCTACATTGAGACAAAGAGCTAATTTGGGAAGGTGATAACCCAAAATCGTCTTAATTAAAGACCGATGTCAACTCTTTAGTTACAATCCCAATTGATACGAATCTTATGTAGAATTAACCATGCGTTTATTAACTTGGGGCATTTATAAGGATTATTTTTCTAATGAAATTCTCGAGGAATAATATTGTCACATTAGTGCCATTCTTGGGAGGGTTGATAGGAGCATTATTTGCTATTTTCGATAGCCTTATTGTTTACATGGATACCGCTCCAATAGATGAAATGCTTCTGCAATCATTGCTCAATAGTGTCAGTTTGGACTCCATCCTGAAGATATTCGTATATGCTATGGTCGGGGTTTTGTTGGGCTTTATACCCTTTTTCTTCTATTCCCCAAGAGACCGGTAAAGCTATCCAACAGTAAGGAGATTTACTATTTCAAAACTGTTGTGTAGCACTTGAGCTGTTTCCTATTTTTCAATTCCAATATGGTGCGATTGAGAGTTCATTCAAGTAAATCATACTAACAAAACAATTTGGTTTCAATTCCAATATGGTGCGATTGAGAGAGATG
>NZ_FUXH01000014.1 GCF_900167225.1 Porphyromonas crevioricanis
GCTGAGTGACGGTATAAGAGCGTATTGTATCTGTCCCATACACCAGGAGGGAGAGAGGCTGGTACTCTTGAGTGATATACGATTTTCCGGAAATCTCTATTTCCTGCCGTGATAGCACTTTTGTTTTGATGGGTGATGCTTTTCCTGCACTCTTAGAGAAGGCGCATAACTCCAGCTCATCACCACTTGTGGCAGAGAGGTCGTATAGCAAATGCAGGGAGCCGTCTTTCCTTTGCAGGTAGGCCTTAGGTCCCTCGTAGTAGATATAGAAAGGAGGCTCCGTTGCGCTGCCGAATTTAGTGACATGAGTTGCCTGGTACTCCACAACGCTTTTCCCCTGACGCTCACTCTTGCCTATGGTTTTGATCTTTGTGTAGCCACATGTTTGTGGCAGGCTCTCGTCTCCTGTGGATCCGTATTTATAGTCGTAGTACCACTCGCTGTCCATGGGTGGCTCTGCCATAACTGTTTGGGCAGCCATGCGACTACCAACCATTGAGCACAACGCCAATAAGGCGAATACGATTGTTAGTCTGTAATGTTTCATGGTTTATTTATTTTGGATTTATTATTTGTCGTTGAGCCCTTATAAAGCCTCCGGATTTGATAATCAACTCAGCTCCTCGGTCAATTTTTACCTTACCTTTTTGGCTCATTACTATTTTGCCTTGATCCATAAATGTTGTCTTGGACCCGGGGAATGCACTAAACTTTTCGACATTATAGATCATGCCCCCCTCCATGATTGTTAATTCGGCACCGGGTTCCAACGTTATGGTTGCTTGGGTGCAGTTTACCTTTCTGGGGATAAAAAGGTGACCACCACTCTTTACTCGGATTGAACCAACAATCCCTTCCCATATGAGACTCACGTGATTATCTATGACAAGATGCTTGGAAAAGAGGTTGTTGTAGCATCTTCCGAATTCATCGATCATTCCTGTATTCGGGTTATTGTCGTCTCCATCAGGAGTGTCCGGGACGTATTCCGGGGCATACTGGGGCTTTGGCCCAATACCCCAAAAATAGAAACCATCCCCATCTCTATCTGACACAACAGGGTGGACTTTTACTCCTCCTTCTTCGACTCCGCCACTGAATGCTAGCGTTCCAATGGAGCAGGATCTGGATACTCCGTTTTTTGTCCTTCCTTCATATCGAAGCATTCTCATATAGCCATTATCTCCATGATCTTCTCCAAAGCTGTTCTTAAATTCCCAATAGACTTTTCCATAAAAAGGACTGGTTTTGTCAAATTCAATGTGAGTGATTGTGCCATCTTCAGAAGGCCAGAAAAGCTCCCAGTCTTCCTCTCCTACCACTCCATACCCTGTAAGACTCATCGCATGTCCACTACCATGCTGGATACCCAAAGTATCAATATTGTGTTTGAAATAGTGTACAGAAGCGACTAAAGGGCCATGCTTTAAGAGGGCATCAATCATGGAAGACGTGGAATTTTTCTTATACACAGAGGATAAAGCCCTGATTTTAGGCCCGGAATGAGAGAGTTCGTCGCAGGAGACATATTTCCATAACCATGGATTCTCTTCTTCGTAAGAGATCCCGGTACTCGCTGCATATTCAGCTGCTTCGAATGTATAACCGGGAAACACAGTCTCTCCGTTTACAGAATCCATTGCTTCTGAACAAGAGATCATATCTTGCTCTGAAAGATCCAACCCTTCAAGGACTTCTCCTCGGCATAAATTATAGTAGGCCTCCAGAGTCGCGACCGCAGAAAAAGCCCAACAGCCGTCAGTTGACCCCTGTGATTTTGCAGGAGTGTTCCAGTTTTTTCCGTGCCTGTTTCTCCAAGAGAAACTTTCCACATATTGGGTTCCTTTGATAGAGTCGGGACAATGAATCTCTTTGTAGGCTTCCAGAATAGGGAAGTGCACATATGCACCATCTGCGAAATACTCTATTCCATAGTAGTCACTTTCATCAGAGAAGTCTTTCAGTATGTGAATCTTTTCTTCATAGGGACGTTCCGAAAGTTCAGTTCGTTTGGCAACCCAGGGAATACCCCACTTTGTGTTATACTTATTTATTGCTAGGATTTCAGCATCGATAGCTTCAAGACGCATCTTATCCGCATCAAGTTTCATCTTTGCAAAAGATTTGGAGGACATTTCTTGCTTTGTATAGTTGATAGAATGCAGTTGCACAGTGCATTCTCGTAGCTCGAAATTAATTGATTGTACATCTATTGCCTGTAGGGCTGATGTTTCCAGAGCCACATTTTCCAGCGTAATTCTTTTGTTTTCGTCTGCAAGAGCTCCTATCCCCCTTGCTATTAAATAGCTACCTCCTTTTTTATCTTTCAGCAATATTCGGAAGATTCCCGTGGGGCTGGTAAAAAATAATTCTGCATCTATCCCTAAGAATACGATTTGTTTTAATTCCTCAACATCAGTTATAGAGAAAGATTCGTTATTCTCAACCGCATACGAAATCTTGGTTAGAGAAGAGCGATAGGGAGTCTTCATAATCTGTGCATGAACCCCAAAACATATGCAGGTGGCCAGTAGTATGAGTTTTAATAATCGTTTCATAGGGCTATCTCTTCAAAATCATCTTTTTTGTATCAATCTCTTCGTTATCAACGATCAAACTGTAGAGATACATTCCATCTGCCATTTTATCTGCTGCGAATACGACAACTGCACGTTGGCCTCGTTCCATACAAGGTAGAGTTGTGAGCATCTTACCTTGCATATCGAAAACCCCAATATATGCCTCTTTTGTTTGCAGAGGGAGGTAGTACTCTATGGTTGTTTGGTCAGCAAACGGATTAGGCTTATTCCCATAGAGGATGGGAGTCTGTAGCTCACTCAGATTGCTTGTCTCCATTACTTGATCTTTAGTCCCTCTGAGCATATTAGGGTTGTTTTTGATGTGATAAATAGATTGCTGTAAGCGTTGATTTTCAGCTTTTAGTTCTTGCAGGCCTTCTACTAATAGGGGGATAAGAGCTGTGTATTGTACGCTATACAGGCCGGTCTCTTTGTCATAGTCTACCAAATCGGGAAAAATTTGCTTCAATTCTTGTGCTACAAAGCCATACTGAGTCTTGGCTCTGTGCTTAGCCTCTCTTTCTTGGTGGCGAGCTATCACTTCTCTGTCCTTGGCCGACAGTTCAACAGAGGAGTCTCCAGTGGCTGACGATGGTGCGATAGGAGAAGTCGCAACTTCTTCCTTTAGTTTGTAGCTGATTGGCCTAAGAAGAGACAACTTAGAGAGGGCTTGCCCTTCCGGAATGTTTTCGATATTGGTTTTACTTCTTTCATCCGATGTGATATAGGGGTGTTCCCTAGTATAGGACCGATTACTATACACATCAGACCAGTAGTGTGTGCTGTTGCCAAGGAACCCCCACCCAGAACCGAAAGGTCTGATTGTAGTTTGTCCTCCCATGGATGAGTTGTCTACAATCAACCCTGAACTCAGGTTTGATGTTTCGGGAACACCACTCAGTCCTGTGAACATACCAAACCATACAGCAGGGTTGTCCGGGTCTTCATTAGAGCGAATCAAGAAACGTTCTCCCAACTGTCCATGGGCCATTGTAGAGATAAAGAATGTTGCATGTTCGGGCGAAGAGAGATAGTGTGTTCCTAAATAACTGGAGACCTGCGAATTTCCTAAAACTCCACTTCTGAATGCGATTTTGGAAGCACAAAAGCCAGTTCTTGCTTTATTTTCCAGCAAGAGAGCTGTCCCCTCTTCTCCATAAGTTCCTGCGAGAGCATTTGAGGCTGAGATATGCAAGCCTTGATTAAGCCCTCCTTGATGAGCTTTGATCTTTACTTGACCATTACTTTCTACAGTTAACTGTGCCTGCGCAAAATAGGGCAAAAGACTAAGGATAATTCCTAAGAAGATTTTTTTCATCGTAGCTTTTTATTTAAGTTAAACATAGGTAAGAGGCAAGAGAGCCTCTTTGTATTGCATTAAGAATTGCGTAACTCTAATGTCTGACAGCGAAGTTATAAAAAGAATAAGTAAAAACAAACAAAAGAGAGTTGTGTGCCCTAATTGCAAATGTATTCTTTGATAGAGGAATACCTAATTGAGACTACCGCATGATATGCTACCCACTTTGTTCTTTTTGACATTTAGTTTGGTTTACATACTTGAGTGTATAACCCAAGCTCCAGCCTCAGAGCCTTGTGGATTCTTTGTTTTTAACAATAATGTGGTATAATTAGGGCGAGAATACCCCTTTATTGGCCTTGTCATGCTTCTCTCTTTTGATGCCGACAATTGCTGTTTGGGTTCGAGATAAAATTTTCTGGGGAGAGAGCGAAAATTCTCTCCTGAGAGAATTTTTGCTAACACAGGAGAAAACAAAGTTTCTCTGAGGAGAGAATTTTGACCCTCTCAGAACGCCCTATTCATCGGAGTTTTGATAGAGGTCGAAAAGCCCTCAAAAAGAGCTTTTTCCCCAATCTACCACCACGACCTGCTATTGTATTTGATAGGACGTATTTGTACTAATTTGGAAAAATGAGCTTTGTGCGTTTGCCATATCGTGAGATCAAGCAGCGATCTCTCTGGAAGGGCTCTTTGATTTTGTCGCTTGAGTCTGCTTAGGTCTGCTATGCAACACTGTTTTTACTTAATCGCAATAGGCTCTGGATACTATTGCATAGCACAGTATTCGCTGTGTTATTTTCGACATTTGGGTTTGGTCGTGTATGACTGTGTATTCCCTTTTTCTCCCTCTGTCTCAATGCCTTCAAGATTACCATATTCTGCAAAGTCTCCAAAATGCCAAGTTCTAATTGCTACTTTGGAGCTCGTGCAAAGGTCTCCTCTAATTACCAGGGAATAGTCTATCTTTGTATAACGGAAAGTCAAATACAATGAAAAGGGTTTATTTCATCGGGATAGGGGGGATAGGCATGAGTGCCATTGCTCGTTATTTTTCCTTCAAAGGTATGGAGGTGGCAGGCTATGATCTCACTTCTACTCCATTGACAGACAAGCTCAAAGGGGAGGGTATTGCCGTTCACTTCGAGGATAAACCCGAGCTGATCCCCCCCTCTTTCAGAGATGTGGAGGAGACGCTCGTTGTGTATACGCCGGCAGTGCCACCTTCGCATCAGGAATTGACTTATTTCCGGGAGGGCGGTTACAAAGTGCTCAAACGTGCCGAAGTATTGGGGGAAATTACCCGAATGGGGAAGGCTCTCTGTGTGGCCGGCACCCATGGCAAGACCACGACTTCCACCTTGTTGGCTCACCTGCTGCGCAGCTCGGAGCCGGATTGCAGTGCCTTTTTGGGAGGAATATCCGTTAATTACGGGAGTAATTACCTGCTCTCACCCAAAAGTGATCTTATCGTTGTCGAGGCTGACGAATACGATCGTTCGTTTCATCGATTGAGCCCGTATATGGCTATCGTTACCAGCACCGATCCGGATCATTTGGATATTTATGGTACTCCTGAGAATTACATAGAGAGTTTCAAGCATTTTGTATCGCTCATTGAGTCGGGCGGTGCTCTTGTGATGAAGAAAGGTTTGGACTTGGCTTCTTCTGTCGGCCCCGATGTGCAGGTTTACACGTACTCGGCTCAGGAAGAGGCGGATTATTATGCATCGAACATTCGCTTTCAGGATGGACATCTGCTTTTCGACTGGTATGCCCCCAATGGGTTGGAGCTCCGAAATTTGGATTTGGGAGTACCTCTGCGGATCAATGTTGAGAATGCTGTGGCGGCCTTGGCTGTAGCTTCGCTCAACGGAGCTTCCATGGAAAGACTGAGAGCCGGTATAGCTTCTTTCCGAGGGGCACAAAGACGCTTTGAACGCATCGTAGACAGTTCGCGAGTTGTCTTTATTTCGGATTATGCGCATCATCCAGCCGAGTTGGAAGCCTCTTTGCAGTCTGTAAGGGAATTGTACCGAGGGAAGAGAATTTTGGGTATTTTCCAGCCACACCTCTATTCACGCACTGCCGACTTTTATCGGGAGTTTGCCAAGAGCCTTTCTGCTTTGGACGAAGTTGTCCTTGTCGATATTTATCCGGCACGAGAGGAGCCTTTGCCAGGTGTTAGCTCGCATATGATAGCTGATTTGTTGCCGGGAGAGGTTCCTGTATTGGCTCTCGATGAATTGCTGCCACATGTCCGGCAACGCAATATCCCGGATGTGGTGATTGTCTTAGGGGCCGGAGATATAGATCGGGAAGTACCACATTTGGCCGAATACTTACGCTCTCTGTAAATTCAGATGATGGAAAAGATACTCAAACGCATATTTGCTTTGGCTCTGCTCATCTATATCGGATGGGCAGTGGTGTACTTTTCCTCGAAAGACAACCTGTATCGTAGCGGTAGGGATGTTTGTCGGGATCTGAAAATCAAGTTGATCGACGAGGAAGGGGATGTGCGCATGACCGAGCAAGACGTGCTGCGAGAACTCAAACGGCTGAAATGCTATCCGGTGGGGCAGGCTGTGGATTCCATATCGCTACCTGAGATAGAGAGCCGTCTGAAAGGGACGGGGCTGTTCAAGGAAGCGCAGGCATACCTAAGCCCGAGCTTTAGGTTGCATCTGAAACTGGTCTGCAATGAGCCCTATTTCTTTGTTCAACTGTCGGACAATAGGTCTTTTCATGTCACTAAGGAGCGGCAAATTGTGCCTGTATCTATCGACTACTCTTTACCCTTGTTGGTCGTATCGGGTCAGGTGGATAGTTTGGCTGCCGTTACCGGCTTATTCGATTTGGTGAATGAGATCGAACAAAACCAGACATGGAAAAATCTTTTTTCCCAAGTCTATGTCAGGCCGGATGGAGATGTGTGCTTGCTCTCAAGGATTGCAGATATGGAAATAATCCTCGGCAAGACCCCTAATTGGAGAGATAAGCTGGACAAGTTGGAGGTATTTATCAATCAGGTTATCCCTCGCACAGGCTGGGATGCTTATAGCACGATAAACCTTAAGTTTGCCGGACAAATAGTGGCCAAACAACGCCCGGCAGAGTCGCATGTGCAAACGTCGGCCACACCTTCTGTGTAAAAACAGGTATGAGTCAATAGTCCGGGGGGTTGCCTGTGGCTGGTCTTGGTCTATGACATCAATGAAAAGCAACAATATAGCACAATGAATATGCATGATATAATGGCCGTGATAGACCTTGGGTCTGCCTCCTCTGTTGGGATGCTCGGATACAAGGATGCCGACAATGTCGTTCATCCCACAGCTTTCGTAGAGGAGCCGTCATTGGGTAATATCCGGCATGGATATGTCTACAATGTAGACGGTACCGCAGCCCTCATCAAGCGAATTGTAACGGCTTTGGATAAGAATCTGGAGGAGAATTTGACGATCTCACAGGTCTATGTAGGGGTCGGTGCGCAGTCTCTCTCCACTACCGAATATATCGTTTCTCGCTCCTTCCCCGAAGAAATCATCATCTCGGAGGAGTTGATACAGGAGTTTACGGAAGAAGTCGAGCGTGTATACACCGAGGGTCGTGAAACGCTTATGATTACGGCTCCCTTTTTCATCGTTAATGGTATGCAGGCTCTACGGCCACAGGGAATGCCGTGTAGAGAGATTGAGGCTGTCTTTCAGATTGTTTCGGCACGCTCTTCTATCAAGCGCAACGTACAGCTGGCAGTAGAGAAGGCCGGCTTGGGCTTTGCAGGTTTGCTGGTCTCCCCTATTGCTTTGGCTGAGGTTACTCTGTCGGCGGAGGAGCGCATCCTCGGTTGCAGTCAGATAGATTTGGGAGCCGGGTGCACGTCGGTCTGTATTTACAAGAGTGGTACTTTGGCTATGCTTCAGGTTTTACCCATGGGAGGGGCCAACGTTACGATGGACCTCACTTCGCTTCGCTTGGTGGAAGCCGATGCCGAGGCCCTCAAGCTGGATTCTGCCTCGATGAACATAGAGAACGACAAGGAAAAAACCTTGAGCATCAAAGTCCCGGATCGGCAGACCGAACGTGTGATCAAGTATTACGACATAGGGAAACTCACTGCTGCCAGAATGAAAGAGATCCTGGCAAACATTGTGAACATCATTAAGATATCGAACTTGCAGAACACGCTGGATGCCGGGATGCAGGTAGGCGGTGGGGGTGCTCAGTTGGATGGCTTCATCGATTACTTGACCAAGGAGTTGCAAGCAGTCAATCCTATACAGCTGCGTCATGATCTCATCAGTTGGGATCTGGACGAAGCATTAAGACCTAAGCTCTACACGGCTATCGGCTTGCTGCGTATGGCCAATATGGCTTGTACCACGAACAAAAGACCTTGGTCTGAATATGTAGACGAAACCCTGCAGAAAAGCGAACGCACAGAGACTGATGACCTCGCTACCGATCCTTGGAGCAGAAAGGGCGAGAATGCTGATGTCATATCATCCGGTATCACTATCGAGCATAACAGCAACGAAAAGAACGAGGAGAAGAAAGGTAGTCTCAAAAAGAAAAAAAGCGAAGAAAAGAAGACAAGCAAGATCGGAGCTATCTTCGGCGATAAGATCAACAGGCTGTTTGATTTTCTTGGAGATGGAGACGAGACAGACAACAACACAAAAAACTAATCCGTAGCAATGCAAGACGAACTTCTCAATTATCAACACGAACAGACCGGCAACCCTATACTGATCAAGGTGATTGGTGTAGGTGGCGGTGGCGGTAATGCGGTAGAGAATATGTTCATGAGCGGCATCAAAGATGTCAGCTTTGTCCTCTGCAATACGGACAAGCAGGTCTTGAACAGTAGTCGTATCCCCAACAAACTGGTACTCGGAGAATCCATCACAAGAGGTTTGGGAGCCGGCAACCGCCCCGAGATAGGGAGGAAAGCAGCAGAGAACAGTGAGCAGGAGATCCGCAAGATGCTCGATGACGGTCAGACTCGTATGGTTTTTGTTACAGCCGGGATGGGAGGAGGAACAGGTACGGGAGCTGCACCCGTAGTAAGCCGGATCGCCCGTGATATGGGCTTGCTCACGGTAGGTATTGTGACGATTCCTTTTATCTTCGAGGGCAAGGTGAAGATTTTGCAAGCTTTGGAAGGAGTAGAAGAGATCCGCAAGAATGTGGATGCTCTGCTGGTGGTGAATAATGAAAGGCTATGTACCATATATCAGGACTACTCCATAGCCAATGCTTTTAAGAAAGCAGATGAGACACTCACCAACGCTGCAAGCGGAATTTCCAACATGATCAATATCAAGGGGCAGATCAATGTGGACTTTGCCGATGTGGAGACTACACTCAAGGATGGAGGAGTTGCGATTATCAGTTCCGGCTATGGAGAAGGAGACAACCGGATGCAGAAGGCCATAGACGATGCCTTGAATTCGCCTTTGCTGAACAACAATGATATTTTCAAGGCACAGAAGGTCCTTATCAATATCTACTACTCCCCGGAGTCGGAGGTTCAGATGGAGGAATTCACTGCTATACACGAATTGACCGCTAAGATCGAAACACGCTATCAGGCCATTTGGGGCTATGCCATAGATGAGTCTCTGGGACAAAAGGTCAAGGTTACGATTTTGGCGTCCGGATTTGACTTCAGCACAACTCGGGCCAGTATCAGTCAGGGGATCCAGGAAAAGCCTGGTTTCCCAACCCTGACGGCAAGTAACAGTCAGGAAATACGCCAGCGCGAGAAAGAATTGATAGACCAGTATTACGGAGCTAAACGCCTGGAGCAGATAACCTTTAAGCCCGTCATATTGAGCTTGGCAGAGTTAGATAACGATGAACTAATCATCGAATTGGATCGAATGCCTACCCTAAGCCGAAACCTCCACAACATAATGGAGATACGTAAGCGATACCAAGCCAAGATAGAGCAGACGCAGAAAGCCGAGGACAATGAGGAGGCAGAAGATTTGCAGCAAAACGAAGAAACAGCTCCGACTCAGCAGGATACCATCCTTTTTTGATTTGTATTTTTACGAATAATACGTTTCCCTTCTCTTCCGGTCATTTTCGATGAGAATAGTTGCAAATTGGGGCTTTATTACCCGTCGGTTCTCTCTTTGGTTTTGTTGTGCACTACTCTGTTGTGGTTTCTCTTTGTCGGCCCAGCAAGAAAAGACCGACTCTGTTGTCACGCTTGAAACACTCCATCTCTACTTAGACAGAGAGCCGGCAGAAGCCGAAAGTGCTGCGTTAGAGCTTTTGCGAATGGAGTACAACCCCGACGGACACCCTCTCTTGCGCTACTACTTCTCGGGTGGGGCTATCCCTGCGTCTTTCCACACGGCAGCATCCGTGGTATTTACCAGACTGCTTGTTATCCCTTGGGTGCGGAGCTATCCCAGCTCTCACATAGACCATTTGCCGGTGGAGGCCGGTCTGAATACCCCGAACATAAGGAAGGGAGGTTTGTCTTACTCTCTGCCAGAGGAGATGAGGGCCGAACAGCAAATACGCAAGATTTGGGAGAGACTGTCGTATCGTCGTCCCGAGCTATTCGCTTATAGTCAAGAGGAGTTGAACAAATATCGAATCAATCTCTCCGACATAAAGCCTGAAACGATATATTTGGCCGACTCGATCGCAGCGATGCAGGAGGACAATATACGTTGGTTGGCTGGTCTAAATACCGTCTTGAAGAAGCGAAAGTACTGGAGCCCCAGTTTTGAAAGTACATTGCAGTTTTCGCAAAACTATGTTTCCTCCAACTGGCACAAAGGCGGAGCAAGCAATATCAATCTTTTTTCTCGTGATTTCCTCGCAATAGAATACAAAAGAGGAAAGGTAAAGTGGAATAATGAGTTGGAAGCTAAGCTAAGCGTTTATAATGCACAGGGAGATACATTGCGCAAATATCGTGTTGCCGATGACTTATTGCGTTTGCGCAGCAATTTTGGCTATCAGGCTTATCGTCGTTGGTATTACTCTGCCGACATGGAAACCCGTACCCAGCTTTTTACGGCTCACAAAGAGAATTCCGGAGAGATACAAGCAGCTTTCTTGGCTCCACTTTCTTTGGATTTTGGCTTGGGTATGCAGTATGCACTGGAGAAAAAGAGCCATAAGGTCTATGGTCGGAAATTCAAACTCAAGCTCAATCTTGCTCCTTTTTCCTACAACATGAAATGGAGTCCCCGGAGTGACATCGATTTGCCGAGACATGGCTTTGAGAAAGGAGAGCAATTCTTGCAACGGGTCGGTTCCAGTGTGAAAGCGGAGTTTGCTGTAGACTTTAATCTAAACCTCAGTTGGCAATCCCGACTATACTATATCACTTCGTATCAATCCATTACTGCAGAGTGGGAGAATACTATCAATTTGGCACTTACCAAACACTTCTCCACTCGCCTCTATCTCTATCTCAGATACGACGACTCGGCTCCTATTGCAAATGTTTTGGGGCGTTATTTACAGACAAACGAACTGACCAGCTTTGGCTTCAATTATCGCTTCTAACGGAGCATGAGACGGCCGTGTTGGCTCTGTCCTATCAGTCTACGTACAGGACCAAGCCTTTGAGGTATTCGCCTTCGGGGTGATAAATGTTGATCGGGTGGTCGGAAGGCTGTGTCATTTGGTGCAGGATGCGCACTTCTCGCTTGGCTGCGGCTGCTGCGGAGAAAACGGCTTGCCTAAATTCTTCTCTACTGACAGCCTGCGAGCAGCTAAAAGTAAACACAACTCCTCCTGAAGCAATTTTCTCGAATGCTATTGTATTGAGACGACGATAGCCTTTCAGTGCGTTGTGCAGTACTTTACGGTGTTTGGCAAAAGCCGGAGGATCCAAGACGATGAGATCATAGGCCCCCTTCTCTATTTGCTCCAAATAGCGGAATGCATCTTCAGCCACAGCTTGATGTCTGGTAGAGTTTGCAAAGTTGAGAGCTACGTTTCGCACAGCCAGATCTATCGCTTTGGATGAGCTATCGACAGAAACGACTTTTTCGGCATTCCCCGCCAATGCAAAGAGAGAAAACCCACCTGTGTAGCAAAACATATTCAGAACCCTGCGCCCATCGGCATAAGCCTTGAGCAAAGCTCTATTGTCTCTTTGATCGAGGAAAAAGCCTGTTTTTTGCCCACGTTTCCAGTCGGGGTAGAACTGTAGACCGTTTTCCCTGGCTACATTCACATTAGAGTTATTGCCGAAGATAAAGCCGTCTTCTACCTCCACATCAGCCATATGGGGTAGAGTGTTGGCACTCTTGTAGTACACAGCCTGCACAGCTCCACCTGTTATTTCGGGAAGCAATTCTGCAATGAGGCCGGCAACATTGTGCATCCCCAGGGTATGTGCTTGCATTACAGCTGTATCGCCATACACATCTATAATCAAACCAGGCAAATTGTCTCCCTCTCCATGTACCAAACGGTAGGAGTTGTTTTCGTTGGAGATAAGCCCGAGGCTTTCCCTCAACTTATAGGCTGCAGAGAGTCTTTTGAGCCAGAAGTCACGATTTATGGTTTCTCCTGTATCGAAAGAGAGCATTCTCACAGCTATGGTAGAGGGGGCAAAATGTCCTATTCCAAGAGGATCTCCGTTAGCGGAATAAACGGCTACAAGATCTCCCTCGTCGATCTCTCTGTCTATTCCGGCAATGGCTCCGGAGAAAATCCACGGATGAAAACGTTTGAGGCTCTCCTCTTTGTGGGCCTTTAGAGTAAGTTTTGCTATATCGTTCATAGAAGTGCAAATTGAGTAGGGGAGGGGACTGGTAGCGACATCAAGTACTCGTATATCTTCAAGCAAGCCCAGGCATCCAAAGCGGCATATCGTTGCTGTGCCGGGCTGAGGGTTGGAGCTTCCCAGTTGCTTAGCTGCTGTGCCTTGCTGATCGCTTTGCCAAAAATGATTGCATAGATTTTTCGTAGACCGCTCTCTTTGATCCCATAGGCAGGGCAAAGGCGTTGGAGCTCTACAAAGCCTTCAGCCTGGAACTCCATTCGTCTGCGTAAGGAAATATAGTCGTCGTGTATACTCAATCCTACCTTGAGTATCTCGGGATTCTCCAGCAATGATTTGATCTCCTCGGTCATATCTGTCTTGTTGAGTCTGATCAAGAAGCAGTCGGTAGGTGTGGAGAGTTGCAATAGAGAGACCAAAGTGCGGCATCCTTTGGTGAAGCAGGGTTTTGTTTCCGTATCGAAGCCGAGCACTCGCTGACGAGAGAGGTACCCGATTGTATCCGGCAAGGCTTCCGGAGTGTCTATCACGTGTATCTGCCCGGGAAAGCTTTCTTGCTCGAAGGTCGATACTATTTCTTTGTCTATGGTAGCCGATAGCATTGAGTGTATAGTTAGGTTTTTGTGTAGAGGGATGTGCAGAGGTAGTTCTTTTTATTGTTCTGGCTCTTCCCGATAGGGCTCTTCGTCTGTTGTGTCATCTCCCAAGAGAGAGCAGTGCAAACGGTGCAGAGGTCCCAATGTGGCCAGGAGACGCTCACCCCAATAGTCTATGAAATAGAATTTGGCTCGTCCGATAGCTACAATAGAGGTGTATTCTTCGGCCTCTCTGATATTACCCAAGAGATCAACTACTTGCTGGTACACATCGGCCAAACACTCACCTAAACTTGCACCAATGGGTGTGTCACTATACTGCATATCTTGGTGAAGGGTTGTCAGGAAGCTATTATCTTCCCCCAACAATTGTTCTACACTGTTGCGCACATCGTCATACATCGTCTCTCCCACGAAGACCGGAGCATAGTCAGTCTCTTGATCGTAGTCATAGGCCGGGAGCAGTTGAGTATGCAGATAGAGCAAAGGCAGTATTTTCACTGCACGGTCTACGAAATCTCGCTTGTTGCCGTGCAAACAATTCTCTAAAAGCGACGCAAACTCCACACCTACTCGCGCAAAGTCAATGACTTCTTTACCAAAAATAGATTGATCTGAAGTATCCATGCCCCAAAGATAGTGATTTCGAGCCCTCTCTATTAGGTAGGAAAGCTCTATTTGGCCTTTTTGCATACAGAAGCTGTTGATTCTATGTAATAGCCTATGTGATGGTCTTCCAATTGTGTTGTAAGAGCTCGGTAATAGCTTCAAAATAAGTTCTCCCCTGTTTTTCGGCAGGTGCATATTCTCTCCTTTAGTGAGAGCCGAACTAATACGACATAGGACTATGATGCTTTGTTTTTTTTACACTCCATGATCCCTCTTTTTGCTTGCTTCCCTCCTGCCAAGTCAGGCCTAATTTATGAGTTAAAATAACTCTTCTTTTCTCCAATGCTTTTTCTCCTTTTTCTGTAAAAAAGAGAAATCCTCTTTCCTTTCTTTATATCTCCTCTTTTCTCTTGGTATCAGTATTTAATATGCTGTTTTATAAATATTTATGTCATATGTCAAAGGTGTATTAGGATTATTTGATCCTACATTTTGCGTAATTTGTACTAAAAGATGCGCATATACTTCAAGTTAATTGACACAAGAGATAATACATTTGCTTTCAGAGAATGAACCCAATTTTCAGATAGAGAGCTGAGCGAAGTTTTCGAGAAGGTCTGAAGGGTACGAAGCAGTTCTTTATTTTGTAGAGGAAAAGTGCTTTTGTTTAATTCTTAACAGATGGGAGAATATCGAATTAAGAAAGAAACTGTAATATGGACAAGGAGAGAGGCGGCGAGGTCTGACTAAAGTGTTTTTAAAAAAAAGCCAAATTACCAAAATTGGAGGAAACGAGGGAAGACTATGAATGAAGAAAAGGAGAGGTACTGAAGACTTCGCAAAAAGCAGCCGGGAGAAACGTGCAACGAAGAGAAAGCGAGTGGCGCAGGACAACCAGTCTTGTGCCACTTTTTTGTTACATTTGCGTTGTTTTTGTCTTCTGAGATTCGTTTCGAAAGAAAGAAAAGATAAAATCCTCTGAATACAGCATACTGTTTCTAAAATCTAAGAGATTTGCAAGTGACAGGAAGATTCTCGAACTGTACTATAAAAAAGGCAATAGCTTTGGGGTTGTTGCTGTTGCTTGCTCTTTTAGGCTGTAAAAAAGAGGAGCAAAGAACACTTACAGCCGAATACCGCTCCAAAAAGAGGCAAACAGAGCAGGAACTCAATGCCTCAAAACTTACAGCGGATTCGTTGCTTGTCCTGCTTGCAGAAAGTAAGGCAGAGGGAGACTTGCTCAAGCAGATGATCCTCTATCGGACATTAGGCAAGGCCATGAGAAATGCTTCTCGCTATACTGAGGCTCTTAATTATCATCAAACAGGTTTGGATGTAGCCATAGAATTGGGTGACTCGGCCGAAATGGCGCGTATACTCAATGATCTGGGGACTGACTTCCGACGCATCGGAGCCTTGGGAGAGGCCTCGGAGTATCACTATAAGGCATTAGAACTTGCCGATATGCACGTGGCAGAGGGCGATCCGGATTGGACGAAGAATCAGGTTGCGGCATTCAACGGAATTGGCAATGTCAATTTGGAGCTAAAGTACTACGATGAGGCCGAAGCCTACTTTGTCAAGGCTTTAGAAGGAGAACAAAGGTTAGGCAGTCATCTGGGAATTGCCATTAACTACGCCAATCTGGGAACAATCAGCCAGAGACGCAAGCATTACGACATGGCTCGCTCCTACTTTTTGCTCTCTCTGGAGCAAAATCGCTTAGCCAATAGCCCTCTGGGAATGGGCTTGTGTTATATCTTTTTGGGATCTATTTTGGAAGAGCAGGAGCAAAATGCCTTAGCTGAACATTATTACCAACAAGCTTATCAGCAAATGTTCGACATCGGGGATAAATGGCATTGGTTGGGAGCTTGTATTCCATTGGCTCGTGTCAGCCTAAAGCAGAAGAATTACTCCGGGTATCAGAAGTACATAGAATCAGCGGAGAAAGAGGCGAAAAACATCAATTCACTGTCTCATCTGGTAGACATCTACAAGCTCCGACAAGATTATGCCAAAGAGACGAAGGACTATCAACAGGCTCTCGACTATTTTGTACAAAGCTCACGCATAAGCGATACAATCAACGCAACCCGAAACATCAACCGTATGTTGGATGTGCGTGTCAATTACGAACGCAATAAGAGTGAGCAAAAAATAGAGGAACTCGAGGAACTTAATATGCAGCAGCAAAAGGAGAATGAGGCTTATATGTATTCTTCCTGGGCTGCCATTGCCGTATTGGCGGTGTTTCTTCTGCTTGTTGGCTATGCCTATCGCGAGGGGGTGAAAAACAATAAGCTCCTCAAGAAGATCGATACGATGCGTTCCGATTTCTTTGCCGGAATAACCCACGAGTTCCGTACCCCTATTACGGTGATGCTGGGTTTGAATGATCAAATGAGTCGATCGAGAGATTTGTCTCCTGAAGATGCGGATAAGTTTCGAGCCTCTATCCGCAGGCAGGGACAGCAGTTGTTGAGCCTGATTAACCAACTGTTGGATATATCCAAACTTCAAAAGGGTGTCACAGTGTCGGATTGGAGACATGGAGATATTGTCATGTTTGTCAACCTATTGATGGAGCCATTTGGCGTAATTGCTTCCGGCAAGGAGATAAGCTTCCGCTTTGAGCATGATGTCCCAAGTTGGGAAATCGATTTTGTACCGTCCTATGTACAGAAGATACTTTCCAATCTGGTTTCCAATGCGATCAAATACAGCCGATCGGGCGACAGTGTCCGTCTGTCTCTATCACATGGGCGAGGTAATAAACTTGTAATCCGAGTGGTCGATACCGGTGTTGGCATTATTTCGGAAGATTTGGATCGGATATTCGAGCCTTTCTACCGAAGTGCGTCTGCCGAATCCGGAGGAGGGAGTGGTATCGGCCTGTCCTTTACCCGGACTTTGGTCGAAAATCTTCGAGGGACAATAGAAGTCCAGAGTCAGTTGGGAAAAGGGAGCACTTTCACGGTAACACTTCCCATCACAAACACCAGTCCTCGCCCTATCAAGCCATGGATTGCCAATCCTTCCGATATGCCTAAGCTCGATGGAGAGGAGTTCTGTACAGATGAGACCGAAGTAGAGGATTCCCCTATGCAGGACGATAGACCAACTATTTTGCTGGTGGAGGACAACAAGGATGTCGGTTTTGTAGTGAAGCTGCTCGTCGAAGATGCGTACAATGTAGTACTTGCCGGGAATGGAAAAGAGGGATTGGTTAAGGCACAGGAGTTAGTTCCTGATTTGATAATTACCGATATTCTCATGCCTCAGATGAAAGGTACCGATATGTGCCGAGCGATCAAGGAAAGCAAGTTGCTAAACCATATACCGGTGATTATGATTTCGGCTCTTACATCCGAAGTAGAGCGACTCGAGGGGCTCAAAAGCGGAGCAGATGCCTATTTGGTCAAGCCTTTTTCTACTGATGAATTGAGGCTCCGGATAGATAATATATTGGCAGACCGTAAGCTTCTGAAGAAGCATTATATGAATCTCCTGCAAGAAGACAAAGGTGAAGGAGAGATGCCTCTTCCGGATTGCAATATGATTGGGCAAGCTTTCCTGAAAGAAGTCTCGGATATTGTATATGAAGAGATGACTAACCCTCTTTTCAGTTCTCCGATGTTGGCCGATCGTATGCATGTGAGTCTCTCTCAGCTCAACCGTAAGCTGACAGCTGTATGTGGGATGTCTTCGAGCATCTATGTTTTGCATATCAAGATACGGCATGCCTGCAAGCTCTTGAGAGATACGGACAAGACAATCCTCGAAATCAGCGAATTGACCGGTTTTAGTGAGCAATCCTACTTCTCTCGCGCTTTCAAAAAGCAAATGAATTGTACTCCTTCTCAGTACCGGCAAACCAATCCTCCCACTTCGTCTTAATTAGCTACCAGTTGCATTTTCGTCTATGAGATCTGTTCTTAGTTCTTTCTTCTACTGCTTTGTCCTTTTCGTTTTTTCTGTCTTGTCATCTGTTTTGGTCGGTTATGCCCAGCAGGAGAAGACCTTTTTGCCAGAGATAAGAGGGACGGTGCGAGGAAAGTTTGAATATCAGCCTGATATAAATAAAGGGCGATTTGGTGTTCGGAATGCTCGTTTTGGAATTTCCGGGTATGTCACCGAGCATCTGCAATACAAGAGTGAAGTAGATCTGTCTGATGAGGGGCGGATACGGATGCTCGATGCTTATGTGCGACTAAATCCGATACAAAACGGACGTTTCACCATCGGGCAAATGAGAGTGCCTTTTACGATTGATGCTCACCGCTCGCCACACGAACAGTATTTCGCCAACCGATCTTTCATAGCTAAGCAGGTCGGCAATGTCCGAGATGTGGGGGCTGCGGCGTACTACAAGATCCAGACTCGATTGTCCATCATCCTGGAAGCCGGTATTTTTAACGGATCGGGCTTGTATGAGAACAAGAACTTCTGGACAGACAATTTCAATTTTTCCACCAAGCTACAGCTACTCTCTCCCTCCGGATTTAATCTGACACTCAGTATGCAAAAGAGTAAGACTGGCGATGTCTTTACTTATATGTACAACGGAGGAATGTATTACCACACCGGACCTTGGCACTTGGAAGCGGAGTATATGCTCAAGAAGTATGAGAAGGGTGCTTTCCCCGATATGAGTGCGGTTGATGCTTTTATTTGTTATGACTTACCTGTCCGTAGGCTTTTCAAGAAGATCTCTTTCCTTTGCCGATATGATTATATGGGAGATCATAGCAATGGCATCTATGGACCAGATCGGAAGTTGCAACTCTCCGATGCAGAGCGACATCGGACAACTGCTGGGCTCACATTCAGTCTGGCCAAACCTTTTGTGTCGGATATACGGATCAATTATGAGAAGTATTTCTATAGCAAAGAAGCCCCGATCAAGATTTCTGAGCAGGATAAGATTGTTGTAGAGCTGATGACACGCTTTTAATCAAGATCAAGACAATAGCCCCCCTTTTTTTAAGTTGGGAAAGAAACCTCTCACGAAAGGAAGGCTTGGGAGCTTTTTTAGATTAAGCTGAGGAACGAGCATAGGCTTTCTTCCAGAAGATTCATATCCTTCTTTCTTTTCGTCTCACATTTCTTTGATTTTCTCGCAGAGACCTGCTTGACATCTGATTTTGCTGTACATTTGGGTGTAATCCTGATAAGGCTTGGAAATACCTACTGCCAAGTTGTTTCGAGTGATATTATTTAGACAGACATAGGGCGTGCAGACCTATATGTTTGCGATTAAAAAAAGAAGAACATGATGAAACGATTGACCATCTATTTGTTGCTCCTATTGAGCGTTATTTGTGCCCGACAGTCGGCTGCCCAAAATCCATACGAAGGGCAAGTCCTTTATGAGAATTATCACGTAAATCGTCTGTTGCAGAATGGAGAAATCTCAAAGATCGAAATGAGATACACGGTCGATCTGAGCAAAGTAAAGCTCAAATCTACCCAGCAAATCCGTATCACTCCTATTTTGCGTTCGTCCGACAAACGAGACTCTCTGCTTCTTGACTCCTATTGGGTGGTGGGAGCTAACCGTTACAGAGCCATCCGCAGGGCTGTGGAGCTTGGCAGTGATACAACTTACTGTATGGATCGAGTGCTGAAAAGGAAAAACAAGGAAGCTCAAACGATAGAGATAAAGGGAATAATAGACTATCGACCATGGATGCATTCGGCTAATTTCTCTGTTGTGGAAGAAGTGACTGGCTGTGCTGGTTGTAATGACGGAACTTACATATCTCAATTGGTCTCGAAACTTTTCCCCGATCCTTATCAACCTCGTCTCGTGGCCGAATATGTTAAGCCAAAAGTAGAAGCGGTCAAGCATCGGGCTGAGAGCCTTGAGGCTTTCTTCAATTACAAACAAGGCAAGCATGATTTGCTTGTAGACTACAAGGGTAATGCCGGAGAAATAGCTCGAGTGGATAAGTTCGTCAAGAGCATTTTGGGAGATTCTAATTTGCAGGTTTCCGACTTCAAGATAGACGGCTATGCCTCACCGGAAGGACGTTTCGAAAGCAATATCACACTCTCCAAAAATAGAGCCTATACGTTCGCTTCTTTCCTCAAAAACACCTACGGAATTTCGGACAGCAAAATGAAAATAGACTGGCATGGAGAGGATTGGGATGGACTGAAGAATTTGGTTGAGACTTCCTCTCTCGAATACAAAGAGGAGATCCTCAATATCATAGATACCAAAGAGACTGATTTGCAGCGAGAAGCGGCTATCAACAAACTTGACAAGGGGAAGACTTTGAACCATCTGCTTGAGGACTATTACCCCAGATTGCGCCGAAACGTAGCCAGTGTCTCCTACGTGGTAAAGGCTTTCGATCTGCAAGAGGCTAAGGAAGTGTACCATCGCAAGCCGAGTCAGTTGAGTTTGGATGAATTGTTTCAGGTAGCTAATTCTTTTGAGAAAGGGAGTGAGGATTTTGCGCAAGTATTCAGAGTTGCGCACAATCTGTTTCCTGCCGATCCCATTGCTAATCTCAACTGTGGAGCAGCAGAGATCGAAGCAGGAAGGCCAGCCGAAGCACTCAACTATCTGATGAAAGCACAAGACTTGCCCGAAGCTCTCAACAATATCGGTTGTGCTTTGGCGATGCAGAGAAAGTATGATCAGGCGGAGGTCTACTTCGATCGTGCTATCGCTGCCGGCAACAGACAAGCGGTTCTCAACAAAGAGGAAAATAGAAAAGCTGCTGAAACGGCTGTTCGCTGAACAATCCAACAAAGGATCTTACTGGTCCCGATACAGCAAGGCAATCCCCGACCGTATTTATTTCGGCCGGGGATTGTTGTATCCAGACCTATACCTTGGTCACAATAGCCTCATTGGAGTAATACTCGTCACTCTCACATATATAGCGTATTTTTGTGACCACAAACGTTATATAGCTAAGTATGAAGACTGCGAAAGAAATTCGTCAATCATTTTTAGATTTTTTCGCCTCTAAGGGGCACAAGATAGTACCCTCGGCACCCATGGTTATTAAGGGGGACCCGACATTGATGTTTACCAATGCTGGGATGAACCAGTTCAAGGACATTATCCTTGGTAACAGCGAACCGAAATACAAACGAGTGGCCGATTCGCAGAAATGTCTGCGTGTCAGTGGCAAACACAATGATTTGGAAGAAGTCGGTCGCGATACCTATCATCACACTATGTTCGAGATGCTCGGCAACTGGAGCTTTGGTGACTATTTCAAGGCTGAGGCCATCGATTGGGCTTGGGAGTTTCTGGTAGGAACATTGCAAATCGATCCCAATAGGCTCTACGCAACCGTTTTCGAGGGGTGTGCCGAAGAACAGTTAGAGCGTGACGACGAAGCTGCGAGCTACTGGGCTAAACATTTGCCAAAGAATAGGATCATCAACGGAAATCGCAAAGACAATTTCTGGGAAATGGGCGATACCGGGCCTTGTGGGCCTTGTTCGGAGATACATATAGACATACGTAGCGATGCCGAACGTTCTCAAGTTGATGGGCGAGAGTTGGTAAATAAGGATCATCCCCAAGTGATAGAGATATGGAACCTTGTTTTCATGCAATACAACCGCCATTCTGATGGTCATCTCTCTCCTCTTCCTCACAAAGTGATCGATACGGGGATGGGTTTTGAACGACTCTGTATGGCGATGCAGGGTAAGAGCTCGAACTATGATACCGATATTTTCCAGCCACTGATACAAGCAATTGGCAATCTATCTGGCAAAAGCTATGGAGATAATCCGCAGGTTGATATAGCCATGCGTGTAATTGCCGATCATATACGTACTATCGCTTTCGCTATTACGGATGGACAATTGCCTTCCAATGCCAAGGCTGGTTATGTGATACGCCGCATCTTGCGTCGAGCTGTCCGTTACGGTTATACCTTCCTTGATAGACGCTCGGCTTTCATGTACACCCTTCTGCCCACTCTCATCGATGTGATGGGAGAGGCTTACCCCGAACTGCAAGCCCAGCAGCAATTGATAGAGAAAGTGATTAAAGAGGAAGAAGAGAGTTTCTTGCGTACTCTCGAGACCGGTATCAAGATGCTTGATAGACAGATAGCCGAGGCCAAAGCAGCCGGTTCTACCGAGCTGAATGGTCTACATGCTTTCACCCTCTATGATACCTACGGCTTCCCATTGGATCTTACCGAGCTGATCTTGCGTGAAAATAATATGAGCGCAGATATCAAAGGCTTTGAAGCGGAGATGCAAAAGCAGAAAGACCGTGCTCGCAACGCAGCTGCAACAGAAACAGAAGACTGGGTGGAGATCGCAGCAGGGGAGACGACTTTTGTCGGCTATGATCACACCGAAGTGGAGTGTCGCATCCTTCGCTACCGTCTGATCAAGCAGAAAAACAAACAATACTACCAGGTCGTACTCTCGGCTTCTCCTTTCTACGCAGAGATGGGTGGACAAGTAGGAGACAGTGGTTGGCTTATCGATGAGGGCGAAAAAGAATACCCCATATTCGATACGAAGCGGGAAAATAACCTGCCGGTGCACCTGATGGAGAAGTTACCCGGAGATCCCTCTACCGATTTTGTAGCTCGTATCAATGTGGAACGTCGCTTGGCTGCCGAATGCAACCACACGGCCACCCACTTGCTGCACGAAGCCTTGCGAGAAATTCTCGGCACACACGTTGAGCAAAAAGGTTCTTTTGTAAGTCCTGAAGTTCTGCGCTTCGACTTTTCTCACTTCTCTAAATTGAGTGAAGAAGAAATCAGGAAGGTAGAACAGCTGGTCACTCTCCGCATCAGACGAGATTATCCACGCGAAGAGAAACGAAATATCCCGATCAAAGAAGCGATGGATATGGGAGCTATGGCTCTCTTTGGAGAAAAGTATGGCGAGGAAGTGCGTGTGCTTAAGTATGGCTCTTCCATAGAGCTTTGTGGAGGTACTCATGTGCCATCCACCGGGGTGATCGGTACTTTCCGTATCGTGAGTGAAAGCTCTATTGCAGCAGGTATTCGACGTATCGAAGCTGTTACCGCTGCTAACGCTGAGCAGTATTTATACGAACAGGCCGATTTACTTACCCAACTGAAAGATTTGTTGGGCAATAACCCTCAGCCCTTGAAAGCTCTAAGCAAACTTATTGATGAGACAAATAGCCTGAAAAAGCAACGTGCCGAAATGCTCAAGCAGCAAGCTGCAAATATACGTGATCGGCTTTTGCAGTCCACACAAAGCGTTAATGGGCTGCGTCTCTTCCGTCTGGAAGAAGAACTCCCTGCTGACGTTGTGCGTGATATTGCCTTGAGAATAGACAGTGCCATGAAGGAGCCTTACTTCTTTGTTGCCGGCACTGTATTCGAGGACAAACCGACCCTGACTGTTGCTCTGTCTCGCTCCTTGGTCGAGCAAGGCCATGATGCCGGCAAGATCGTTCGTGAGGCTGCCAAGGCTATACGCGGTGGTGGTGGTGGTCAGCCCCACTTTGCTACAGCGGGGGGAAAAGATGCAGCCGGACTGAAAGACGCTGTCCGTTCGATCCTCAAATTGGCCAATTTGGAAGCTTAAATTGCTCTTAGAACACAAATATCTGAGCAGTCGTATCATAGCCGGTCGAGCTTGTCTCGGCCGGCCTATTGCGGATCTGTTGGAGCAAATGCAGCCTGATAAGCTTTTTGCTCTGATAGATGAAGCCGTAATGAGTGCGCATGAGGATTTGTTGCGCCCTTTGTTGGCAAAAATCCCAACCATCAGGCAAAAGATCTGGGTGATAGACGAAAGTCGCAAGAATTTGCAGAGCTGTTTGGAGATTTGGCAATGGTTAGAGGGAGAGAGAGCCTCCCGGCATTCGCTGCTCATCAATATAGGAGGAGGAGTGCTGACCGACCTGGGAGGCTTTGCCGCCTCCGTTTTCAAGAGAGGAATGCGCACGATCAATGTCCCCACCTCTCTAATGGGGATGGTGGATGCGGCAATAGGTGGAAAGACCGGTATCGACTGGTTGGGACTGAAGAATATAATCGGAAGTTTTCATCAAGCAGAAGTTGTGGCTGTCGATCCCGGTTTTCTCTCTTCTTTGCCGCCTCGGGAGGTTCTATCCGGATATGTTGAGCTTGTCAAGCACAGCCTGTTACAAACGAAAGCGGAGTGGGATAATTGCCGAGGCCGTGATCCCTTGTTATTAAACGACTCCCTATACGATCTTATTGAACAATCGGCTCGTTTCAAAGCCAATTTAATAGCGCGGGACCCACAGGAAGGAGGCCTACGCAAAGTATTGAACTTAGGACACACTATCGGACATGCAGTAGAGAGTCTGGCGTTGGAATCCGATTCTCTTCCTTCTCTTACCCATGGGGAAGCGGTACTGATAGGTTTGATTGCCGAGACATATATCAGTCATCGTCGCTATGGTTTTCCCTCTGATGAGTTGCAGTCCCTTGTTTATTTTGCTCGGGAATATTACTCGCCTTTCCCTCTCAGATGCAATATGTACAAGCGAATTGTAGACTTTGCAATGAATGATAAAAAGAATAGAGGCAACGGAATCTCCTTTGTCGCCCTCCGAGCTATCGGAGAGTATGTCATTGATGCTCCGCTTAGCGAATCGGATATACGAGAAGGATTGGACTTCTATCGCGAATCTTCCGGCTTCTAAGTCCTTTTGTCATTTCTTTTCGATAGAGCCCTTTTTTAGCACATAAAAAAAGAAACTTTCTCGTGATGAGGCTTCATCCGGAGCGATGTAGTAAGAGGAGAAACTTACTCCAAGCGGAGTAGATGCAGAGAGAACGGCCCAGAAAGAGTGCTTATGAGCTGTCGCATTTCTTTCAGTTCGATGCAACGGGTAAGTGCTGAAATACCGATACTTGCGTCCGGATCGGCTTGTACAGAAAAGGAGGTGAGAAACGTTCCCTCTTTGCTCTTTTCCTCATTCAGAGGACGAAGCTCGAGTACTCCCGGATAAAAAGCTACACTATGTGTCTCTCGTTCGAACAAATCCAGACTCACATTGCCATTAGGTGAGAGTCCCACCAACGGCCATCGCAGACAATATCCTTTGCAAAGTAAATAGTGAGCAGCGTAACGCATTCCTCTATTGAAGTGATGGGTCCGGAGCAGAGGTCGAGGCAGCAGAATCGAGTCGGGCATGCTGACAGCGAATCAGACTCACACTGTCTATCAGTACGGGTATCGGATGTGTGTACAAGGAATCCGCAGCCGCTCGAGCTAAGAGGTAGGCTCGGACATTAGGAGACGAACTGAGTTGCTTGGGCACAGCTAACCTAAGTCTATGCATACCAGCCCGATAAATGGGTTTTGTCTTATATGCCTTTACCGTGTCCGAATCGATGATCGCGAGACCTATCTGTAAATCAGAATTGAGCTTAGTCGGGATCTCACCCAACAGACGAATATTAAACTCAAAGAAATGAGAGTCATTGCTCCCATAAATGTATTTCCGCTCATACTTCTGATAGTAGAGCTGTTGACCCAAAAATATTGTAGTGGAAGTATCGGGATAGGATAGTAGATTGACCGAATCTTTCACTTCCTCTCTTCGTGCAAGGATATTCAAGCGCATGGCATCATAATGCCTGCTCAAGGAGTCTGCAAGGGCTAAGCGATCCGACAAGGAATCCTGTATAGCCTGCCAAAGCTCCTGCAAAGCCTTCGGCTGATGCAACGAATACCAAAGCATGGAACTATCGTAGTCAATGCGATCCACGCCATGTTTGCGAAAGATGTGAGCATAGGCTCGTGCCAAAATAGAATCCGGAGCATAGCTGCCATATTGTGTCTCCAAAAAACCTTCTGTTTGATACAGATCAATCGTTACTTTCAGCAGTTTTCTCTTGTCTATGCGATCCCAGGAGCTTCTTGTACGGAACAGGCTCTGACCGATCAGGATGAGTAGCAATATGCCCAACAGTACCGCCAAAAAGATTTTGTGTCTGCGGATAAAATTGCCCAGCTTGGAGGCAATCAGTTTGAGAGCAGCCCCGAATGTCATACTTTATTCTATTGTCTGCGAGTGAGCCAATGAGGCTTCTTCACCATGCCCATTGCTTTGAACAGAGTGCGTGGGTAGCAAACAATGAGGAAGAATCCGCCTACGCAAATACAAGCATCTGCAAAGTTGAATATGGCACTGAAGAAAGTAAACTCTTCACCACCCACTATCGGGAACCATTCAGGGTAAGTGGTTGTGAAAAGAGGGAAATAAAACATGTCCACCACCTTGCCATAGAACCACGATGTATACCCACCTTCGGGAGGGAATAGCGAAGCCACCTGTCCATGGCTATCACCGAAGATAACCCCATAGAATATAGAATCTAAGATATTACCCAGCCCACCTGCTAGCACTGCGGCCAATGAGGCCATAAAGCCCATGGACCAGCGTTGAGCTTTGGATATCTGTACAACAGCATAAGCGGCAATGCTTATAGCTATGATCCTCAGAAGTGTGAGCAGCAGCTTGCTACCTATGGTGATCCCATAGGCCATGCCCGGGTTTTCAATAAAGTAGATGCGAAACCAGTCAGTAATATAAATTTCCTCCTGTAGCATCATATGAGTCTTCACTGCGACCTTGATCACCTGATCAATAAGCAACAGCAACAAGACAAGCAAGGCCGTATACCGGCCTTGCCAATGCCTTTTATTTCTCATTTCTTTTCGTTGAGCTTAGCTTCGATACTCAAAGTAGCATGAGGCACAGCTCTGAGCCTTTCCTTGGGAATTAGTTTGCCGGTCTCTCGGCAAATGCCATAAGTGCCATTTTCTATGCGCACCAACGCCGCTTGCAAGTTCTGGATAAACTTCATCAGGCGTTGAGCCAAACGGCCAGCCTCTTCTTTGGATAGGGTGGTGGCTCCTTCTTCCAGTACTTTGAAAGTGGGGGAAGTGTCCGCCACATCATTGCCATCCGCATTGCTCACCCCGGAGCGCAATTGCTCAAAGTCCTTTGTTGCCTGAGCAATCTTCTCCAGAATAAGCTCCTTAAACTCGGCCAGTTCCTCTTCTGTGTATTTAGTCTTTTCTGCCATATTGTGAGATTAACATTTTTCGATTTGTACATGTAACCCAAAGTCATCGAAATCCAGTTCTACTCCATCGCTAACCACATCGGTTATTTCTATGCGGTTGGCTTGCACTTCTCGTGCTATATAGTCGTGGTAGAGATCGATTACCTCATCCATTACATCCGAAGAGAGAACCAGCAAATCGATTCGGTCGCTCAAATCGTATCCACTCTGTTTGCGTAGATTTTGGATGCGATTGACAAACTCTCTGGCCAAGCCTTCGGTGCGAAGTTCGTCCGTTACGGTAATATCCAAAGCTACCGTGATAGCCCCTTCATTAGTCACCAGCCAGCCGGGAATATCTTCAGAAATAATTTCTACATCAGCAGTCGTGATGACAGCCGAGGGTTCGTTTGCCGAAAAACTCAGCTCAAAGCTCCCATCACGCTCCAGCGTGCGGATGTCCTCCTGACTCATTTGCTGTACGGCAGCAGCCAAGGCCTTCATCACCTTGCCATAGCGAGGACCGAGTTTCTTAAAGTCGGGTTTGATACGCTTGACCAGAACTCCACTGTTGTCATCCACATAGCGAAGCTCCTTGACATTCACCTCGCTCAAAATTAGTTCTTCAACAGACTCTATCGCACGCTTCTCGCGCCCCTCTGCAATCGGGATCATGAGTGTTTGCAATGGTTGACGAACCTTGATATTCACTCTGCGACGCAGAGACAACACCATGGAGGTGATAAGCTGAGCCAAACTCATACTTCTCTCCAGACGCTTGTCGAAGAAACATTCGTTCACTTTCGGGAATTTGCACAGATGCACCGAGTCTTGGCTCTTTGGGAGGTGGTCTGTGAGATCTCGGTAAAGCCTGTCCGCATAGAACGGAGCTATCGGAGCCATGAGCTTAGAAACGGAGATCAGACAGTAGTAGAGCGTTTGATAGGCTGAGAGTTTATCTCTGGTCATATCTCCAGCCCAGAAGCGGCGACGGGAGAGGCGCACATACCAGTTACTTAGCTGTTCAGTCACAAATTCGCCTATGGCTCTGGCTGCCCGGGTTGGTTCATATTGCTCAAGCTGGGTGTCTACTTCCTCGATCAATGTATTCAGAGAAGAAAGGATCCAGCGGTCTATTTCCGGGCGTTCGGAGACTTCCACCAAAGGCTCCGTCCTATCGAACCCATCGAGATTGGCGTACAGTGCAAAGAATTGGTATGTGTTGTAGAGTGTCCCGAAAAATTTGCGGCGCACTTCCTCTATTCCTTCTATGTCGAATTTGATATTATCCCAGGGGGAAGCATTGGTAATCATGTACCAGCGCAGAGGGTCGGAACCGTATTCTTCTATTGTCTCAAAAGGATCTATTGCATTGCCAAGACGTTTGCTCATCTTGTTGCCGTTCTTGTCCAGCACCAAACCATTGGAAACGACTGTGCGGAAGGCCGTCTTGTCACTGATCATCGTGGCAATAGCGTGCAAGGTGAAGAACCATCCCCGAGTTTGGTCTACACCCTCAGCAATAAAGTCGGCCGGCAACAGTTTGCCGTTCTCCACGTCCTCTTTGTGTTCAAATGGGTAATGGAGCTGTGCGTAGGGCATTGCGCCCGAGTCGAACCACACGTCTATGAGATCCGCCTCTCTGTGCATTGGTTGTCCTTTAGGGGATAGCAGTATAATGTCATCCACATATGGGCGGTGCAGGTCTATCTTGTCGTAGTTGGCACGGCTGTAGTCCCCTACTACGAAACCTTGATAGGGATTCTTAGACATCAGTCCAGCTGCGACAGCCTTGTCTATCTCACGCATCAATTCTTCTGCCGATCCTATGCAGAGTTCTTCGCTACCGTCTTCGCTGCGCCAGATAGGTAGGGGAGTGCCCCAAAAACGACTGCGAGAGAGGTTCCAGTCCTGTAAGTTTTCCAGCCACTTCCCGAAGCGTCCCGTACCGGTGGATTCCGGTTTCCAGTTGATTGTTTTGTTAAGCTCTATCATCCGGTCTTTCACAGCAGTTGTGCGGATAAACCAGCTGTCCAACGGATAATAAAGCACAGGCTTGTCGGTGCGCCAGCAGTGTGGATAGTTGTGTGTGTGACGTTCGATGCGGAAAACTTTCCCTTGCATCTTGAGCATTACGCAGATCGACACGTCCAATGTCTCATCCTCTTCGGTCAGGCGACTGTCATAGGCGTTTTTTACATATCGTCCGGCATATACATCGTAGAGGGGTAAGTCTATATATCTCTCTACAAAATCAGGATCTAAATCCCTCACCTTGTAGAAACGGCCACGCAGATCGACCATGGGGCGGCGGTTGCCGTCTTTGTCAAGCAGCATGAGCGGTGGCACTCCGGCAGCTTTGGCTACACGATCGTCATCGGCACCGAAAGTCGGTGCAATATGTACAATACCGGTACCGTCTTCGGTTGTTACGAAATCCCCACTGATAACTCTGAAGGCCCCTTCTCCGGGATTTACCCAAGGGATCAGCTGTTCGTAGTGCATCCCTACTAATTCTTTTCCTTTGCAGCTGCCTACTACACGATAGGGAACTGCCTTGTCTCCCGGCTTGAAAGTAGACATGGCTTCCTCCCCCTCATGCTTGGGGCTAAAGAGCGTCCCAACAAGGGCTTCGGCCATGACAACCGTAATGGGAACAGAAGAGTAGGGGTTGTATGTTTGGATAATCGAGTAGGTAATTTCAGGGCCCACACAGAGAGCCGTGTTGGAGGGAAGCGTCCAAGGCGTTGTTGTCCAAGCCAAAAAGAAGGGCTCTCCATGCTGTGTCATCTCCGGCTTGGGATCCAGTATCTTGAACTGGGCAACGCAAGTGGTGTCTTTCACATCTCTGTAGCAACCCGGCTGGTTCAGCTCATGCGTGCTGAGTCCGGTGCCGGCAGCCGGTGAGTAAGGCTGTATAGTATAGCCTTTGTAGAGCAAACCCTTGTTATATATCTCTTTGAGCAGATACCACAGGGTCTCAATATAGCGATTGTCGTAAGTGATGTAGGGATGCTCCATATCGACCCAATAGCCCATACGGTCGGTTAGGTTCATCCATTCGGAGGTGTATTTCATCACCTCTTTGCGGCATGCTGCATTATAGTCTGCCACACTGATCGTCTTGCCAATGCTCTCCTTGGTAATGCCGAGTTTCTTCTCCACTCCCAGTTCTACGGGTAACCCGTGAGTGTCCCAGCCGGCTTTGCGGTTGACCAGAAAACCCTTCATTGTCTTATAGCGACAGAATATATCCTTGATAGACCGTGCTATCACGTGATGGATACCCGGCATACCATTGGCCGAAGGAGGACCCTCGTAGAAGACAAAACTCGGTGCTTCGGCTCTCTCTTTCAGGCTACGAGCAAAAATGTCATTCTCTTGCCAGCTCTCCAATACCTCTTTGTTGATCTTCGAGAGGTTGAGCTGATTATATTCTCTAAACTTTCGATCCATAAAAATATGATTGTCGAATTTGCTTATTTGTGCGCAAATGTACTTAAAATCTGCCTATCCGACAGCACCTTGTCCGTGTGTCCTCTCTCTCTCAAAGGAGCTTGTCGAAAAGCGATTTGTGAGAGGCTTCTCTGCCATCTTTCAATCTTTTTGCCATAAAAAAAGGAGTGCCGATTTGTTTACGACACTCCTTGTTCTTTTCAATTATAATTGATCCATCGCCACATCTCCTTGAACGAGGGCTTTTTGCCATACATCAGCACACCTACGCGGTAGATCTTCGAGGCCAGCCAAGTGACACCTACGAAGGTGAGGAATAGCAGACCGATACTCAAAATCTCCTGCCACAGCGGGACTTCATAAGGGAGGCGAACCATCATAACAACCGGAGAGGTAAACGGAAAGAGGGAGCTCCAAAAGGCCAATGGACCGTCGGGGTTGTCACGAGAGCCAAAGGCTGCATAGAAAGAGAAAAGCATCAGTATCGACACTGGTATGACAAACTGATTGGTGTCTTCGTCACTGGATACTGCAGAGCCAATGGCTGCAAAAAGAGCTGCGTAGAGCAAATACCCTCCTATGAAGTAGAGTACGAAAAGAGTAAGGATCTCCGTAAAGTTGATCCCGGCAATAATACTCATCACATCTTGTACCTGACTGAAGTTTTCCATCCCCATTTGAGAGGAGATCCCCAACTGTTCGGGATTTTGTACCGCAGTTAGGGTATTGGCACTGTATATCCCGCCCAACAATGCGAATTGAAGAACGAAGAAGAGTATTCCGGTGAGGACAAACCAAAGGAAGATCTGAGAGAGCCCGACTAACCCCACTCCAAGTATTTTCCCCATCATCATGTCAAATGGTTTTACAGAGCTGACCATTACCTCCATAATACGGCTTTTCTTTTCCTCCAGTACTCCCTGAAGGACCATTCCCCCATACATCATGATGAACATATAGCTTATCCCGGTGAGAACCATCCCTATAATGCCGGCCACATCGCCTGAAGTACGCTCGGTATTACCGGCCTCACCCCATTTGTAGGTGGGAATGGAGAGGTCTACTTTGGATTGCTCAATCATTTCTTTTAGCCCCTCTATTTGGTACGAATCCAGGAGTTTGTTCGTGAGGTAGGTTTCCAGTGTTCGCTCTACTTCTCCTGCCAGTTTACTGGGTAGCTGTTTGTAGGAATAAATTTTGAGCTTGTCGCCTGCCAGATAGAGAGAATCCCCCTCAAGCAAGGGACCAGAAATATCCACTATTGCCGTGACGTGCTCTTCGTCGCTTTTAGAGGAAGCCAAATCTCTGTATTCTTCCAAAGTCCTATCGGCAGGTACATAGCGGAAGTCCTCGTTGTCATGAAAAAGAGGCAGGTATTCTCCCGTAGGATCGATGATTGCGATGGTCTTTTGCTCGTCTTTGGCCCATTGGGCAATGAAGATCGGCAAGACTGTAATGGCTGCAAACAGTATAGGCATGAGGAAGGTCATAATCCAGAAGCTTTTCTTCCTCACCCGTATGGCATACTCACGGCCAATGATTACGCTGATCTTATTGTTGCTCATGTGTATTGTTCTTTACTGTTTTGACGAAAATATCATGCATCGAGGGAAGCTCTTCCTCGAAGAGAAGCAAATTGCAGGAGGAGGGGATGCCGGCTATTACCTCCTGATTGTGCACGCCTGTCGGGCGACGGAAGCGGATCGTATGGCGTCCTCCCCTTGTCTTGTATTCCAAAATATTGAGGCTATCGAGGTAGCTCTGTGGCAGGGTGTCGGAAGACTCCAGAACTATCTTGAGAAGCCCCTCGCTGTGCTGTCTCTTGATTTCCTCCACGGAGCCATTGAGCACGATATGCGCACTGTTTACCAGAGCAATATCATCGCAAACCTCCTCCACAGACTGCATATTGTGTGTGGAAAAGATGACCGTGCGTCCTTTATCTCTCAGGTTCAGGATCTCGGCTTTGAGTAAATCGGCATTCACCGGGTCAAAACCGCTGAATGGCTCATCGAATATCAATAACTCCGGCTCATGTATCACGGTGGAGACGAATTGTATCTTTTGTTGCATCCCTTTGGATAGCTCTTCGACTTTTTTGTTCCACCAGGGCATGATGTCGAACTTATCGAACCATTCCCTCAAACGAGCGGTGGCCGTAGCGGTATCTATCCCTTTGAGACGGGCTAAATAGATGGCCTGCTCGCCGACTTTCATTTTGCGATACAAGCCTCGCTCCTCCGGCAAATATCCTATGCGAGAAACATCCTTGGCTGCCAAGGGCTTTCCCTCTATCAGTACCTCTCCTTTGTCCGGAGCTGTAATGCGGTTGATAATACGGATAAGAGATGTCTTGCCGGCTCCATTCGGGCCCAACAGACCGAACACTTTGCCCTGCTCTACAGAGATGCTTACATCATCGAGAGCAACGTGGTTGGCATAGCGTTTGTGCACATGACGTGCTTCTAAAAACGGCATAAATAATCTGTCTTATTATTGAATAAATTTATTCCGAAAGCTTTGTACTGGAGCCTGAGCTGTCATCTCTCCTCTCCCTCTGCAGCTCGGTGTAGGAGGGAATATGATCCAGCGGCTTTACGCTGTTGGTTGCATAGTCTATGGCAAAAGCAACATGGGCAAGGCCGTTGCTCAATACGATATATGGCACGCGACAGCTGTAGTTATACTGCACTGCCTGACGTACCACTGCTTCTCCTATAGATACTCGAGGAGCTTTGTATTCGACAATCAGCAATGGTTTTAGGCTGGAGTCGAATACGACCGTATCACAGCGTTTCTTTACTCGCCCTACTTCTATCTCAAATTCATTGGCCAACAGCCCGGGAGGATAGCCCATGTCGGTTATCAAGTGCTGCACAAAACGCTGCCGAACCTCTTCCTCCGGGGTGAAGCGTACATATTTGCCACGGAGAGGATCGAATACATAGAGCCGCCCTCCGTCCTCCTCTCGAAGACGAAGATCACAAGGGGGTAGGTTCAGAGTATTCATCTATCTTTGCTCTTGCTCTTTTCGTAGAGGTTCCTTTCCGGTAAAAAAGGCCTCCAAACAGCAGAGACAAAGGTAACAATATGCTCACAAAGCAAGCAATAGTAGAGAATTGGCTCCCCCGCTACACAGGGCGCAAACTGTCCGATTTCGATCCTTATATTTTGATCACCAACTTCGCTCATTATTTGGAGCTATTTGCAGCCAAGTTCGGTGTGGAAGTGGAGGGCTTAGGCTTGCCTATGAGCACGGTATCTGCCGAAGGTATCACCCTTATCAACTTTGGCATGGGGAGCCCCAATGCCGCAACGATAATGGATTTGCTATCTGCCGTATCGCCCAAGGCGGTTGTCTTTCTGGGTAAATGCGGCGGACTCAAACAGGCCAACAAAGTGGGAGACTATGTGCTTCCCATTGCCGGCATACGAGGAGAGGGAACAAGCGATGACTACTTGCTGCATGATGTCCCCTCCTTGCCTTCTTTTTCCGTGTTGCGAGCTATTTCTTCGGCTTTGGCGGACAGGAAAGAAGACTATTGGACAGGCACTATCTATACAACGAATCGTCGAGTTTGGGAGCATGACGGACAATTCAGAGACTTTTTGAAAAAGACACACGCCACAGGTATCGATATGGAGACTGCCACGCTCTTTACCGCCGGCTTTGCCAACAAGATTCCTACCGGAGCATTGCTACTGATCTCCGATATGCCTGTGCAGGCCGATGGGATAAAGACAGAGGCTTCGGATAGGGCTGTTACTCGCAGCTATGCTGCCGATCACTTAGATTTGGGTATCGAAGCCATAAGGGTGCTACAGAGTGACAGAGATACAATCAGGCATATCAAATTCAGTTGGTAGAAAAAAGTTTCTGTGCGCAGACTGATTAGACCATGACTTCCTATTCCTCCATTGTACAGTCGATACGAAAGAAAAAAACGGGCCGAGTCTACCTGCTGTGCGGTGATGAACCGTATTATATAGACAGCCTGACCGCTCTCTTTGAAAGAGAGCTTGTTGCAGAAGAGGACAAAGACTTCGATCAGACGACTTTGTATGGCTCCAAAGAGATCAAAGCCCGGGACATTATCTCAGAATCCATGCGTCTGCCCATGATTGGGCAGAAACTCCTAATCGTGATCAGAGAGGCCCAGTTGGTCTCCGACCTCGAAAAGTTGGAGCCTTACCTCAAAGAGTTGCCCGAGACAACGACATTGGTACTTGCACAAAAGAAGAAAGCAGACAAACGAAAATCACTGTTCAAAACAATAGAACAAGTCGGTGTTGTTTTTGAATCCTTGCGTGTGCCTGATTATCGACTGACGGATGCCATCGCTTCTATGGCATCGGAGCACAACTGCCTTATTGACCCTCGATCTACGGAAATGTTGGCTGACTTTCTCGGCAATGACCTTGCCAAGATCAAACAGGAAATAGACAAGCTCATCCTGATCCTGCAGGCCGAAGGGAAACGAATGCAAATCACGGCAGACCTGATAGAGCGGCATATAGGCATAAGCCGAGAGTTCAACAGTTTTGAGCTCCTCAGGGCGATCATAAAGAGAGACACGGCCAAGGCCTATCGCATAGCTGTTACTTTTGGGCAAAACGAAAAGGCTAATCCTATCCAACCAACATTGGCTGTACTCTTCAATTATTTTTCTCTCCTTATGGCAGCTCACTACCTCCCCGATAAGAGCGAAAACGGACTTATGGAGGGATTGGGTTTCAAACAGAGATTTCAAGCCCGAGACTATATGGTAGGGCTAAGACTTTACTCTCCGATGCAGGTGTATGAGATCATACACCAAATACGTCTGACTGACGCTGCCTCCAAAGGAGTCGAAGCACAGGCCGGTATCTCCAACAAAGAACTTCTGGTAGAGCTTCTCAGCAAGATATTTCAACCCTCGATAAGATCGTGAGCTTCTCCTCTTTCATCGCCCGTCGCCTTTTCAGAAGTAAGCACGGCCGACATCGGCCCGGGCTTAATCCTATCATACGCATATCTATCATAGGGGTGGCTCTTTGTTCTTCTATTATGTTGCTCTCGGTAGCTGTTACCCTGGGCTTCAAGCAGCAAACAGCCGAATATATACGATCTACTACTGGAGATTTGGCTATCAGTCCGCTCGATCGCTCCATTCTTTTTTGGGGAACAGGAGAAAAGTTGCTTGACGAACTCCGGTTCATCCCCGGTATCGTGGAGGCAAACCCTATCATTATCAGCACTGCTATACTCAAAACAGACTCCGCATTTGCCGGACTTCCCGTCATGGGAATTGATTCTTCGTACAGCATGGGAAACTTAAACAGTCTGATTTTGAGTGGCACTCCACCTCCCTGGGATAAGCAACGACTGTCGCAAAATCCGGTTATGCTTACTCGAGAGATAGCAGAGCAACTCGACCTGCAAGTAGGAGATCCGGTGAAGATATACAGCACCAATGAGGGAAATATACGGTTGCGTAAGCTGTCTGTGGCGGCTATCTATGAGGGAACCGGCAAAACCTCCCCGGCTGTTGTGCCGATAGAACTTCTCCGGCGAATGCTCTCTCGGCAAACCGATGAGGTGACGAATATCCGGATTATGACGGAGCGTATCCCTTCTGAACAAATGCAGGAGCGGGTCTTGGAAAGGCTGAGTAAAAGCGATGCCATACCACAGGGACCAGCCTTGGGAGTAAGCCGTGCCGAAGACCTCAACCCGCAAATGTTCGCTTGGCTCGAAATGATTGATTCCAACGTCTATATCTTACTCATTCTGATTGCTCTAGTTGCGGGTTTCACCATGATTGCCGGTCTTACAATACTAGTGCTGGACAAGACCTCTCTGATCGGTATTTTGAAAGCGTTGGGAGCAACCGACAGAGGACTGAGAGCTGTCTTTATTCGCTTGAGCCTTTTCCTTATCCTTAAAGGTCTGTTTTGGGGTAATGCCATTGCACTACTCGTCTGTCTATTGCAGAAACATTTCCAGATTGTCAAGTTAGACAGGGAAATGTACTATATGAGTCATGTGCCGATAGAGATAGATCCTCTGCTGTGGTTGGCAGTCAATCTGGGTGCAACGACCCTTATCATGCTCATGCTACTTGGTCCGTCTCGCATTGTCGGGCGGATCAGTCCGGGACGTGTGATGCACTTCGACTAAGCCTCCCTCCTCCCACAAAACAACGGAGAACCCTCGCCCTGCGGTAGCTTCAGAAGCCCTCTTCTTGTATTGTTAAATGCGACATATTTTGTAAATTTTTGACTGTGATGAAAATCGGAAAAATAGAGGAGAAAAAGGCCCTAAAGCCAGGAGAAGGTACCCCCTCTTTATGCCTTTTATGACCACCCTTCAGAATGCCGATGAATAGGGCGTTCTGGAGGGGTCGATTTTTTCTCCTGAGAGAATTTTTGCTAACACAGGAGAGAATAAAATTTTTCACAGGAGAGAATTTTTGTTTCCTCCCGTGTCAGCAAAAAACGTCTCCTATGGGCATCAAAAAAGAGAGGAAAAACACGATCAAAATAGCTCCAATTTGAGTAGGAAAAGCATGGTAAAAAGAAAACATAATAACAAGGAAATGAACAAATATATACGGTCCTGCGCGCCCCTAAGAAAGAACTCCGAGGATTTATATTGAGGAACCATTTGCATAACACGGTGCTTGCTGCATTATTTTCACTATTCTGGATCAAGTCTTATGCGACAAGTATATTACCTGCTGAAACTCGAAGGAATTGGAGAGGGCCACACAAGGTTCGGTCATATGGAACAAGTATGTTGCCTGCTGAAACTCGAAGGAATTGGAGGGGGCCACACAAGGCTCGGTCGTATGCAACAAATATACTCCCTATACCCTCAACCTCAATGCTTTCTGGATTACTGCATTCTGCAAAATCAACAAAACGGCAAATAAAATTTGCTATTTGGGAACCCATGCAAAGGGCCTTATCGAGGACTGTGCAATGGTCTCTATTTGTAACTTTGAGGCGATGAAAACAAAACGATCAAACAAAAGTCGCAGATATAGACGCAAACGGACCAAGTCCAAGTCTCGCTTGCTACTTTTTCTCATCCCAGGTATTTTGCTACTGGTCTTTCTGGGTACTTTTTCCTACGCATACCGACAAGTTGCTTTTTTGCCGGCTGTGCAAGGAGCTGATACAACTCATCTTTTCCTTAAACCTGGGCTTACGCTTAGTCGGGCTATTGATTTGCTGGAGCAAAAAACTCCTTTGCGAAAGCCTCGCTTGAGTCATGCATATATTTCTTGGCGAGGAGCCTCGACCAAAGTAGGGCAAGGACGCTATATCTTGTTGCCCGATATGAGTATGCAGGAGATCTGCAATTTACTTTTGTCGGGAGGAGAAACGCCGGTTTCCCTCACATTAAGAGGGCTAAGAACACAGGGGGAGCTGGTCTCTTTCTTTTCTTCCTACTTGGCTATGTCTTCTCAAGAGCTATCCGCAGCTCTGTCCGATTCGTCTCTTTGTGACAGTTTGGGTGGATTTGATACCGAGACGATCCGTTGCCTTTTTTTGCCGGGAGACTATAGTTTCCCATGGAATGTAAGCGTGGAAGAATTGCTTGCAAGTATGCAGCTTCGCTATCGTGAATACTGGACGGACAAACGCCGGGCACAAGCTGACAGTTTGGGACTCAGTCCCATAGAGGTATCCATTATCGCCTCTATTGTGGAAGAAGAGTCTGCCAAACGAGATGAACATGGGCGAATAGCTCGGCTTTATCTCAATCGATATCGTCGGGGGATGAGACTACAGGCTGATCCCACGGTAAAGTTTGCAGCCGGGAGATTTGATCTTAGGCGTATCACATTGCCCTATTTGGGAGTAAGATCACCGTACAACACTTATCAGGTAGAGGGTTTGCCTCCCGGACCGATTCGTTTGGCTCGCCCATCTACTATGGACAGTCTACTCTACTCTAAGCCGAGTAATGATCTCTATATGTGTGCGAAGGAGGATTTTTCGGGTTATCACAATTTTGCGTCTACCTATGCTGAGCATTTGAGTAACGCCAGAAGGTATCAGGCGGAATTGAATAAACGTGGTATTAAATGAGTTCGGCTACAATACCTGAGTGGCAATCTCGCACCGCTCTCTTGTTGGGCGAAAAAGGACAACGAGCCCTTTCTGCAGCTCACGTCTTGGTAGTAGGTCTTGGTGGTGTAGGAGGCTGGGCAGCCGAGATGCTGGCCAGAGCCGGAGTAGGACGCATGACAATTGTAGACGCTGACGAAGTGTCTCCCTCTAATATCAACCGCCAGTTGGTAGCTACGCACAGCAGCATAGGCAGGCCTAAGACTGAGGTCTTGGCAGAGCGTTTGCGAGATATCAATCCGGATATTGAGTTGTATGTGCATCATATGTTTGTCAAGGACGAAGCGATGGAGTCTCTACTTGACGAAGCTCCGTACGACTATGTGTTGGATGCGATCGATTCACTCAGTCCCAAGGTATATCTCATTGCTCTATCTCTGCAGCGGGGCTTGCGGATCATCAGCTCCATGGGAGCCGGAGCCAAGCTCGATCCGTCTTGCATACAAGTAGACGATATTAGCCACAGTCACAACTGCACGCTTGCACGCTCTGTGCGCAAAAGACTCCGTCCTTTGGGTATTCGCAAAGGGGTGCCTGTGGTATATTCTACCGAGTTGCCGGATAGCAATGCCGTAATTTCCGTTTCCGATGAATGTTGCAAACGCTCTACAGCGGGGACTTTGAGCTATATGCCAGCTCTTTTTGGTATACGTATGGCAGCAGAGGTTATTCGCACGCTGTCCGGCTGTTAGTATTTCGCTACAAGCGACATCATTCATTCTCATCACAATAGTGTCGTATCTTCGTAGGGTCATGGAGATTCTCAAAGCAGAACAAATACACAAGACTTTCGATAGTCTGGAGGTCCTCAAAGGGATTGATTTGAGTGTACACAAAGCCGAGATTGTGGCTATTGTAGGGCCTTCGGGTGCTGGGAAAACTACTTTGTTGCAGATTTTGGGTTTGCTGGATAAGGCCGATCCGGGTGGGCGAGTATTGATAGAAGGGCGAGATACTTCGGGTCTGAGCGACAATAAGTTGGCCGAGATACGCAATCGTTATTTGGGTTTTGTGTTTCAGCAACACCAGTTGTTGCCGGAGTTTACGGCTTTGGAGAATGTAATGATCCCCGGGCTTATCATGAGACGCAAACGGGAGGAGCTGCGAAGAGCGGCTGCCGAATTGCTCGATACGTTGGGTCTATCAGCCAGAAAGGAGCACAAGCCCAGCGAACTGTCCGGTGGAGAGCGGCAGCGTGTGGCTGTGGCCCGAGCTATGATCAATCATCCTGCAATTATTCTGGCAGACGAACCCTCTGGTAGCCTCGACAGCAGACATAAGGAAGAATTGCACTCTTTGTTCTTTGAGTTAAGGCACAATACGGGTCAATCATTCCTGATTGTAACACATGATGAAGGGTTAGCCATGCAGTGCGATAGGCGTATCTGTTTGTCGGATGGGAAAATAGAAGGTATCATAACTCAAAATAGAGTTCGATGAGAAACTGGCTGCATATAGGGAAGTCTGAGCTGATCGTGCTATGTGTCGTTTCGGTTTCGATCTTGCTTCTGGTTTTGCTCATCGAAGTTTTTCCGGCAGGCAGGGCCGATAATCCCTCCCCCACGGAGACAGCTCTACCGCTGGCAGACAGCACAGAAAATACGCAGGCAAAAAGACTCCCTCAGACCACTCGCGATACTTCGATAGAGAGATCAGCTGACTATGCAGGCCCTCCGGAGCATATTCTCTACAAGCCGAAGAAAAAACTAACAGCCGGTAGCCGGGTGGATCTCAATACGGCCGATTCGGCAACTCTCACAACTGTGCCCGGCATAGGCCCAGCTTTTGCCAGACGGATCGTTGCCTATCGAAAGCGTTTGGGTGGGTTCTATACAGTGCTGCAATTACAAGAGGTTTATGGGATGGATCATGAGCGATACTCGCAAATCAAGCCTTACTTCAGCATAGGGCGACTTCCCGAAAAGATCGCCTTGCAGCAACCCTCGGGAGACAGCCTGCCTCGACATCCCTATCTCAATTACAAACAAAAAAATCGGCTGGAGCAGTTGATCCGTCGTAATGGCTGTGTGCAATCCTGGCAGCAGCTCTACGACTGTGGTTTGTTCAATCGAGATGATAGCATCCGGCTGAGTCATTATTTCACCCTATCAATAAGTAGCAAAGACAGTGTCACTCCTTAGAATCTATACCGATGCGCCCGATGAGAGCAGTATTCGGGACTTAGTCTCTCTGATAGAGAGAGGTGAGGTGGTTGTCCTTCCCACATCCACGGGCTATAGCTATGCCTGTCATGCTCTCCAGCCCAAGGCCATAGACAAGCTCTACCGTATCAAGGGCTATACCAATACCAAACGCCCCTTGGCCATTCTCTGTGCCGATCTGGCTGAGGCGGCCAAATATTGCCGTATAAACGATGGGGCTTTCCGTTATATTCGTGAACATGGAGGAAGGTACACTTTTATTCTGCCGGCTGTCGGCATGCTCCCTAAGAGTATCCGACAGCGCAAGGAATTAGGGCTTCGGCTGGCCGAGCATCCCATTGCATTGGCTGTGTTGAGAGAATTGCAGGCTCCTCTGATGTTGGCTTCTATTCCCTGTCCGGAGGATGAGGATCCGCAAGACTTGTGCAACCCTGATTTGATAGCGGAGCTAAATGATGCCCGGCATAAATCCGAGCAGGCAGCCCTTGTCGTAGACGCTGGCATCGTAGAGCGCAGACCCTCTACTATAGTAGACTGTTGTAGTGAAGAATACAATGTGATACGCCAAGGCTGACCCAATCCCGAGACGAATGCTTCCGTATGAGATTCGATGATGTAGCAGCCCACGAAGGCTTGAAAAGAAGTTTGAGGAAGTTGGCAGATGAAGGTCATTTGCCTCACGCATTATTATTTAGTGGAGCGGATGGTAGCGGAGCTTTGGCTCTGGCTTTGGCTCTTGCGCAGTATATCAACTGTTGGGAGCCAACAGGAGGAGAGCCCTGCGGACATTGTCCCTCTTGTGCCAAGTATAATGTTTTGGCACACCCCGACCTGTTCTATCTTTTTCCTATAGTTGGGGGAGATAAATCTTGCACAGAAGACTTTTTGCCTCTATGGCGAGAGTATGCCCCTCGTCCATACCTTAGTGCGACAGACTGGTTGCAGGCAATCAAGGCTGGTAACAGTCGTCCTCTGATTTATAGTCGTGAAAGTGATCTGTTGGATGAGCAATTGAGCTACCGCATAGCTGAAGCTAAATACCGAGTGCTGATCATTTGGCAACCCGAACGAATGCACGAGACGCTCAGCAATAAGCTGTTGAAATTTATAGAGGAGCCTCCGGAGCGAACACTCATATTCATGGCCTCTATCGAGCCGGAACTATTGCTGCCTACGATTTTGAGCCGTACTCAGCGGATCGAATTGCCACTGCTTGGCGAGATGGAGATATACAAGGCCTTGTCAGCTAAGAGCCTTGAAGGTGTTTCGGATGCTGATTGTCGAGAGGCTGCTCATCTTTCCGGAGGGTTGATGCGCAAGGCATTGGATCATTTACAGGGAGATAAGACAAGAGAGGCCCGGTTTGTGGTGTTCTTGAGGTTGTTGGCGTTACTCAATCCTGCACGTCCCTTCGATATGCGTCGTTTGGCCGACGAGTTGGCCGAAAGAAGCCGGGAAGAGCAATTGGAACTCCTTGAAGCTTTCGCCTCCTACTTTCGGGAGTTGTATGTCTATCCTTTGCGATTGGAGCAAATTTCTTATCTCAACGCATCGGAAAAGCGATTGGCCGAACGCATGGCCGGAGCTGTATCGAGTAAAAATGTACGAGGTATTAGTGCCGAATTGGATTTGGCAAGCCTGCATATCAGACGCAACGTGAATAGCCGAATGGTATTCTTTGATCTCTTTCTCCGTTTGGCGGCACAGCTCTCTTCCGGAATGAAACAAACTGGTGTCACAGCTTCGGCCATAGAGAACTTGTGCTGAGGTTTTAGTCCTGTATTAGAAAATGAGAGTAACCTAGTTGTTTAGTTTCTTTTCCGTCTTTTACATCCAGCACCAGCAGGTAATTGCCCGGCTGTAGGCGCATGGCTTTGCCAGGATTGAAAAGGGGATGCTCCAGCAGAGTCGTAAGGCGCATACATTGCTCATGCCCAAATCTGCGTATACTGCGCCCGTCAAGGGTATATACTCGTATTTCCGCGGTAAGGCTCTTATCATCTTTGAGCATCTGCACAAATCTTTTCATCAGGGTTTGAAGTGAGACGGAGCCTTCGGCCCTCTCTTTCTCCCCTTCCTTTTCTCCAATGTCTGGCAAGGGAGTGTTAGGACCTTTCTCTGCTCGGGTATTAGGTACTCCGGGGCTGGCATAGTGAGGAGGCAAAGCGGATCGCCAAGTCGAAGAAGTCTCTCCATCGAGCAAAGGCGAAACTTTTTCTGCAGCCACCCCTGCCTTGGATTTGAGCTCTTTCTCAAAATAAGCTGTGCTATACTCCGCCTGGTCAATCCCTAAATACTCTTCCCCCATAAGAATGAGAGCGATGCTACATCCTTTGTTGGAGAGTCTGGGCCAATAGGGTAGTGTGTGTATCCGATTTCGTATGGCAAAGGGATAGCTTGCAGCGACCAGATCGGCATCTTCGCTCAATACGATGTAGTCTTGGGGAGGGAGCAATACGCCTTTTGGCAGAGGATAGAGTGTTTTTACCTCTCTGTTGCGAACAATACCGATCGCCAGTCGGTCTCCTTTTATCGCTTTCTCCGATCCATTATACAACTCAATGTATTCGGCACTGCCTTTCAGGGGATTGGCCATAATTTCATTGATACGTATAAGTTCCATGTCTGTCGTATTTCCTGGATCAGTCGGCTCTTGTTCGTCCTCTTTCGATGGATCTACACCGGGAATGTCCATTGGGGAAGAGGATGCCGATACCTTCAATCCATCTATCCACACACTCTCCCGGCTTCGATTGGTGTAGCTTACAGCTATTCCCAGTTGTCCTTGGATGGAAGGCACAGGCGGCAGATAGAGAGACTGCCCTACGGCTATGCCTCCGACCGGCTCACTTTCTGTCTTTATCCATAATTTCCAACCTTGATTGGCAGAGTAGTAGACCTTGAACCAAAATTGCTCACCAGCTTCTACAATATGTCTGCTGTCCGATATGAGTGTGCCTTCTTCTCTTAGTTTGTATTTTTTGTCTCCCATGTCTTCAAGAGACACGGTTACCAGCCTTATCATTCGCTCCGTCCGGCCGAAAGAGAGAGCAACGAATTTCTCTTCCGTATCCTCCATTTCGTGATACGGATAGAGAAGGAAGTAGACATGATGTCGGGCGGATGCTTTTTGTCGCATTTCTAAATTTCCCTCCCAAGACATGTATTTGTCTATTGGAGTTGAGGAGTTGAGGTAGGAAAGTCGAGATCCATTTATTTCGAGGCCCTTGTGAAGTAGTCGACCCTGTTTTATACAAAAATGATCGAGATTACCTTGCCATTGCTCCGGGTAATCCTTGGCTTGGTCGAAGTTGCATTCCCATTTTTTATTATCCCCAGAATTTTCCGCTCGGTCGAGCTGACTGTTTCCTAAAGGGAAAGAGAAGGAAGCTGTGATATGGCTATACTCGCTTCGGATTGTTTCGTTTTGTATGGAGTTGTGTTGGGCAAGACTGTGCAGGGCGAGATGGTGTCGGGCGAGGTTGTGTTGGAGGAGGTGATACTGGGTGAGATTATCCTGAGTGAGGTTGTGTTGGAGGAGGTGATACTGGGTGAGATTATCCTGAGCAAGATTGTGCTGGGCAGACTGGTATTGGGCAAGTTCATGCTGAACAAGGTGATGCTGGAGAAGCTGTTGTTCGGTGGGGTTGTGTTGGGCAAGAAGAGAGGTGGAACTACAAACTAATAGGCTGATTAGTAAAATCTTATAAAATAGATATTGTCGATTGAAATATTTCATAATGGTATCACACGTTATTTTAATCCTTCTTTACAACGGATTTCCTTAAGAGGACTACCGCTGCTGAATTTGGATATGAAGGTAAGGATTATCATTTTCTCTCAAAAAGAGGCTCGCAGAGCACCACCGTCCCAAAGCCTCTCGCCCCGTTTCGCCCTCTTGAGCCTCCAACCTTTATTTCCAGCATTAAATAGTAAAATCCTCTCTCTCCTCTGCTCGTAACTTGGTATTATTTAGGTCTAAGTAATTGGCTACTGATAGCCTTATGAGTTATGAATTTAAGCGGGTAATGATTTGGCGACCTATCTTCAGCAATGAACCCACAATAACTAAGCACAATGCAATTTTAATGCGTCAACCCTGACAAAAAGACTAAGAAGGAAGAGATAATAATTTTTTATGCGGAAATATGGGAGTTAGGAGTAAGGGGAAGCGAGAAAAGGTTATCTGCTTGATTAACAGCATTTCTTTCGGTTTGGTGCATTGGCTTGCACCACGAAAAAAGGCAAAAAAGAGCAGTTGAAAGAGCGAGTTCAATTACCAAATCGTTCCCTTTTAGGGGCTTCGGAAGAGGTAAGCAAAAAGTGGTAACTAAAACGGTGTTTTCTCTCTTGTTTTCAATGTTTTGCGTAGTGGAAACTATCTCTTAGAGGTCTAACTTTGTAAACAAAAACGACAATGAAAGAAAAGACATTGAAGCTACTCTTTTACCTCAAGCGAGGCACACAGAGTAAGGAAGGTAAAAGTCCGATTATGGCTCGCCTCAGTGTGGGGCGAACAATGGTGCAATTCAGTTGCAAAATTGCTTGCTCTCCCCAGCTATGGGATAGCCGTAAGAGCAGACTCGTGGGCAAAAGTGCCGAAGCTGTATCTGTAAACGCAGAACTCGACCGCTTACAACTCGCTGTACATCGAGCCTTTGAACACTTGCAGAGCAGAAAAGGGGAAATAGTAACAGCTGAGGAGGTTAAAAACACGCTTTTCGGCTTAAACAGCGATAGCCAAGGCTTGCTCTATCATTTGGAAGGCTATTTGGCACGCTTTCGAGAGCGTGTGGGCATAGACCGCAGTGAACGCAGGTATAAGTGCATCTTGCTATTTCGCAAGCATTTCGAGGCTTTCATCAAACACCGCTATCGAGTAGGCGACCTGCCTGTTCAGAAAGTTGGTAGAGCCTTGGTTGAAGACTTTGAGGTTTATCTCTCCAGAGAGAAAGCTTTCAAACTCAATACCACGGCTGGCTATCTCTCTATGTTGGCTTCGCTACTGAAAGACCTATACAAACGGCATATCATCGACACTTATCCCTTCTTGGGCTATTCTATCCGCTGGGATGTCGGCTCGCCACGCTACATTACCAAGGAGGAGCTCTTGCGTATTATCGCCTTAGATGAAACGCAATTAGGAGATTATGAGCTAGTGTCAAGGGATATGTTTGTCTTTGCTTGCTATACAGGCTTATCGTACACGGATATTTACCACCTTACGGCTGAACATCTTGTCGAGGAGGGCGGTATGACTTGGATACGCAAGCCTCGCATCAAGACAGGCAATGTGTGCCACATCCCCCTCTTGCCCGAGGCTGCTGCCATCATCGAGCAGTACCGAGGTATCCACACCCGAGCCTTTCGCCACGAACCGCCCAAGGGCTATCTTCTGCCCATTCCTGGCTGTGATACGGTCAATATCCATCTGAAGAAGATTGCGAAGCTGTGCAAAATCAATAAATGCCTCACCTTCCACACAGCAAGACACAATGAATAATGTAAGCATCAAATAATCAATTCATTAAATTGATTATCAGTGAGGGCTGGTAACGATAAGGAAACCAGTGAGCTTCTATGCTCCCCTTATTTTGCCATTTCAAAGAACCACTCTTTGTTGATTACAAAGATAGTGATTTTGTCAATAATATGATAGCTATAGAGGAATTATAATATATTTTTAGCATTGAAAACCTCAAATTCATCCTATCAAATAAAAGAATCCTAATAAACTCATTTGAAATGGGATTAATTTCTTTATTTTTGTATTATATTTATATAGTATCTTTTAGTACCTGTAAAGATGAGCAAGATTAATATTGATAGAATTGTCAAGGATATTAAGTCTAAAACGACAAGTTTAACACCTGTCATTGAAGCTGTTTGTAATTCAATTGATGCCATTGGTTCAGAAAGAACCGATGGCATTATTGATATTATTGTGAAGAGAAGCGGGCAGCAATCTTTAGAATTAGACACCACTCATACTTTATCAGACATTATTTCTATCGATGTCATTGATAATGGAATTGGTTTTACTGAGGAAAATAAGAATTCTTTTGATACATACAGAAGTGGCTTCAAAATGTCAAAAGGAGGTAAAGGCTTCGGTCGATTTATGTACCTAAAATACTTTTATCATGTCTCAATTGAAAGTATCTTCTATGAAGAGGGCAAATATAAACAACGTAGTTTTACATTTGGTCACGCAGATGAGATAATAGAAAATGAGCAAATTGTAGATATTGAATCCGACTCTGACCTACATACAGGTACAGTTTTACATCTTTCTTCCATCAAGTCTTTTGATTTAGATAAAGGGCTTGAAGTTATTGCCAGAAAGCTCGTGGAGCGTTTACTCGTATTCTTTGTCACTGGAGGGGAATATACTCCAAAGATTACGATTAAAGAAGAGAATGGCTCCAATTCAATAGTATTGAATAACTATATTGGAGACAATTCTGATATTCAACAGATTGGCAAAGAAGAAGAGTTTACAATAAAAGGCCGTGAGGATGAATGGGATTTTGTAGTCAAGATTTATAAAATATACTATTCTGCAATAACAAATAAAATTTGTCTGACTGCAAATTTTAGAGAAGTTACAGAGTCAGCGTTGCATAATTATGTGCCTGAATTTAAAGAAACGATGTTCGAGATAACAGAACATGGAACTCAGAAGAACTACATGATAAAAGCGTATGTTCAAGGTAAATATCTAGATGAAAATGTAACAACAGAAAGAGACGGTTTCAATTTTGGAAAAGAAGATGACATTTATTCTGATTTATCTGAGAAACAAATAATGAAAACAACTTCATCAATCATTAAAACGTATTTTTCCGAAGACATAGAAAAACGATACAATGATAAGAAGCAAAAAGTCGAACATTATGTATATACTACAGCACCTTGGAATAAGACTTTGTTAAAAGACGTAGATATGGAATCTATTCCAATAGGAGTTTCAGAATTTGATTTGGAAATGCGCTTCCAAAAAATAAAGTTTGACAAAGAGCAAAATGCAAGGATAGCATTAAAGGAATTGCAAGATAAATACTCATCGGGAGACGAAAGTTGCGATAGCGCACTAGAAGATGAAGCAAATGAAATCTTGAAAAATGTAACAGAAACAGCTAAGAATGATTTGGCTCATTATGTTTGCCAGAGACGTAGAATTATAGAATTGTTTGATGATTTGCGTAAAAGAATAGATGGTGGAAAATCACATAAAGAAAGTGAAATGCATAACCTAATATTTCCTATGATTAAGGATGATAGGGAAATCGGATATGAGGATCATAATCTATGGTTACTTGATGAAAGATTTAATTTTACCCAATATATAGCATCAGATAAAGTCATTTCTAGTTCTGATCATAAAGAGCCAGACCTTGCTATATTCTATGAAAGTGGGCTGTTTTATAGAAATGGAGATAATGCTATCACTTCTCCTATTGCTATTGTTGAATTTAAGCGACCTAAACGCACAAGTTATCCGGATGAAGAAAATCCAATAAATCAAGCATTGCGATATGCGGGTAAAATTCTTGCTGGTAAATATGAGATGCCTGAGGGCGTAGAAGAGGTTATTGTAGATAAAAGCGTAACTCCTGTTTACATATACATTGTATGCGATATCGTTCCTAAAATTGAAGAGTTTGCTGATTTAGCAGGACTTGCTATAAGCCCAGACAAACAAGGATACTTTGGTTATAATCCTAAGTATAATGCATATATTGAAATAAAGAGTTTCAAGAAAGTTATTGATGATGCTAAAATGCGTAATCAAATATTTTTTAAAAAATTAGGTCTGTTATGATATAGATGTGTAAGTAGAACTGTTTCAGACTACAATAAAAGTAGTTTAACACGGTTCTGTTTACATTCTATTCCTCACATTCTATTATATGTTTTCGCATCGAATCATTCGTATCGTTTTCTTCGGCAAAGATAGTTTCGTTGTACTGCGGGCAATAAGGTCAAGCGACAAGCCGTTAGGGCAACAATCTCCACACTTCATTCTTCAGGTAGTATTCTTGCCCTAAACCTTGTTGTCCTAGCCACCTAACCTTTTTATTGCCTCGAAACGAAAACGACCGACCCGACGGAAAGACGCATAAAAAAATGTCGGATATGCGAGAAACAAGGAAAAAGAAAATGGAAACTCAACTCCCTTACCTCTGGAATCCGCATAAATAAAAAAAATCAGACAAGATGATTTACCACGAGTAAGGACGGGGCGGATAATCGTTCAAGAAGAACAGACAGAGTAAAGCAGTCGGCAGATTTGCCGACTGCTCTTTTCTTTCGTGAGCTTCGGGCGGACAAAGAAAGGAGCAAAAAACTTATGAAAAACACCTCGTTACTTTTGACGGTGAGTTGAGACGGCTCAAAAGTAACATTATTTGACATCTTTTTTCCATATTTCATAACCATCTTTCTTCTCAATAATTTCCAGATTGTCTAACGCCTTCTTTCTATGCTGCCAATTCTCATAGTCGGAACAACAGAATACACCTGTCTATCGGGACATTCAAAAAACATTGTTTCGTCTTTTTCCTTATACGAGGTAACAAGACTCCAATTATCACAATGATGAATGACGCAATAAGCAATCCGAGAAATATGAGCAACATTGTTTCCATATCATGAAATCATCTTTATTTGATAACGAAAAAGGAGCATAATTGTTGCTTCGAAGATACAATACAAAATTTACCTCAATCTCTACCTCTACTATCCTATGCTTCAAATAATCAATCTTTTGAGCTAGAAAATTGTCCATGTGAAACATCTGAAAAATATAGGGATTTACAGTAGCTTCCTGAACTTAATCTCCGCTAATCTGTTGATTTCATCTTTGTAGGTTTCAAGATGATGAAGGATGATGTTCTCCACATAGATGCCGATGGTCATATCCCTGTTCCTCATAGACATGACTATCTCTGCCAATGTGTCTTGCAACTCTTTGGCAATATAGATGGTCTTGCGATTTTTCAAGGTATTGCGACAGATGAAAAGCGACTCATAATCACCTTTGTCAGTCTTTCGCCTTTCTCGTCTTGGAACTCTTGAAAAATCCTTTGATATTGGTTCGTCATTGGAACGTTCCGATTCAACACCCTGCTCTTCTGATTGAGAGCGTATCATCTCACTCTCTTTTCTTTTCATGGGAATACCCTGTGAAATAAGTTCTCGGATGGCACCGGGAGCTACCTTGCTGTTTTGGTTCTCTGTCATACTTACTTAATTTTATTGTTATACAATTTACTGTTCATTTCATTGTCGGTATATTTACCGATGAAGATGAATATGTCCGCTATCAATGATATGCTCAATAATCGGTTTGTACCGGTAGGGCTACATCCTTTCGTTCATATCCTTTCTGTGGAGATATTGATTAGTGCCCATCAATACAATCGTTCAATTGTATCTGCTTTCGCACATTCCCACGTTCGAGTGAAAGAATCAAGGATATGCTCTTTGATATACACCCTCGCTCATATCGCTCATCGAAATGTGATATTATCGAAGACACATACCATTACCGACATATTCGACAGTGCAAATATATGGCTCGGTAATGCTATAATCAGCGTGATTTTTTTAGTGCGTACTTGTGGCTTCGATTTGGTTATTTGTGGCTTCGTCTCTCTTAATGGCTTTGGGGACAAGAGGTAGTAACTTTGCAGCAAGCGATAAGCTGGGATTTCATGGCTTTGAAAACATACATTTCGAGAAGATAAAGCACCGCCTTTCGAGGCTGATTTATTTGCGTCGGAGCAAATAGCAAGGTATGTTTTATGCAGCACGACTTCGTTTTTGCAGCATAAAACCCTTGCTCTCCGAGAGAGTTGAAAAACCTCCGAAGTCGTTTTTTCTTGAAAGAGAGAACGCAATGCCTCAAATGCCGGTGACGTCGTGAAACACTAAAATCCAAAGTAAGAAATGGAAATGAAGAAAATTCGGAGCGCACGCTCCAAAGAGAAGACAGAAAAGCGTGTTTCGGTCAATTTCACACCGACGGAATACGCTCATTTCCTCACGATGAAAGAGGAAAGTGGTGTACAAAGTTTGTCCCTGTTTATTAAAGCGAGGGTATTTAATGAGACTTTCCGTGTGATAAAAGTCGACCGTTCCTTGCTTGATTACTACCAGAAACTGACGACTTTGTACGGACAATTTCGCAGCGTCGGGGTGAATTACAACCAGACTGTGGTCGCTCTGAAAAGCAATTTCACGGAGAAGGAAGCCTTGCGATGCTCACCCAGTTGGAGAAACTGACACTTGAATTAGCAATAATCGGAGGTGAAATCGTGCAACTGACTCGTGAATTTCAAGAGAAATGGCAACATAGACAGTAACCATTTTACATCGTACTGTTCTTTATGGATGAAAAAATCAGGCTTCCATCTCGTTTGGGGAAGCCTGATTAACCTTTTGATGGCGATTACCGCTTTTTGAACTTGCCGCCCTTCAGGTCGCT
>NZ_FUXH01000016.1 GCF_900167225.1 Porphyromonas crevioricanis
TACCTTTCGCAGCAAGAACAGTAATAAAAACCTCTATAGCCAATGAACTTCGGCGATTCTTATACACATCAGAAGAGCACTTTCCCTCCCTTAAATCCAGTCAAACCTAAAGTTCGCTTCGATGGAGAAGAGTTTCTATTCGAATCTCTGACCCTCGAACAGCCCATGAACTCATGCCACCACTTTGAGGTCGTTCGCGAATACCTCTCACAGGACGAGCTCTGGAAAGAGACTCCCGAAAAGCTCATGAGCCTGATCGGAGCTAGAACGCTGATCCGATTCGAACATCTCACATCCAAAGATTCGTACGAATTCTCCGGATGGGTGACCGATGTACGCATCGATGCATGGGAAAATGACGGGATAGGAAGCAGTTTTTTTCGACATCGATCGAATCGTGTCAGGATCATCGGACGTGGTGACGCCATGAGTCTCGATGGAGCACCGGGTATGCACTCTTTCGTCGATCGACAGTTGACGGATATCGTTTCCGAGGTAACAAAGGAGGCTTACTTTAAGGTCGAATGCAATCCCCGCTACAAAGGAGTATTGCCTTATGCAGTGCAGTACCGGGAGAGTGGCTTCGAGTTTCTTAACCGACTCTCCCGTATATATGGAGAGCCTTTTTTCTACGATGGTCGTACTCTCTTCTTCGGTGCGCCACACACGGCAGACTGCGAAAAACTCTTTTTCGACAGTGATATCGTTAGTCTGCGCACTTGTGCCTCTGCCATTCCTCGAAGATATGCCCATTACGACTACGTTGCGGCCGATGACAAATTCCTGCGCTTCCCTTCCGATGAGCCTGTTCCCGGAGGTAATCCGTTGATCGAAAACATTGCCCGCCGGTCGGATCGTCTGTTTCCCGAGAAAGGAACTCTACCCTCGAATTCTCCGGTCTATACCGAATTCAACCTGTCGGATCTGGCTGCACAGCGAGGGGCGGATGCCGTGGGGCGGATGCTGCGAATAGAAGGAACGACCAAGACCTGTCGTCTGCGTCTGGGTGGAGTCATAGATGTGTTGTTCCCTGAACGCATGGATGTTCCTGCCCTCGGAAAATACCGCATCACCTCTTTGTACCACCGGATTGAGAAGAATGGGGACTACACCAATTGGTTCACAGCCTCGCCTGCTCTGATCGACTGTGTACCTGAAGCCTATGCCCCGGAAGTAAAAGCTTATCCGGAGATGGCTACCGTTTCGGACAACAAGGATCCGAATGGACAGGGACGGGTCAGGGTGCAGTTCGACTGGCAAAAACCGAAGGGGTTGTCTACGAACTGGATCCGAGTTCAGACTCCCGATGCAGGTACGAGTGGCACGGTTACAGCAAACAGAGGATTTGTATCGATTCCGGAGGAGGGCGACCAGGTGATGGTCGGCTTCGAATATGGCGATCCCCATCGCCCTTATGTCACGGGCAGTCTCTTTCACGGCAAAAGTGGAAAGGGAGGAGGTACTGACAACAAGGTCAAAAGTTTTTCCTCTCGTAGTGGCAACTACCTTAGGTTGAATGGGGCAAATGGTTCTGTTGTACTTGCCTCTCCTGAGGGAGCTGTCTTTCAGCGATTCGATAAAGATGGAAATGCTATTATCAAGGCCACGAAAACCCACTCCGTCAGTGCCAAGGAAAAAGTGTCTATCGAAATCGTTCCTAAATTGCCAAAGGAAAAGGATACTCCAAACGATAATACGCCTCCACCCCCTCCCTTTGCAACTTTTTCCCTGAATAACGAGGGAGTTATAGACATAGTCGGGAAAAAAACTATAACAATCAATGTAGGAAGCAGCAAGATAACACTCTCTGATGGGATGATCACAATCGAAGGAGCGAAGATCGATGTAAAAGGAGAAATAGAAATGAATTAAGAGATAGGATATGCAGTTAATCCGATACACAATCAAAAAAGGAGACTCTCTAGAAAAAATCGCATCTGAAAGGAACACGACTCCTATTAGATTGAAAAACTTTCATAACACACATTGCGATTTTCAAGATCTTATCCTTGGGAATGAAATTCCCCGAGGCTTGGAGTTTCTTGTTGTAGAAACAGGACAGAAAGAGCTTTCCGATGAAGACGAAAAGGAAATGCAAATCCTCTTTCTTACAAAGTCAAAAGCTTCTCGAACTTACACAAGTAGTCATTTGACAGAAATCGAGATCAACAACGCTCCGCTCGCTACATTCACACAAAATCAGAAATTTGATTTGAGCATAGAAGAATCCGGTGTTATATATCCATTTTGCACACTACAGATCACCGATAACGACTTCGATGACGGGATAGGCTTGAAAGGAAAATTTGGAGGATTGCTTGAATCCGTTGTCCGCTTAAAAGATTATTTGGAGCTCAGCCTTACACCACACGGCACTATCTACAGAGTAGAAAATCGCAAACAACTAAGAGAAAAATGGGAAAGACTTAAAGAGGGTTTGAAGAATAATCCTCTCTTGTCAGAAATACCCAGCAGTCAAATGCAAGAGATAATCAATAAGGGAGATCAGGAATTTTCAAACTCATACCCCTTAGAAGAAGAGCTGAACAAGTCCGTTTTTCATTCCTATTTGTTTTTTCCGTTGTATGGGCGTATGTTTCTTCCTGAGAAGACATATGAAATGCAGCAAGAGCATCACCTCATATCGATGTTGATTTCAGGGGAAAAAATTCCTCTGCGCACCACGCTGACAATAACGGAAGACAAAGAGACGAACGAATATCTGGTAAAAGTGGAGTCTCAGGCAAACAAGATTTTGCTTGATAGAAATACCTTGCAACGAAGATACAAGGAAGAATATCCCTTTCTCAAAGAAGCTTTCGACAGATACGATGTGATGATCAATGCCATGTATGCCATCGGAAAAGAAGATTCCATTCTCAACTTTGCGGATATTCAGATCGAAGAATTGGTCAATAACAACATGAATGCCTTTCAGCGATTGGAAATAGAGCGAATAGTACCGGAAGAGAAATCAGAAGAGGAGAACAAAAATGAGTAAGGAAGCATACGTTCACGAGGGGGTATCGCTGATTTGCACCAATGGATTCAGACCTGCCAAGCTATTAGTAAAAGACCGGGGGGTACGTATTGCCGGAGGGCAATTGATGGCGACAGAAGAGGACAAGCCTACAAACTTTGCCTGTAAATGGGCAGGTGTATTAGCCGCACTAATTGCGGCGATACTGATTGCAGCTCCCTTCATCGTATCAGTCCTGGCAGCTTTCTTAATCGGGATGCTCGCAGCCTTGTCACTCGGCCAATTACTTTGTTGGGTGGCATTACAAGGTGGAAAATGGAATATGGTTCATCCTCGAGTGAAGCTGAAAGGGCAGTGCGCGCTGACTGAAAATTCTAGGCTGACCTGTGCCTTAATGGGTGGAGACATTACGATTTTTTACGATGAGGCCACAGCCAGTAGAGCTTTGCATAATAATTGGCTAAGAAACTCGGTAGAGATACTTGGGGCAGCTTTCATGGGAAGAGCTTTGGGTTCTTCTTTGATTACTAATGGATTTCTAAAGGGTGTCCAAAGGGTAACTTTCGAGGTTATCAAGGGGAGTATTCTATCCGTCCCCATATCTATTGCAACAGATTTTTGCACGGATATTATGGTTGGGGAAGAGGGGGCTTTGAAGCAATCTTTCAGTGTCGGAGACCTTTCTTCCGATCCTATTATGGTAGAAGAAGAGAGCAAAATCTTGCAAAAAGAAAAAAATACAGAGGTAAGGGATAGGTTAGATAAATACCAAGAAAACCAAGCAAAAGAGTATAAAGAAAAAAATCCCATTCACAAATACAGAAGAGGAAAGAAAAGTCCACACTACAATAGACAAAAGACTATATCTCAGAAACGAAACAGCAGAGCTAAGAAATATGCGAAAAGTCGTAGGCAAACATTGTCGCGAAGATATCAAAGTAGGGTGTGTAGACAATCTTTAAAAAGCTATACAAGAATTGCTTGGGGACAAACAGCCTTTTTTGCAATAATGACAGGTGTTGCTGAGTATTTTGACAAGAAAATGCAAATTGACTTGAGGGATGAGAATAATCCGGAAAACTGCACAAAAAAACAAACTAAGATTTATGCTTGCAAGAAATAGTAAACTGGCCATCACTGTGTTTGTACTTCCCTTTTTACTATTAAAAGGTTGTGCTATACTGTACGGTTCCAAAGATATGTATCTGTACACAGACTCTCATTATTGCATTAGTATCTTCTATGCATTAGCAATATTATGTGTGATAGTTTTGTACAGCTACTGCGTTATCGGGATTAAAACATTAAAAGGGCTGAGAATTCTCGTACGACCAGCGGGTGCATTCGGAGATAAACATGGTATAAGTGTTTGGCATTATTTAGTGATAGCATTTATTACTATTACCGGACATACATCTTTCGATTACGCATATCGAAGAGTAAACACCATATGTCATGGAGTTGTCTTCGAGGGAAAGGCTGTTTTAGACGAAGATGGGAGAGGTAGTGGCAATCGCTTTGTGAGGGTTTCCGTGGAAAGTGGAGGCGAACAATACAGGTTTGAAGGGAAATCTGAACAATTCGGACCGTTACTAAACAAAGAAGTTCATATCATCGTCTACCAAGGGTTATTCTCCAAGTATGCGTTGCTAAGTCAGCCGTGATATTTAATCGCAGAAATCTCTTACATGGGAAAAGCCCGGAAAGCAGAGCAAGAGCGGTCTCTAAAATTTACGCAGCTAATCCTTAGGAGTCTCCTTTTTCTATTAGGATTTACCCTATTTTGGCTTGCCATTTTAACCATATCCAATGTGGCGAAAGAAGAATTGTTCTTATCCGAAATTCCAATTGTTTATACATGGTTAATAAGCTTACTTCTTGTCATCACATTATGGCTTGTCTATTTAATTGCTATAACAAAGGATGCTTCTTTGCGAATGTTATGGAATACAATACGTCCTGTAACATCCCATTCCAATGAAAAATTCACAAAATGGATTGTTTTCCTGATTATGCTAATTACCGTTATATATTTCTCTCAACCAAGCTTGTATTCCAATATAAATGCCCTATATCATAAAGTGGTCTTCGAGGGAAAAGCTGTTTTAAGTAAGGAGGGGAGAGGTAGTGACAACCGCTTTGTGAGGGTTTCGGTAGAAAGCAGAGGCGAACAATACAGATTCGAGGGGAAAGCCGAGCAATTCGGACCATTGCTAAACAAAGAAGTTCATATCGCCGTCTACCAAGGGTTATTCTCCAAGTATGCGTCGGTAAGTCTGCTGTGATATTTTATAGTAGAAATCTCTTACATGGGAAAAAGACAGAAAGTAGAGCAGAGAATATCGCCCATGCCGGAATAGGGATATATTACAACAAATAAAAACTATAAATTAGAGAAAGAAAAGATGAGACAAGAGACGGATAGATAAATTGGAAAAAGACTGAGAAATGAAAAAAATATTGTATGCCATTTCCTTTTTTGTATTATTGCTCTCTGCAGTCAGTTGTGCTAATCGAGCGGAAAAGAAACGTTTGTACGAAATTTTCGAGCAATCGAAACGTGCACCCGAATACACCAAAGTTGCAGCATTTGTAAATTCATTGGAGTTTAAACAAATATGTTGTGATGAATTTGCCAATGCAACCTTGGAAGGGCTGTGTCCGAGTTGGCGAGATTCAGTTTCCATTGATTTTCGGACGGCCTATTTTTATCCGACACGTGATACATGTGCGGTGTTCTATACCATGGATTTGAAAATGAAAGATTTGGATGTAGAACCCCAAGCTATCGGTTCTATTATGCTGTGTTTTGGTGAGCTAACACGAAAGGAAGGCGGATGGAGAGTAAAGATTGACACCGTGCAGCCTTTTCCCCTTGAGCAATATTCAGATCTCCTATCGAATCAATCCGATACGGCTTCGATGATTCGTATAAACATCGGAGGAACGGTATATATGCCCGAAGGCATTGCATTTGTATATCACAAAGAAAACCAAAAGAAGAAATATCTTGATTACGATGAAAAAAACATCGTTCCCGAAATGTTCTGTATGGAAAATGCATACCTCCTACCCGGAAGAATGGAGGATTTTCTTTGGCAGCAATTTTGGTTTGACAAGGACAGTCCGCAAAAAGAAAATTATTAGACACATCATGAAAATACGACTTATCTTTTTTTTCTTGGTTTAACCTTGTTTCTATGCTTCGGTTGCACGAGTAGTAGGGATGAGGAGAGATTATGCGAAATATTCGAGCAATCCAAGAAAATGCCTGAGTACGATGAAATAGCAACATTTGTCAATTCTCCAAAATTTAAACTGATATGCTGCGACGAATTAGTTGCATAGGATGCTCTGTATCCTGCTTGGCACGATTCAGTTTACATAAAAAGAGGCTCGCAGAGCATCACCGCCCCTGAGCCTCTCGCGATATTTTGCCCCTTAGGGGCTCACACCTTGGTTTTCAGTGTTAAATAGGGAAATCCCCTCGACCCTCTGCTAGCTTCTTCGTACCTTCGTAGTTAATACAAATTCGATTAGTACATAAATATGTCTCAATATACGTTTATTGACCTCTTTTCGGGATGTGGTGGTATGTCCCTCGGTTTTGAGCAAGCTGGCTTCAAATGTTTGCTTGCTATCGACTGCTGGGAAGATGCTTTGATTACCTATAGGCACAATCGTAAAGACGCCAATGTGTTGTGTGCAGACATCGACAAAATAGATACCGCTAGCTTAGTAGAGGATTTTAAGGGGGTAAGTATTGATCTAGTCATTGGAGGTCCACCGTGTCAAGGTTTTTCTATAGCAGGTAAGCGAATTGTAAACGATGAACGCAATGCTTTGTATAAAAGCTTTGTTCGATTTGTTGCAACTTTCCGCCCAAGAGCATTTGTGATGGAAAATGTCCCAAACATTCTGTCTATGGCAGGAGGAGTAATTAAAGATGCTATTGTTGAAGAATTTACAGGGTTAGGGTATAAGGTTGAATACAAGGTTCTAATGGCTTCGGATTATGGTGTTCCTCAAAATCGTCGACGAGCGTTTTTTGTAGGATTGTTGAATGGTCAATCTTTTGAATTTCCCACAAAAAGTATTGATACCCCGATCAGTGCTTTAGACGCTATTTCCGATTTATGCGAAGATACAATCGAAGATGGTAGCCCCTATCCTGTTTTGGCTCAATCTGATTTTCAGAGGAAAATGCGAGAAGAGAGTACAGGCGTTTACAATCATCAAATTACACATCACACCCCTAAGACAATTGAGACAATCGCATTAGTCCCAGATGGTGGAAATTATAAAGACTTGCCCTTAGAACTACAAGGTACAAGAAAAGTCAATATTGCATGGACAAGGCTGAATAGTCAGCGACCTAGCTTTACAATAGATACAGGACATAGACACCACTTTCATTACAAGTATAATCGTGTGCCAACTGTTCGAGAAAGTGCACGATTACAATCTTTTCCAGATGCCTTTGTCTTTAAGGGAAGTAAGGGGAGCCAATTAGAGCAAGTAGGGAATGCTGTCCCTCCCTTACTGGCTCTAGTAATTGCAAAAAAAATAAAGCAACAAATATCTCATGTCTAAAACAACTAAATACTACTAGCTAGAGAACGAACGGTGGCAACGCATACATTTCATTCGTCCAAGATTTAAGGCTAACATTGAGAACGTTTTGCTTTATATGGCTAATGAGTGCTGTAAAATTCCGACATGTTCATGTGCAGAATATAGTAAAAGATATCTTGATGCTATCCGCTTATTTCCAGAGAACATAGGATTAGCTGAGAAAACCTTACAGAATTGGAGGACAGAAACACCAGCATTATTTGGCTTTTATACCGAAGACAAACTATCTGATGTCACAACGACATCTCGGATGGCAACGTTTCTGAATGAGAATCAGGACTTGACACAGTTTTTACGTTTGTTTCTTCGTACCTTTCAGTTCCCTGGAAGACATTTAAAGCCTAATGAGAACATTCCCTTAATAAAAAAAGGCATTCGATTTAAACCTGCACAATGGATAGTTCGTGTTCTTCTAGCAGGAAATGAACTTCTGGCTGGCAGAGGTAAAGAGATGAGTATTTCTGGACTTGAGGCTACTTATTGTATTTTCAATGATGTTTTTGTAACCTCTGGAGTCTTAACACCAAGAGAAGTTGCCCAAACCATACTATACAACAGAGAGAACAAAATTAAGTACTACAACAAGAAAGATCCCAGAATTCAGTCTCGTACAGGCAAACCTATGAGCCTTGGAGATGTTAAGCGGTACGCACAAGATATCCTTGATTATATGGAGTTGGCCTCTATTCTTGAGGAACATAATGGATTTTTTTATCTAAAGCCCAATGAAGTAAAAGTTATAGCCTCCTTTAAGGAAGATAACTTGTTCTTTGACGGCTATGAATCGTTTTATAGTGAACAAGGGTATACAACTACTGATATCGCGAGAGTAGAAGTTGATTGGTTTGATTACGTAAATAGCAACTTAGATGAGAATCTATTTCAAACAGACATATCTTCACTTCTTGATGGTAAAAATGAAATAGATGTTGTTGTTATCGATAGGATACAGTCCTTACTCGATAATGGAGATAAGACTACTAAAGATATAGGGAATCTTGGAGAGGCTCTGATTTGTGGACACGAAAAAATGCGTTTAAAGATTGCTGGCTACGACCACCTAGCAAAACTCGTTCAAGTAGTCGATAGTCCATCCTATCATCCTGGATTTGATATAGATAGTTTTGAGGGAGATGGTAGCAACCTTCATCGCTACATAGAAGTGAAAACAACCATAAGTAAGCAGAAACTTCATTTATATGCTTTTCACATGTCACTCAATGAGTGGAGTGTAGCAGAAACTCACCGAGAACATTATTGCGTATATCGCTTAATGTTGAGTCAAAATTCTCAAGTTCTCTACATACTAAGGAATCCTGTAAGTTTGTATAAAACAGACCAGATATCAGCAATGCCTCGAAACGGTATGGAAATCAGTTTTAGCCCTAGTATTGTTGAACCAACACCATTATTGACATGGCACGATTAAAAGTAGCTTCCTTGTTCTGTGGTCTAGGAGGATTAGATCTTGGTTTATTGGGAGGTTTTTCATATCTAGGAAAGTATTACGACAGACTACCCTTTGATATTGATTATGCAATTGATTCAGACCCTTATTCTAGTCAGATATATAATGAGAATTTTTCTCACAAATGTCTTATTGGAGATGTTAGAGACATAGCCATTGAGAGCTTACCCCAATTTGACTTACTTACAGGAGGCTTTCCATGTCAATCATTTTCTATATCAGCCCAAAACCCACCTCGTCTTGGTTATAAAGATGAAAGAGGTGTGCTTTTTTTGAGATGGTACGCATATTGAAAGAGAAACATCCAAGATTCTTCATCGCGGAGAATGTAAAGGGTTTGATTTCAGCAAATAAGGGAAAAGCATTTCCTATGATTGTTGATGAATTTGCAAAAGCAGGTTACCAAATAAAGTGGGAAGTTCTTAATGCATACAACTACGGTGTTCCTCAAAAGCGAGAAAGGGTTTTTATCGTTGGATTTAGAGAAAAATCTGATTATTTGAAGTTTTCATTTCCTCTCTCAATCGATGATCGAGAAAAAAGGGTTCTTGCAGATGTTGTGCGTGACGAGGATAATCTAAATGAAACCTTCTACTTCTCGCAGAGAGCTGTTGACGGAATGATGGCTGTGCGAACTAAGATGAATAAAGGTCGAGCCCAACAACTTGACGCTCCTTGTAATACGATAAGTGCTCATCTAGCTAAAGTCAGTTTGAATTCCACAGATCCTGTTTTAATGGTAGGTAATAGATACCGTCGTTTTTCTCCTCGAGAAGCTGCTTTAATTCAATCCTTTCCCGAAACATTTAGTCTTTCTAACGTGTCTCAGGGAAGACAGTATAAGGCTATCGGTAATGCTGTTCCTCCTGTGATGATGTGGCATATTGCAAAGGCTTTAGCTGATGTTGTTATGAAAGAGGAAGCCGAGCTTACAAGTATTTCTTGTAAGCTCTCAAAGGAGGGAGCAAGATTGAACTTATAAAGATTTCTTATTAGTTTGGAGAAAAGAGCCATATAAATATACTCCAATAAACAACTACACCCAAGATTTGCAGTCTTGGGTGTGTTTTTTTATTGCTCTTTAGTTTTTGGGTGTAGAAAAGGGTGTAAATCGCGTAACTCGCTGATTTACACCCTCGTTTGCGGAGAGAGAGGGATTCGAACCCCCGGAGGCTCTCACCTCAACGGTTTTCAAGACCGCCGCAATCGACCACTCTGCCATCTCTCCGGAACCTCCGAAAGAACAGAACACCGTCTGCATCCCCTTGGCTCTTTTGCGGTGCAAAGATAACTAAATATTTTATCGATACAACCAGTCTATCGGTTGTGTGCTGAAAAACAACTCTTAAGAAAGGGTGTGCTGAGAATTCCTCTCGGCACGCCCTCTTTGTTTTTGAATACAATCGGTGGTACAAATATAGGAATGAACCGAGACGCCTCTTATAACCCAACCCAAAAGTTCAAGGGTAGACAATGTACTGCACAAATATGGGAATGAATCGAGGTGCCCCCTTTGGCATATCCAGTAAGTGACACGGCCTCCTTCGACTATGTGCAGATACGTATCATTTGATGAATCCTCAGTGTTTAGCTTTCGCAGACGGCTTTATCTCCGACCATGTGTAAATATGCGGGCGAGCTGACCTGATAGCTGCACAAATCTCTTCTGTCCTTATCTTCTACCATGCGTACCATGCGTAAATATGTATCGTTTGATGAATTCTTAATGTCCAACTTTATGTACTGCTTTACCTTCTGTCTCCCACCCATGGCTTCTCGAAGTTTAGTGTATTACAGCCTTATGTTCTTGTCTCCTCTTTGATTTTCGACTTTGCAGGTGCTATGGACACGTTGGAGCGTTGTGTTGCTGCGCCCCTGCTCTGGTACTGTTCCGTTTTATCTGTGTATTCATGCCCTTTGTTTGTCTCTGTTTACTAAGCATGAATGTTGTACCTTAGTGCCTGAATATAAAAGCAATCTGTACCGTATATGCGCAATTTTGAATACTACTGCCCCACCAGACTTGTTTTCGGCGAGGGCCGTATTGCCAAGCTACCTGATTTGATACCCTCCGGTTGTCGTAGCCTTATGATCGTCTTTGGCGGAGGAAGTGTCAGAAAGAATGGTGTGTACGAACAAGTGAAAGCTGCCATTGGCAATATCCCTCATACGGAATTTTGGGGCATAGAGCCTAATCCTTGTGTAGAGACGATACGTAGAGCTGTGGAGCAGGGAAAGCGAGCGTCTGTGGATTTCGTGCTGGCAGTAGGTGGAGGTTCGGTGATCGATGCCACCAAGTTGATTGTGGCTGCTCTTTGTACGGATATGGATGCCTGGGAGATTGTTTTGTCTAAGAAAGCCGAGCAGACAAAGCCTTTTGGCACGGTGCTTACTGTTCCGGCTACCGGCTCCGAGATGAATAGTGGTGCGGTGATTTCTCGTGCCGACACGAAAGAGAAATTTGCGTTCAGTAGCGCACATCCTGTTTTTTCCATTTTAGATCCCAAAGTGACCTATTCTTTGAGTAGTCACCAGGTCGCTTGTGGCTTGGCTGATGCTTTTGTCCATGTCATAGAGCAGTATCTCACGCTCTGTGGTGAGAGTCGGGTGATGGATCGCTTTGCAGAAGGAGTGTTGAGTACGGTGATCGAGATCGCTCCTTCTCTTGTGAAGCGGCATGATGACTATGACCTGATGTGTGACTATATGGTTTCCGCTACGGCAGCCCTCAATGGGATGATAGCCTGGGGGGTAACCCAAGATTGGGCTACACATATGATCGGGCATGAGATTACAGCCCTGAGTGGCCTTACTCATGGAGCATCTTTGGTGATCGTCCTGCCGGCCATGATGCGTGTTCTTCGAGAACAGAAAAGGCAAAAACTCCTGCAATATGCCGAGCGTGTGTGGAACCTTCATGTGGGTACGGAAGATGAACGGATAGACCGGGCTATAGAGCTTACCGAAGACTTTTTCTGTTCCTTGGGATTGCCTACCCGACTGGAGGATGCCGGTATCGGTCGTGAGATAGAGGATGAGGTGGTAAGACGCTTCCGAGATCGCTCTGTCTCTTTCGGAGAGGGACGGAACGTGGATGCCGATTGTTGCAGGGTGATATTCGATTGTTGCCGATCGTCTCGTGCAAAAAAATAAGAGAAAAACCCGGGAGGAGGGGGGAGTCCCCTTTTGCAGCATCAAGACAGAGAAAAAACAAATAGAGCAATGAAGATAGTACTGATAGGCTACGGACGTATGGGGCACGCCATAGAGGCAGAGGCTTTGCGTAGAGGCCATACCATATTGCTAACCATAGATAAGGATGAGGAAGTGAAGTTCCTCTCCCCACTGTTATCTCAAGCCGATGTCGTTGTCGAATTTACCGGCCCGGCAACGGCAGAGGCCAATTGCAAACGTATTTTGGATAAAGGTCTACCACTGGTCTCTGGTAGCACGGGGTTTATGACCAGAGATTTGTTGGAAGAATTTAGATGCTTGTGTGAGGAAAGAGAATGCACATTCTTCTATGCTTCTAATTTCAGCCCAGGAGTGAATATGCTTTTTGCTCTTAACCGCCAGTTGGCCTCTATGATGAGTGCCTACCCGGATTATCAGCCAGCGATACACGAGGTACACCATACTCATAAGCTGGATAAACCAAGTGGTACAGCGGTGAGTTTGGCTAATGACTTGATAGATAACAATCGTTTGTATTCGGATTGGTCTTTAGTCGAGGATGGTCAATCTCCTCTCCTGAGCAATACGATTGGCATATCGGCTGATCGAGAGGGAGAGGTTTGTGGTATTCATGAGGTTTGTTACACCTCACAGATCGATAAGATCTCTATCAGACATGAGGCTTTCTCCAGAGACGGTTTTGCACAGGGAGCTGTGATGGCAGCCGAATATGCGACTACCCATCGGGGGTTCCTCTCTATGGCAGAGCTTCTTGGAATAAAACAAGGATAATAATTAGCGTACATTACGATGACTAAACTCTTCGGAAAAATGCCGCTCAGAAGAGCGATTTGGGGTATTATAGCTCTTGCAGGTTTACTGCTACTCGTTGTTTGGGATAGCCTTTGGTGGCTGCTTTGTTTGCCTTTGTTGATCGACTTCTACTTTACTCGTTTTGTCGATTGGGATTGGTACAAGGGGATCAAGAATAAGACCCTTCGCAGCGTGGTAGTTTGGACGGGGGATATTCTCTTTTGTTTGGTGGGCTTGTATATCATCACTGTTTACCTTTTCCAGAATTTCGTGATCCCTTCCTCTTCTTTGGAAAAGACGATGCTTGTGGGGGACTATGTATTGGTGAGCAAACTTAGCTATGGCCCACGAACACCCAACACGCCTTTGGCATTCCCTCTTACCCACAACACGATGCCACAGTGGCTCGGTGGGGGGAAGTCCTATTCGGATAAGCCTTTCTATCCCTATCGTCGGATCAAAGGTTTGGGGCAGGTGGAGCGTCACGATCTTGTCGTTTTCAATTTCCCTGCTGGAGATACGGTTTGCGTGCATAAGCCTAACCCCGACTATTACACCTGGTGCAAACTGCAAGGCCGGGCCTCCATATGGGCAAATCCCAGTATATATGGCGAGGTGCATTATCGCCCTGTGGATCGCAGAGACCACTATGTCAAACGCTGTGTGGGTATGCCGGGCGATAATCTGGAGGTGCGGGACAATCAGGTTTACATAAACGGCAAACCAGACCAAAATCCCGAGAAGATGCAGCTCAACTATTGGGTGCAGACTCGATCTCCCCTCAATCGGGATTACCTGAAAGATGAATTGGATATCAGCGATGATGATTTTTATTTCCTGCCCAATAATGCCGAAGGCCAAATGCAGGCTTCTCTGCTTGGTTTGGACTCCATAGGAGAGCAAGGATACGGCACTGTGTACCACTTCCCGCTTACAGAAGAGATGAAGCGAAAACTGAATGCCCTGCCCGAGGTTGTATCTATCCGAGTGGAATCTGACGGAGGTGCCGGTCTGCTCTATCCGCTCGATTGGGAGACCGGTTGGAGTCGGGACAATTATGGGCCGATCTATATCCCTAAACGTGGAGATAAGATTGAGCTAACCCCCGAGAATTTGGCTTTGTACTCTCGTTGCATCAAAAACTATGAGGGGCATAAGCTGATTGTCAATGGCAAGGGTGAGATCCTCATAGACGGTAAACCAGCCAAGGAGTACACTTTCGAGATGGATTACTACTTCATGATGGGGGACAACAGACACAACTCAGCCGACAGCCGTTCGTGGGGTTTTGTACCGGAGGATCACATTGTGGGGAAACCGAAGCTGGTATGGCTTTCACTTGACAAAGACAAGAAGAGCCTTTTTGGCGGTAAGATTCGTTGGAGTAGAATGATGCGTTCGGTTTCGAGCAAGTAGAGATAAGCGAAGAACTCTAGATTGATATGGATGCGCAGGCGAAAAGGAACTTGCTACTTCGTTGGATCCTCCCGGCGAGTATTGCGCTGCTCGTATTGTTGCTCATTCGTCTGTTTATCATTTTCCCTATCCGAATAGGAGGAGATACCATGCCTGCACCCTATATTCTGGGGCGTATTGCTTGGGTATCTCGCGTTCATACACCTTTGCCGGGGCGAGTGGTCCTTTTTCATGCACACGGCTATACCGCAGATAGTTCACACCCATTGCAGGTGGTAGGCCGTGTAGTCGCAGCTCCCGGCGACAAGCTCTATGTAGATCCGGCTGGCCTCTATATCAATGGAAGAGAGTTGCCAAACCATATCTCTCAACAAATGCGCTACCATTTGCAACTACCTCACAAGGGAGAAGAGATACTTCTCAATGAAGTCAATTTGGTAGCATATCGGGAGGCTATTCATCAAGAATTGGGGACAAGGGCTTCTTTCTCCTCAGGAGCTTTGTTTGTGGATGGTCACAGGGTATCTTCTTATGTCTTTCTGAGGTCCTACTATTGGATATTGGCAGATAAGGTTTCCAGTGGTCCCGACTCTCGGCACATCGGGATCGTGTCGGACAAAGACGTACAAGGGGTTTTTATTTGGCCTTCAGAGCATTGACCAATCTTTTTTAGAAGATGCTTCTTTCTACAGCTTACGCCCCCCCTGTGCAGTATTTCTGCAAATTGTTTGCTTCTCCGCTTGTGAAGCTGGAAGCGCATGAGCACTATATTAAGCAGACCTATCGGTCGCGTTGTCATATTGCTACAGCCCAAGGGATGCAGCCTTTGAGTATTCCGGTTGCTTCGGGAGCTTCCTCCGCCTGTCCTATACGAGAGGTGCGGATTTCTGATCATGGGCATTGGCAACACAATCATTGGCAGGCCATTCGTACAGCTTATGGGGCTTCGGCCTTTTTCGATTACCTCGCCCCAGAGATAGCTCCTTTCTACGAAAGGTCGTGGACCTTCCTTTTTGACTATAACTTTGAGATGCTGCAAACCTTGCTCAGGCTGTCTGATATTGATGTCTGTTTGGAACTCACTACCGATTTTTGTACTACATTGGACGCCGCCGATCCCATAACTCAGCCCTCTGCCTCTCAATCGTTTGATTATCGGTTTGCCATAAGACCCAAGAATCCCCCGATGGATCCCTATTTTATACCAGCTTGCTACTATCAGACGAATGCTGCCCGAACAGGTTTTATCCCCAATTTGTCCATTTTGGATTTGCTTTTTGAATGTGGCCCCGAGACGCCTCTTGTACTGAAACGTTCGATACATCGTGCTGACTGATTTTGCTCATTCTCTTATTGCCTATGTCGCTGTTGTTGAGGAGAGAGAGTGGGAGGGAGGCCTGTTGTATGATCTCTGATGCGGACGATTTGTTTTATTCGATGATTTTTCTACCTTTGCTCACAGACGAGGGAGTAGAAAAAAGGCCGCATGTCTCGATATTGCGAAACTCATCATTCAATATAATTCCGAGACTTAGTTCATCAGTTGATGGCGGGCCGCACTGCCTTCGGGTGGAGACTGTTTACAGTCCGGCGGATTACAAAGATTGTTTGAACACTCAAACCCTGTCTTCCGGAGTTTAGATTATCCAGACTGCGGCTACTTTATAGGCCGGTGGTGCTTTCGTAAGAAATGCTTCCACCGGCTTTTCTTTTTGTTTGATTTCTCGATTGGGGACCATGGCGTGATCCCTTTTTCTCTACTGTTGATCTGATATATTTTGTAAAAATCCATCTGCGGAAAAAGTCAGGAAAATAGAGAGAAAAGGGACTGTTGCAGACAACCGAATATTCCTCCCTTTATATGCTTTCTATTGCCTCTCCGAAATGCCGATGAATAGGGCGTTCTGGGAGGGCCGATTTTTTCTCCTGAGAAAAATTTTTTTCTCTCCTGTGTTAGTGAAAATTCTCTCAGGAGAAAAATTTCATTCTCTCCCGTGTTAGTAAAAAACGGCTCCCATAGACATCAAAAAAGAGAGGGAAAATACACTCAAAATGCCTCCAATTTGAGCTGAAAAATGCTCTTTTGAAATAAAACTAATAGAACTTAAATAAACAGAAATATTCATTCTAAGGAGGAGGGAATTATCTGAATCTCTGAGTTGTGTAATGCCCCCTGTTGTGTGATATCCCCCCCCCTCAAGCTTTCATCTATGGCAAGCTTGTTTCTATGGCATTATCTTTGACTTTGGATTTGTCTCCATGTGCTGCTATCCTCCATTCTTCTTTTGGGTACCCTTGTATTTCCCTGCATCGGCCCCAGGAGGATTTGCCATAAAAACGAGGCAGGCCGGTCCTCACGGATCAGCCTGCCCCAATTAATTGCGATCGATTTATCACTTCATAATGGCTTTGCGCCACAACAAGCGCAGTGTTTTTTTACTCACTCAATTACAATAGCAAAAGTAGAGGCAGAGGTAGGTGATCACAATACCTATTTGATAGTAAACAAGAAACTTACACTACCTAAGAGAGGTGGAATTTGTCAAAAGACCTTACTTCTGTTCTCTTTTTCGATGTAAAGCGGAGATTTGTAACAAGAACCATTGAGGAAAGAACACTTCTCTTGGCTTGTCTTTTGAGCGTTTCTTCTCCTTGCCAAGTTGTCAGTTCGTTTTTCTCCCTGTGATATTTGGCACGCATCTTGCGAAAGAGCTAAGTGAAAGCCGCGATCCGACTTGGAAACCGAGACTTTCAAACATAGGAATAGAAAAATAAATCAGAATAAAAAGAATAACAGATTATGGGAAAAATCATTGGAATTGACTTGGGTACGACAAACTCTTGCGTATCCGTTCTCGAGGGTAACGAACCCATCGTGATAACCAATAGTGAAGGAAAGCGCACAACACCCTCTATTGTTGCATTTGTAGATGGTGGCGAACGCAAAGTGGGCGATCCGGCCAAGCGTCAGGCTATTACCAATCCGCAAAAAACGATCTTCTCTATCAAACGTTTCATGGGGGAGACTTTCGATCAGGTGAGTCGCGAGATAGATCGAGTTCCTTTTAAGGTTGTAAAGGGGGAGAACAATACTCCTCGTGTAGACATTGATGGTCGCCTTTATACTCCTCAGGAAATATCCGCTATGGTGCTGCAGAAGATGAAAAAAACTGCAGAGGACTATTTGGGACAAGAAGTGACCGAAGCCGTGATCACCGTGCCGGCTTACTTCAACGATGCTCAGCGTCAGGCTACCAAAGAAGCTGGAGAGATCGCAGGGCTTACCGTGAGACGTATCGTGAATGAGCCTACTGCTGCTTCTCTTGCCTATGGGTTGGACAAGTCGGATAAGGATATGAAAATTGCCGTCTTCGACCTTGGTGGCGGTACGTTCGACATCTCTATCCTGGAGTTGGGAGATGGAGTTTTTGAAGTGAAGTCTACCAATGGAGATACACACTTGGGTGGTGATGACTTTGACCACGTGATTATCGATTGGCTGGCCGAGGAGTTCAAGTCGCAGGAAGGAATTGACCTGCGTGAAGATCCTATGGCACTGCAGCGTCTCAAGGAAGCTGCTGAAAAAGCTAAGATAGAGTTGTCTTCTTCGACAAGTACGGAGATCAATCTGCCCTATATCATGCCGGTGAACGGGATTCCTAAGCACTTGGTGACTTCGCTCAGCCGTGCTAAGTTTGAGCAGTTGGCAGACAAGCTCATCAATGCTTGTGTAGCTCCATGCCAGCAGGCTCTTAAGGATGCAGGTCTTTCTCCTAACGAAATAAACGAAGTGATTTTGGTTGGAGGTTCGACACGTATCCCGGCTATTCAGGACAAGGTGCAGCAGATTTTCGGTAAGGCTCCCAGCAAGGGTGTAAATCCGGACGAAGTGGTAGCTGTAGGTGCTGCTATCCAGGGTGGGGTACTTACGGGCGAAGTGAAGGATGTGCTTTTGCTTGATGTGACACCTCTTTCGCTCGGTATTGAAACGATGGGTGGCGTAATGACCAGACTTATCGATGCTAATACGACTATCCCGACCAAGAAAAGCGAAGTCTTCTCTACGGCTGCGGACAACCAGCCCTCTGTTGAGATCCATGTGTTGCAGGGAGAGCGTTCGTTGGCTCGTGACAACAAGAGCATTGGCCGATTCAATCTCGATGGAATTACCCCGGCTCCACGTGGGGTACCTCAGATCGAAGTGACTTTTGATATCGATGCTAATGGTATTCTCAATGTTACGGCTTTGGACAAGGCTACCGGCAAAAAGCAGGATATTCGTATCGAAGCCTCCAGTGGTCTCTCCGATGATGAGATCAAGCGTATGAAAGAGGAGGCTTTGGCAAATGCAGAAGCCGACAAGAAAGAGAAAGAGCGCATTGATAAGATCAATCAGGCCGACTCGATGATCTTCCAGACGGAGAAGCAGCTCAAAGACTTGGGCGATAAGTTGCCGGCTGACAAAAAGGCTCCCATAGAGGCTGCTCTTGAGAAGCTCAAATCAGCTCACAAGGCGCAGGATTTGGATGCTATCGACGCCGCGATGAAGGAGCTGAACGAGCATTTTCATGCAGCAAGCGAGGAGATGTACAAGAATACCGGAGCACAGGGCGGTCCTCAACCGGATCCGAATGCCGCAAATAACGCTGGTGGCTCCGACAAGCAGCCCGACGTCACGGACGTCGACTTCGAAGAGGTCAAATAATCCGGACTGATAAACGAACAACAGAGGGTGTGCCGAAATACTATTTTGGCACACCCTCTGTTGTTTTTCTTTGTAGCCGGATTTAAGGACAAGGGGGGGTGCCAAAAGTGATTTTGACTTGCCTTCCTTTGTTGTCATTTATTGGATTTTCCTCCTATTATCTCCTCTGTTGTTCTTTTGTTTTTACATTCGTGCTATAAGTTATCATAGCTTTTGTTTATACAGTACAGGGTTAGAGGATGTTTTAAGCTATTCTTTGCACTGTTTTATCAGTAAAAAGCTCCAGTGATTGGACTGTCTTGGAGGGGAGGCTTTGTGAAGGAATGGAAAGGAGATCATCTTATTCCCTTTTTCTATGCCATTTCATTTCATATCTTTGCGCTATCAAAAGAACATTGAACGCGATGGATAAACCCATGAATCGAATCAAAGAAGTGCTTGAGGAGAAAGGTATTAAGCAAACATGGCTTGCCGAAAAACTCGGCAAGAGTTTCAGTATTGTCAATGCCTATGTCTGCAACCGCCGTCAACCAAGCCTAGAAACCCTCTTCCAAATTGCGGAGATTTTACAGGTTAACCCTAAGGAGTTGATTAAAGCCCTAGATGAGTAACGATTTTCATTATGGCAGAGTATAAAGAACAACATAAGAAATCAATCCGTTTCTTCAACGACCGTGAAGTAAGGGCTGTATGGGACGAGGAACAAAACTGTTGGTGGTTTTCTGCAACAGACATCGTTCGTGCCATCAATAATGAGCCTGACTATACAAAGGCGGGTAATTACTGGCGATGGTTGAAAAGGAAATTGAAGCAAGAAGGTGTTGAACTCGTGAGTGCTACTCACGGCTTCAAATTTGAAGCTCCTGATGGGAAACTACGTGTGGCCGATGTCCTCAATAGTGAGGGCGTTGTATTGTTGGCAAAGAACTATCCCACTAACCGAGCTAATGACTTTCTTAACTGGTTTACATATAGCGATAATACTATTGATGGACAGAGCAAGAAGAAAGCCTATCAACTCTTTGAAAGTGGTATTTTGCAAACGGCAGAGCCAGGGAGTCTAAAATGTCTGCAACAGATACATGCTTATCTCTTCGGAGGGCTATATGAGTTTGCCGGACAAATCAGAACTAAAAATATATCCAAAGGTGGCTTTACGTTTGCTAATTGTATGTACTTTCCCGATACGCTGCAAACAATAGAACGAATGCCCGAAAACACTTTTGATGAAATCTTGGACAAATATGTAGAAATGAACGTGGCACATCCTTTTATGGAGGGTAATGGTCGTAGCACTCGCATTTGGCTCGACCTTATGCTGAAGCGTTCTCTCAAACGGTGTGTGGATTGGAGCCGGATAGACAAAAACGAATATCTGGCTGCCATGCGCGAGAGTGTATCTGATAGCACATATATAAAGGCTTTACTAAAGCCAGCACTCACAACCAAGATTAATGACAGAGAAATGTTTATGAAAGGTATTGATTATTCGTACTATTATGAACAAAATGATTGAAGCATCAAATTGAATCGATAACACACTTTAAAAGGAAAATGAGGAGTACTATAATGAAATATAAATTCTATCATAACTTGAAAGGGGATAAGATGCTTAAGTATCTCTCTTATTTGTCTGTGTTGCAAGAAAATTCCAGTTTCTGCTATAGATTAGAAATGGCCTTGGTCGAAGCATATTTGCAGTGGAGACGAGGAAAGTATGGCTGGTTCCACATTGATAGAATTCTTGAGTATGGCAATCCTCAGTTTGAAGATCCTCAGGAGAGATTATTCGTTGAAACTGTAAATACTCCGATTGGTTCTTACAAGGTATTCTCTGCATTCTATTTGACTCATAAGTATCTTCTCAGCCAATTATTGTTTTTGGCTCATAAGGAAAAGATAGATCGATGTAAGTTGGCAATTGTCTATGCAATATTGGAAATATCCAATGAAATAGCAGACAGATTCGACTATGGTCGTAATGTTTGTGGTAAATACGATGCAGAATCAGTTTATACCTCAAACTACAAGGAATATGGCAAATGTGAGTCATATAACTGTTTTAGTAAAGCTGCGGTAAACTCCATCTTGGCAAAATATCGAGTTGAGGAAAAGTATCTGCAACCATTGTTGTTATGCATGAAAAGGAAAGAGTACGAAAAAGAATTATCTCGATTAGGCCATAGCGATATGTTTGAGTTGCATCCGTTCTTAAAACTTGATAATGGAGAATTTTTGGTTTTGTTTCCGGCTAATCTCTTAAGGCTAGCCTACAGACTATGTTATGGTACTCTTGTAAAGGAACTGGGAGAGAAAACGTTCCTCTCGTTAATCGAAAAAGAGATGATCCAAGAATCTGGATTTCTCTTGCAAGGTGGTTATGGATTATTTATTGAACAGAAGATTTATCAGGACACTTCTTTTCTGTGGTTTCAATTTGATGAAGATAAGATTGCCAATGTCACAATTGTTTTAGCAGATAAGAAAGCAAATCTGGAGCAAGCAGTTAAAGACTCAGAGACTGCTATAAAACAAGCATTCCCAACCAAAAACATATTCACGTTTTTAGTTACTCAAGTGATGACAGAGGAAATTCAGTTTATGCCCTTCAGTCGTGTCGTGACTCATTTCTCGTTAGAGGAACTGAAGATTGTAATGGGTCAGGATGGAATGAATCTGCTGAATCTATACTATTATGATCAAGACAGGAGGACTCAAGATTTTCCGCCTACAGTCCAAGAGATTGATATATTTGCATACTATATATCTAACCATAACACATTCTATAGGGATGAAATGCCAGATATCATGTTCGTGGAAATAGGTTACGCTCTATCAATGCGGGAGAAATATTTGTGCGGTCAGGATGAGCATATGGTACAATGTCCACTGCAAAGTAGCTATGTCATGGTCAAACACTATGCCGACATACCCAAGCAGATACCTATCTACGCCCCATACATGATGGTGAAGGGACTTCTTATGCTTGAGTTTCAAAACTATAATTTATGGATTCATATAGTATGCAAAGAGGAGCATAGCATATTTGGTAGAGAGGCCACCATCGCCTTGATGAATTGGTTGTTTGCTATTGAGAAGAAACGATGGGTAGATGCCATTAACCAAAATCTTCATGTAGAATTATACATTATTACGGGTAGTGTCTATAAGCGGAAAAAGGAAAATGACAATACTATGGTGTTTTGTGTGCCAGAAGAAATAATGAGTTTGGATACAACTACTTTGGAGAGAGAGTTAGTAGGCAAATTCCTCAAAGCAATTAAAGATTGTGGATTCTCTTCGAACGAGTCATTATTTGATGCTGGTACGCAATTGTTTGATTCTGCACCAGGTAGATTTATTCAGGTTGGCGAGAATGAAGATATAACTATTATTGACGAGAAGGATGGTGTTGACTCTTGCTATTATGTCAATTCCAGATATTGTGACAAGGTCCTTTCCGAGATTGCTGATTTCCTGAATATTAAAGGTTCAGAACAGACTTTCGATTTTGAGAAATCGAAGGAGGTCATGATTCGGGTATCTGATTATATCCTTGCAGAAGTAAAAAAAATATTGACGGAGATGGATACCAAACTACTTCTTACAAGTCTGCTTGAGCTTCATCACGCCATGATTTATTGGTCGAAGCTTACTCAACGAAGGTATGAGTCATTAAGCAAGGCATATTCCTTTTTAGATGCGACATTTGATAGTCAGTTTGATTATGTTAATGAATATTCGGAGATGAATACGTTGACACAAGGTTTGGTTGAAACCATTGTTCTGAGAGGTATTCATAATACTGGAGGAAAGCCTGGATTAGAGAAGCTGGATCGTCTGTTTGCCCTTATGCACTTTAGCTTGAATATAGGTGTATATATGGATCAATTAGGAGAGAAGATAAAAGGTTCTGAATTGACAATCCTAAAAAATGGCAGACTGGTGATTCCAAGACCTGTGATTGATAAACTAAATGCCTATTTTCGCAAGCTAAGAGAGTTATCAATGAATAATCCAGATTTGTACATAAGATTGCATAATCTGATGCCAATTTCTTCCATTGACACAAATGATGAAACATTTGTAAGGGCTTATAAAGCGCAATTCGGCATCTCATTTGAAACGTATTGTAAGATACTAATGGCATCCATTGATTATGCCAGCTATAATAAGAAACCAGTAATGGAGTTACCAGAGAAGGAGTTCTTTGAGAAAGTATGTGTCGGCATATTTGATGAAGAAGAGGCGAAAGTGTTCATGGCGAACTTTGTCCTTACGAAAGATCTCAATAATAGTGATCTTAAGTTTAGTGACAAGTGGGTTCAGAGGTTTAATCGTCCTGTGCAAATTACAGCAAGACCTTGGATACTCTTTGAGGGCAATATCTATTATTCAACTAAGACATTATATGAGAGTTGGATGATTCGAGTAGAACGATTGAATAATGGAACTGTGGTTAATACGACCCCAGAAATGCAGGCTCTTGTATCTAAGGTAAATAATAAGAAAGGCCATGAGTTTACTCTAAATATAAAGAGATTATACGAAATTTTATCCCTTAATAACTTATATGTTGATGCAGAGGTCGAAATTATGCCAGGTAAGCCTCTCAATGCCTCCAAACAACTTGGAGACATTGATGTTCTCCTTGTAAATAAAAAAACAAAGCAGATTATTTGTATAGAGGCAAAAAATTTCTCGGAGAGTAGAACAGCATACGAATTGATATAGCAGAACCGAAAAATTGAGACAAAAGAACTTCCCCATGTCATTGAAAGAGATGTGTGGTGTAAGGATAATATTGATAAGTTTAAGTTCTATGTTCCTGAAGTCGATGCCGAATACTCTGTTAAGACGATATTCTTGACATATCATGAGAATGCTTATAAATACTTCGACCATGAGCAAGAAAATGACATCACATTCCTTTCTGCAGTAGAGATTGTTGAAAATCCTATGAACGTATTTGTATGAAAGGAATATATTTGTACCAAAGTAATTTGCAAGGCTGAAAAAATCTCAGTACCTCTACAACCAAGAATGGCAATACAGAACAAACGATAGATATTATCAACAGGATGAGAGCATGGATAGCTCTCGATGATTATTGATTCCTGTTATTCAGGATGCTTATGGTGTTCCTTATTTGTACCAAATCCATTGTAAGTTATTGACAATCAGCGGTAATTGTTTTTGAAGAAGTGAAATAGATGAGGAATGAATAGAAAAGCGGCCGCAGAGTGATTTGATCACGCTGCGGCCGCTTTGTCTATGATGTCCGTTGCCTATTTTGGGAGGACACTGACTTTTCGCAGATAAGCTCTCCTAAGGCGTCCCGATTTGGTTCTAATTCCTTACAAAGAGCTTACAGCCTGAGAACTTTCGCTTATCCTCAAATTCTTATTCGCATCTGATTTATTTTCAATAACCGGGCTGGAGTATCCCTTGGCTCTCATTCCCTTACTTTCTTCGTACATATCATTGCTCTTGAATATATTTATGGCAAGAATATCGTTGGGACTTATGTCATCGAATTGTATTTTTCTGGCGACAAGGACTACCTTTTTCTTCTTATTTATGAAAAAGTCTCCATCTGGACATTCTTCGAGCCACTCACAGCCATTTTTCTTGCATAAATCATAGAATTCTCGTGTGGGTATGGTCTTCTTCCGAATATCATCAACATAGTAACCCAAAGATGGATGTTTGTAAAAAAAGACAATTTCGCAACACAGGCCTAATTTGTCAGGAGCCGTATCTTCTTCCCAGTCAAAGAAGTATCCTCTGTGAGTCATGGGTGCCTCTTCTGCCTTGAGAGAGAAAATAGCATATTTCACTTTTCCCTTGTGCTTTCCACTCTCCTCTTCTATGGTTGCTTTGAGTGTATTACCCAAATTTTTCTCAGCACCCTTGATTCTGCCAAACGAGAAGAATCTGTCCTCTAGAACAATATCGTATTCCTCGCTTGGTAATTTGGGGATTGTGGGCAATGCCGAAGGCTGTTTCCCATACTGATCAAACATGATTTTCATCGTACCTCCTCCTTCTTTTTTATAATGCATTGTAAACAGTGCATCTTTCTCTCTGGCAAGTGCTGAATATCTTTGGGCTAATATGTGATCGTCATTGAATCCTTGTTTGCTGATCAGTGCGAGGCAATTTAATAGGGTCGATTTTTTTGATGGGAATTGCATGATGACTTTCAGAAGGACTCCGGTCTTGGGATGAATCTGGTAGTGTACTTGCCGAATATCCATCTCTCTGTACTCGAATTTGTAAAGGATATAGTTTTTTCCCTCGTCTGGATTTGGTGCAAGTTTCTCCACCAGAGATCCGCTTCTGCTTTTCTCAACTTCGGTAACTTTATCCATATCCGGCTTATTCATGAGCACTGGCATGAAAACCCGGCCCTCGGTCACCGGGGTATAGGGGTCAATCACTATTGGATCATCGGGCTTGTTCGGTTCATCCGACTTTTTGCAGGCAATTGTTCCCAGAGTGAAGATCAGTAACCATCCGAAGAGTTTAATAATCTTAGCGTTCATGTCGTTAATCTTTTTGTTAGTTTTTTCTTTTTCTACTTCACCCCCTATGCTACCAGCAAGGGATGTATGTTTATCTCTCTACATACGTTGCTTCCCAAATGTACTCTTTAATCATCAAAAAAGCCAACATGTCATTTTAATATTCCCTATTTTCCCGATAAGGCTTTCCTCGGGAGGAAAGTTTATTTTCCACCTTTGGAAAGTTTGTTTTCCACCTTTGGAAAGTAGCTGCCATGTCATGGAAAGCTTTTGCTCGATACGCTCATTAAAGTTGGAAGGGAGTATTCTAAAAAGCGAAATACTTCGGACGAAGAGTGTAAATTCAATATTTATTCGAAGAAAAAGCTTCTGCCACAGCTCGTTCTATTCCGGAGAGGGCATCCGAAACAATCAAATCAATCTTTTTTATGCCTTGCTCCCGAAGTACTAAGTACGCCGGTAATAAAGATTGGTTCGGAGATTGGGAGAAGAAAGCGAGGATTGAGAAGCTGAAGGTCTCGAAGCCTATTGAGCTGACGGGCGAGGAGTATGAGGGTAAGTATGAGCTAAACAATAAGTCCGCTCAATCCTACATCATTGATGAGCTCAGAGGGGATTATACCAATTCAGATACAGGTGATAAGATCCGCATTAGTAGAAAGGGTGCTGAGAAGGTTACACGACATGATGCAGAAAATCACCTGCATCTTAAATCAATAGTCGCTATCCCTCAAATGATAGAGCAAGCCACTTTCATTACGGAGGAAGCCAACGAAAAGCAGAAGAATAGGTTTGTAAGCTATCGTTATTATGTTGTAGGTCTAAATATCGGTGGTATAGATTATACGGCAAAACTCGTTGTAGGTGTAGCTAACAATGGCGAAACATACTATGACCACGCCCTCACGGAAATAGAAAAGGGACGCTTGCTTGAAAGTATTGACCCGATAAAGCGCGAGTTTGCTAACAAGGAAGTATCCCTATCTGAGTACAAAGATAAGCGGTTGGTTTCTATTCTGCAAAATGATTCGTCCAGAGTCGTAGACGAGAACGGAGAACCATTGGTGGTGTATCACGGGACAAACGTTGAGTTTACAGAGTTTAGGATGTCGCCTGATGGGGCATTAGGCAAGGGTGCTTACTTCGCATCCAGTGAAGAAGTGGCCAGAGGATATGGTAGAGGTGGGCGTACTATCCCTGCTTTCTTATCATTGAGATCCCCTCTAATTGCTAGTGGCCCGTTAAGTCCTAAAGAAAAAGAAGAGGTATCTCATGGAAAGTATGATGGAGTATTTGCTACTGGCCTTGGGTTCTATGTCGCCTTTGAGCCCACCCAAATCAAGAGCGCAACAGACAACGTAGGTTCATTTGACGTAGAAAACCCCGATATACGTTTCCGCATTGGAGAGCGCAGGAAGGCTGACATGAAGGCTGGCTTGCTCAATAAGCTGACCAACGCTACAGATGAGCAGGTAGAACGTACTATCAACGAGATAGAGAAGCTTGGAGAAAGCTTCAAAGAAGGAGGAAACCCCAAGTTAGAAAAGGTGGCTTTCCACTGGGCAAAGAAAGGAACTATCATACTTCCCGAAGATAACGACAAGATTATCCAAGCGGTTAGACTGGCGGAGAATGCCAAGGTAGACCCCATGAAGTATGATCGGCCTATGGAGATAATCAATAAGTACAATACAGATGTAGAATATGGGAACCCCATAAATCCAGATGATATACCGGCGTTTACCAACAAGCGAGAGATAGGCAAGTCTGGCGTTTTTGTTTATGATGTAGAGGAGTCCGATGCCGGACAAAAAGCTGTGTGCAAAGTGGCTCATGCGCAATTCGGATATAGCCGTAAAGATGAAATGAGCAGACAACCATGGTGTCTTGCGAGTTTTACGAGGACTGGAGAGCCGACACAGAGTGCTAAGGGTTTTTGGTTCAATACGTGCAATAGTGTAGGTAAAAAGATAGCTATTCCAGACGGATTGCACAAGTTTGAAGGTGGAGATGTACGTAGACTATATCAGCTTGGCGATTATTCATTCCATGGAGAAGATATATCTGACGAGATAAATGACGAAGAGCTGGAGGGAGTATCTGAGATCGAAGAAATACAGTCTGACAATATACTTGCGAAGGATGTTAGCCTTGAAGAGGCAATAGAGCTCCTTAATCGCATTGATATTGAAGTTGCAGATGGCACAAATGTTGCATTTGATAGTTCAACAAATGACATTCGTTTCCGTCTCCAAGAAGAGAACGACAAGTTTAATAAGGAGTTGGAACGTTATGCGAAAGGGGAGCTTGGCAGCAATGAGTACATATCCATAGGTAAACCATTTGGTGTGTTGGCTTTGTTTATGCCTGACGATCAAATTATTCTTCGCCAGAAAGTACTTTCAAAATCGCTAAAAAAACATGGATTGAATATCTCCTCGATAAGAGATCTCCCAAAAGCAATTTCTAAACCTGTCTTCATATTCAGAAGTAAACGTGGTTCTTTGAGTATCCTAACAGAGCTAACATCTCCTGAAGGGAAGAGTATATTTGTGGCAATAGGCCTTGGTGCGAAAAAGCAATTAGGACACGAATTTTTAGAGGTGAACGATGTACTTACAATACATGGGCGAGAAGAGGAAAATGTGATACTACCTATTATAGAGAATAATAGTCTCATCTGGGTAGATAAAGAAAAAGGACAACGTTGGCTGTCCTCAGCGAAATCAAATTCGCAGGCAATCGCCAACGATGCCCTTTCCTCTGCCACAAAGATAATCAAAGAGTTCGAGAACCCAACAAGTATGGATATAAGGCTGAGGGCCAATAGAGAAGAGACAGCTTATGATATGGCTTTCGGTAGGTCTGTCAAGGAGAGCATGGTGAAGCAAGTAGCGAAGAAGTTCAGCGTACCTATGTCCACCAAGGTTGTATCAAGGCTTGACCTGCCCGAGGAGCAGCAAAAGAAGTCTGTTATCTATGATAATGGGACCTTGTCAATCGTTGCAGAAAACATAAAGGATGGTGACATAGAACTGGCTACATTAAACGAGGTGTTACCTAAACAGGGTCTTTCGGCCTTGGTGGACAGCAACGTACAAGAAGATATTCTAACGGTTCTCGGGAAAGCCTCTGGGGCGTTTATGGGCAATGCGAGCCAAGAATCTGTAAGGAGCTACATATCAGACTTACACACCCAATCGGTCAGCCCAGATATGATAGGGGCAATGGCAGATGTGATGAGGGGAATGCTGGATGCAGCTGGGTTCAATTCAAAATTGTCCGATCCAAATGCTGCATATATGTTGTACAAGGCGATAAGGGGAGATAAAAACGGTAGTACAGCAGCGGAGGACATAGTTTCTAAAATGCAAGAAGCCAATGTAAGGAAAGTCCTTTCTGATTATGATGAGGTCTTTAACAAAATGACCGATGAGCAGATCATGGATGAACTTAACCCAGAGCACAACGAAGATCTGCGGACAAGAATAGAGAACGCACAGCGCAGGATAAATGCAGTGAATGCAATGTTCAGATATGAATCTGACAATACCGGTCGCTCCATGGCCGAAACCATGCACCAAATATACTCCAAGAGGGGTATTGAGTGGCGAAGAAAATGGGTAGATGAAACTGTTGTTTTTGATCAGTACCAAAAAGAAATAGAGAAGCTCACCGGGAAAAAGGTCCCCGACTTCGCTAATCTGCATGAGATATACAACCAGTCGTCCTCTATAGCAACGGCAACAATAGACAGGTTAGAAAAACATTACTACAAACCGGCCATAGAACAAGCTCGCAAGGTTAAAGAGTTGCTTGGGTTTAACGATAGGCAGCTACACGACTATATGATAGCCAAGCACGCACCAGAGAGAAATGCCAAGATGTGACAAGATATAATGGAGGAGAAAGGCATATCCTACGAGGAGACCGGTGTAGAAGGATCTATAGAGGAGGAAGCTGGAGAGGAGGATCCGAGTGGTGATATTATCATAGGGGATAAGGTCTCCTATATAGACCAAGATGGAAACATGCAAGAAGGTGTTGTTCAGTCTCAGAATGGAGCTGAATATATCGGGGTGTCAGACGAGCAGGGAAACATCACACCTGTTCATGTAGACAACGTGAGGCCGATAGAGGAGATTGCACAAGAAACGTCTCCACAAGGTCTACAAGATGTTTATGGAAACGAAGCACAGGAGGAGGCTCAGCCACAAGAGACGGCTGTTCCCGTGTCTGTCGATACGCATAGCGAGCAAGATGTAGTTGATGACATACTTTCTCAATCACAAGGAGACATAGAAATAGCCATTGAAGCAGCTAAATTTGAACTCGACCAATCAAAAAAAGAGGTAAAAAAGCTGTCTAAAAAAGTGCCACCAGAAGCGAAAACAAGCAGAGAAGCGTTCATCAAGCACAAGTTGCAACAAAAAGCTGTAATAGAAGAGGCTAATGAACGTTTGCAGAAGATGCAGCGAGTGATAGACCTATTGGAACAGCGATGGGAAGATGGGTCAAATAATACAACTAAAGGGCTTTCGCAGGAGGTTGCCGAATTGGATACTCCAAATATAGTACAGGAGATTCAAGAGAATGAAACTAAATCCATACAAGAAAATCTTTCTGAGCAAGATACTGCGAAAACCCCTTCAGGAGAATCGCAAAACGAGGTAATACCAGAAGATCAAATCAATAAAAGTTCAACCCATGTAATAAGTGAAGACAATGGAAGACAAGACGATGGAATATATGACCCAGCTTTGGAGAGCGATAGCAATAGTGAACTCACAGAGCAATTGTCAAGAGAAAAAACAACGGCTCAACAGCTACAAGAAATTCCAGAAGTTCAAGAGGGAAAACAACAGATACCCGATGTTCAGCGAAATAGTTCAAGTCCTAAAGGAGGAGAGCAAGCAATAGCGAATAAACAAAGAGATGCTATCAACGTGGAGAGTCAGTCTGAGGTAGAAGTGGCGTCTAACGATAACACCACATCAGACTCATCATTCACAGATGGTGGTGCAGCAGAAGAAAGGGGTGCAAAGAGTTCTACCGAAGTAGATGTTATCACCAATCAAATAAGCAAGGAAAAGGAGAAAAGGCAGAAGAGATACACAAAGCTTATAGATCAGCTCAATAAGAATGGCTTGGCGGTAGAGGTGATTGATTCACAAGAAGCTTATGACGAGAAACTCCAGGAAGTATCCGAAGCTAATGGCTCTCTATTCAAAGACCTCAAGGGTAGAGTTTATGGCTTTACAGCAAATGGTAAGGTGTATATTGATCCCTCTAAAATGGATTTGAATACTCCTATCCATGAGTTCATGCACTTGTGGTATACGGCGATGAAGAGCAAAGACCCTGAACTCGTGAAGAAGGGGATGGGTCTTGTCAAGCGAACAAAGTACTACCGAGAAGTTAAGAATAATTCAGCGTATAAAGGCCTTACGGAGGAGCTATTGTTAGACGAAGCCCTTGCGCACGCATTAGGAGAGATCGGGTCTAAAAAGATAGAAAAGAAGGGTGTCACACGAACCAAATTCGGCTTGTGGGTAAAGGAGTTCTTTGACAAGCTTAAAGAGTTATTCGGGGAAAAGTCGGATATGGATATGTACGACTTTGCAGATATGGTACTTTCCGACTTGCTGAGTGGTAAGTCTATAAGCTCGTCCAAAGAGAGTGGCACCCGATTTAGGCTTTCAGAAGAGCAAGAGCAAATCAAACAAAAGGCTCAAGCTAATGGCTCTTTTATGGAGGCTCCTAATGGAGAGCCAAGTAAATTGAATGAACATCAGTGGACACAAGTTCGTACAACGGCTTTCAAAGATTGGTTTGGAGATTGAGACAGGGAGAAGAAGGCTAACTTTGAAGCACTAAAACAAAGGATAAATGGAAGAAAGCAACAACAGTCAGTCGCATACTCAGATGAGTTTAGAAGAGTACAAGAAAGCAGTCTTGGATTGTCTGAACGAGAGATATTCGCATTCCATCGAGGAGAACCGAAAATTAGTGATGGAGGAATCCGAAGACTACTTAATGTATTTGAGAGACAACTACACTCCCAACGTAGCAGCAGTGGGAATGCACTCAAATCTCTTGTAGACAAGAAGGGAAACCAATTCAGCATTATCGAGGATATAAATGGGCTGCTGTTCCATGATATATTCGAGATTGTAAGGAACTATCTTAAAAACGGAGAACTTGTAGACCTACACGATATAAAACTATACCTTTGCAAAGTCACCAATCGAATTAGCGATGGAGATAGGGGTGCTTGGTTGCGCTTTGCTCTTGTGGCAAACCAATCCGGCTGAGATGAAACCCTTAGCGACCTGATCCGGGTAATGCCGGCGTAGGAAATCATCTGAGAAGTCTTTGAGCCGAGAGGCTGCGGACATTGCTAAGAGATACATTCTAATTATTCCCCCTTTATTTCTTTCGTCACTCTATTGGTCTATCGTGATAAGAGATGCCCTTTGGTCGATCTTTTGTTGCGAGGCGAATGGTCTTGCCTGGCAAGTCCTTTCGGAAGCTGATGCTGATAATGGAATACAAAACCAATAAGTGTTTGAATATGAAACAGTCTAAATTTTTGCGTCCGTCTCTACTCTCTTTGGGGCTGGCGTTGGGAGTATCTGCTTCGGCACAGAGTGTGCCCGATAGCAGTCGTATCGTGCAGCTCGAAGAAGTGCAGGTAGTAGCTGGTAGAGCCGGCTATCGGACTCCGGTGAGTTTCTCCGAAATGAAAAAGAGTGAGCTCAAGCGTTCGGCTTATGGGCAGGATATGCCCTATCTGCTGTCTCTATTGCCAGGGGTCGTTGCTACAAGTGACGCCGGTACAGGATTAGGGTACACTTCTCTGAAAGTAAGAGGTAGCGATGCTTCACGTATCAATATCACCACCAATGGGGTGCCACTCAACGACTCGGAGAGCCAAGGTGTTTTTTGGGTGAATATGCCGGACTTCTCCTCTTCGCTGCGAGATGTGCAGGTGCAGCGTGGTTTGGGAACTTCCTCCAATGGGGCTGCAGCTTTTGGTGCAACAATCAATATGCGCACCGAGCAATATGGATTGACCCCATACGCACAGGTCGATCTGTCGGGTGGGGCTTTCGGTACTTTCCGTCGCTCGGCTTCGATTGGTTCAGGAGCTTTGAGTAATGGTTGGGCTTTCGATGCCAGAATCTCGAAGATCACTTCGGATGGCTTTGTTAAGCGTGCAGATGTAGATCTCAATTCTTACTTCTTCCAATCGGCTTATCATCACAATGGAACTTTGCTCAAATTGATCACTTTCGGCGGAAAAGAGAAAACCGGTATCGCCTGGAATGGTATTGACCCAAACAAGATGGATAAGCTGGGGCGTGACTACAACTCGGCCGGATTTATGTACAAAGATGCCGAAGGCAAAGAGCATTTCTACCACAATACGGATAACTACAATCAGCGTCATTATCAGGCTATCCTCTCTCAGCAATTGGGTGATCGCTGGTCGCTCAATGCTACTCTGCACGCCACAAGAGGTTTGGGCTACACCGATGAATACCGCACCGGCAGAAAGCTCAAAGAGTATGCTTTGAAACCTTTTGAATTAGAGGGAAATAAAATCAAAAAGACCGATCTCATCCGTCAGAAGCATCTCGACAACTGGTTCTATGGCCTTATTACTTCGGCTCAGTACCGTGCCGAGAGTTATGACCTGACATTCGGGGCTTCGGCCAATGCTTACGATGGCAAGCACTTTGGCTACATCAACTGGATCAAGCAGTATTCCTCTCCTTTGGAGCCCGAATATCGCTACTACGACAATAAGAGTGACAAGAAGGAGGCTTCGGCCTTTGCCAAGATCAACTGGCAACCTGTTTCTGGGCTAAACCTCTTTGCTGACTTGCAATATAGAGGTATCCGCTACAAGATGGAGGGGGTAGATGACAAGTATAGCGATACTGACAAGCGTATGGCTACCTTGGATATTGAGCAGTCATTTAACTTCTTCAATCCCAAGGCCGGAGTTTCTTACTCCTTGGTAGACGGTCATGTTGTTTACGCTTCTGTAGCTATGGGTCATCGAGAGCCTAACCGAAAAGCCTATACCGATGCTGGTAGCAAGGGTTTCCCGACAGAGGAGAAAATGATCGACTACGAGTTGGGTTATCGCTGGCAGCTGCCCTCTTTTGCTGCGGCCGTCAATTTCTACTACATGGATTACAAAGATCAGTTGGTGCTCGATGGTCGTTTCAGTGATGTAGGGGAGTTGCTTTTCAGCAATGTACCGAACAGCTACAGAATGGGAGTCGAACTGTCGGCCGGTTGGGAGCCATGCGAATACTTCACATGGAATATAGCTGCTGCATTTAGTCGCAACAAGATAGATAAGTACACTCAGACTTTTGCTGTCTATGGCCCCGGAGATGATGACTTTGAACTTCGCACGGAGGAAATGAAGAATACCGATATCTCTTATTCACCGTCGGTTGTCCTCTCTAATCTCTTTACGACTCGCTACAAGGGGCTGGAGCTTGGTTTGCAAACCCAATATGTAGGCAAACAGTATCTCGATAATACGATGAATGAAGATCGCTCTCTCAAGGCTTATTGTGTATCGGCTCTGCGCTTAGGCTATCGCCTACCTGTGTCTTGGGTAGAGGATTTCTCTTTAGGATTGACTGTAAACAACCTCTTTAATACAGAGTACAGCAGCAATGCCTATGTCTATGATACTGGCTATGTCAAAGGCGAAGACGGCAAGCTCACAGCTTACAACGATTTACGCGTATTCCCTCAAGCTCCTATCCACTTGATGGGGAGCGTTTCGATACGCTTCTGAGATCGTTTTTTGAGAGGTTAGCTGAGAAGCCTAATATGTGGGCAAAAGAAACGGGGGCGCGTTGCAAATAAAGCAACACGCCCCTGTTCTGTAAAGTGTTTTCAATATTAGGTTTAGATTTTCCCTACCAAATCAATTCCCGGTTTGAGGGTTGCTGCCCCTCTTGTCCAGCGAGCTGGACACACTTCGTCTCCATGAGCTGCTACGAATTGCAAGGCTTCGACACGGCGAAGCAGTTCGTCTGCATTGCGACCGATATTGCCAGCTACTACTTCGTAAGCCACAATCTCTCCCTGCGGATTTACTACGAAAGTTCCACGTTCGGATACACCTGCTTTTTCGATATACACATCAAAACCTCTGCTCAGCACGTGGGTAGGGTCGCCCAGCATGGGGTATTTGACACGTTTGATCGTTTCTGAAGCATCTTGCCAAGCCTTGTGCGTAAAGTGAGTATCGCAAGACACGGCATAAATCTCGCAGCCCAATTTCTTAAATTCGTCGTATTTGTCGGCCAGGTCTTCCAATTCTGTCGGGCAAACGAAGGTAAAATCAGCGGGGTAGAAGAAGAATACACTCCACCTACCCATTATATCTTTCTTGCTTATGGGGAAGAATTCACCGTTGGCGTAGGCCTGTACTTCAAAATCAATAATCTGTTTTCCTATTTGAGACATTACTCTTGCTGTGTTAATTATCTATCAACTATTCTATGAAATTCTCTGCTGCAAAGGTTGAGAGATAAGCCATTCGGCACAACAGCCTTTTTCTATGGTTGTATTTATAATCTCTATTGGTAGAGTCTTTATGGCTCGTTCCCTTGCTGGAATAGAGGTTGTTATAAGCCATTTCAGATGCTTTGAATTTGCCGCTTAGTGGTAATCATACTCCTTTTTCTCCTCTTTTCGGATTTTGAATTCGTATCTCTGTCCATCCTTGTTACTCTTCTTTTGATATCTATTCTGATTGCTCTAAGTTGGTTTTCCGCAGTAGATCTGCGAGGTTATTACCTTTTGTGCATCTCCTTTCTGAGAGATATCTCTATTTGCTCAATTTTATTCTCTCTTGGATTGTAAACAAAGAGAAGCATGGATTAAAGTTGATAGGCTTGTAGTGTGACTGAAAAATGAGACCGGAGGGAGCAAAAATTATCTCCTGAGAGAATTTCTGCTAACACAGGAGCTAGCGTTTGCTCTCACAGGAGATAATTCCGACTCTCTCAAAACTTCCTATTCACAGAGGTTTTGAGAGGAGAAGAAGAGATTGGTGAAAAGCTCTTTCTTGTTGATGTTTTAACCTTTTTTTGGAGAGGGAGAATCTCCCCCTTCTGTTGAAAAGGATCTTTCCCTTATAAAAGGGGCAATAGCCAATTGCAGTCTACATACGGAAGAGTACAGGCAGAGTGAAGCGTACCCGAACAGGTTCCCCTTTATTTTTTCCCGGTATCCATGCCGGCATTTCGGAAACGACTCTCTCGGCTTCTTTGTCGATCAGCGGATCGACTCCCTGCAAAACCTTGATGTTGGACAGCTTCCCGTCTTTCTCTACAATGAACTGGATCAAGACCCGCCCTTGGATATTGCGCTCTGCTGCCTCTTTGGGGTAGTGCATATTTGCAGCCATATACTGCATCATAGCTGATGGGCCACCGGGAAAAGAGGCCGGTTCGTCAACTACTTCGTAGTAAGTGTCCGAGGCTTGCTCTTCCGATGTATTGACCGATGATGCCAAAGGAGAGGCATTGTCCTTTTTCTCTCCATTTAATTTGAAGCGAATCGGGATAACGAGTTGGCTTGGTACATTCTTTTTCCCCTTCTTTGCCGGTTCCCAGCGGGGCATCATGTTTACGACACGCAAAGCCTCCTTGTCGAGAAGAGGGTTGGTCCCTTTGACTATTTCGGAGAGAAAGATCTCGCCATTTGCATTCAATTTGATTTGTACGTGCGTAACTCCTTCTATGTTTTTCTTTATGGCCTCTTCGGGATATTGGATGTGAGAAGTTAGGAAACGCATCATGGCTATTTGTCCTCCGGGGAATTGAGGTGGCTGCTCTTCTCCTTTTTGAGGATTTGCAGTAGCTGCATCCTGTTGCCATATCTCTTCTTTACCTTGTCGTTTGGCTGAGTCCGAATCTTCTTTGCCATGCACGGATGAGGCTCCAAGTAGTGCTATTAACATTACTGGCAAAGCTATCAGATAGCTCCACTTGGATCGCTGTGGTGAGCTGTGTTTGTTCATCATTACAATTCTTCTTTTTAGGTGATTACTATTGAATGTATTGCATAGAGGCACAGAGGCGCCAACTGTGGCCAATTGCAAAAGTTCATATTGGTAGGAATGGATTTCTTTTTCTCCTTCTGTGGCCGACCGGTCTGCCAAAAACTCCAGGTTGCAGCGCAGTTCACGTCGGATCCACCAAGCGGCGGGGTTCCACCATTGCTGTAGCAGGAGCAGGCTCTGCAAGAGTAAGTCGGCAGAATGTAACCCTCGTACATGCGCACATTCGTGCTTGAAAATATGTATCATGGCTCCTGTCTTTTGCAGTTTTTCCGGGAGATAAATTCTTCCGAAGAAACTGAATGGCTTGACTTCTCCGGGTAAGAGACGAACTCGCTTACTTCCATAGCTGGGATGCGATTGTCGGTGCATTCGTAACAGGGTTATAACAGCCGGTACTCGATAGAGAAGTAAAAAGGCCACACCCGATAACCATAGAATTGTGAGCAGTTGGTCAAGAGAGAGAGTCGGAGACTTTGCTGCTGTAATGGCTTCTGCCGAAATCATTTGCAGTTCTCCGATAGCAATTGCTCCGGAATTTAGATTATCCGAAGTTGGCCAGATGGCGATTTGTGGAAGGTAAGGAGCGAAAAATGGTAACCCTATACTTAGCAGGATACCGGCCAGATAGTAGCCTCTTCTCAGGCCGTGGTGAGTGTTCTCTCCGCAGATTAACCGACCGCAAAGGGCAAAAAGTAGCAGGATGAAGCCGGATAATATATGGTATAGCAGAGTCGTCATGGCTGATTGGTCTTGTGAATAGTGATTTTACTTTTTCCCTTCCTCGATCAGGTCGATCAGCTCTTGCAGTTCCTTAGGGCTTAGATATTCCTCTTGAGCAAATTGTTGCACCAGATTGCTGTAGCTCCCTTGAAAATAGTTCTGTACGAGCCTGCGGATGGAGGCTTTCATGTATTGATTGCGACTGATAAGCACCTTGTATTCTCTGGTTTTCCCATTGAGGACGGAAGACAGATAGCCCTTGCTCTCTATGTTTTTCACGATAGAGGCCAAAGTGGTGTAGGGAGGTTGCGGTGTCGGTAACTTCCACAGAACGTCCCGTACAGTGAATGGTTCTTTCACAGACCATACAAGTCGCATAATTTCTTCTTCTTGTTCGGTTAGTTGTATCATATCGTTTTGTTTTTTTCTGTTTGTCAAATCCTCCTTCATGCGGAGGACTCTAATGCTCTGCTACAAATCTACGAAACTTTCGTAGATTGGCAAGCCGAGACTTCCACCAAAGAAAAAGGGACTGTTTGTGCCTTTATTTCCGGATACCTATTCAATAGGCAGAAGGAGAATCGAATGACTATATATAGGTATGGCGCAAGTACATACGATCCGATACTTTTGCCATTGAGTAATCAAAACACTAAAAAAACAGGATATGAAATCTATTGGAATTTATTACGGTTCGTCTACGGACACTACTGCAGACATCGCCAATCGTATCGCAGGAAGCTTGGGCGTAGCTCAGAGTGAAGTACACAATGTGGCTGATGCTGATCCGGCTTCGGTAGCCAAATATGAAGTTCTTTTGCTGGGTAGCTCTACGTGGGGTGCCGGTGATTTGCAGGATGATTGGGAAGACTTCCTCCCTAAGCTCAAAGCACAAGATCTCTCCGGAAAGGTAGTTGGTCTTTTTGGTTGCGGTGATGCTTCTTGCTATGGCGATACCTTCTGCGATGCTTTGGCTACAATCAAAGAAGGCTTGGCTGGCAGTGGTTGTACTTTTGCCGGCAATATGAGCAAAGACGGCTACAGCTTCGATGAGTCTCGTTCTGAAGAAGATGGCGAATTGATCGGCTGTCTCTTGGATGAAGCCAATGAATCCGATATGACAGATGAGCGTATCGATCGTTGGATTGCAGCTCTCAAACCTCAGCTCGGATAACCTCCGAATCGTAATAACCTATCTTCATACTTTCGACAAGGAGGCCGACCGATTTCTCATTTCTCGGCCGGCCTCCATTTATATAAATAGCTTCATCTTATGCGAGAATATAGTGTAGACTACAAAGTCTTTCTTCACCACGTGTATGAGTATCAGAAAGGTGTACGGCGTATGATATTATGTACACTCGCCATAGATGAATTGCACGAGGCGGAGGCTCGGCTCAGTCGCTTGTCTATACCGTACTTCAGTCAGGCTGTTCCCAAAGGGCATCGAGCAAATCTCTTTTTTGGCAGTAGTGAGTGCCTCGAAGCTCTTAGTCTTTTCCTTGGCAATCGCCCGCTCAATACACTCAGTCCTGAAGAAGATTTTATCGTAGGGGCTATGCTGGGGTATGATATTTGTGGGCAGTGCCAGCGTTACTGCAAGCGCAAAAAGACTTCAATTGCCAGTACTTGTCAGGCTTCTGCTTGTTGAGCTGGAGCAGCTTTCCCTCTTTAGAATTTTTCTACCATCGATTTTGAAAGATCTGCGCTCCATCGTGCAGGTCTTTTTCTGTTTCTCTATTCTTCATTTTCCTTTTTTGTCTTCCATCTTCCATTTCCTCTCCTTTGTTTTTCTCTTCTCTCCTCTCCTTTACTCCATTCTCTGTTCTTTTTCTTTCTGTTGTTCGTTGTCTTGAGAGCTATGAATGCATTTCTATGAGTTTGTGATATTGGAACGAATAAAAAGGGTCGTAGGTTCGGTTCAAAAGGATTAATGCTTCGCCTTAAAAGGGTCTATCCCTAGCAACAAAAGGGTTAATGCTAAGAAAAGCGGTAGTAGCCCCTCCTACATCTCCTTATTTTTCAAAGGTCTCAATTAAGATAAATAAAATCATCCAACTGAAGAGGCCTCTTTTGTTTTGTATTTGTATTCTTTATAAATTTGCTCTCAGAGAAATGATTAAACTCTGAGATTATCGCTTTTGGGGAGAGTTCTTGGAAGGAGTGGTAACTACGTTTTTGAGAGCATTAGGGTGTTTGTGTTTAGGCACTCTTCAGCGTGTGGTGGTTTAGTGAGTATTGTAAAAAGGCTTATTGATATTACCAAAGAATAATTATTATGAGAACAACAATTTTACACAAATGGGTACTGGCAGCTTTTGCCCTTATAACCCTTTCTTCCCTTGCCCAAGCGCAAACGATGGGAGGAGGAGATGTCAAGGTATTTGACTACAAAAACAATCCAGCGATAAAGACGAAAATGACTGTGGCAGACAATGGATGGATTTATCTAATGGCTCACGGCAAACACGAATCGGGAGAGACCGAAGTGAGAGTGTTTCGCTCTAAGGATGATGGAGTTACCTTCCAAGAGATAAAGCATTGGACGCGCTCGAGTTATTGGTTCTTTCAAGATTTCGATATCATAGTAACAGGTAAGGACGAATCTGATATCCGGTTCTGGTCGGTAGAGCTTCTAAATGATCCCGCTGGGAATAGGAGTATTCTTAGTGTCTTTAAGCGCAATGCCAATTTAGAGAATGGCAATGCTGTTCGCATGTACGAAAAAGAGTTTACCAACACACAACTGTACGATGTGTCCATAGCCTCCAACTACCGTTCGCCCGCTCCCGACCTGACGGGGGGTGATCCTTTTGCTTTGGCTATCGCTTATACGGGCTTTAACAGCGCGGAGAATAAGAGTTTCGTGGGCTATCTCACATCTATGAAGGCGGGAAAGTCATTTGAACTTCACCATCCCATTTTTAGTCAAGACGGAAAGGAAAAAATAGGAAAAGTAGACCTCTCTTTGGGTAGTACCTCTTCTTCTATGGCGCACAATAATTGGCCCATAATGGGAGTCGTTTTCGAAATGAATAGAGTAGGAAACTCCAAGAGTGATATAGGGTTCCTATCCAACTTTGTCGACTATGATTCAGATTTTAGGTGGGCAGCCCCCATAAAAGTGAACACTTTCGGAGAGGCTAGAGGTCCAAAGATCCAAATGATGTTGGATAGTGAAAAAGATAATACCCTCGCTGGGAAAATCTGCCACAACTTTATGATTATGTACAATCATTATGATTCGGATGAGCGTGATTGGCAGATTCGGTACGTCTATCCCAAGCCTAATTTTAGATATAAAGAGGGAGTAACACCGACCATGGATGATTTGGAAGAGGCTCCGTTTGCAACTACCTCAAGCGATGAGTTTATTGGAGATCTATCGTATGACAAGAGTTATGGTCACTATCTGGTTACTTATGCCGACATTTTTGAATATGAAGACTCAGACGTGTGGAAATTAAATTACTGCTGGGTGCCCTACGATCTTCTCAACGATCTAAAAAAGTGGAGTGTAAGGTATGTATACAGAGATGATTTCAATACCCCGGTAACACCACCCCAGGTGGACATTCATCCCATCAAAAGAAAAGCTTGCTGGGCTTGGGGAGAATACCATACAGACAAGAGTGTCATTAGGGCAGACACAGAGTGGAGTACGATCACATCTGTGGAAGAAATCCTCCCACAAGGAGAGGGGGTAAAGCTCTGCACAAGTTCTACCGATGGATATATGATGCTCAAGTTGCCAATGGATGCTACGTGGAAGGCTTTTGTTTACGATATGCAGGGGCGTAAGGCAGCCGAAGTTTCTTTCGAAGGCGAAGCGTATAAACTCAACGTACAACACTTGCCCAAGGGTACCTACCTGCTCAAGGTTGCATCCGATACGGGACGATTTGTAGAGAAGTTTATCGTAGAGTAAATGCTATGCCATTCTCGGCTTAGTTGGAAGGAAGTGCTCCATGCAACTGCTCCCACTGGCTGAGTGGATAGTAACAGTATAACATTTTAACGAATAAGAGAGGCGGGGACTATGCCCTGTCTCTCTTTTCTTTACCCAAGGGTGCAAGCAAGGATTGCTCAAGTTCAAAGGATAGCGGTAAGTAGGGTGGTAGAAAACGTTTTATTGCTGTCCGCTAAACTTTAGAAGAGGGCAAAATAGTGCTTTCAATCCTAGTGAATAGGTTGTATTCCGTCTGATTTTGTTTGAGTAAGCCCCCCAACCAAAAAGATTTGGTTCTGGTGGGGCTTCTTTGGGTTCAAATATCGCCTCCCAATCGCTCTCAGGATGCTCAAACAAGCTATAAAGAGACCTTTGAAAAATAAGGAGATGTATGAAAGAGGCATTCTTCGGATAAAAGGAGGGAGGAATTTGGGAGGAAGCAAGGGATAAAATGGCTTGTAAATCACCCTTGCGGGGCTACAAGAACGATCTCCGCAAGGGTAGTCTTATCCTACACATGAGGACATAATTATCCCCGGTGTTCTGTATAGGTTAAAGGCGATGCTCTCAAGAATGTTTTGGGTATGGGTCTTTGCAA
>NZ_FUXH01000017.1 GCF_900167225.1 Porphyromonas crevioricanis
AAATACAAGTGAACAAAAAAACCTCTCAAAGGCTTTACAATGACCGCCTAAAAGGCCGATGAATAGAGCGTTCTGGAAAGGTCGGTTTTTTCTCCTCAGAGAAATTTTGCTAACACAGGAGAAAAAGTTTGCTCTCACAGGAGAGAATTTTTGCTCGCTCCATAGAGAACAAAAAAAACAAGAGAAAAACAGACTCAATAATACCCCAATTTCAAGAAAAAAATACCAGAAAAAGAAAATGAAATTATAATATTCTTAGGAAAATTATATAGATACAAAAGAGATGCAAGAAGGAATAATCAGGAATGTATTAGTAGAGCGTTTTCCTACCCTTGGCAGGGATAGTCTGTATCGAACCGTGCAAATATTGACAACAAATCAAAATCTGCGATAAAAAATAACTTTGTATGCAGGAGGGGTGTTCGTTTTCAAAAGACAAGAGAATAAAAGAGGAGAGTCCCTATAAATATGGAGAGGGAATAGAACAAGAGAGCGTCACAAACATACCCTACCCCCACAAAGTAAAAAGACTGAAAGGGCAAACAAAAGTCCAACGTATTAAAAAGCATTTGATTATGAGCAAGAAAGACTATTTACGTACACTATTTGCAATAGCAGTACTGCTATTGGAGGGGTACTTGCCAAATGTGTCTTATGCGCAGACACAAGAAACTCCTGTCATAACAATGACTACGAGCAGGAAGGCCGGAGAAAAAATCAGACTAGGAATCAGAAGTGAAGGGGAAATCCGCATTGAAAAGGTGGAAGAAGAGGCAGAAACGATGGGACAAAAAGAATACACCCTGACTCAAACAAGCGTTTCCATATATGGCGATATCAGAGAATTAGGCTGCAATTCCAATCAGTTGGCCTCTTTGGACGTAAGTAAGAATACGGGCCTAAGAAAACTGTCCTGCGTCGACAGCCAACCGACAGAATTGGATGTAAGCATGAATACAAAGCTCAAAGAGCTATGGTGCTTCTCTAACCAAATCAAAGGAGAAGCTATGACAAAGCTCATCGAAGGATTGACAAATTAGGATGGGAGAAGAAAGGGTCGGAGTATTGATAGTGATCAATAGTCGGGATACAGAGGAACAAAACATTTGCCTCGAGAGCGATGTGACTATAGCCAAGGAAAAGAACTGGATACGTCTATGACTTTAATGGAGATTCTAAAAACAAAAAAGAATACGAAGGAAGTACCAATGTAAAGCGCATCGCTAAAAAACAGTCGATAAACCTTTTTCCTAATCCGGCCCGAGAGTTCGTGTACATAGAAGGCTTGATGCCAGAAGAAGAAGAAGAAGAAGTGAGACTCTTTTCTTCGGACGGGGTACGGATCTGGTCCGCCAAAGCAAGTGAGACCGGACAGTTGAAACTCTCTCTCGAATCCCTTGCAGCAGGTACCTATATCATAAGGGCAGGCAAACGATCAGCTCGTCTCTTGGTCAAATAAGTCTCCAAGACATATTCTTTTGCCTCGGCATAAAAAGAGTAGCCGAGGTGACACAAATAAGCCCGAAAGCGTTTGGATGCGACTTTCGGGCCTATTTCGTTTCTCGACTTAGAGTCTATTGGGATTGTAACAGCGATCTCTTGCTCTTCTTCAAGAAATTTATAAACCCGTGCAACGGCCTCCATTTGCGTTGCATTCGCTGCCAAACAGAGTAGAAACAGTACCTTCGCAGAACGAGAGACCATTGCACAATACAGCTCTTGCTGCATTATTATAGACATCAGGGTTTGGTCGCGTGCCCAAAATGCGATCTCTACACCCTCATTCTCAATGTCTTGCGACTGCTGTTTTCTGCAAAGTCCGGCACAACAAGGTTGCCAAAACAGCCTTTGAAAAGCCCATACAAAGGTCTCAACGGGACTAAAAGCCATCCATAATTATGAAAAGCAATAACAGCCGCAGACATGAGCCTCTTTTCTCTCAAGTGATAAAGGCCGGACGACGACACTATTATTTCGATATCAAGCGAGACAGCAGGGGAACGGATTATCTCGTAATCAATGAAACCAAATCCTTGGACGAAAGCGAAGGTGGCGGATTTCAACGAAGTCGTGTATTTGTCTACAAAGAAGACCTGAAACGATTCTACCAAGCACTGGGAGAGGTTGTTGCCTACACCTGTCCGGAGATAGACAACTCGGGATCCATGGAGAAGGATACAGCCGAATCTTTTGACTTTTTCGCTAATCATGCGAAAGTGACTTTCGAAGAAGAAGATCTCTAAATGATCGATACTCACCAACACGAAGACCGTAAGGCAGCCTATTATACCTTGGGCTGCAAACTCAATTTTGCCGAAACTTCGACAATCGGGAAAGCTCTGCAAGAGCGAGGCATTCGCCGGGTACGCCGAGGAGAATTGGCCGATATATGTGTGGTAAACACTTGTTCGGTGACAGAGCTGGCGGATAAAAAATGCCGCTCTGCCATCAGGCGAATTCGCAAACAACACCCCGGAGCTCTACTCATTGTAACAGGCTGCTATGCCCAATTGAGTCCCGAAGAAGTGGCTGCCATAGAAGGTGTGGACTTGGTGTTGGGGGCGGAACAAAAGCTTGATCTGCTGAAATATCTGGACGAATGGGAAGCCGGGAATAAGCAGCAAATCATTACCTGCCGAGGAAGAGACATCAAAACATTTAGTCCCAGCTGCAGTAGTGATGATCGCACCAGACACTTTCTGAAGGTCCAAGATGGCTGCGACTACTACTGTACCTACTGCACCATACCGGCAGCTCGCGGTCCGAGCAGAAACGGCAGCATAGACCTGCTCACCGAGCAAGCCCGCCAAGTAGCTGCCGATGGAGGAAAAGAGATCGTACTCACAGGAGTCAATATCGGAGACTTTGGGCGAAGCACGGGAGAACGACTCCTCGATTTGCTGGACTCTTTGGATAAGGTAGACGGTATTGAGCGTTATCGTATCAGCTCAATTGAACCCAATCTTCTCTCCGATGAAATTATAGACTTTGTTGCCAGCTCAAAACGTTTCGCTCCTCATTTCCACATGCCGTTGCAATCGGGTAGCGACACTGTGCTTAAATTGATGCATCGACGCTATGACACACAACTCTTTGCCAACAGAGTGGCTCATATTAAAAGAGTAATGCCTCAAGCCTTTATCGGCATAGATGTGATTGTGGGCAGTCGTGGAGAAAAGCCAGAACTCTTCGATGAGACCTATCATTTTTTGGAATCTCTGCCTTTCTCTGCCCTACATGTATTCACCTACAGCGAACGCCCCGGCACGGTAGCCCTCAGGATACCCTATGTTGTAGATCCCAAAGAAAAACACAGACGATCAGAATTACTGCTCAACCTATCGGAAAGCAAACTCACAGCTTTCTCTCAGGCGAATATCGGACAAACTCATCGACTGCTATGGGAACAAGGAAAAGGCCAATGGATGGAAGGCTATACAGAGAATTATCTCCGCTGTGCCACAACTTACAGGGCTGGAGCAATCGGGCAAGTAGAAGACTTTTGTCCGATGTTTTATCATGAGCCGACAGGTCTGCTGACCGACAACAAGACCCTACCCTTTCTCGAACAAATAAGTAAACAGGAATAATGAGCATCGGATATTGGCTTGCCTATGCTCCGGCCAAACTATTAGGGTATCTCCCTTTGAGTGTTCTGCACCTCATAGCCGACGGCATTGCTAAAATAGGCTATCACCTGCTTCGCTACAGACGAAAAGTAGCGAGGGAAAACCTCTGCCAGGCCTTCCCGGAGAAGAGTGAAAAAGAAATCATAGCCTACGAAAAGCGATTTTACAGTCACTTTCTGCGCCAGCTATTCGAGAGCTTCAAGCTCCTGACCTTTAGCAAGGAAGAGGCTGCCCGGCATATCTCCTTCTCCGGAATAGACATTATCGATGAGCTGCGAGAAGAAGGATGCCCAGTGGTCTTTTTGATGATGGGCCACTATGGGAACTGGGAGTACTTCACAGCAGCACCGCTACACATCAAAAGTCTTGGTTATGATCTGCACCAAATATATCGGCCTCTGAAAAATAAGAGTATAGATCGCTTGATGAAAGTCATGCGGGAGCAATACGGAGCTTACAGCATTGCCAAAGAAGATGTCGGCAGGAGCGTCATCAGCCTAAAAAGAAATCCTCGGGAAGGACAAACAGCTCTCATTATTTTCATTGCCGATCAAACCCCATCGAAACGCAACATCCATTACTTCGCCTCTTTCCTCAATCGTCCATCAGCCTTTTTTACTGGAGCTGAACGACTGGCAGCCAAGCTCGATATACCTATTGTGTATATGGATGTTCGTTGCACCGGGAAGGGACATTACCACGGAGAGTTATCCATGCTCAGTCGGCATCCCGCAAAAGAACCGTTTGGACTTATCACCGAGCGATTTGCCGAAAAATTGGAGCAAACAATCAGACAGGATCCTCCATATTGGCTTTGGTCACACCGTCGCTGGAAACACAATATAGAGGACTACCCCAACATACCTCGCTCTGCTAAACTCTAATGTTACTGCCATGCCTTGTGCCGTAATTATCCTGAACTGGAATGGAGCCGAATTGCTCAAACGTTATCTGCCCCATCTCATCGCCCACAGCCCGACCTCCCTGGCCCGACTTATCGTTGCCGACAACGGATCGGAAGATAATAGCCTGGAAGTATTGCACAGAGACTTTCCCCAGATAGAGGTGCTGGAGCTACATCACAACTATGGCTTTGCCGAGGGGTACAACAGAGCTATTGAAGCTATCGAAGAACCTCTGATATGTCTGCTTAACAGTGATGTACGAGTAGCCCCTCACTGGCTTGAGACCCCTCTCAAAGTTTTGGAAAAAGACCCCTCCGTGGCAGCTTTGCAACCCAAGATACGAGCAGAAAGGCAACCCGAACAGTTTGAATATGCAGGAGCAGCCGGAGGATATATAGACCGGCTGGGCTACCCTTTCTGCAGAGGACGTATCTTCGATACTGTGGAAGAAGATCATGGACAATACGACAACCCTATACAGCCCGTTTTGTGGGCTTCGGGAGCTTGTCTCTTTGTACGGCGGTCTGTATATCTGGAAGTGGGAGGCTTAGATCACCGTTTTTTTGCCCATCAGGAAGAAATAGATCTCTGTTGGCGAATGGCTGCACGAGGGCACCGTATCGTAGCAGTAAGCGGATCTGAAGTTTACCACTATGGTGGGGCTAGTCTGAATATGGGACATCCCAAGAAGACTTACCTAAATTTCCGAAACAACATGCTGATGCTCTATAAAAATATGCCCGACAAGCAGTATCGATCGGTGGTATTCCTACGACGGCTGCTTGACCTTCTTTCGGCAATACAGCAGTTGTTTAGTGGCCGGTGGCAACATACAAGAGCCATTCTCAGGGCCATGCGAGACTTTGCCCGAATGCGAGAAGAATTCTCTATTGACAGAAAAATAAATCTTGAAAAAACCGTTCGAGAGAATCCCGAAGGCATACGGCCATACGCAATCGTATGGCAATACTTTGTGAAAAGAAGGCACACTTACGATGCGATAGAAAATCAACGCAGATCGTAGATGCCACCGGGAAGGCTATTTACGTAGCCTTCAAATTCCAGTTCAAACAGCGTATTGAGCAACTGCGCTGCCGATAAATTTAGGATGGCTCCGAGTTGATCGATATGCATTGGTCCCTTCCTCAGGAGACAGTCTACAATCTTAGCCCCATCGGGATTTGTAGGCAGATCTCGAAAAATTTCTTCTTCCTCTCCGGATTTACCGCCTTCTCCCCAATTGAGATAGTCCAATATATCTTCTGCTCCATTGACACAAGTAGCCTCAGAAGAGGCAATGAGTTTATTGCAGCCGGCCGATTGGCGATCAGAGATACGGCCAGGTATAGCCAAGGTCTCTCTGTCATATTCATTGGCAAGCCGAGCTGTAATCAATGATCCTCCCTTTGATGAGCTTTCTATAACCAAGGTAGCATGGCTCAGACCGGCAATGATGCGATTGCGCGCAACGAAATTGTATCTATCCGGATTTGTTCCACAAGGATACTCGGTAAGCAGGCCACCCTGCCCGACTATTTGGGCAGCAATCCTACGATGCACGTGCGGATAAATACGATCCAGGCCATGAGCCAAAACCGCAATGGTATCCAGTCCGGCAGAGAGTGCACAGCTATGTGCCTCTACATCTACACCATAGGCCAAACCACTGACTATCACCAAATCGGGCAATGCTTTGGCCAAATCCTGAATAATGCGATGACAGCAATCTCTCCCATAGGCCGTAACACTACGTGTGCCAACCACAGACAAGATATGAGAGCGTTGCATCAAATCGGCTTTCCCTTTGTAGTAGAGAAGAGAGGGAGCGTCTGCACATTGCCCGAGCAAGGCAGGATAGCGAGGGTCATCCACATAATAGGTGTCTATACAGTGTTCTCTCACCCATGTGGCTATCCCTTGTGCTTGTGTTATCAGCTCAGGAGCATAAAAAGCATTAAGCAATTTGTCCGAAATACCCTCGACATTCCGAGCCAAGACTGACCTGTCTGCAAAAATAGCTTCAGCCGAACCCATTAGAGCCAGAAGCTTACGTGCAATCACTGGACCTACACCATGAGTACAAGTGAGGGCGATTCGACAGGTCAGTTCATCAAAAAGGGGCATAGCAAAAAAGGTCGGCACGAACATAAATGCCCGTACCGACCTTGATCTATAGTTCTTTTAATGTTGATAATCTTTGATCCATTGGTATGCCGCACGGAAGGCGATCATCCAAGGAGTTATTTCGTGTTCCAACAACTCTTTGTGTGGATAATAACCACATTGCCAAGGCATAATAGCACGTTCCAAGTGCGGCATCATAGCCAGATGTCGTCCATCCGGGCTGTAAAGGGCAGCTATGGCATGGGGAGAACCATTAGGATTGCCCGGATAGGCCTCGTAGGCATAGCGAGCAGCCACCCGATAGTGATCTTCAGAATATGGAAGAGCAAAGCGACCTTCTCCGTGCGCACACCAAATACCCAGCTTGGTACCAGATAGTGCTGAGAACATCACACTACTGTTCTTCGGTATACTTACACTCACAAAGCTACTCTCAAACTTTTTCGATTCATTGAGCAGCATCTTATGGCTCTCCTCGTGTTCGGGATAGAGCAATCCCAACTCTGCCATCAACTGGCAACCGTTGCATATACCCAAGCTGAGCGTGTCGGGACGTGCATAGAAAGCATCAATAGCAGCTTTGGCTCGTTCATTGAAGAGAATCCCCCCGGCCCATCCTTTAGCCGAACCCAAGACGTCACTATTGGAAAAGCCTCCACAAAAGACAAGCATCCGAACATCTTCCAATGTTTCGCGTCCGGAAGTCAAGTCTGTCAAATGTACATCCTTGACATCGAATCCTGCCAAATAAAGAGAATAAGCCATCTCTCGCTCTCCATTGGTACCCTTGTCACGAACAATGGCTGCTGTGATACCGGAACGTTCTTTACGATCTGGATTCAGACCAAGATCTTTGAGCTTACCTGAGAAGCCTTTGGGGAATTGATAGCCCACCGGCTGCATCTTATAGTTCTCGAAGCGATGTCCGGCATGGGTATTGCCGCTCTGGAAACAATCCATCAGATATGAAGTTTCATACCATACATCACGCTTATGATCTATACCGAAGAGGTATTGCTCTCCATCTTTTTGTATACTGATCGTTCGCTCACTCTGCAGCTTGGCTATGCGCGCAAAGCCTATACCGGCCTCACGCAATATCTGTTCGGCCCTCTTAGGTTCAGAGATTTGCAGCACGACACCAGGATTCTCGGCAAAAAGGATCTTAACCAAGTCGGACTCAGCTATACTATCCAAATTCACTTCCAAGCCTCCATTGGTATTGGCAAAACACATCTCCAACAAGGTGGTAATAAGCCCTCCGGCAGATATATCGTGACCAGCCAATACCAAGTCCATGGCAATCAGCTCTTGTACGCACTCAAAAGCAGTAGCGAAATACTCTGTATTCTCTACCATGGGCACATCGTTGCCCACTCTCCCCTGACTTTGGGCAAAAGCCGAACCTCCCAAGGAGAGAGCAGTAAAACTAAAATCAACATAGTAGAGGGCTGAACCTGCAGCTGACACCAGCACGGGAGAAACGATCTTACGTACATCGCTAACCTCTCCGGTAGCACTGATAATCACCGTACCGGGACTCACTACTTTCTTGCCAGAAGGATAATTCTGTGTCATGGAAAGCGAATCCTTACCCGTGGGGATATTGATTCCCAAAGCAGAGGCAAACTCACTGGCAGCCTGCACAGCTTCGTAAAGACGGGCATCCTCACCTTCGTTGCGACAAGGCCACATCCAATTGGCAGAAAGGGATACTGCCTCCAATCCTCCCTTGAGCGGAGCAAATACGATATTGGTGAGAGCTTCGGCTATAGACAAAACCGAGCCGGCTGCAGCATTGGCCAAGGCTGCCTGCGGGGCATGGCCGATAGCAGTGGCCATCCCACTGTGAAATCTATAATCCAACGCCATTGCTCCCAAGTCACTCAAAGGTAACTGCAACTCTCCCTGACATTGCTGACGAGCAACCTTGCCAGATACAGAGCGGTCTACCTTGTTAGTGAGCCAGTCCTTGCAAGCCACAGCTTCGAGGCGCAAGACTTGCTCTATATATTCATCCAAGTGCTTCTGCTTGTAGTGAACAGGAGCATAGTCGTGGCGCACGGTCTTATCCTCCATCAACGTACGAGGTGGCTTGCCAAACATCTGACTAAGGGCCAAATCAATGGGTCGCTCGCCATTGCTCCGTTCAAAAACAAAGCGCATATCATTGGTTGTCTTACCCACAGTGTAGAAAGGAGCGCGTTCTCGCTCAGCAATACGAGCGACTTGCTCTACATCTTTCTCTTCCATAAGCAATCCCATTCGTTCTTGACTCTCATTGCCTACTATTTCCTTGGCAGAAAGAGTGGAATCTCCCACCGGCAAACGATCCAGATCAATGTGACCTCCGGTAGTCTCCACCAATTCGGAGAAACAGTTGAGATGGCCACCGGCTCCATGATCATGAATAGACACAATCGGGTTGTTATCACTTTCGGCTAAAGCTCGGATCACATTCTGCACACGCTTCTGCATCTCCGGATTGGCACGTTGGACAGCATTCAACTCTATGGCTCCTGCATAGCGACCTGTATTCACAGAACTCACAGCACCACCACCCATACCGATGCGATAGTTATCTCCTCCCATCAGTACGACTGTTTCTCCCGGCTTAGGCTCTCCCTTAAGAGCATCAGACTTCTTGGCATAGCCAATCCCTCCTGCCAACATGATCACCTTGTCGTAGCCATAGGCCACATCTTCGGGACTTTCTTGATGCTCAAAAGTGAGCACCGAACCAGCAATAAGAGGTTGTCCAAACTTATTGCCAAAATCACTGGCCCCATTGGAGGCCTTCGTAAGTATTTCTCGTGGACTCTGGTAGAGCCACTGACGCTCCGAAAGCGGATGACCAGTAGGGATCATTCTCTCCAAACGAGGATAGGAGGTCATATAAACAGCTGTCCCGGCCAAAGGCAAAGAGGCTCGACCTCCGGCCATGCGGTCTCGGATCTCTCCTCCGGTTCCGGTAGCCGCTCCATTGAAAGGCTCGACTGTAGTGGGGAAGTTATGTGTCTCAGCCTTTAGACTAAGCACCGTCTCAACATCTCTCGTCCGAAAGAAGTCCGGTTTATCGGCAGAAGCCGGAGCAAACATCTCCACTTCCGGCCCTTCGACAAATGCGACATTATCTTTGTAGCTGGAGACTAATCTATTGGGATTGAGACGAGACGTTCGCTTGATCAGTTCAAAAAGAGAGCTTTCTTTCTCTTCCCCGTCAATAACAAAAGTTCCGCCGAAGATTTTATGCCGGCAGTGTTCCGAATTGACCTGAGAAAAACCAAACACTTCACTATCGGTCAATTTTCGGCCAATCTCCGTACTCACTCCCTCAAGGTAAGCTACCTCTTCCTCACTCAAGGCCAATCCTTCTTGTTCATTGTAAGCTCTTATGTCTTCTACATATAAAATAGGTTCGGCTTTGCGATCCACATTGAAAGCATCTTGCCCAAGCCCTTTGTAGAGCTCCTGCAACATAGGATCAATATCTGCCTGTGGCCCATCTACACTATGAAACTCCTCAATACGCACGATGCTGGGGATATTCATATTCTGACATATCTCCACAGCATTGGTACTCCACGGGCTAACCATCTCTCTGCGTGGTCCAGCGTAGTATCCGGGTAATTCCTGCCGGTCGCTTAGTCGAGCAGGGGAGAATAGCCAATGCAAACGTTCGATGTGTTCGGAGGAAAAAGGTTCGCCATGCGCTACGGCATAGGCCAGACCATCCGGGCGAGTGAAAAAGGTGATCATTGTGGAATGTGAGTTATGCTAATTATCATTTGTTCTCTGGGAAGAAACCACCGGAATTGCCGACAGTAACTCAAGTGAAGGCTCGACATGCGAATCTTGAAAACACACCTTGCATATTAACTTAGGATGCCAAGGTACTTCCGCAAGACTCCCACTCATTTGCCTCCAAGGCCGTCTTGCGAAACAAAGATACACATATACGGCAGAACCATCATTACAAAAAAGAGCCTCTTTTGCAGATTTTGATAAAGAAATAAATCAGGATTCGGAACAGACAAATTATTCCAGAAGAGAATCGTAGAGCCCCTTATACAGATCGGCTACCACAGAACTATCGTATCGGTCCTTGGCCGACTGCCTGCAAGCCCGTCTCTGCTGGAGGGCAAAAGCTGTCGGTTGTCCATCCGGAGTTCGGCAGAGTCGCCAATGGTTATAGATATATTCGGCCATATCTTCGGATGAGCGGTAGGGGGAGACATGCCCTAAGTTATCATCATTTATCATCTCCGGAATACCTCCGGTAGCAAAGCCTAATGACGGGGTACCACAAGCCATGGCCTCCATAATCGTGTTGGGCAAATTTTCCTCCAGAGAGGGAGTCACAAAAAGATCTGCTGCATTATAAACTCTGAGCATACGATCAGCTGAGAGATAACCCAAGACAAAGGTCTGGAAAGGAGGTAGCAAAGCTGCAGCTTCTTCTGTAAACTGCCCAAAAACAAGAAGTTTTAGATGATCTCTGATCTCAGGCTTTGTCTTGTAAAGGATATGTAATGTACGAGACAATTCGCCTATCCCCTTGCGATAGTCATGAGCTCTCACAGCTCCAAAAAGCAAAAAATAGGATGCTGGACTTGTTACTTCCAAAGCCAACTCTGCCCGAGCCTTTTCCCTTGGAATAGGATGAAAAAAGCCCGTATCAATCGGATTGGGGATTGAATAAAAATTGGAGGTAGATAAAAGAGACGAAGTAGCTGCCCGCTCCTTTATCCAATGGCTGCAACCAACGATTATCGGTTGAAGAGAAACAAACACTCGCTTCTTTTGCTGTGCGATTTGTCGTGACAGGTCATTCTCTCTGTGGCTATTGATTTGCGGACAGTAGCCACAAGCCGGCTCTTGAGCAAAACGATTACAGTCTCTCGGATGATGGCAGATTGCCGTAGCTGGCCAAAGATCATGCAAAGTCCAGACAACAGGCTTGCCTTTTCGAGACAAACCGGCCAGACCTTTTAAAGACAAAAAGCCCTGATTGATCCAATGAAGATGTATGATGTCAGCCCATTCTACCAAAGGGTGACTATTCAAATCAAATCCCCAACGAGCTGTAGAAACATGAAACAGTTTGCCACGATCTCTCCCATTGCGTAAATATATTTCCGCACGCTCCAGATAGAACACTATCCGTTGCTCCCACTTCTTGAGGGGAGTGTCACAAATCTCACCCAATAACCCATCGGGAGTTTCAGCGTGCATAACCAACATTCGTACATCTACACCAGAGGAATAAAGGGCAGAAGTCAATCGTGCTGCGGCGATGGCAGCTCCACCCTCCTTATCCGAAGTAGAAATGATCAGGATTTTCATTGCCTCAAGTCTTTTGCCAAGTCTCGACAAAAGTAAGTTTCGAAAGAAGCTTAGCAAAATAAAAAGGAAAGCCACCCTTAGTGACAAGGACGGCTTCCCCGAGAAATTACAGTCTTAAAGATGTTTCCTCTCAAAAGAGATCACATACGATTCCACTTGTTGAGCGAAAGAGGCAATACCTTTGCTGCTTTAGTTTTTGCATTAGGATCATACTGTTCATAGCGGAATTCCACATAGATGTAATCAAAATTCTCGATACCTGGGTTATTTGGATCCTTTTCCATGGGTTCGACTGTCATGAGGAGACTCATATCCAACTGAGGGTTATTTGCGATAAGACCCGGAACTTTCTTCCCCCCTTGGTCTACAGATACTTCCACGGGCTTTGCGTCCTTGTTAAACCCAAAAGCAGCAGCAAAGCCAGCCTTTACTTGATCAGGATCAAAAGACCCCTTGTCAACGAAGGTTTCACCGACAAAGAAAGGCTTCTCAACCTTAGGGTGACTGTGTACATAAGTCAAAAGCAAAAAAGCCTCTGGTCTGACTCCCTCTTTTATCTGGAAAGGCCACACATACTTTCCATCGTCCTTCCCAGGTTTATATTCAAATTTGAGATCCCCCATTGCAGCAAAGATTTCATCTTTTTGATCTACCATACTGCCATGTTTGGGGAAATAGGCTCCTCTTATAACGCGATCCTTGTCATAATTAACAGTAGAAGATTCGGTCACAATCACCTTGCAGGACGCATCCTTCTTCCCTGCTTTCACCTTAATGGTTACCTCACCTTTGGCTACACCCGTCACAATTCCCTTGTCATTCACAGTGGCAATCTTGGAATCAGAGCTATTGAAAGCTAACTTGGCACCAGCAGGATCCACAGTCACCTTCAGGGTCACTTGTTCACCGATCTTCACTGTAGCATCGTCCACACTAAGGCTCTTAACCTTGTCATCTTCTTTACCCTTGTCATCCTTCTTACAAGAAGTTGCAAAACCTGCCAATAGCACTACTGAGAGCATTGACAATACAACGAAAACTTTCTTCATTCTACTCGTTCTTTTTTAAGATTGAAACTTAAACTGATTTAATTACCGATTCATCACGTAATATCTTCGTCAAAAACGAAAGCTTTTCCTCAGCCAGAGAACCATAAGGGAGAAGAAAACCCCTCATACGAAGAGCAGAGATCCCAGAACAAGGCTACGCTTCGCCATCTATCTCGGAGGATCTCTCGGCAAATTTATAATAAAATATTATACCCACACATAATGGCATAGAAACTATCCTTTTGCTGTGTATATGTCAATATTGAGTACATATCGCATATCTAAATGCGGTAGACGGGGATGATTTCTTTTCTAAAAGCGAAGGGAATTATCTGGGATGTAAATTCATTCCTCTTTCGGGGCCTCTATCATTGATTGGATAGATCAAGAATCGATATGTACTACCTCTTTTGGGTAATTCTTTTGTTTTTGAAAAAACTCAAAGCATCTACATCTGCCTTACTCTTCTCGAAGAAGAATACCACTGACTACAATAGCATCAATATGCAATAGTCTCTATCTATCGGCATTCTGAGGCCTTGTCTCAAAACCTCTCCGAAGACAAATATCCGATTCTATTCTTCTGACATCCAACACAGACTTCAGCCCATAAACCGAAACAGAGAAACGATATGCTTACCACATCGGAAGGTATAGGAGCGTGCACCTCTTAAGTGCCAATAAGTTAGCTCACTGGAAAATTGTACTTTTGCCAGAACATTGCCTTATTGTGCCCCGCGGTGTTACCCTCAGCAGTCGGGTCTACTCAACTGAATTGAGTATGTTCGCTCCGACCCTTGGGCTCTCCTCGCATGGTCTCAGTAGGTCAATGTTATGTTCCGAGATATTCGCCATCGAGCGGTTTTATGGAAAATCTCACAACTGAAGGTTACCACAAATCGTATGGTATCGAGGAAGAGACAGTTTATATAGACAGGAAGAAAAAATGTCAGACAATTATACCAACGTTTTCAACGACGACGAAGAGGACAGCTACCCGGTGTTTTTCCCCGTGCTTTCCATGTGTGAAGCGGATGAGGCTTTCGAGATAGATCCGGCCGAAATCCCCGATGAGATTCCCATTTTAGCCATGCGGAACATGACTCTCTTCCCTGGTGTAGCAGTACCCATACTTGTCGGGAGAGAGAAGTCCATGCGCCTCGTCCGTCACATAGAGAGACATGGCGGATTTTTCGGCTCCATTGCACAGAAAAATGCGGAAGTAGAAGATCCTTCAGAAAGCGACTTATACTCCGTGGGAGTGATCTCCCAGCTGGTGAAACTCATCGAAATGCCGGATGGCAACACAACAGGCATTATACAGGGACACCAACGCTTCCGACTCAAAAAGCTGACACATCAATCGCCTTTCCTCAAAGGACAGGTAGAGCTCCTTGAGGAACAACTGCCTCCTGTAGGGAAGAACGGAGACAAAGAGTTTGAAGCTCTGGTCTCCACGATACAGGATATGACACTAAAGATGCTCTCATTATCCAATATGGATGTACCGAGAGAAATCATATCAGCTCTCAAAAGGAATAGAAACCCCCTCTACCGCATCAACTTTGCCTCAGCCGGCATATCTGTTTCTACTGCTACTAAACAAGGGTTGCTGGAGATAGATAGTCTTAAAGATCGCGGTTACAGACTTCTTTATTTGCTGCACAAAGAGATAGAAATGCTGGAGCTGAAAGCCTCCATCCAGATGAAAACACGGGAGGAGATGGACAAGCAGCAGAAAGAATACTTCCTACAGCAACAAATCAAAACCATACAAGAAGAGCTGGGTGGTAACATCAACGATTTGGATGTAGCCGAACTTCGAAACAAAGCCCAGACAACAGAATGGCCCTCTGAGGTGGCTGAGACTTTTGAGCGTGAGCTACGCAAGCTGGAGCGCATCGCACCGCAAAGCCCAGACTACTCCATACAGCTGCAATACCTGCAGACTCTGATCGGAATGCCTTGGGGCAAATCCAGCAAAGACAACTTCGACCTCAAACGTGCTGAGCGAGTCCTTGACAGAGACCATTTCGGTCTGGAGAAAGTCAAGGAACGCATCATTGAGCACTTGGCAGTACTCAAACTCAAAAAAGACATGAAGTCTCCTATCATCTGCCTCTATGGTCCTCCTGGAGTAGGGAAAACTTCTTTGGGAAAAAGCATAGCAGAGAGCCTAAACAGAAAATATGTTCGAATCTCTCTTGGAGGAGTGCATGATGAGGCCGAAATACGAGGACATAGACGCACCTATATAGGAGCAATGCCCGGCCGGATCATCAAAAATATGCAGAAAGCAGGCTCCATGAATCCTGTCTTTATACTGGACGAAATAGATAAACTCAGTGGAGACTTCAAAGGAGATCCGGCTGCAGCCTTGCTGGAGGTACTCGATCCAGAGCAAAATACCGCCTTCCATGACAACTATCTCGATGTTGACTTCGACCTCTCTCAGGTGCTCTTTATAGCTACAGCCAACAACTTGGGCAACATCTCTCAACCATTGCTCGACAGAATGGAGCTAATAGAGGTAAACGGCTATATCCCAGAAGAAAAGATAGAAATCGGGATGAGGCATTTAGTACCCAAACAATTGCTCAATCACGGGTTTGAAAAGAAGCAAATACGATTATCAAAAAAAACAATAGAGCAGATCATTGAAGACTATACTAGGGAATCCGGAGTGAGAGGCTTGGACAAGCAGCTTGCCACGCTTTTCCGAAAGATTGCCAAACAAGTAGCCACAAATGAATTCTACCCCCTTCGGATAGAACCAAATAGACTCTCCGACTACCTCGGTGCGCCCAAATATAGCCGAGACAAGTATCAGGGCAATGAATTACCTGGGGTAGTGACCGGCTTAGCATGGACTCAAGTAGGAGGAGAAATTCTATTTATAGAAGCCAGTTTGCACAAGGGCAAAGAACCCAAACTAACCCTCACGGGCAATCTGGGCGATGTGATGAAAGAATCTGCGATTCTGGCTTTGGACTACATTCGGGCACATGCCTTGGAAATAGGGATAGAAGAAACTCTCTTCGACCAATATCAACTACACATACATGTGCCGGAAGGAGCTGTACCAAAAGACGGGCCTTCGGCCGGAATCACAATGGTAACAGCCATTGTGTCGGCTATCACCAAGCGTCGTGTACGCTCTCATCTGGCCATGACAGGGGAGATTACCCTCCGTGGGAAAGTATTGCCCGTGGGTGGTATACGAGAAAAGATGCTCGCAGCCAAAAGAAGTGGGATCACCAATGTCGTACTCTGTACTGAAAACAAGAAAGACATCGATGAGATCAATCCCAAGTATCTCGATGGTCTGACTTTCCACTTCGTAGACCGAATAGACGAAGTATTGGATTTCGCCTTGCTGGATTAGTAAGCGATATAGCCACAAACAAAACTAGCGATAAGTCATGCCTAATACAGAAACTCAATTTACTCAGGTCTTAGCCTCCTGCCGACAGCTTTTCGAGAAAAAGCTGCACGACTACGGAGCTGCTTGGCGTATCATGCGTCCTGAAAGCCTCACAGACCAGATTTACATCAAAGCTAACCGCATACGCAGCATACAGCTGCAAGGCAAAAGCAAAATCAACGAGGGGATAGAGTCTGAATTTGTCGGTATAGTCAATTATGGTCTGATCGCCCTCATTCAACTAGAATTGGGCATAGAAGAAGGTCCTATAACAACGACTAATGAGCAAGCTCTGAAGTACTATGACCTCAAAGGGAAAGCCGTATTGGATTTGATGCTGGCCAAAAATCATGACTATGGAGAAGCATGGAGACAAATGCGTGTATCCTCTTTTGTAGATCTCATCCTCTCTAAGGTACTACGGACAAAGCAAATCGAAGATCTCGGCGGTGAGACCTTAGTAAGCGAAGGCGTAGAAGCCAATTATATGGATATGGTAAACTATGCGATCTTCGCCCTCATTGACCTGACACTATGAACAAACTACGTACCACAATAGCCGAAATATCTCGCCTGCTACTGGCCCTCACATTCCTGTTCTCCGGTTTTGTAAAAGCAGTAGATCCCATGGGAGGAGCCATCAAGATAGGCGAATACTTCGGCATATTCGGGCTATCGGTTTCCTTCCCTCTTACAGTAGCAGCGGCCATGGCTCTCGCTTCGTTTGAATTTTTCCTTGGAGCTATAGCCCTGATGGGGGTATATAAGAAGTGCTCTTCCCGGCTGTTTTTGATCGTGATGGTTTTCATGACGAGCATCACTCTCTTTTTGGCAATTTCCAATCCCGTAAAAGACTGTGGCTGCTTTGGAGATGCCCTCAAGCTGACCAATTGGCAGACATTTGGGAAGAATATCATTCTGCTACTATTCTCTCTCTCTCTCTTTTTCGACTATCATCGAGTAAGGAGCCTTTTCTCTGTATCCAGAGCCTGGTTCCCGACCGCTCTTTCTGTGGTGGGAATACTCCTCTTCTCGATAGTCAATTATCGCTATCTACCAATGATCGACTTTCGTCCATTCAAAGTAGGATCCCGATTAGATGCCATTGTGAGTATTCCTCCGGGAGAAAAAGCGGACGAATACGAGTTTGTATTCGTATATGAGCAGAAGGGAGAACGCCGAGAATTTACTCTCGATGCCCTACCCGACTCTACTTGGACATTCGTAGAGCGTCACGAACGCTTGGTGAGCAAAGGTTACCAACCTCCGGTACCAGACTTCTCGGTCTTTGATCCGCACGGAGATGATATTACGGAACAGATACTGCATATGGGCGGTGCCTCGGCCGACTCTTCCGACAAAGGACTGATACTCTTAATTTCCCCCAATCTCTCGCAAATCTCCGAAACGACTTTCGATCTTCTGAACCGGCTGTATACCACCGCCCAATCACTTGGTGCTAATTTTTGTCTGCTTTCCGGATCAGATACGGAGGTCATTGACTCATGGCGCAACAAAGCCTCTGCACGCTATCCGATCTATATCGCTGATGCCACGATACTCAAAACAATGGCCAGGGACAACCCTTCCATCCTGTTTGTGAGTCAAGGGATAATCACAGGGAAATATGCCTACAGATCTCTGCCCGAAGCAAATGGATTATCTGCATTTGTGGAGAATCATCTTCAAGCTGATATAGAGTCCATAGACCTCCCCAAACCTTGGGGTCGGCTGTCTGTACTCTCGGCTTGGGTTGCTCTGCTTATCTTTGCTTCAGTGGGACGTCTTTTTCGAAGGAAGCCCAGCAAAACAGAGCACTGAAACTACAAGTTTGTGATCTAAACAGAAACTGAAAGACAATACAAAAACAGCAAGATATGAAAACACGCAATGTAGTAGCTGCAAACTGGAAAATGAATAAGACCCTATCCGAAGGGTTGTCTCTGATCAAGGACATCCAGGCTCAGCTGGAAAACTATCAACCCAACTGCAAGGTAATCCTCTGCCCTCCTTCTTTCTTTCTGGGAGCAATAGATTCGGCCAACTTACCTGAAAAACTAAGTTTTGGAGCCCAAGACTGTTCTCAACACACCAAGGGGGCCTACACCGGTGAGATATCTGCAAATCAAATTGCCAGCACTGTGGCAGACTATGTCATTATTGGACACTCCGAGCGCAGAGCTTATCATCAAGAAAATGCTATCTCGCTGGCAGAGAAAGTGGATCGAGCTCTTGCAGCAGGTTTACGACCGATTTTCTGCATAGGGGAGTCTCTCCAGCAAAGAGAAGATGGCAGCTACCTTGATGTAGTTGCAGACCAAATTACCTCCTCTCTCTTTCATCTGGAATCATCGGCCTTTGCTCATCTGATTTTGGCTTATGAACCAGTTTGGGCTATCGGGACGGGGAAAACCGCTTCTGCAGATCAAGCACAAGAGATGCATGCACACATCCGTAAGCACATCGCATTGAAATACGGAGAAGAGTTAGCCTCCTCGACTTCCATTCTCTATGGAGGTAGCTGCAACGGAGACAATGCGAAAGAATTATTTGCCAAACCGGATGTAGATGGAGGGCTCATCGGAGGAGCTTCGTTGGAGGCTGCCAAATTCATGCCTATCATCAAAGCTTTCGATTAAGGCTACAAAAACTCGATATTTCCCCATCCTTCTCGTCATGAAGTCCCTTTCGAAAAGCACTTTCCCCATACCGGCGATCATCTTGACAGCTCTTTTGCTATGGATCCCGAAGACTACATACGCACAAAATGTAGTAACCAACGACCAAAGCACAGCTCCTGCTTCTATTTTTGAAGCCTTGGAGTCTTCCAAGCCGGGCGAGGGGCGAGTAATAGTCTTTGTCCCGAGTGAAGTTCGCAAGAGAGTAGGTACAGTCGGTCCACAAGGAGGGCAGATCCTACATGGCGAGACAAACATTTCGCTACGTGGAGGCTTTCGTATTCAGGTCTATGTAGGTAATCTAAAGACATCCAAACAGGAGGCTTATTCGAGGGCAAGTCGAGTAAACCGGCTCTTCCCCGGAGAGGTTTGCTATGTGACATACAAAGCCCCCTTCTGGAAACTTCTGGTAGGAGACTTTATCTCCCACGAAGAAGCACACAAAGTAGCCAAAGAACTAAAGCAAAGTATGCCTGATTTAGCTCAGGAAATATACGTAGTAAGAAACCGCATAAGATATCACAACTAATCGCATTGGAGAACGAGGGGAGGGATACTCACTCTCCCCTCGGTCGGCTCTCTCATCCCTTTTCCATAAAAGACTTCTGCTTTTTCTTTTCGCAATTGTTCTCAGAGTATATTGTGGGGAGGGTGTGCCGGACTCCTTTTGCTCATTGTAACCGATACACTCAAATTTATATGCAAAACGAACAAGACCTCTCTATTCAAGAGGCACTACAACGTCATTACGAAGAAGTACTGACCCTTCTGGGCGAAGACCGTAGCAGAGAAGGGCTCATCAAAACCCCCGAACGAGTGGCAAAGGCCATGCAATTCCTCACCAGCGGATATCAAGAGTCTCCTGAGGATATTCTGCTTAGTGCCAAGTTTAAGGAAGATTATCGCCAAATGGTGATTGTCAAGGATATAGATTTCTTCTCTCTCTGCGAACATCACATGCTTCCTTTCTTCGGGAAAGCACATGTGGGCTACATTCCCAACAAATACATCACCGGCCTGTCCAAAATACCCCGTGTCGTGAATGTATTCAGCCGTCGTCTGCAGGTACAAGAAAGACTTACGACACAAATCAAAGAATGTATTCAGAATACACTCAACCCAATGGGAGTCATCGTTGTGATCGAGGCGCAGCATATGTGTATGCAGATGCGAGGGGTAGAAAAACAAAATGCTCTGACCACGACCAGCGACTTCACCGGAGCCTTCCAAGAAGCCAAAACACGGGAAGAGTTCCTCAATCTCATCAAACAGAAATAAGAACCTCTGGGAGCCAACGAACAGCAGGCTCCACCAATCATCATAACGCAACATCATGGATACCGGTACAAACAGTCGCACTTCCTATCTGGGGCCTTTCATCACCATGGTCGTGTTGATGGCTCTGATCGGATTTATCACCAGCATCAACCAACAGTTCCAAGTCCCTATACAGTCCGCCTACCTGCAGTCAGCAGGCTCTTACGAAAATACATTCTCTACCCTTCTGGTATTTGCCTTTTTCCTGGCCTATTTGTTGATAGGCCCCTTGGCAGCTCGTTATCTGGAGCGTAATGGCTACAAAAAGACCTTACTCATGGGCGTAGGAATCTTAGGGCTGGCTTTCTGCATATTCCTCGGCTCTGCCATGCAGTACAGATACAGCTTCTCCCGACCAATCGAGTTTACACTGTGGGATGCTCGCATACCGCTCAGCTACTTCATTTTTGTCTTGGGGAGTTTCATTAGTGGCACTGGGCTAACTTTCTTGCAGGCTTCGGTCAATCCGTATCTGATCGCCTGTGATGTCAAAGGGACATCCCCCGTGCAAAGACAAAACATAGGAGGCACAGGCAATAGCATCATGACCACTATCGGGCCTCTCTTTGTAGCTTATGCCATATTCCGTGGGCAGGCCGGCACCGATGTAGACATACAGTCTATATTTCTACCAATGGGGGTGCTCATCCTGGCTATGCTGCTACTATATGCCATTATCCGTCGATTGGAGCTCCCGAATCTGGCCAACACGACTGCAGCATCGGGAGAAGAGCTACCACACTCAGCTTGGCGATTTAGTCACCTCTCTCTGGGTGTTTTGGCCCTCTTCTGCTATGTCGGTGTAGAAGTTTGTATTGGCAGCAACTTCAATCTCTACGCCAAATCCGACTTGGGGATGACCGGCCCAGAAGCCGCACAGATGATTACGGTTTATTGGCTTTGCCTGCTCATCGGACGTTTCTTGAGTAGCTTCCTAAGCAAGGTTTCTGCCAAAGTGCTCCTTAGCATCTCATCCCTCTCGGCAATGATTTTGCTCGGGCTGGCTATGCTCATACAACAGCCATGGCTATTGATCGCAATCGGATTCTTCCACTCTGTGATGTGGGGAGCTATCTTCAGTCTGGCTCTGGAAGGTCTTGGTAAATACACAGCTAAGGGTACGGGGCTCTTGATGATGGGAGTCGTAGGAGGAGCAGTCCTGCCTTTCGCTCAAGGAATTTGGGCAGACAAACTCGGCTCATGGGATCTCACTTGGCTTCTGGTATTGGCCGGTGAGGCCTATATGCTCTTCTATGCTCTCATAGGCTCTCGGCCTCGCCTACGAGCAGATCGTATTGAGAGATAATTATTCTTTGCCGGACTTTGCAGAATGCAGTAATCACGAAAGCATTAGGGCTCAAAGGAGAAGGGAGCAGATTTAGACAAATAGCCAACCAACCCCGAGCGTCAGGAATAGTGTAGCGAATGCTGTATTCGTGCGACAGTCTCACAGGAGGAGAGGTATTCTTTCGGAGAGTACCTCTCTTTCTTTATTTTTGGTGTTTAGATTGCCAGTCCAAAGAGAACTACAGCACGGAGCTCACATCCCCCTCGAAAGGCTGTGCCCTCATTCAATAGTGCCGATATGATCCTACAAGAAGCCGGTTAAATAGTGTGTCTTTTTATTGCTTTCAGTTGCTTACGAGCAATGTTTTTATGCTCAGATTGGAGCTTTTTGACCTTGGATTTTCTACTCTTTTTTGATCCCTGCAGGAGGTGTTTTTGAATGACACGGGAGAGAGCAAAAATTCTCTCCTGAGAAAAAAAATGCTCTCTCCTGTGTTAGCAAAATTTCTCTCAGGAGAGAAAATTGACCCTCTCAGAACGGCCTATTCATCGGCATTTCAAAAGATCGATATAGAGCGTATAAAAAGGGAGGTTATCCGTTTGTTCGTACAGTCTTTTCTTCTCTCTTTCTCCACTTTTTGTCGCGAATAAGAATTTACAAAACATATCAGTTTCAATAGCAGGAAATAGACAATCCTTCTCTACCCCTCCTACGTGTAGCTATGAAAAAATAAGGCTGTGGTAACTCGACAAGGGAAGCCGGATACCACAGCCTTACTATTCTATCTGTTGGAACTTAGTCTTTCTTCACCAACTTGGTTTGTTCTTGTCCTATACGCAACAGGTAGACAGCTACTGGCAACTCACTGAAATCGACAATCTGCTCAGTTGTCTGTAACAAACCTCTTCTGAGCAAACGACCATCCATGGTATAGAGAGCATAATCGACCATGTCTACTCCCGGATTACGAAGTATTACTTGTCCGGTTGTTGGATTGGGATATGCGAGCATCTGCTCTCGGCTTTTGGGGTTGGAGATATACTCGTCCCAATAATTTCTAACCTCGACCTCTCCCAACTCTTGCCAATCGTATTCTCTGTCAAATCTGCCAAGAAGAGTATAGGTACCTGCCAGGACTTCTAGCTCTTTTACTTCCAAATGCAACACAGAAGAGGCTCCATTTGGTGCAATTTCTGCCAATTGGCCTCTGAAAGAAAATGGTTTGAGAGCTTGATTTTCTCCCTTAGGAGTCAGTTTTAGGAATAATAGCTCTCGCTGTTCATCTATTCCGCTGTTCGTAAAAAATACATCTATCGTACTCGGCCCATACGAACGGAGGTCACTCTCAACCTTTTCGATTTTTACATCAAATTGTCTGGCTCCGACCACTCTGATATTCAACTTGTCAGCCTTGTCTATGTAATAATAAGGATGAGGAATATCTGCGTAGGAAAGCAATGGTATCCAATCAGCTCCAGGGACATCAGTACGTTTGGTGATGAAAGTCACCTTATTAGTACCTGGCTTGAGTAACTCTGTGTCGAATTTATAAGGGATACTGATAGAATATTTATAATTGACGGTCAGTTCTTTTTCGTAAGCTTGCAGGTCAGTGCTTTTTCCTTCCGAGTCTGTTATACGGACACCGAAAAGGAAATTAGGCTTGAATTCGTTGATGCAAGTTATTCGTGCTTCTCCTTCTATTTTTTGACCTGCATCTCTCACCTTATGCATGTCATTGAGACGGAAATCACAATCTCCAAACTTGTCATCTGCTCCATCCTTGTCTGGCTCAAGACCGACAATAATCTCTTGCAGTATGGTGAAGGTACCGTTTCCGGCCCCTGCTCCCAACTGCAGAGGAGCTAGAAGTGTCAGGCGGAAATATCCATTAGACAATCCACTCCAGCCCCAGTTGAAGTGGTAGGTACCATCAGCTTTATAGCCATCACAAATAAAGGCATGACCAGATGTTCTGTCTGCACCGGCATAGTATAAGGGTCTTTTCTTGCTCAACTCAGTACGCACAATTTTCTGCCATTCATAGGCGGTGGTAGTGTGACGGTCAAGCATCTTTATGCTCTTCTTGTAGAAAAAATTGTTCCTTAGAGCTCGTATCACGGGGGGAGTGTAGGCATAGCTTCCTCTATTCGAATAGGATGTATTGATAGATAATCCGACATCACGCATCAATGCACTTAGAGCCAAACGTTGTTCCTTAGGAGCATTCTTCTCGTCTACAGTTCCCGGCATATTCTCCCAGTCATAGGTCTGGCCCAATTCTACGGAATACTCGTTCCCATAATAATCCGTATACTCGTTCTTTCCCTGTCCTTTTTCCGGCCAAGTATAATAACGCATCAATTGTGCCACTGCTGTCGCCACACAACCAGTATAGATGGCCCCCTCGGGAAGTTGCATATTGTATGGTGCAAGCTGATTCCAACGGATGGCTTTGCCCTCCCATGGACCGGTCTCCATCAATGGCAGTACAGCCTCAGGCAGATCAGGATACTCAAAGGAGGAAAAGGTAGACACATCAATTCCGGAAGCTATAATAGTCTGTATTTCGTGCTGATAAAGACGGAGGAAAAAGGCTAAATTGTCCGGCAATTGCTCCATGTCAATTTGTCCTCTGTCGGAATAAGCCAGTATTTCCGGAACTAAATCGTCCCCGGCGACAAGAGCAAAACCGGCATTATCACCACGGTTGAATACATAGAAACAAGGCGTAAGCGACTCACCCATAGAGCCAAATCCGGCGGCTTGTATATCCGCATCCATCATCACGGTATGTGTCAGCCTTATTTCTCCTTTTGAAGTTATGTTTTTCTTCAAAGGTGAAGGCTTCTCCATTTGTTCAAACAAGCGTGTAGCAATCAAGCTCGCACGCTCCGAATCTATCGGCCCGGCCACTGCAGCCCATATACTTAACAGAGAGGCCAGCGTCAAGAGAATAATCTTCTTCATCATTCAGTATCTTATAAAGGTTGGTTGATTAGATAAAGGTTGACTAAAAAACTTGTTGGCGACAAATTTACCAATAATCTAAAACCATGAAACAGGAAAGATTCGGGAGCCTCGATAAAAGTCCTCTGGAATTGTTTCTCACTCCCTCAAAAGACCTTCTTAGCGAGCCTCTTGCCAGACTTCGCAAAAGCAGGAATTGGGAGAAGGAATTGAAACCAGAGGATGTAATAGGGCAGAGACACCTCACCCCTCGCAAAACCAGCATTGCCGACCGGAGTTTCTCGATCGATCCCAAGATTGCTTGTTAGGAGTTTCTCGAGTAGAGATTAGAAACTTCTATTCCATTCTTGCATCAGCTATATTTGTAACGAATTTGATGATACACAACAGCTTCCTATTGCGGATAGACAAGCATTTCTCCCAAACAATACATTCAAATAAGAATGTAATTGAAGAAACCTTCGGTCATTTTTTCATATCTTATCTCCATAACGACACAAAAATGAGAGAGAAAATGGGACAAAAGATTTCGATTTGTTGGCTACACAAATGTCAATTGTTGTTTTTTCACAAAAACAGTCTCTCGTCGGATTATTTAATTATATCGTTAGAAGGAAAAGAACGATAGAGCCCGAAGTTCAGCCTAGAAGAAATATACTCGAACCTATTACGGATTATTGGCTGCATCCTTTTTATCTGAAGTAGTTTCTCAACATTTAGAAAAATCCCCGACAAATGAAATTCAAAAAATCAATAGCCCGGAAAGCAGAGCAAGAACAGCCTCTAAAATTTACGCAGCTGATTGTTAGGAGTCTCCTTTTCCTATTAGGATTTACCCTATTTTGGCTTGCCATTTTAATCATATCCAATGTGGCGAAAGAAGAGTTATTTCTATCTGAAATTCCAATTGTTTATACATGGTTAATAAGCTTACTTCTTGTCATTGCACCATGGTTGTTGTATTTAATTTTTATTACTGGAGACAATACTTTTAGCAAGATGCTTCGAAACTTCAAATTGTATGGAGCATTCGGCACTCCCCCAGATATAGGGCTAAAATGGTGGACTGTATTCATAATGATGATTGTTTGTATCTATTTCTCCCAACCGAGCTTGTATTCCAATATAAATGCCCTGTATCATGAAATTGTCTTCAAGGGGAAAGCTGTTTTAAGCGAGGAGGAGCAAAGTAGAGACAAACGCTTTGTGAGGATTTCAGTAGAAAACAGAGGCGAACAATATAGATTCGAGGGGAAAGCAGAGCAATTCGGACCATTGCTAAACAAAGAAGTTCATATTACTGTCTACCAAGGGCTATTCTTCAAGTATGCGTTGGTAAGTCAGCCGTGATTGACACGAATTGCTGAACCAACGGAAAGCTTATTCATCTTTTCCTCCGAAGCTCACTTGTCGCCTCTACTTGTCTCACATATCAAACCTCAACTCTGCATCAATCCCATGATTAGGGGCAAAAACCGTATCTTTGGGAGCTTCTGGGAATAGACGGGAGCGTTTTTTCAGCAGCTGAACAATACGCTACAAACCAATGATTACAGCCGAACGATACCACGACATCAGCATGGGGCACCGAGTGGTGGGGCACCAACACAAGTGTAAACATTTGCATGGTCACAACTATCGCATACACTTCTGCTGCATTTCGGACGAAATAGACGAGCTGGGTATGGTGATTGATTTCGGCACAATCAAATCCACCCTCTGTGCCTATCTGGAGCGTGAATGGGATCATAAGTTCATGATCTGGCAGGAAGATCCGCTATTGGAGCAACTTCAAGCCATTGTACCACAGGACATCGTGATCGTTCCCTTTAACCCGACAGCAGAGAATATGGCTCGCTATCTGGTCGAAGATATAGCTCCATCTTTGTTGCAAGGCAGTCGGGTGACCCTGCACAGCTGCCGAGTAGAAGAAACAGCTAAATGTTCGGCAACCTATTCTCTGTAAGAAGATGAAGCCATTGCTCGTAAAAGAGATATTCTACAGCCTGCAAGGCGAAGGCGGACGCAGCGGTCGGCCATCCGTTTTTGTGCGACTTTCCGGCTGCAACCTTGATTGCTCTTTTTGCGATACGGATTTTGCCCATGGTCGTCCTATGCAAGTCCACGAGATAGCCCAAGCAATAGCCACATACCCCTCTCGGGAAATGATATGGACAGGGGGCGAGCCCAGCCTACAACTCACTGATGAACATATTGCCTACTTTGCCGTTCTAGGCTACTACCAAGCTATTGAAACCAACGGCACCCATACTCTTCCACAAGGACTGGATTATATCAGTTGCAGCCCAAAGCATCGCGATTGGTCTCTGCTTGCCCGGATCTTCCCCAAAGGAGTGAGTGAATGGCGCTTTTTGATAGAAGCAACAGGAGAGCTTCCCCCACACGAAAGTCTCCTGCCTGCTGCTCATCACTACTGCGTAAGCCCGGTTTTCCAGACTCAACCTAAAGGTGATATGGCAGATCCACAAGCCCTGAAACGATGTATAGAATACTGCCTGGCGCATCCGCGCTGGCAGCTGAGTATCCAGTTACACAAACTGATCGGAATAGCCTAACGATTGTGAAAAAGCTGTACCATATCTGCTGTTGCCTGCTCCTGCTCGCTTCGGTGCTCAGTTGCAAGAGCATAAAGATCGGTGATGCGGAGAAAGCCGAACACAATGGAGAGTATCATAAGGCAGCAAACTACTACAACATCCTCTACAAACGCACTCGCAAAGACAAACGAGAGCAACGAGCCTATCTGGCTTGGCATGCCGCAGAGAATTACAGTCGTCTGGGGCAAATGAACAAGGCCCTATCTTCCTACCAGTCTGCTCTGCGATACAGATACCCCGACAGTTTGCTCTACCTGCGCATAGCCAACTCCTTTCACGGCTTGGGCAGATATAAGGATGCACAGAAATACTATGCCCAATTCGCCCTTGCTCACCCACAGGATCCCAGACGAATACTCGGAGAGGAAGGCTGCCGGATAGCAACGTCAGGACAAAAAACTGCGATCTATAGCATACGCAAATCCCCGCTGCTCAATTCGCCCAGAGGAGACTTCTCCGCCACCTATGCTCCCGACGGCTCCGCCATATACTTCTCCTCCAGCAGAAGCAAAGACCCTTCTATTAGCCCCAGCGATATCACCGGCCTCAACCCTAACAATATCTATTACACCAAAAGGGATAACAAAGAGAAATACAGCAAAGCTGACTCTCTACCTGGTGGGGTCAATACTGATCAGGACGAAGGCACACCAGCTCTTAGCTCGGATGGCAAAACCCTCTACTACACCTATGCCGAGCAAAATGAGTTATACTCTCGTACTGCCAAAATATATAGCTCCAAAGCATCGGGAGATGGTGGATGGAGTAGCGGCACAGCTGTGGAACTGTGGAGCGACAGCCTGAGAATGGCAGCACACCCGGCACCAAGCCCTGATGGTAAATGGCTGTACTTCGTAAGCGAAGGAGGAAGCTCCCGTGGGGGGAAAGACCTTTATCGCGCAGCTATCACTCAGGAGGGATTTGGCTTTCCGGAAAATCTCGGAACAGACATCAATACCATAGGGGACGAACTTTTTCCCTATATGGCCACAGACTCGACTCTCTATTTTGCCTCGAACGGACATCCGGGGCTTGGTGGATTGGATATTTTCTGTGCCACACTCGACTCTGTTGGGCACTGGGATGTGACACATCTGGCTCCTCCAATCAACTCTTCTGCTGATGATTTCGGTTTTGTATTCGATCCTACGGAACGGTCTTCCGATGACCCCATAGCCGAGAGCGGTCTATTCTCTTCTACAAGAAATGATGCCTTGGCTCGACCACACTTGTACGAATTTTACCGTCCTGCAATTCGCCTCTATATAGAGGGCTATGTCTATGACCGAGAAGGGGAACCGATCCCTCAAGCAGAGCTACGCATCGTGGGAGACAAAGGCCCTGTGGGGAAAGGTTTGGTCTACACCAAAGACGATGGCTCATACAGGATAGCTGTCGAAGGAGCCTCCGAATACGTCATGCTCGCCGGAGCATCCTCTTTCCTCAACCGCTATGCACGTATCCAGACCGACACTGCTCGGCAAGACGAGGTGTACTATGTCGATTTTTACCTCGCATCTCGTCTGACACCCGAAGCTCTCAAAGATATTTTCTATGATTTCGATAAAGCTTCGCTACGCCCAGAAAGCAAGAAAAGCTTGGATGAACTAATAGAAATCCTAAACGACAATCCGGATATTTCCATACGCCTGACATCTCACGCAGACCGCAAGGGATCGGATGCATACAATTTGGATCTCTCCGATCGCAGAGCCAAATCGGTGTGCGACTATCTTGTCTCCAAAGGAATTGATTCTACCCGGCTGTATCCCATCGGCTGCGGCAAACAGCGACCCCGCAGCATAAGCAAAGGATTGGCCAAGACATACGACTTTCTGCCTGAGGGAACAATCCTGACAGACTCTCTCATTCAGTCTTTGTCGAGTGATCGACAGCAGATAGCAGACCAACTGAATCGACGTACCGAATTTAGTGTCATACCAGCCGCAGAGTTGGTAAAAATGAAACAGCAGACTGGAGCAGCAAAGCAGCAGGCCCTGCAACCAACCAAGGAGAAAAACGCCACGGAGGAAAAACCGGACGAAGGAAGGACGAATAACAGAGAAATCAAGGAAGCAACAACAGAGCATCAAAAGGACAATAGAGAGTTTGAGTCCGGAGAAGAAGCAGCAGGTAAAGAGAAAACAGAACGTACTCTCAATGAGACCGATAAGCTCCCCTCTTCTGTTCCTCAAGACAGCACAGAGTCTGCCAAACGTACCTAAGAAGAAAACAAAGTCGAACATCGAAAGAAACCAAAGCAAAACCAAGATATGACAAGACAAAAACAGACATTCATAGTCATGGCTCTTGTGGGCCTGATCGCTGTATTGCCTCTCTCAGCTCAACAGAAGAAGAGAATAACCCTAAGCGAAATTACCGGAGGGGACTTTCAAGAATTGGGAGCCAGAGGTACATTCCGCCCCATGGGAGATACCTTCTACACAGAAAAGACAAAAGACAATACAGCTATTGTACGCTATGAATTCGCCACAGGCAAAGTCGTGGATACGCTCTTCAGTACTACTTCGGCCAAAGACTGTTCCTTTGATCACTTCGATGACTACATCGTAGGTCCTAATGGCACTCATATCTTACTCCTCAACAAAAAAAATCCGGTCTACAGACACTCCTACACAGCAGAAGTCTATGACTATGATGTCAGACGCAAACTTGTGAAACCGCTTTCGGAGCAAGGAGGGCAAATCAGTATCCCGACATTCAGCCCCGATGGTCGTATGGTCGCATTTGTGAGAGACAACAATATCTATATCAAAAAATTCGACTTCGACACAGAAGTTGCTGTGACGACCGATGGCAAGAAGAATGAGATAATCAACGGACAAACCGATTGGGTTTACGAAGAAGAATTTGGACAGACAAAATTGATGAGTTTCAGCCCGGATGGTTCTTTTCTGGCCTATGGTCGCACCGATGAAAGTCTGGTGAAAGAATATGCCATGCCCATGTATGCCCCAGCCGGAAAGCTCTATCCCGAAGCCTATCGTTATAAATACCCCAAGGCAGGGGAGCAAAACAGCCGCCTCTCCGTACATCTGTACAACATAGACAATCGCTCTACTAAGACGGTGCAACTACCGAATATGGCAGACATCTATATTCCACGGCTACAGTTTACTTACAAATCGGATGAATTGGCTGTTGTCACCCTCAACAGACAACAGAATCTCTTGCGGATGTATTATGTACATCCCAAAAGTCTGGTAGCAAAACTGATACTCGAAGACAAGAATGAGAGATATATAGACGAGCAAGCCATAAGCTCCATCCTTCTACTTGCCGATGGTTTTGTGTACCTCTCCGAACGAGATGGATGGCAACATCTCTATCAATACAATGCCAAAGGGATAATGCAACGGCAAATAACCAAGGGAGAATGGGATGTGACACGCTTCTACGGAATGGATGGGCAAGGAAACATCTACTACCAAGCAGCCAAAGAAAGTCCGTTGCGTAGGGAAGTCTACCGTGTAGATCCGAAAGGGAAAACACTATGCTTGAGTAATGCCAAGGGTAACAATCATGCCCGGTTCAGCGGTAACTTCTCCTTTTTCATCAACAATCATAGTAGCATCGATACTCCCTTGGAGGTTGCTCTGTACAGGACGAAGACTCCCAATAAACCTCTACGTATCCTGCAAGACAATGCAGCTCTAAGGAAGAAATTGCAGGGCTACGAATTGGCCAAGAAAGAATTTATCAAAGTGAAAAATGGAGCCGGACAGGATATGAATGCATGGATAGTGAAGCCTCTTGACTTCGACCCGAACAAACAATATCCACTCCTCATGGTGCAATATAGTGGTCCTAACTCGCAACAGGTGGCAGATCTTTTCCGACTCGATTGGGAACAATACCTCGCAGCCAATGGGATCGTTGTAGCCTGCGTGGACGGACGAGGCACTGCCGCCAGAGGAGAAGATTGGCGTAAATGTCACTACCTCAAACTCGGCACATTGGAGACACAAGACCAAATAAGCGCAGCCAAAGAATTAGGGAAACTACCCTATATAGACGCCTCTCGTATAGGGATATGGGGCTGGAGCTATGGAGGGTACAACACTCTGATGAGTCTGTGCAAAGGAGAGGGAACCTTCAAGCTGGGGATAGCTGTAGCCCCCGTAACCGATTGGCGTTACTATGATACTATATACACAGAGCGGTATATGCGCACTCCACAAGAAAACGGGCGAGGATACGACGAAGCCTCCGTTCTTCGCTTTGCCAATCAACTTCGTGGCAAACTATTGGTTATCCATGGCTCTGCCGATGACAATGTACACCTGCAGAATACAATGAATCTCACCAATCTATTGGTAGAGGCAGGCATACCTTTCGAGCAGGCAATATACACTGATAAAAATCATAGTATACCGGGGCGCAATACCCGTCTACACCTGTATACTCGCATGGCCAATTATCTTTTCGACAACCTCTAATGACCACAGAAGAAACACCTCTGCAAGGGCCCAGAAAACGCCCTCTGCGCAAACCTGAGTGGCTCAAAATCAGTCTGAGTGCAAACGACCACTTTGCCCGCACGAAAGACATAGTAGACAAGCATTGCTTGCATACGATCTGCTCCAGTGGTCGTTGCCCCAACATGGGCGAATGCTGGAGCCGTGGCACGGCCACCTTTATGATTGCCGGAGATATATGCACCAGAGCTTGCCGATTCTGTAACACCAATACTGGCAAGCCCTTGCCTCTCGACCCTAACGAGCCAGCCAATGTAGCACGTAGCATCGAGCTGATGAAGCTCAAACATGCGGTGATTACCAGTGTAGACCGAGATGATCTCCCCGACTATGGGGCGAACCATTGGGCAAATACGATTCGACAAATCAAGGCAACCTGCCCCAATACGACCATAGAGGTACTGATACCCGATTTTCGAGGTCGAACAGACCTCATTGACCTCATTATAGCAGCCAAGCCAGATATCATATCGCACAATATGGAAACGGTTCGGCGACTAACTCCCTCGGTAAGACATGTGGCAACCTATGATTGCAGCCTGCACGTACTGGCACATATTGCAGCCGCTGGTGTCACAACCAAGACTGGGATCATGCTGGGATTAGGCGAAACGGAGCAAGAGGTTTGCGAGTTGATGGATGACGTGCTCTCTGTCGGTGTTTCCGTGATCACCATCGGCCAATACCTACAACCCTCCAGACGCAACTTGCCAGTAGAGGAATATATTCGACCGGAGCAGTTCGAACGCCTTCGCCTGATTGGCTTGGAGAAAGGCTTCCGACACATAGAGTCAGCACCGCTGGTTCGGTCCAGTTACCACGCAGAAAGGCATTTGTAGAAACCGTTGCACAAGCTCAAAAGGCCCTCTCCAGACCTTTCACTGAAAATCTACATGGTCTTTCGACAAAATCTCAGAATAAGAGTATTGCACAGAGCTTGCTAAATGTATTGATGTAATCTTCACAGGCAACGTTATATTTTGTATTACTACTCTTATTTGTATTATCGGATCAGACTGTCTTTTCGCTCAAATTAGTGGCTTTTTAGTTCGTTTTTCCCTCTCTTTTTTGATACTCATAGGAGTCGCTTTTTACTAACACAGGAGAGAACAAAAATTATCTCCTGAGGAAACGAATGCTCTCTCCCGTGTTAGCAAAATTTCTCTCAGGAGAGAATTTTGACCTCTCCAGAACGCTCTATTCATCGACATTCTGGAAGGTCAATAAGAACTCATAAAAAGAGGTGCATTCACTTGTCTCTATGATCTCCTTTTCTTCTGTTTTTCTGGATTTTATCGAGGAGTGAGTTTTTACAGAACTTATCTGTTTTAAGAGCGGAAAATAGGATATTATCTCTTCGTTTTTCTCTCCCTATTGACTCTCTTTTTGAGAGTGTCGTGGTGCACAATACTCACTGCATAAAAAAAAGCCGGGGTAACGAGAACGCATTGTCTCGTCACCCCGGCTTCACCATGGCGATGTGTCGTAATACGCAAACAGCTGTGTTACTTGCGACATTCGGCTTCGGTTCCATACTCCGGTATGCTCCCTTCAGCCTCAGTATTAGTGCCTTGCATTTTGCGCATTCTAACGCATCTAAATGGGGCTGTGGGCAAAATTAAATTTTGCCACAGCCCCGTTAGATTGATTGTTACTTCACGATAAGCTTTCTTACAGCTCCGTCTATCGTCAGCAGATAAGTACCTGCAGCTATCGAACTCAGATCGATACGAGCAAAGCCCTCTGCACTGGTTCGAGCAGAGATCAGTGTGCGACCATTCATTGACAGCAAGCGGATTTGAGCATCTGCATTGGCTTCTACCAAAACATAGTCAGTTGCCGGATTCGGATAAACACGAACACTTTCAGAAGCAACAGCTTCGACAGAGTCGTCCAAAACAAACCTTGCTACTACAGTAACATTGCTGTTTACAACGAACTTCTTCGTCTCAGTAATATTCTCTTTCCCGGCCAACAAGCTTTCTAACTTGAATCCCTTCGAAGGAGTCACTACTACTTCCAGCTCTGTACCAGCCACTACCTGAGAAGCCGAAGCAACAGGATTGCCCTGCATGTCTTTCAGGCTAACACTACCATTTTCGGTCGGAGCAACCACAACGGTATACTTTATCACCTTCTGAGAGAATAGGGCTGTTACCTCCGTATCCTTTTCTACCTTGAATGTCTTTGCTACGAAAATATCCGTATCATTAGCCTTAAGTTCTTTCAGCTCAAATCCTTCATTCGGAGTAGCGACAACAGTTATCATACTACCCTCTTCCACTTTTGAACCAGAAACAACTTCTTGCCCTTCGCTATTTTTCAGAACAATAGTACCATTTTCTGTGGCCTTCACAGTAACGGTGTACATCTTCTGAATAGGTTTGAAGCTGACAGTAAATATCACATTGTCATTAGCCTGATATGTACCTGTATAGGTACGGTCAGCTCCAACTGTCATGGCTACTGATGTTTCGCCAGCCATGACCTTATCCAACTCATAACCTTCATCAGCTACGGCTGTCAAAGAAAGAGTAGAGCCTTTGTCCACAGTAGAACCGGTAACAACTGCATCTGAGCCGTTCTTCACAGAGAATTGTCCATTCTGAGGAGCTGCATAAGTCACAGTGACCTTTTCTTGTGGCTGTTCGGTCTTTTTGAAAGTAACAACAAAGGTTACACTGGCATTAGCCTGATATGTACCTGTATAGGTACGGTCAGCTCCAGCTGTCATAGCTACTGATGTTTCGCCAGCCATGACCTTATCCAACTCATAACCTTCATTGGCCACTGCTGTCAACGTAAGCGT
>NZ_FUXH01000020.1 GCF_900167225.1 Porphyromonas crevioricanis
CGAATACCGAAAAGCCTTTCACCCCCTTAGCATCCACGCGACAACGATCGATGGTAAGAGTGGCCCCTTCATCCAAGTTGAACGAATAACCCGCCATTGATTCTGCATAAAGCTCTCCATCTCCCGAAATAGTTGTATTCCTCCAAAGATTAACCGCAGACCAAGTGGTGGACGAGAGTTTGCATGTTCCTTTGACTACAATTGCAAGAGGTGTACCTTCTTTCCCCCCCCAAATGCAGTTTTTACCATCTCCTACATCAATTGTTGCATCCTCAAGCGTGAGCGTATTACTATTCGGGTCATACTTGACTGTTCCGCTGACACCATCTATCACAGAGAGGTCATTACAATTGTTCGACGTTACTCGAACCCCTGCTATATTGAGGGGGTATTCGGTCTGCGCTTTTGCCATGGTAGGCATGACCAACATCATAACGAAGAGCGTAGCTATCGCCACGGACATCTTCTTCAGTGTTTGAAGTTTCATTTCGTTGATTTGATAGTTGTTTAATTCATCCTTAGATTGTTACTTTTGAACCGAGCGTGCGAGCTTTTTCTCCATTGTCCCAACCCCTCTTGCTTGTCTTTTTGATCGATCGGAGAAGACGGAAAGAAGATTGAGTAGACAAGCTCGCAGACAACACCTCTTCTGAGGAGAGTATCCGGTATGCTTCTTCTCTCGTTCCTTTTGCTGCATCCGGAGATCAAGCTCCACATTCACCTTTCTCACGAATGGTATCGAGGAGCTGTTCCCTATCATCAAGATGATGGCGACTCTCATTATGATTCTGCTGCTCAATATTATACCACTCTTTCATAACAAAGCAGAAAGGCTTGATTTTCCAAAACAGATATCGGAGTGAAGCCTCTTCATCCAAAAGCGAAGTTATGTACAAAAGAGCTTCAAGAATCAGGAGAATCATGCACAGAATTAGTAAAATCATTCATTCTTAGACTGGCAACATCTTGGAAAATCATGCATAAAAAGCACAATATCATGCTATTATAAAGGAACTTATAACTGACAGATCTAATATTTATTACAAAAGCAGAATTCAGAGAAACAACACTCTTTTATTCGGTTTTCTATCCGGATTACATTGCTCTCATTGGACTAAAATTGGTAACATTCGGTTGTTTTCTAAGACTTTTGCACCTTTGTGCACGAGATTGTGTATCATTCCTAACATTGAGATCGAGTTTCCGGCATCTGTCATGCTTATTCTCCAGAAAAGGAATGTGGCTATGAGAGGTCCTACTGAATAGCCCACAACAATCATTTAGTGTACAAGAAAACTACAAAGTCCTTTATCCAAGATGCAACACAGAATTGCGCAGCATATTGTATTCTCTGGTATTTTCAGCTCTCCTCTACAGTTTATAGCTCGGGAAGAGAGGAGTTTTTGTATTCTTCGTAGCACACTCAGCATATTCTTAATCTTCTATATACTCTCCATTGTATCTTGCGAAAAAAAGGATTCTTCCGCCTTGAGTTCGGAAGAGCGAATAGCTATTGAAAATCGTGTTGCAAACATTCACGAAACCGACTCTCTCGCATCTCTGCAAAAACGTTTGGAAAACGAAGGCAATCGCCTTGGGAGCATCATAGCTCTCCGAAAATGGGGCAAAGCTCTGCGAAACGAGAATCGCTTCGATGAAGCCTTGCGAGTCCACAGCGAAGGAGTGAAACAGGCAGAAGCCCTCGGTGACACTATAGAATGGGTGCGAGGACTAAACAATATAGGGACAGACTATAGGAGGATGGGAGTTATCGATGCAGCCCAAGAATATCATTACCAAGCCTGGATCCTGAGCAGAGAGAGCATGGACAAATCTTTTGCAACCAAGAAAAATCAAGTGGTATCGCTCAATGGCTTGGCCAATATCTACATGACTTTAGGTAACTATCAGCAAGCTGACAGTGTATTACGACTTGCTTTGGCAGGGGAGCAACAATTAGGCAACGTAGTGGGGCAGGCTATCAATTGTGCCAATCTCGGGGCTATATTCGAGCAGCAAGGACAGACAGATTCGGCCTGGATCTACTACCGGCGTTCGATGGATCTGAACAAACAGGCTGGCAACAGACTCGGTGTTTCGCTCTGTCATACATACTTCGGCTCTCTCTACGAGAAAGCTCACCAACACAACGAAGCTTTGCAAGAATACGAGACGGCCTATGAGCTGATGCAGGGATCCAAAGACGAATGGCATGCCCTCAACCCCCTAATAGCGTTGGCCGGTATCCATAGTACGAAGGGCAACAATACAGAGACACTAAAGTATCTCTCCCAGGCAAAGGCTGTGGCCGAGCGTATCAATTCGAAAGAGCATTTGGCCGAGATATACAATCTCTACTACGGATACTACGAACGGCAGCAAGACTATCAACAGGCTCTGAAGTGTCGCAATAGAGCTGTGACTTTGCAAGACAGTGTGGTAAATATAGAAAAGATGAATCGCATCCAGAATGTAAGCCTAAATATCGAGCGTAAGTACCAGAAGCAGCAGATAGATGCTGCACAGATGAAGTTGGTAGCAGAGCGTGAGACTCGGCGCATCGGCTACATTATCTTCGTTCTGATACTTTCCTTCCTCGTTATAATCATTGCTATGATGTATTACATCCAACGCATCCGTGCCCGCAACCATAGAGCATTGAAGGAAATGAACCGTTTGAGAGAAAGTTTCTTCACCAATATCACACACGAATTGCGTACGCCACTCACCGTTATCCTTGGGTTGAGCCATAACCTACAAGTAGACAGAACTCTTTCGGACAAAACGAGAGAGAAGGCCCGGATCATAGAGCGACATGGCAACAGCCTGATTGTGCTCATCAACCAACTCTTAGACATAGCAAAGGTGAAAAGCACGGTAGGGAGCGCCGAATGGCGCAGGGGAAATATCAGCGCACATTTGGCTATGATCGTGGAGACCTATCGAGAATATGCACGCAGTCACAACATCGTTCTCCAGTTTTTCTCGGAAGAAGCCGTAGAGATGGACTTCGTGCCGGACTACATAAATAAGGTGATGAACAACCTGCTTTCCAATGCTTTCAAGTTTACCCCCAAATACGGCAAAGTGAATGTGGCAATGCGTTGTGAAGGCAAACGACTGTTGATCGATGTATCCGATACCGGAGCAGGCATAGCACCAGATGCTATCGCTCATATCTTCAAACCTTTCTATCAAGCAGAGAGCAATACTCCGAATATCGGCTCAGGGATAGGGCTGGCCTTGGTCAAGCAGATTGTAGATGCCATAGGAGGAAGCATCAGCGTAGAAAGCTGCATTGGCAGAGGAACGACATTTCATCTCGACTTGCCTATTCACCTCAACAGCAAACAGCAGATCGCCAATGAGACAGAGAGAAATATCCCCCTATTGCCTCAGGAAAAGACTGCTCTCGATGACGATAGAGAGAAAGACAATGAGTGCCGTTTGCTCATTGTAGAAGACAACAGAGATGTGGCCGCCTACATCGGCTCTCAACTCTCCGACCGGTATGCCATTTCTTATGCACACAATGGCAACGAAGGCTTGGAAAAAGCATTGAGCCTTGTGCCCGACCTGATTATCTCCGATCTGATGATGCCCGGCATGGATGGTTTGGAGCTATGCAAACAGATAAGGGACAATGAAATAGTAAATCATATCCCCATCATTGTGGTCACGGCAAAAGTCAGCGAAGAAGATCGCATCAAAGGACTCGAAGCCGGAGCCAATGCCTACCTTGCCAAACCATTCAACAGCGAAGAACTGCGCACTTTAGTGGAAAAACTACTCGAAAGACAGAAATTGCTGCGAGAAAAATTTGCGAGGACAATTATAGAGAGTAAGGATCAGAACAAAGAGAGCAATGGACTACAAGCGAATATTGACTTCCGTTTTTTGGCAAAAGTTTCGGAAACTGTCTATCTGATGCTTAGCAGCCGACAAGAGGTAGATGTAAGCCTTATTGCCTCCAAACTATGCATGAGTAATAGCCAATTCTACCGCAAAATGACCTCGCTCACCGGTTATACCCCCATGGCTTATATCCAGCGGATCAAGATAAAAAAGGTCTGTCGACTACTGGATAATGATCCGGAAATTAGCCTGAGGGAAGCAGCTGAGCAATGTGGCTTCAATGACTACTCCAATTTTATACGAGCATTCAAGAATGTCTATGGTATTACACCTTCCGATTACCGCAAGGGACAGTTATCCATGCTGTGAATGCACTAATGAGACCTTTGCAAGGACTCCAAAATGACAATTTAAACCCGAGCATCATAAAGAGATTGAGAAGGAAGTCTGAGAGAGTGCAGCTATCGTACTTATTCGAACAAGCCTCAATATCGAGAGTAATGCAGCAAGTGCCATGCTATAAAATAGTGTCTTAACGAGACTACCTTGTAAATTCCTCGAAAGCGGTGTGTCATAGTACGCAAGTTGCTGTGTTACTCATGACATTCGGCTTCGGTTATATAACTCCACATCCTCTGTCTTAGAGCCTTGCATTTTGCACACTCTAACGCACCCAAACGGGGCTATGGGCAAAAATCGATTTTTGCCCATAGCCCCGTTTTTTTTGCTTAAACATGTAAACATAGATATCTCGAAGAGAAAAGGGAGGAAAAAAGCCATGGAGTCAAGCCCAGAAACGCCTATCTCGCACCTTCCAAAGTACATATATTTTGTAAACTCTCTGCTTGCAAAAAAAGCAGGAAAACAGAGAAAAAGAGAGCATATAAAGAAGTGATTCCCCTCCCCTTTTGCAGCCCTTTTACTACTCTCTCAAAACATCGATGAATAGGGCATTCTGAGAGGGTCAAAATTCTCTCCTGAGAGAATTTTTGCTAACACAGGAGAGAGCAATTTTTTTCTCAGGAGAGAAATTTCGTTCTCTCCCGTGTTAGCAAAAAACGGCTCCCGTCGGGATCAAAAAAGAGAGAGAAAAGGACACTCAAAAGGCCCTAAATCAAGAAGAAAAAACACATCAAAGAGATAACAATAAAACATAGAAATAAACACAACAGAGCACCGATATACAGTTTTAGATCAAAGAAAAAAAGTAAAAACAAAAAGGGCAACTGCATCTCTTCAATGCAGTTGCCCTTGTATGTGTATAGTAGAAGTTAGAGAGCTTTACGAAAGAGAATTCAAATCCTAATCCGAATTACATTCTGGGCTGTCTTTCAGGGCGATCATTGGCCTCTTTTACAACCAGCACTCGCCCCATAAATTCCTGCTCTTGCAACTGCTCTATGGCCGTCCGAGCCTCATCCTCGTTTTCCATTTCCACAAAGCCAAAACCACGCGAGCGACGGGTTTCTCTGTCTAAAATTACTCTTGCGCCTACTACAGAGCCAAATTGCTCAAGAAGACCAATGAGGTCATTCTCACGAACCTTATAGTTAAGGTTCCCTAAATAGATGTTCATTCTGTATTGATGAAAGTTGAAAATAGCCTCAGAAGAGGGATACCTATTCTCCTTTAATTAGGGTACCTTGTCTCCGAGACTGCGGTTGCAAAGAACGGTATAATTTTTGAATTATCAATAAAACCAATTCTTCCTATAAAAAAATTCCACCTCTCTCTTCCACGCTCTATAGATTAGAAACTATTGTCTTGTGCAACAATTTCATATTTGCAATTGAGAAATTCCACTAACTTTGCGCTCTGCCATATCTTTGGATTGGCATATGCCGTAGAAGTAACGACAATAAATACATACTAAAAATGCAGAACAAAGGATTTGTGATTGTAATCACAGCACTTCTGGCTTTGATTTGCGCTTTTTATCTCTCTTTCTCTTTTGTCACCCGGCACTATGAAAATAAGGCCGAAAAAATGGGAGAGGTGAATGGACAGGCGTATCTCGACTCGATGGCCGGAGAGAAAGTGTGGATGGGATACACCCTGAAAGAAGCTCAGAAACAGCAGATCGGCCTAGGCCTGGATCTTAGAGGAGGGATGAGCGTGGTACTCAAACTGAACGCTGCTGATTTGTTGCGCAACTTGGCCAACAAAAGTCAGGACCCGAACTTCCTCAAAGCGATGGATTATGCCGTAAGCAGCAACGACCAGAAAAACTTCATCGACCTCTTCTGCGACCGGTACAAAGAGCAAGACCCCAATGCCCGCTTAACAGCTCTCTTTGCACAAGGAGATCTGCGAGATCAAATCACAGCCAACACCACTGACGAGGAGGTTCGTAATATGGTCAAAGAGAAGTACCAAAGTGCAGTGGATGCATCGTACAATGTTATCCGTGCCCGTATTGACGGATTTGGTGTAGCTTCTCCCAACTTGCAAAGATTGGAAGGTCAGGGACGTATCTTGGTGGAATTGCCGGGTGTAAAGGATCCTGCCCGTGTGCGCGACCTGCTCCAAAGATCTGCCAACTTGCAGTTCTGGCGTACTTATACTTTCGAGGAAATCAAAGAAGACCTCATTGCCGCCAATGATCGAGTTGATCTTTCTGCACAGATACCTCAAATGAAGGAAACTATCGTAGCGGACACAACCGATACTGAGGCTGGGGCGAACATGCAAGAAGCCGATAGCTCTAAAGTGGAGCAGGCAACGACTGCTACCAAGGAACAACAACCCACAGGCAAGAAACTCTTTGACTTGCTTCAACCCGGAGGATACGGAGCTGTAGTGGGGGTTGCTCACAGACGCGATATGGCACGTGTAGACTCTATAATAGAGCGTGCTCAACAGATGAGATTGCTGCGTGACGACCTCAAACTTATGTGGTCTGCCAAAGCTATGAGTGGGCAAAAAGGCAAAGAATCCGACCTCTATGAGCTGTACGCTATTCGCTGGAGTCGTAGTGGAGATCCTGACCTTTCTGGCTCGGTAGTGACCTCGGCCAAGAGCGATATCCGCAGTGAGTTCGGCAAGTCCGAGCCTGTGGTATCCATGCGTATGAACGAAGAAGGTTCTCGCAAATGGGCCCGTATCACAAAAGATAATATCAACAGAGCTGTTGCTATCGTATTGGATGGCGTTGTTTATTCGGCTCCTAACATCAAAGTGGAAATTCCGAACGGACAAAGCGAAATCAGCGGTCGTTTTACGATAGAAGAAGCCGGAGACTTGGCCAATGTGTTGAACTCCGGTAAGATGGAAACTACCGTAATGATCGAGCAAGAGAATGTAATCGGGCCTACGCTCGGCCACGAAGCTATTCAGGCTGGTGTGATCTCCTTTATTATTGCCATCATCTTGCTGATGATCTATATGTGTCTGGCCTACGGGTTTATACCGGGCTTGATCGCCGACGGGGCTCTCATTGTCAACAGCTTCTTCACCCTTGGTGCTTTAGCTTCATTCCAGGCAGTGCTGACCCTCTCCGGTATTGCCGGTTTGGTGTTGACTCTCGGTATGGCAGTGGACGCCAACGTGTTGATCTTCGAGCGTATCAAGGAAGAATTGCGCAGCGGCAAGTCTATGATACGTGCCATTAAAGACGGTTACGGCAATGCTTTCAGTGCTATTTTCGACTCCAACCTTACAACCATCATCACTGGGATTGTCCTCTTCTTCTTCGGTACCGGCCCAATCAAAGGTTTTGCCACGACTCTGATTATCGGCTTGGTGGCCTCTTTCATCACTGCCGTATTCCTCACTCGTATCGTATTTGAAGCCCTAGCCAAGAAGGGCAAGATGGACAAGGTGACCTTTACCACAGCCCTTACTCGCAACCTGCTCGTAGAACCCAAATTCAACATTTTGGGTAAACGAAAAATTGGTCTGACAATCCCAGCTGTTATCATTATTCTGGGTTTGGTAGGAGTCTTCACCATTGATCTGAACCGTGGTATCGACTTCTCCGGAGGACGTAACTTCGTGGTGCAGTTCGACCAAAAAGTGTCTACCGAAACCGCTCGTGTAGCCTTGGATAAAGAGTTTGAAGGAAAGGTATCAGTAACCTCTATTGGTACAGATGGAGATCAAGTACGTATTGCCACCAACTATAAGATCGATGAAGAGGGCGAAGCTGTCGATACACAGATACAACAGAAGCTCTACAATAGCCTTAAGTCTTTGTATGCGGATAACCAAATCTCCGCAGAGAAGTTCCAAGAGCAGATCATTAGCCAACAAAAGGTGAGCCCCTCTATGTCCAATGACATCAAGCAGGAAGCTCTTGTAGCAGTGCTATTGGCCTTGATCTTCATGGCTACATATATTTTGATCCGCTTCCGCAACATCGCATTCTCCATAGGTGTATTCGTATCCGTAACGGCAACGACCCTATCGATCATTGCTCTCTACGTGCTGCTGTGGCGTGTGATGCCTTTCACGATGGAGTTGGATACCAACCTTATTGCAGCCTTGTTGGCAATCATTGGCTATTCTATCAACGATACCGTGGTTGTATTCGACCGTATCCGTGAGGTACATCAGCTCTATCCGTCTCGCGATTGGTACCAGCTGATGAACGATGCGATGAATTCAACTTTGTCTCGTACACTCAACACCTCACTCACAACCTTTGTGGTGATGTTGGTGATATTCATCCTCGGCGGAGCTACGATGCGTAGTTTCACCTTTGCTATTCTGTTAGGTATTGTGATAGGTACCTACTCGACATTGTTTGTTGCTGCACCTATCGCCTACATTACAAAGAACAAATTCGACAGCAAGAAGAAAAAATAAGACCTTTAGTTCGGCTGCTATCCTCCCTGCCAGAAAGTAGGAAGGATGTGATGCAAAAAGATAAGACCGAAGACAGTTTTTGTCTTCGGTCTTATCTTTTTCGTAGTTTTTAGCCGAACAGACCGGAACTCTTCACATAGGCTACGAAATGGCAGTCAAAACTCGCTTTTTTATTGACTTTTCAGAATGTACTAATCGCAAAGCTCAGTCTCATTATCCAAGAGCAACCTGAGGGAGGTTGTGCCTTGACTCCGAATGCTTATCTTTGCTTTGTAAATATTCAATCTATAAAGCGTTAATACAATGAACCTATTTCCTCTTTTGCAAGCAGCATCTCCTGCTACTCAAAACGGAGGTAGCAACTGGACAATGCTCCTGATGTTGCTACTTATCGTAGTGGTGTTCTACTTCTTTATGATTCGTCCACAACAGAAGCGGCAAAAAGAGTTGCAAAAATCACGTTCGGCAATGAAGAGTGGCGACAAAGTGATCACAGCCGGAGGCATACATGGTCGCATCCGAGAAGTGAGAGAAAAAGAGTTTTTGCTGGAAATTTCCGATGGAGTACGCATACTAGTGGATAAGTCTTCTGTCTATGCCAATGCCGGTGATGTTGCAGCTGATACGGAGAAAAAATAAACATCAATCTTAGCTATATAAGCCGGCTGAGGAAGGGCATAAGCCATCGCTCTGCCGGCTTTTTCTTATCCGGATGACGGAGCTGCTGTCGCGGTAAGCTCCCTTCGAGCTTGGAGTTGCTGCTGCCTCTAGATGCGAGTGGGGCGGGCATCTGGCTTCTCCGGTCTATGAGCGTGAATCCCTCCACTTCACACATTCGCTCCATGGTAAAACGATGAAACTGAAGTTGCAAAACGTCAATCCGAAGAACAAGCGAAAGAATCGCTCCAACGGAAATGAGGTAAAAGAGGCACGAAGCAAACGTATCCTCACTTTCCTGTTTTTCGTACTCCTCTCCTTCGTTTTCTGGCTGCTGATGAGTTTGCGGCTCGACTATCGTATGCGCGTCACTCTGCCGGTTGTCTATGACGAGCTGCCCGCCAATGTGCGACATGCGGATACGGCTCCGGAAGAAGTCGTTTTTGAAATAGAAGACAAGGGAGTTGAACTTCTGAAGTATAGCCTAAAAAAATTTGCCCCCATTCGAGTCAAGCTAAGTGCACAAAACAGGCAGCATCTTCGTTTGGAGCTGGGCAAGAAAGCTCTTGTCGAAGAACTGCAAAGACAGCTATCGCCCGGCACTCGCATCATATCGGCCACCCCATCAGAGATCTCTCTACCACTCTTCACTCTCCGAGACAAATTAGTTCCCGTAAAACTGGGCTTCAAACCGGCTCTCACACAGGGGCATCGTCTGGGAGCAACAATCATTACCCCTTCGGCTGTACATATCTATGGCAGTGATCAAAAGCTCAGACATATAAAAGAGGTCCTAACCGACAGTGTGGACTTGAGTCAATACACATCTCTCACAGAATTGGATGTACCACTCAAAGAGCCGGGAGGAGGTGTCGAATACGACAAGAACCCTCAAATGGTGCATATCACTTTTGATATCGAAGCACTCACCGAGCGCAGCTACGACCTTCCCATACAAGCCCACAACATTCCTTCGGGCTATACACTCATTCCTCTGCCGGGGACAGCCAAGGTCACACTCACCATCCCACAAGCACGTTACAACCAATTGGATCCTGAGCAGCTTGAATTGGCTATCGTTTATCCCAAGGGAGGAGCAAAAATTTCAGATACCCAACTGCCGGTAGAACTTCGGAATGCCCCTGACTGGATCGTAAGCTACCGCTGCCACCCGTCCAAGGTAGAATTTATCCTCAAAAAAAAGTAAAAGCGAATGATTGTTTTGGGCATCACGGGGGGGATAGGTAGTGGCAAGTCTCTGTTGAGCCGCATTCTGCTGTGCCGGTCTGTACCGGTCTATGACACCGACACCCAAGCCAAAGAACTGAATGACACAGACCCTGAGCTCAAACAAGCCTTGGTTGCACATTTTGGCGATAGCCTCTATCCTTCAGCTTTACAAGGGAGATTGGATCGTCGGAGGCTTGCCGAACTGGCTTTTTCTTCCGAAAAACGAACAGAAGAGTTGAATGCAATTGTACACCCAGCTGTCCGGCGACATCTACTCTCCTGTCTTTCGGATTGGAAGCATGCCGGACACCGGGTTGTAGCAATCGAATCGGCCCTGCTCTTCAGTTCCGGATTTGACAATCTGACCAACAAGGTTATAGCAGTAACTGCTGACAGAGAAGTACGCATTGCCCGAGCTATGAAAAGAGATAGGGCTTGCCGGGAGCAGATATTGGAGCGCATGAATCGCCAGTTGTCGCAAGAGATTATCGAGAGAAAAGCCGATTATATCATCCGAAATAATCCCGGAGATTTGCTCCTTCCTCAGCTGGACGAAATATGGAGAACAATCGGGCTATAATCCTTACTTTTGCAAGAGTTGTTGTAACCCAATAGTAAAGCAAAATGCTCAAGAAGATTTTATCTATTTCCGGTAAGCCCGGACTTTTCAGACTACTCTCTCAAGGTAAAAATAGCATCATCGTGGAGTCTCTGCTCGATGGCCGACGCTCTGCTTCTTATGCATCGGATCGAATAATTTCGCTGGCCGATATTTCCATCTACACAGAAGAGGGCGACAAGCCTCTGCCCGAAGTGTTGGAAGATCTGGCCAAACTGATGGGATTGAAAGCCGTAGAGGAAAAAGATATCCAATCTAAACCGGAGGAATTGTACACTTTCTTCGAGAGAGTACTGCCCAGCTACGACCGCGAGCGTGTGTACCCCACAGACATCAAGAAAATCATGAAGTGGTACAACATGCTCATTGCCGATGGCTTTACCAAATTTGCCGAAGACGAGAACAGCGAAGAGCAAGCTTCTGCAACTGCCACCGATCAGAACGAAAAAGAAGTAGCAGAGAAGGCCTGACATCTCTACAACCCTCAGGAAACAAGGATTTACCGATCAAACCTAACAAATAACTATCGTAATGTTTAAGGGAATGAAAACGTACCTGACCGGTGAGCTTCAGAAAATCAAAGAAGCCGGTCTGTACAAGGAAGAGCGTATCATCATTACGCCACAGAAGGCTGACATCAAGGTCAACCAAGGTCAGGAAGTACTAAACTTCTGTGCCAATAACTACTTGGGCTTGTCCGATCATCCACGACTGATCAAGGCTGCCAAGGATATGATGGATAGCCATGGCTACGGTATGAGCTCCGTACGTTTCATCTGCGGTACACAAGACATTCACAAACAGCTGGAGCAAGCTATTGCCAAGTACTTCCATACGGAAGACACGATCCTCTATGCTGCCTGTTTCGATGCCAATGGAGGTGTTTTCGAACCTCTCTTTACCGAGGAAGATGCAATCATCAGCGATGCTCTGAACCACGCTTCTATCATCGATGGCGTACGTCTCTGCAAAGCCAAGAGGTATCGCTATGCCAATGGCAACATGCAGGAGCTGGAGAAATGCCTGCAAGAGGCCCAAGCGCAGCGTCACCGCATCATCGTGACCGACGGGGTCTTCTCTATGGATGGCAATGTGGCTCCTATGGATAAGATTTGCGATCTGGCAGAGAAATACGATGCATTGGTGATGGTAGATGAATGCCATTCCGCCGGAGTCGTAGGCAAAACGGGTAGAGGAGTAGCCGAACAGTTTGATTGCTATGGACGTATTGATATCCATACTGGTACGCTGGGCAAGGCCTTCGGTGGAGCTATCGGAGGATTCACCACCGGCCCCAAGGAAATCATAGATATGCTGCGTCAGCGTTCTCGCCCCTATCTCTTTAGCAACTCTATCCCACCTGCTGTGGTAGGAGCCGGTCTTGAGGTCTTCAAGATGCTCGAAGAAACAGACGAATTGCACGACAAATTGATGGAAAATGTCAAGTATTTCCGCGACAAAATGCTCGCTGCCGGCTTCGATATCAAACCAACGCAGAGTGCTATTTGCGCAGTAATGCTCTACGATGCTCCTCTGTCTCAGAAATATGCTGCCCGAATGTTAGAAGAGGGTATATACGTAACAGGGTTCTACTACCCCGTAGTGCCGAAAGGCGAGGCACGCATTCGTGTACAGCTCTCTGCCGGACACAAGCGTGAGCACTTGGATAAGGCTATCGAGGCTTTCATCAAGGTGGGCAAAGAACTTGGCGTGATCAAGTAATATTGCTTCCTCCTATTCTGGCGTAAACAGAACAAAAAAAAGGCGTGTTATCAGTCGATAACACGCCTTTTTATTGGAATAAGTCTAAAGATTACCCATTCAAGCCAAAGGCTTCTTTGATACGCTCTACATAGTCGAGTTTCTCCCACGTAAAGAGCTCGACCTCCATCGTTTGAGGTGGCCGGTGATAGCTCTCGAAGGTCTTAGTCACTTTGCGACAGTCTCGGCCGAAGTGCCCGTAGGCAGCCGTCTCTTCGTAGATAGGATTACGCAACTTCAGACGCTGCTCAATGGCATAGGGACGCATGTCGAACAATTCACCCACTTTCTTGGCTATTTCTCCATCACTGTACGGTACACGACTCTTGCCGAAAGTGCGTACATATATACTGATCGGCTCTGCGATGCCTATGGCATAGCTCACCTGTACCAGCATTTCATCGGCAACACCTGCAGCGACCATGTTTTTGGCGATATGTCGTGCAGCATAGGCTGCAGAGCGGTCTACTTTGGAAGGGTCTTTTCCGGAGAAAGCCCCTCCTCCATGCGAAGCCTTGCCTCCATAGGTATCCACAATGATTTTGCGACCGGTAACCCCTGTGTCACCATGAGGGCCTCCGATCACGAATTTACCGGTTGGATTGACATATAGCTTGAAATTGGCATCGAAAAGACCGGCTACCTGACTTCGGCTATAGTAGGCTTGTCGCACCCTGGGGATGAGAATATCTCTTACATCGTCGTAGATGCGTCGCTGCATCCGGGCATCAGCATCCGGTTCGGAAGGATCTATAAACTCGTCGTGCTGTGTGCTGATCACAATCGTATCGATACGTGTCGGATTACCGTCATCCGTATATTCCACTGTCACCTGACTCTTGGCATCGGGTCGAAGGTAAGGCATGGGAGAGGAGACTTCTCTGCGTATCTTAGCCAGCTCGAACAGCAAGGCATGAGAAAGATCCAAAGGCAGAGGCATATAGTTGTCAGTCTCCTTGGTCGCATAGCCGAACATCATCCCTTGGTCTCCGGCTCCCTGCTGCATGGGGTCGGCTCGCTCTACTCCTCGGTTGATGTCGCAGCTTTGCTCATGTATAGAACTGAGGATTCCGCAGCTGTTGGCCTCAAAACGGTACTCGCTACGTGTATAGCCTATACGCTCGATGACACGACGGGCTGTCAGTGCCACATCTACATAAGACTCGCTTTTGACTTCTCCGGCCAGCACAACTTGCCCGGTCGTTACAAGGGTTTCTATAGCCACCTTAGATGATGGATCCAGCCCCATAAACTGATCTACGATAGCATCCGATATTTGGTCGGCCACCTTATCAGGATGCCCTTCGGATACAGATTCGGATGTAAATAAATAAGACATAGTTTGGTTCGTTTTTTTATGTTCGTCTTTCTGTCATTCAAATAAAAAACACTTCTCCTGCTCTATCGGATTACTCACAACAAGAGCAGGGGACAAAATCACAAAAGATTTTGCCCTGCAATAGAAACACCGGAAGGAAAAATGGGAAGAACGAATACGCAACGAACAGCCGAACTCGAATAGCGGCGTGCTTGCTTTGTCAAAAACTTGCGTTGAGGGAATGACAAAGATTTAGCATTTTTTTTGCGTGGTTGCAATCGTCACAAATCCTTCCACGTGTCCTAATTTGTCGGCAAAGCTAAAGCAAATAATTGGCTCAGGCAAAGACTATTCTCAACAGTCCCAGCAAGACTGGCTGCAGACCCATTGTCGGTGGACATTTCGTCTCTGCTTTGTCTTTTGTCTCATCTCAACAAGACATGACTGCCGACCCATTGTCCGGCACAAAAAAAAAATCGACTGCCGGAGCAGTTGTCCGACAGTCGATTTTTACTCGAGAGATAAGGGAATTACATCATTCCACCCATCCCTCCCATCCCTCCTGCCGGCATGGCAGGCGCAGGATTTTCTTCCTTCTTCTCCACAATCACGCATTCGGTAGTCAGGAACATCCCTGCGATAGAAGCAGCATTTTCCAAAGCCACACGAGCGACCTTGGCCGGGTCTATTACTCCACTCTTATATAGATTTTCAAAAGCTTCGGTACGGGCATTGTAGCCAAAATCGGCCTTGCCTTCCTTCACAGCTTGTACCACTACGGCTCCTTCCTGTCCTGCATTGGCAACGATCTGACGAAGAGGTTCTTCGATAGCTCTGCGAATGATAGCAATACCGGTGTTTTCATCGGCATTGGCTCCTTTGAGCTTTTCCAGAGCCTTGATAGCACGGATATAAGCTGTACCGCCACCAGGCACTGTACCTTCCTCCACAGCAGCGCGAGTAGCGGAGAGGGCATCGTCTACACGATCTTTCTTCTCTTTCATTTCTACTTCGCTGGCAGCTCCTACATAAAGGACAGCCACACCTCCAGAGAGCTTAGCCAAACGTTCCTGGAGCTTTTCACGATCATAGTCGCTGGTTGTATTTTCGATCTGAGACTTGATCTGGGCGATCCGGGCTTCGATTTTATCCTTTTCGCCGGCACCATTCACGATCGTAGTGTTGTCTTTGTCTACGGTTACCTTCTCTGCAGTTCCAAGCATTTCAAGACTTGCATTCTCCAGTTTCAAGCCAGTCTCCTCACTTATCACTGTACCACCGGTCAGAGTAGCAATGTCTTCAAGCATGGCCTTGCGCCTATCGCCAAAGCCCGGAGCCTTTACCGCACAAATCTTCAGGCTACCACGCAGACGGTTTACAACCAGAGTTGCCAGAGCTTCACTCTCGATGTCCTCGGCCACGATAAGTAAGGGACGACCTGTCTGTACAACTTTCTCCAAGATGCCCAGCATATCTTTCAATACAGAGATCTTCTTGTCGAAGATGAGGATATAAGGGTTTTCCATCTCCACCAACATCTTATCTGCGTTAGTTACGAAATAGGGAGAGATATATCCACGGTCGAACTGCATCCCCTCCACCACATCTACTGTGGTGTCCATTCCCTTGGCTTCTTCTACAGTGATCACACCTTCTTTCTTCACCTTGCGCATGGCTTCGGCAATCAGTTTGCCAATTGTTTCATCTCCATTGGCGGAGATTTTAGCCACGTTTTCAATCTTTTCGAAGTCATCGCCAATGGCTTGTGCCTGTCCCTTAATATCTGCTACTACGGCTGCCACAGCTTTGTCGATACCACGCTTGAGGTCCATGGGGTTAGCTCCAGCAGTCACGTTTTTTAGCCCGACATTCACGATACTTTGTGCCAAAATGGTAGCTGTTGTCGTACCGTCTCCGGCATCATCATTGGTCTTGGAGGCTACTTCGCGCAACAGTTGAGCACCCATGTTTTCATAGGGACATTCAAGCTCTATTTCCTTGGCTACAGATACACCGTCTTTGGTGATATGAGGGGCTCCATAACTCTTGGCGATAATCACGTTGCGACCTTTAGGGCCGAGTGTTACCTTCACTGCATTTGCCAATTCGTCCACCCCCTTCTTGAGGAGTTGACGTGCTTCCATGTCGAATTTGATTTCCTTAGCCATTGTATTTTGATTTTTATTTTGTTCTTCTTGCTTTTAGAGGGGGATTATTGCTTTCCCCCACACCACAGGGTATTCTTGTGTTTTGAAGGTAACTTTGGATGCACCTCTTGTCCAGATTGCCCTGTTTTGCTCATTATTTATATTGTTGCCAATACATCACTCTGTTTCATGATCAGGAGCTTTTCTCCTCCTACTTCAATCTCCGTACCGGCATATTTACCATAGAGGACCATATCACCTGCTTTGAGTACCATGTCTTCATCTTTGGTACCATTGCCTACTGCCATAATTTCACCTTTCAGAGGCTTTTCTTTAGCTGAATCGGGAATGATAATACCCCCTACTGTCTTTTCTTCTGCCTGTGCGGGACGTACAAGTACCCGGTCTGCCAATGGTTTGATGTTCATTGTTTTGTTGTTTTTATTGATTAGTTACTATACTCCTAAAAAGTGGCACTGCAAACAGACAACCTCTATCGGATTTACCATTCGTTGTGCTCCTCGTTATTGGGGCAAGACAATTAGTGTGCCAATGCCCATGAACAGAGGGAATGGAGACAAGTTGTCAAATAAGGCTGTCAAATCTTCATTGTATAGAAAGCATTGTACAACAGAGCATTCGCCGTTTTCTATTGATATTTGCAAGAGGAAAAACTGAACCGACACTTCGCAGAATGGGTTATAGACGGGAGAGGCGGAAAACCGCCTCTCCTTCCGCATAGAAACAGCACTTCATGACGATTAACAATTTGCCATCAAACTACCTCTTTCGGATGCCAATTGCTTGCGGATTAGCATCGAACTTTTATCTTTGCGACAAATCGATACCATAACTCACCACTTTAATTCATAAAAATGACTGCCGAAGCAACGAAGGCAAACTTTTTGGTACGCGTATTCCGCTTTTACGTCAATGGATTTCGCTCCATGACCCTTGGCAAGACACTGTGGCTGATCATCCTGATTAAGCTCTTTATCATGTTTGCCATCCTCAAACTGTTCTTTTTTCCTAATTACCTCAAAGGGAAAGGTGACAAAGACGACCGAGCCAGATATGTGCAACAAGAATTGATCGATAGAAGCGCAGCCGATTGATCTAAAAAAGTATCATCATAAACAACGAAACTAATTATGGATTTAGATTCATTACTCTACTGGTCCAGGGCACAATTTGCCATGACAGCCATGTATCATTGGCTGTTCGTACCTCTCACTCTGGGGTTAGGAATCATCATGGCAATGGCAGAGACCAAGTACTACCGCTCCGGAGAGGAGTCTTGGAAAAGAGCAGCCAAATTTTGGCAAAAACTATTCGGGATCAACTTTGCGATTGGTGTAGCTACGGGCCTGATCTTAGAGTTCGAATTTGGAACAAACTGGTCTAACTACAGCTGGTTTGTGGGAGATATCTTCGGGGCTCCTCTGGCAATCGAAGGAATATTGGCCTTTTTCATGGAAGCGACATTCATTGCCGTGATGTTTTTCGGCTGGGGCAAAGTAAGCAGAGGTTTTCACCTAACCTCAACCTGGCTTACTATCATAGGAGCTTCTATCTCGGCTGTGTGGATTCTGGTAGCCAATGCTTGGATGCAACACCCCGTGGGTATGGAGTTTAACCCTGACACAGTGCGCTCGGAAATGAATGACTTCTGGGCTGTGGCCTTGTCTCCGGTAGCAATCAACAAGTTTTTCCACACGATCACTTCCTGCTGGCTCTTAGGCTCGATATTTGCCATGGGGGTTTGCGGTTGGTTCTTGCTTCGCAAGCATCACGAGCGTTTTGCTGTTGCCAATATCAAGATGATCGCCCCTTTCGGACTTATAGCAGCTTTGCTCACAGCTTATACCGGAGACGAATCTGCTTTTCAGGTAGCAGATAAACAGCCAATGAAATTGGCGGCCATGGAGGCTCTCTACGATACTGGAGCAAGCGATGCAGAGGGGAATTGCCAAAATGGAGAGGGAGTAGCCCTGAGTGCCTTTGGTCTACTCAATCCCAAGAAAGAGGCTCCGCAGGATGAAGAGCCTCCTTTCCTCTTCAATATAGAAGTACCACGTATGCTTTCTCTCATGGGTACTCGTTCGTCCAATGGCTATGTACCGGGTATCAATAATATCCTCAATGGAGGATACACCAAGCGAGACGGCTCTGTAGCTCTTCCTGCTGACAGCATGATAGCCAAAGGGAAAGAAGCAATACAGTCTCTGGCTATGTTTAGGGATGCCAAACAGAGAGGCGACGAAACAGCTGCAGCCACTTATCGAGAAGAGCTTGACAAAAACTTTGAATACTTCGGTTATGGATATCTGAATAACAAAGAAGAGTTGGTGCCCAATGTTCCACTCACTTATTACTCTTTCCGTGTAATGGTAGGGTTAGGAACCCTCTTCATCATTCTCTTCATCATTGCCATATTCCTGAGTCGAAAATCTGTACGTCTGCAAAAATCACGCTGGATGCATATCGCATTCATTTGTTCGGTTCCATTGGCTTACATAGCCAGCCAATGCGGGTGGATTGTAGCAGAAGTAGGGCGTCAGCCTTGGGCTATTCAGAACTTGATGCCTTTACGAGCCGCCATTTCAAAGCTGGATGGATCGTCCGTGATGCTCACTTTCTTTGTATTCTTAGTACTCTTCTCTACTCTATTGGTTGCTGAGCTGAACATCATGTTCAAAGCAATCAAACAAGGAGTAGATGAGTCGGATCGCTCTCCCGAGAAAGAATAACAAGCTGTTTTAGCTCTCAAAACGAAAATAATTATGGACGCAAATACGTATTCTCTACTGCAACACTACTGGTGGTTCCTGATCTCTCTGCTCGGTGCCCTTCTGGTACTCCTCCTTTTCGTACAGGGTGGACAGTCTTTCCTTTTCAGCTTGGGAAAGGACAAAATCACTCAACGGATGATGGTAAACTCAACAGGACGCAAATGGGAGTTTACATTCACTACACTGGTTACTTTTGGTGGCGCATTTTTTGCCTCTTTTCCTCTTTTCTACTCGACCAGCTTTGGTGGGGCCTATTGGGTCTGGATGCTCATTCTTCTTTGCTTTGTCTTGCAAGCCGTATCATATGAATACCAACACAAACATGGCAATGTATGGGGTAGCCGTACTTACCAAATATTCCTCTTTATCAATGGGGTATTAGCCCCTATTTTGTTGGGAGCAGCTGTCTCAACTCTTTTCACCGGAGGGAACTTTCTGGTAGAAAAGAGCAATATTTTCTCTCTTGGAGCTGCCGGGCCTACCATCTCTCAATGGCAACCATACCATGGGGTCCAATTGCACGGTTTGGAGGCTATCCTTAACCCATGGAATTTAGTTCTCGGCCTTACAGTCTTTTTCCTGAGCCGAGTATCGGCTTTGCTCTACTTCATCAACAACATTGATGATAACGACCTTTTCCATGCAGCCAAACGCAGATTGTGGTTCAATGCCGGGGCTTTCCTGATCCTCTTCCTTGCCTATGTGGGATACCTACTCACTGCTCCGGGTTACACTTATGATGCAAGTGGCTTGATCTCACCAGAAGCAAATAAATACAGGAACAACCTAATTACCCTCTGGCCGGTATTCATACTCTTTTTGACTGGAGTTTTACTTGTCCTTTTCGGCATTTTTGCAACACTCCTACGAAAAGCCTACAAGAAAGGGATCTGGTTTGAAGGTGTGGGAGTCGTTCTGACCATCTTGGCCCTGTTACTGATAGCAGGATGGAATAATACAGCCTACTACCCCTCTCTGTTTAATATGCAAAGTTCTCTAACCATAGCGAACAGCTCTTCCAGCCCATTCACACTCAAGGTAATGAGCTACGTTTCTATTCTGATACCTTTTGTTCTGGCCTACATCGTATACACATGGAGAGCGATAGACCTGCACAAGATAGACCGGGATGAGATGACGCAAGGTGGGCATATCTACTGAGAATCCCTAATACCGCTGGTTACATACAAAACTGTGGAATAAAGAACGAAAGACTGTGGCAACATCCTTTGTCACTATGGTCTTTCGTTCTTTGATAAGCAGAATGTGCGATGTCCAAGTTTGGCACAAAATATTGCTCAATTGCAAAAAGCTACTATCTTTGCAGCGCAGTTAGAGGTACGGCGAGATAGCTCAGCTGGTTAGAGCGCATGATTCATAATCATGAGGTCCCCGGTTCAATCCCGGGTCTCGCTACGAAAAAGAAAGTAAAACCATCTCGGACATTGGGTTTCGGGGTGGTTTTGTTCTTAATTAAGAGAGCGACTCATCCCATCTTGTTTTCAGTTCGCACTTCTGAACGAAATGAGATTTCTATTTGAAAATAAAATCTGATAAACAGTAATGAGGGCTGTGACAAAATGGCTACCTTTACAGCCGAGTTCATCCTCGGATTTATAAGTTTGGCAGATGTACGATACAGACTATCATAGTCCGGTGCTTCTTAGAGAGAGCCTGGATGCGCTTGTGCTCAATCCAGAAGGCATTTATGTGGATGTTACTTATGGAGGAGGAGGACACTCCAAGGGGATTCTCTCTCGTCTATCGAATGCAGGCCGAGTATTGGGGTTCGACCAAGATCCGGATGCTCGTGCCAATGCAAGTGAAGACCCTCGGTTTACATTTGTAGCTTCTAATTTTCGCTATCTCTATCATTTTGTTGATTACTATGGGTTAGTAGGACAGATAGATGGAATTTTGGCCGACTTGGGAGTATCCTCCCACCAATTTGACACGGCCGAGCGAGGGTTCAGCTTTCGCACAGAGGAGTCTACGCCAGATATGCGTATGAACAGCCGATCCGGGATGTCTGCCTCAACTCTCTTGCAGTCTTATGACGAAGAACACTTGGCCAATATATTCTACCGATATGGGGAATTGCGTAATGCTCGGCAAATAGCCCGACGGATTGTCACAGCTCGACAATCGGGAGAGACTTTCGGTTCCATAGCAAGTCTGAAGCACGTTATAGAGCAAGAGATTGATCCGCGCAAAGAAAAAAAGCAATGGGCTTGCATTTTTCAAGCTCTGCGGATAGAGGTAAATGATGAGCTGTCAGCACTGGAAGAAATGCTCCGGGCTGCGGTACGGGTTTTGAAACCTGGAGGTAGGCTTGCTGTCATCACCTATCATTCATTGGAGGATAGGATTGTGAAAAACTTTTTCCGCTCCAGCAACCAAACGGACAAACTCTCCGAGATGATATACGGACATACCAATGCTATCTGGGAACCAATCACTCGCAAACCTATCGTACCCGGAATGGCAGAACAGGAGAGCAATCCACGATCTCGGTCGGCCGGGTTGAGGGTAGCAGCAAAGAGATAATACGGCATGCAAGATCAAGACAAGGACATAGTACAGGGGACAGAAAGGGATGCTGTGGAGCTACTTCGTTCTCTCAAGGAGCGGGGGGATAGTGATCCTTCCGACATAGATGCTTATTGGTCTTGCCAAGAAGATGAGACCGAGATTAGCCTCTCACGGGAAGAGTCAGAGACTACCTCCGGAGAAGGATCTCAGGCTATAGAGATCTCCTCTGCCTCTACTCAAGAAAGAGAAAGGGATCTTTCTTCCTCTGAAGAAAAAAAAGATACACCAATACAGAATGAAAAAGGTGACACTCCTCTCAAAAAAGATAGGATCTCCTTTTGGCGGTTGTTAAGTGCTGGAGGGTTGAACCCAGAACAAATCAGAAGACCGAGTTTTTTACTGCTTGAAATCATTCTCTTCGCTCTCATCGGCGTAGCGAACCGTTACCACAGTATCAATCAGATAAAAGAAATAGGAGATTTGGAGAAGCGTCTCAAGGATGTTCACAATATGGCTCTTTTTAAGCGAGCTGCTGTACGTGAATCCGATCGCCAGCAATATATCCTTAAGGCGATAGAACAGGAAGGGCTTAGTTTGACTCCCGCACAGACTCCTCCTATTGTACTGTATCGAGAGCTTGAACCCGAGGAGAAAAAGAAGAAATAGATATGGCAAGGAAGCTGAATAGTCGCCCTGAATTGAACTCTTCCGCCAGATACCGCCTCTGGGGAGGGGTGATGGTTATTGCCGTGTTAGTCGTCCTCTGGCGTGTCTTGGTTACGATGTATCAAGACGGAGAGGAATGGAGACATATTGGGGAATCTCTACACCGTCCTCAAGAAGAGAATATCTACCCCTATCGAGGTACGATCTATTCTGCCGATGGAGAAGAATTGGCCATCACAGCTCCTCATTATCGGCTGTATATGGATTTCCAGGCTGAAGCCTTCAAGCAACTGGATCACAAATCCGCTATGCTGCTGCTTGATTCACTGTCACTTGTCCTTTCCGAAAAACTGTCGACCCCAGAAGAACTGATCAAAGCCAGCTACCTGAAAGCACAGTGGATCAAAGGATATAAGAAAAAGAGTCGCAGTTGCCTACTCGTAAACAAAGATATTTCTTACCTCGACGTCAAGGAGATGTATGCAGCTCCTCCTTTTCGTGACAAGGAAAATCATTCGAATCGGGCTTTGACACACAGTATAGTGAAGGTAGACCGAGCCAAACGCATCAACCCCTACGGGTCCTTGGGTAGGCGTACCATAGGATCAGTTTATGCCGAAGTAACAGGCGGACTAACACGGGGAAAAGGGGGCCTGGAATTAGCATTCGACAGTTTGCTCCGGGGAGAACTGGGGAAAGTTCTACGATTGTACAATGCAGGTCGTGTAACTCTCAACACTATCAGAGAGCCCAAGCCTGGAGCCAATGTCCACAGCACATTAGACATGCGTAAACAGGCTATCGTAGAACATGAGCTTCGTTCCTCTCTGGAGTTAGCAGAGGCGGAAAGCGGCACAGCCGTTTTGATGGAAGTTGCGACAGGGAAGATACTCGCCATATCCAATCTGGGGAGGTTGAAATCAGGAGCCTACGCCGAGACACAGAATTTTGCTGTGTCTGACCTTTCCGAACCAGGCTCTACGTTCAAAACAGTTTCGATGCTGATTGCCTTAGACCAAGGACTTTGTACTCCGGAAGATACTGTGGATGTGGGAAATGGAATTTGGCAAGTGGGTAACAGAAGACTCATGGACTGGACGGTGGGTAAACGTGCCGGATTGGGGCGCATCTCCTATGCTGAGGCAATGCACCAATCAAGTAATGTGGGCATAGCCAAACTGATACAGAAAAATTTCAAGGATCGTCCCAAAGCCTATGTGCAGAGTGTTCGCAAAATGGGTCTCTGCGACAACTTCGATTTGGACATTCCAGGAGCTGCCAAACATGCAATTGTGCGTTTCCCCGAAGAAGGAGCCTATTGGAGTGCCACGACCCTACCTTGGATGGCTCACGGATACGAGACACAAATCCCTCCTATATCTACCCTAGCCTTCTACAATGCTATAGCCAATGGAGGGCGATTCATGAAACCCTACTTTGTGAACAAAGTGGTCTCCCCCAATGGAGAGATTTTGATCGAGAACTCCCCAACTGTTTTGCACGAATCCATTGCTTCTGAGCAGGCAATTATGCAGATCAAAGACATTTTACGAGGAGTCGTGACATCGGGCACAGCAAAGCGAGGGGCTTTGAGTGATAAGGTTGCCCTCTGTGGAAAAACAGGTACAGCAGTACTGGGAAATGCTCGCTCGGGTTACAGTGAACGCAATTATCAAATCTCTTTTGCCGGTTTTTTCCCCTACGAAGCTCCTAAATATTCAATGATTGTGGTTGTACGCAAACCTCATGTGCCGGAATATCGCTCTGCCGGTATCTCTTGTGGAGGAGTTATGAAACGAGTAGCCGAGACAATCATGTCTATAGAGAGCCGTCTGCCAATAGACTCGATGCATATTGCATCTGGGATGAAAATCCCCCACATTCAATCAGGCAAGCGGGACGTCGTGCTAGCCTCTTTGTCAACAGCCGGCCTATCTGAACGAATGACAAAAAAACCACCTAAGACTCGCTTTGTGCAGGTGAAACAATCCGGCAAGCAGATTGAACTTCATTCGACTAGGCCATACAGCCGCGGTGTGGTCCCCGATCTGGTCGGGATGTCTCCATCGGATGCCGTTTATGCTTTAGCCGGATGTGGTTTCCGATCTGTACTTCACGGCTTCGGCCCAGTGTTCTCGCAATCAATTCCTGCGGGTAGCCGGGCTGCAATTGGTCAAAAAGTGCATTTGTACCTGACTCATAGATCCACAATGTCAGGAAGTAAAGAGGAGTCAAAGCTCCAATCCGAACAGAAAAACAAAACAAAAAAAGAATAACACCTCTCCCTGTCTATGACTCTTAGAGAACTCATACAAGATCTCTCCCCCTTGCACATGGAGGGAAATTCAGACTGCAATGTCAATGCTGTGTGTATCGACTCCCGCCAAGTGAAAAAAGGAGATGTCTTTATTGCTCTCCGCGGCACACAAGCTGATGGACATTTGTATGTAGACAAGGCGATTGCAGCAGGAGCTTCAGCTGTAGTTGTGGAGTCTATGCCCGACAAATTTGTTGCTGGGGTATGTTATGTACAGTTGACAAACACTTCTTCGGCTGCAGGGCTGATGTCCTCACGTCTACAGGGCAATCCCTCCACCAAGATGCGGATAGTAGGTGTAACCGGAACCAACGGAAAAACGACAATTGCAACCCTCCTCTATCGTTGTTTCAAACAAAGAGGATACAAAGTGGGTCTGCTCAGCACTGTATGCAACTACATAGATGAGGAAATCATCCCATCAACTCATACAACTCCCAATGCTGTTGCCCTGCAAGCCCTTTTGGCTCGTATGAAGACTGTGGGTTGCTCACATGTGTTCATGGAAGTTAGCTCACATGCCGTTGATCAGCAACGTATCGCTGGGATAGATTTCGATGGAGCCATATTTACTAATCTCACCCGGGATCACCTCGATTACCACGAAACCATGCAAAAGTATATTGAGGCAAAAAAGGGATTTTTTGACAACCTAAAACCCGAGGCTTTCGCTCTTGTCAATGTGGATGACAAAAGAGGGGCAGTAATGCTACAGAATTGTGCAGCTCGGCACTATTGCTACGCCCTAAAGCAGGATGCCGACTACAGAGCCAAAGTAATAGCCCTGCATCCTGATGCTACCGATGTTGTGATTGATGGCCAAGAGATTACTCTCAGGCTGGTAGGCGATTTTAACGTCTATAACGCGCTTGCCGTATACGCAGCAAGTCGTCTTCTGGGTATGAGTAGAGAAGAGGCTGCCACTAGTCTTTCTGCATTAGAACCTGTTTCTGGACGTTTTCAGACAATATCCTCTCACCGAGGATATACTGCTGTAGTCGATTATGCCCATACCCCAGATGCTCTGGTCAATGTACTGAGTACCCTGCGAACACTAATGCAGGGGAAAGGGCAACTGATCTGTGTGGTGGGTGCCGGAGGCGACAGAGATCGAGGCAAAAGACCGGTCATGGCCAGAGAAGCAGCATCACTCTCTGACCGACTGATCCTGACCTCTGATAACCCACGAAGCGAAAAACCAGAAGACATAATCGAGGAAATGAAACAAGGACTCGATTCGGACTCTCTGGCTCGCACACTTTCTATTTTGGATAGAGCCGAGGCCATCCGCACAGCTTGTATGCTAGCCCAACCTTCAGACTTTGTCCTTGTGGCAGGTAAAGGGCACGAGACCTATCAGGAGATAGACGGAAAGCGAAATCACTTTGATGATAGAGAAGTACTGCGGGAGTTTATGGATAATCAGTAATCCCTCTCAAAACAAGATAATGATATGCTATACCACCTCTTCGACTGGCTCGAACAATTTTCTTTTCCTGGAGCTCGATTAGGGCTGTATGTCTCCTTTAGGGCTTCTCTTGCTCTGATTGTAGCATTACTCATCTCCACCATCATAGGGAACAAAATTATTCGTCGCCTACAACGGTTGCAAATTGGGGAAACCATAAGAGACCTGGGATTAGAAGGACAGCTTAGCAAAAAAGGAACACCTACAATGGGAGGGATTATTATTATCATTTCCATCCTGCTACCAGTGCTTCTACTCTCTCGTCTCGACAATGTCTACATTCTGTTGATGATCATATCAACCCTGTTACTCGGCATTCTCGGCTTTATGGATGACTACATCAAGGTATTTAAGAAAAACAAAGAAGGTCTTCATGGGCGGTACAAAATCTACGCACAAGTCGGGTTGGGAATGATTGTCGGGCTAGTACTTTACCTTAGTCCGGCTGTGGTGATAAAAGAAAATTCGGAACTGATGCGGGATGGCAATATCGAGCATGTCTCTTTTGCTTCCTCCGAGACCAAATCGACCAAGACAACCATCCCTTTTGTAAAGAACAACAACTTCGATTATGCGGATTTGATCCCTTTTAAGGGGGAGGCTAAGCGTGTTGGGTCTTGGCTGCTTTTTGTCCTGGTGACAATATTTATTGTGACTCTCATTTCCAATTGTGTCAATCTTACGGACGGACTAGATGGATTAGCCTCTGGCTCTTCTGCTATTGTCGGAGTCGTATTGGGTATTTTTGCCTATGTATCCTCGCATATAGGGATGGCTTCCTACCTCAATATTATGTTTATTCCCGGGGCAGAAGAACTTACTGTGTTTGCCATGGCCTTCGTGGGAGCTACAATTGGTTTTTTGTGGTACAACGCTTATCCGGCACAAGTTTTCATGGGAGATACCGGTAGTCTTACCATTGGAGGGATTATTGCTGTATTTGCAATCATAATACGCAAAGAGATGCTGCTCCCAATTCTTTGTGGTGTTTTCATTGCCGAAGGACTATCAGTGATACTACAAGTAGCCTACTTCAAGTATACCAAACACAGATACGGCAATGGTAGACGCATATTCAAGATGACTCCTCTACACCACCACTTTCAAAAACCAGGACGAGCCGGCATAGAAGCTCGTATACAGCAACCTCTTTCGCCTCTGCCTGAATCGAAAATTACGGTCCGTTTTTGGTTGATTGGACTGATATTAGCAGCTGTTACAATAGCAACACTCAAAATGAGATAGGATAAAGAATTATGAATAGCAAACCAGAAAAACCTTTTGATATAGTAGTTCTCGGTGCTGGAGAGAGTGGTGTAGGAGCTGCTATCCTGGCCAATAAACACGGACTTTCGGTCTTTGTTTCGGATTACGGTCAGATAGCTCCTAGACATCAGGAGGAGCTAGCTATGTATGGGATCCCTTATGAACAAGGGAGACACTCGCTGGAGCTTATTTGCCACAGCTTGGAAGTAGTCAAAAGTCCAGGAGTGGCAGAGACGACCCCAGTGATGAAAGCCGTTCGTAAAGCTGGCATATCTGTGATTTCAGAGATAGAGCTAGCAGCACGTTATACAGATGCCTATATGATTGGGATCTCTGGCAGTAATGGCAAGACAACAACGACAATGTGGCTTCATCATGCTTTGAGATCGGCTGGATTGGATGTCGGTCTGGCTGGGAATATCGGTTTCAGTCTGGCTCGGCAAGTTGCCTATGAACCACACCAATATTATGTGATAGAACTTAGTAGCTTCCAATTGGATGATATGTATAAGTTCAAAGCCAATATCGCCATCCTGCTCAACATCACTCCCGACCACTTGGATCGGTATAACCATAGATTCGACCTCTATGCCGAAGCCAAAATGCGTATTATTCAGAACATGGGACCAAAAGAGAGCTTCATCTACTGGGCAGATGATCCTTATGTAAATCGCAGAGTGAAAGAATTGGCTCCCGATATTCAACTCCTGCCATTCTCTATCAGCAGGAACGAGGGTGAGGTATCGGCTTTTCTCAATGACAAAGATGAATTGGAGGTCAAGAAGAATGGGGAAGCAATATTCTGCATCAAACGATCCGAATTAGCTCTACCAGGGGCACATAACCTACAGAATGCCATGGCTGTGGCTTTGGCAGCCTCTGTAGTGGGCATCTCCAACGAATCCCTCTACCAAGCCCTACATGTCTTTAGAAATGTTCCTCACAGACTAGAGTTTGTACGTTCACTCAAAGATGTTCGCTATGTCAATGATTCCAAAGCAACCAACATACAATCTACAGTGGCAGCTCTGGAAAGTATGACAACCCCCATCGTCCTCATTCTTGGAGGGACGGACAAAGGAAATGACTATAGTGTAATAGAGGAGGCCGTGAAAGAAAAGGCCATCGGATTAGTCTTTCTCGGTGTAGATAACGACAAGCTGCACAAAGCCTTTGATGGAAAGGTGGCACAGATAGCAGATGCTCGTTCCATGCCCGAGGCCGTCCGAAAGGCAACCGAAATGGCTCGCCCCGGTTCAACAGTTCTACTCTCTCCTTGTTGCGCCAGTTTTGACTTGTTTAGCAATTACGAAGACCGAGGAGACCAATTCAGAGCTTGTGCCCTGGCAATGAGCTAAACACCTATAGACAAAGCAAGAGAATCATGAGAGCATTCCCTCCTTTCCGCAGTAAAGCCACAACGAGTCTGACCGACTTTTCTCAGGACAGAAAAGAGTCGCACCTCAAGCTAAAGAAGCTCCCCGGGGATTGGCGTTTATGGTGGATTTATATAGGATTGATGCTTATCTCTTTGGTAGAAGTGTACAGTGCTACTAGTACATTGACCTATAAGGGGGATTCTTCACTGCCTCCTATTATAGTTCACTTCTTTTTCCAGCTTGTCTCTGCTGCTATTGTCTTTTTTGGGACCAAACATTACAGTGCTTACTTCTTAGACCACCCAAGGCTCTTCAAGGGAGGGCTTATTCTCATATACCTTTTGGGTATTTTCTCTCAGCTGTTACTCTTCATTGGATTTGGAGTAGAAATAAATGGGGCTGTGCGCTGGGTCAAATTGGGCCCGATTGTCTTCCAACCATCAGAAATTATACGTCTAGGGCTGATCTGCATGGGTGCTCATTTTCTGGTGAATTGTAGGGAAGATAGGAGAAAGCAGATAGCTTTTTGGATTTTCATGATTTTCCCTCTTTTGCTGATCGTCAAATCCAACATGTCCACTTTCCTCATGCTATTGCTCTTCACATTCCTCTATGCCTGGGTAGGCCGTATGCCTAACCGGGTTTTACTCAAGGCTTGTGGTGCAGCAACAGCTCTCATCATTCTGGCCTTTCTTGCAGTAGTAAGCCTTCCAGAACAGACTATCGCCAAGATTGTACCACGTGCTACTACATGGAAGTCACGTATCAGCATTCATTTGTCCTCTTCTGACTCTACATCTGTACACCTGACCGAAGCTCAACGAGACTCCATGAGGTATGTGATCAACGACGATAATTTTCAAGAGCAGCATGCTAGGATTGCTATTGCCATGGGCAAGGGACCTATCGGAGGACTTCTGGGGCGTGGCCCGGGCAACAGTATAGAAAGAGATATCCTCCCTCAGGCTTTTTCGGACTACATATACACAATCATCATAGAGGAGTGGGGCCTGATAGGAGCTTTTGTAGTGCCTTTCTTGTACCTGATTTTCTTCTTCCGTCTCGGGGAGATAGGTATATCTTGCCGGAGTAAATACAACCGGATGGTACTCCAAGGTATTGGACTGCTCTATGTGCTACAAGCAATACTTCACTTCATGGTGGCTGTGGGAATTGGTCCGGTGACGGGACAGACCCTGCCTTTGGTAAGCCGAGGAGGGACCTCATACATCATTACCAGTATAGCTTTCGGCTTGGCTATCCTTATCTCTGCCATGGAAGAAGAGCGAAGGAGAAGGGAAAAGAATAAGGAGGGAACAGGCTCTTGTATGACACTGCTTGATAGTTCGAGGGAGGAAATCGAGGAATAAGAATTTGCAGAAGAAAGAAAATAATGAAACGAATAATCATTAGCGGAGGAGGCACCGGAGGACATATCTTTCCTGCCATAGCTATTGCCGATACGATCACTAAGAGATACCCCGAAGCGCAGATCCTTTTCGTAGGAGCCGAAGGGCGAATGGAGATGGAAAGAGTTCCGAGAGCTGGCTATGAGATTGTCGGCCTTCCGATCAAAGGGCTGGATCGCAAACATCTTCTCAAGAACTTCAAAGTAGGTATTGATATGCTTCGTAGCTTGAGCCTTGCCAGCAACACAATCAGACGATTCAAGCCAGAAGTGGTAGTGGGTGTAGGAGGATACGCCAGTGCTCCGACTCTGAAAGCTGCCCAAATGTTAGGCATCCCAACTTTGATCCAAGAGCAAAATAGCTATGCCGGGGTGACAAACAAGTTTTTGAGCAAAAAGGTGAAGCGCATCTGTGTGGCCTATCCCGAGATGGAGCGCTTCTTCCCTGCCGACAAGATAATACTCACCGGCAATCCCATTCGTCCAGAGATCGAGATACTCCAAGGAAATCGACAAGAGGCTCTACAATACTTTGGATTGTCACAAGATTCTTCCAAAATCTTATTGGTGATAGGGGGGAGTTTGGGTGCTCGCACAATCAATCTTGCTATCGCACGAGCTTTGCCAAGCATCGCTCAAGCTGGAGTTACTCTCATTTGGCAAACAGGCAAAGAGTATATACAGCAAATGCGGAAAGAAGTAGCAGCCGTATCAGGACTCAAAGTGTATATATCCGATTTTATCGATAGAATGGATCATGCCTATACATTGGCTGATTTGGTTGTATCTCGCGCTGGGGCCAGCTCGGTGTCAGAATTGTGTCTCTTGGGTAAGGCTTCCATACTGGTTCCCTCACCAAATGTAGCAGAGGATCATCAGACGAAAAATGCAAAGGCTCTGTCTTCGCGCAATGCGACTGTGTTAATTACAGACAAAGAAGCTCCAGAGCTATTAGGCAAGACTGCTCTGGATTTACTTGCTGACGCAGAACAATTGTCTCGCCTTTCCGAATCAGCTTTATCTCTGGCACACCGGAAAGCAGCCGATCGCATTGTGGATGAGATTGAACGGGTACTCCTGATCCAAAATAAACCTGAACAAAAGAACCTACCAAACGTAAGTAAGTAATGTATAACTTTCGATGTGTGAAACAACCCTTCGCAACACAATGTAACAACATATCTCCCAAACATTACGTCCATTGCTATCAAATAATACAGAGAGAAATCTCATGAAGATGCAGGAATAGCTTCTTCATAGAGTCTCTTCGCTCTCCTACCTAAGACAGAGGAGCTGAGCAATGTGAATGTAATTTTCTCCTGTAGAGACCTTTGCACAGCAATTTGCCTGTATTCATCTGTTAATTCACTGTATAATAGGGAATTATTTCCTATAAGTGAGTACTGAAAACAGAATAATATTCTTCCCATGGCATACCAATCCAAGAACACCGATGAGCATGTAACATTTGCAGACGCACTCCTTTCAAAGCGTTATCGCAAAGCACAAAACGACTTCCTCAATCAGATTGACAGGCTTGTTGATTGGCGTCCGATTCGGACGCCAATCAACAAGAAATACACGAAGCGACAAAATGCCATCGGTGCTCCTGCTTATGATGAGATTCTCTTATTCAAGATGTTGCTCCTGGAGATATGGTATAACCTCAGTGATTGTGCTCTGGAGGAGCGTATCAATGATTCAATCACTTTTTCCCGATTCTTGGGCTTGAAAATGGAAGAGGTTTCTCCCGACCACAGCACCATCAGTCGATTTCGTTCGGCACTGACCGAACTGGGGGCCTGATGGAAAAACTTTTGGTGCAGTTTAATAAGCAACTTTCCCTCCATCACATTTCAATAAGGGAAGGGATGCTTGTCGATGCAAGCCTTGTGCAGACGCCATATAAACCCAATGGAAGCATTACGATTGAAGTCGCAGACGATAGGGAAGACAATCGGAGCGAGCAGGAAAAAGAGGCGGAGGAGGATTATCAAAAACAGCTTGTCCGTCAGC
>NZ_FUXH01000026.1 GCF_900167225.1 Porphyromonas crevioricanis
CCTTCGTACTGCTTGCCATAAAGCATTCTAATTAATAAACGTCCATAGTTTATAGCCAATTCGTCCCACCCTAACAGTAAGGCCTGAGCCATGTGTTTTATCGCTTTATGAAACTGGATGGTTTCATTATATTTCTCAACATCTTTGCCTAAGAAGTAATCCCAATTAACAGACTCTAATGCAAAAATTGTAGACAATTCCAATCCATGAGAATCTATTTTTTTGTTATTTAGGAAATTAAACATAAATTCCCAATGAAGCCAGGTTGATATTCTCTCAAATTTTAACCCAATTATGGATCTACCTTTCACTCCTTCTATGAAGTTTTGAATATCTCTCATTGAATTGGTGTAATGCCCATTGTGCTTATCTATCTGGTGCTTTTTTTTCTTTAAAGCATATAACTTCAGTTTCTTAAACTTGTCCATATATTCTTTTTTTACCATTTTCTAATCTGAGGCTCACCTCGTAGTCTTCCGTTCTGATCCACATATATATCTATCTTCTCTGTCTTAACTTCAGCGCCATTATTTATTGCTTCTCTTTGCGCCTCTAATGCCATTTCTGCTTGTTCAGAACTTCTGCCATCAGTGTACCCATCATCACCATTTGCAGCCCTGTTTAATCTGTCATTGGTATAATGCTTACCTCCCATCTGTCTCTGATCCTTACTTAGCGGTATTTCCTTTGTTTTACCACCATTCCAGAGCTTATCTTGTTGGGTGAAAATAACCTTTTTCTCCAATGGTAACAGCTTCAATATAACAGTCTGGATTCTCTGTCCCCTCTGGAGCATAAACAGCAATCCCATACTTATATGTTGTAAAGCCCATATATTCCTCCTCTTTTATATTTGAGTCAAATTTTTTCATATAGGTTAAACTTTCGGAGTAAGACATAGACAACAAATCTACTCCCTCAAAAAAGGCCTCACAAGAGTCAGATAAAACAATATATTTCAGAAGGAAAGATGTATTTAGATACCCTAATACTAATCCGTTTTCAAAATAATCATTCGTTGATAACTCATCGTTCTCAACATTCTTATTTTCTACAGAATCAAATGTTAGGCTATTTAATATTGTTCGGTTGATAGTATCACGTTTCATTCCAAACTTTAAGTTTCCAACGCCTATAAATGGCTTAATATCATATTTCATATTTTACTCTATTTTGTGATTTTATTTATACCACTCTTCTAATTGCTTAATAGCCTCATCATATTTATCACCAAATTTTTCTCGAATGTCCTGAATATCCATCTCAAAAGCCTCCCTAAACTTCCCTTGTTCGATCAAAGTTCTTTGCCTTTCTTGGTACATTTTAGCCCCACTAATATTATCCCAAGATGCTGTTTTCTTATGATCTGAGGTCTCCATAGTTATGGCACCGCCGTTTCCTCCTTTATTTCCTGCCGCTTGACACGGCATATGGTGGTGTTGTTCTATTGTTTCTCTTTTCTTTCCAGTTGCTATGCTACTATCAAAGTCCAAATCTTTATGTGCCCCCCCAAGTCTTTTCTCTTTCTTGATTGGAGGTTCCAGCTTGGGCACCTTTGCTTTGTCCAAAGCTTTGGCTGCATCTGCTGCATCATCCAATTTGTCGGCAGCCTTGGCTATATCTGCAACGTCGTCCGCCTTATCCACAACTTTAACACATCAATGACATCATCCAGTCGGTTGACGGCTTTGACTACATCTACCACCACCTTGTCGGCGGCTTTTACCGCAGTCCAGTGCAACGGCAAGTAAAAACTTTCAAACAATATGTAAAAGAACACTTTTACGGCAAGTCTCCACGATCGAGGACTAAATACAAAAGGTCTTATTCCTCGGTTGGAATATCATCTAAATTTAATGGAACATCATCTAAATCATTTTCAATTATATTTATAAAATAATTGGCGTGTGGCTCACTTATATAGTTTAATATACAGTCAAAAGGTGAAAATTCTAAATCATTGGGAGTTGTATACTCTGCAATAACAGGTTTCCCATAAAAAATAGAATTATATTTTAAGTCTAAACTACATTTCCAGTTTCCACCGATGTTTTTCCTTATAACTTCACCTAGATAAGCTGCCAAATCATTAATCCTGTCATCATCAGCATTAATATTGCTCGTTGAAATGTATTTTTCTAGATCACTCAAACTTTCCAAAGAAAAATCTAAATTATATCCTTTGTATGCACTAATTTCTAAAATGTTTTCAATATAATCATCTATCGAAGACAAGAAGGTTTCAAACATTTCTTCTAAATCTCGTCGGGGTATTTTTTTAAAATTCATTATAATTATTTTATGGTATTTTGCTTCCTATATGATAATCAATTCCAGCTTTTTCCAATGCGTCTATAAAGTTCTTTGATGCGCCCTTTTCCAATATATATTCAACTTTATAACCCCTCTTGACTAACCAAGCATCTTTTTGAATATCTATTTTTGCTTGTTTTGTTAAGCTAACTTTACCGGTCTTTAATTGCCCCAAATATTTGCCATTACTTATATCTATTTGTCGATTTGTAAATTTGGTTTTTATTGTTTCACTATTACCTCCAAATCGTTCTCTATAAGCCTTTTCTCGTTTTAAGCCAAATTCAGCATTCCTCATATTAGCATCATACTGCTTGCTCCACCTATCATAATCCCATTTACCTCCTCTTTTTTTGTATGCTGTCCACCGTGCAGCCTTATGTTCCGGCGTATTTGGAACAAGTTTTTTTTGTTTTTTTACCGGCATTTCCAATTTCGGCACCATTGCTTTATCCAAAGCTTTGGCTGCATCTGCTGCATCATCCAATTTGTCGGCAGCCTTGGCTATATCTGCAGCATCATCAATCCTATC
>NZ_FUXH01000021.1 GCF_900167225.1 Porphyromonas crevioricanis
GAGCCATGTTGGAAACCCTTGCCGACAAGGCTGCCAATATGAGTGCGGAGGAATGGGGTGATTTTGCCGGGCAGGTGCTGTTCGAAGTGGGAACGGAGGTTGCCACCGCAGGAGGAGCCGCAGCGCTCACAGCCGTAAAAGCTGCCGATAAGGTGATGGATGTTGCCAAGGTTGCCAATCGGGTCGATGATGTATTGGATACTGCCAAGACATTGGATAGGATTGATGATGCTGCAGATATAGCCAAGGCTGCCGACAAATTGGATGATGCAGCAGATGCAGCCAAAGCTTTGGACAAAGCAATGGTGCCGAAATTGGAACCTCCAGTGAAAAACATAGACGAATTTCTTTTCGACTATAAAAAATATCGCTTACGTGAGGGTGAAAAATTAGGAGACTTTGGCGAAACTATTGCAAAGGATTATTATCGTTCTTTAGGGTATGATGAGTTTTATGCGGTACAAAATAAATCTGGCAATGGTGTAGATATTGTAGCCAGAAACTCCCAAACGGGAGATATGGTAAAGGCAGAAGTCAAAACGACCCAACAAGATAAGCTCTGGAATGGTGGTAAAACAAAGGAAATACCGCTAAGTAAGGATCAGAGACAGATGGGAGGTGAGCATTATACCAATGACAGATTAAATAGAGCTGCAAAAAGAGATGACGGTTACACTGATGGAAGAAGTTCTGAGCAAGCAAAAGAGGCCATAAGAATGCAAGAAGAAGCAGAACTTAAAGGTGTAGAAGTAAAGACGGAAAAAATAGATATATATGTGGATCAGAATGGGACATTACGAGGGGAACCGCAAGTCAGAAAATGGTAAAAACATCAAAAAATGAAGACTATTAAATTATTAGTAGAGTATACACTCTCAAAAAAAGAGCATCAGCTAGGCAAGAAAAATTATTTTTACACAGAGCCAATCTGTGATATTAACAAATTTATTAATGGAGAAAATTCTATAGCGGGGATTGGATTGGCTCTCGATTTTCTTTCTTCTTGGTACCACTATAATTATATCTATTCATTCGCATTTAAACAAAATGAAGATCTAATAGTTGAGGAAAACAGCTTCTCTATATCCACATATATAGCTATTGAGGCCAATAATTGGTACTTTTCTCTGGGGAAGATTTTCGGAAGGATCATATACTTCTGTTGACAAACCACACATCGAACATCTAAACGCCCTCATTCGATGATATGTCCCTAAAGGTTCTTCCTCCAAAGGCTTAACACGTAAACAGATTCACCCAATAGAGGACATACTGAACCATAGGTAAAGGAAGGGACTCGATTATAGAACGTCTTTCGAATGCTTCTTGCAAAACTTACCCTAGTGTTGCATTTATTTATGGAGTCTACAGACTGCATATTTAAATCTTTCATTCATGGTAATATGCCAATTTCGCGTATCTTTGGCATGAACGATTCCTCAAAAAGAACAACTGAGGATTTAGCGTTGTGGTAGTCAAACAACAGAATACGAGAACCGACCATGGACTTTCTGAATTTAGACGAATCAGTTCAAACAGGCATAAGGATAGCAAAATCCTTGGTCAGGGAGTATGGTAATGCGACCTATACTCCGGCACATCTTCTAAAAGCCTTGCTACACAAGGAGGTTGGTCTGGCTTCATTCATTGAATCCATTGGGAAAGATCCTCTTTATCTTGATGAATGGGCTGAGGTACATATAGAAATGAGTGAAAAGCTATCCGGTGTAACTGAAATTGAACCAGATGGACGGATTCCCGTATTGTTTGAGGAAGCCGACAACGTACGGTTAAAGCTTGGCCTCCTACAAATCAATCCGATTTGTGTGCTTTGTGCCATAGCCAAACCCGAAGTAGCATTTTCTGCTGACCAATTGAAATCATTTCCCATTCGAGAAAAGGATATTTTAGATGTCTTCCTTCAGGGAGGTACCATTCCCCAACAGGTTTCTCAAGCCATGGCACCTTTTGTTGAATCTTCAACTGTTCCTTTGACACATTTAACAAAATACTGTGTCAACAAAACAGCTGAAGCTCGAGAAGGCAAGGTACATCCCGTAGTTTGCAGAGACAAGGAGATGCGGCACATGACGGAAATTCTTGGTAGAAAGGGAAAACCGAATGTGATGATAATCGGTGATTCTGGTGTAGGAAAAACAGCAATGGTAGAAGGCTTGGCGTGTGGCATTGTGGAAGGGAATGTGCCCTCTTTCTTGCTCGAAACAGATATTTGGGAGTTGGATTGTGGAGCTCTGATTGCAGGAGCCACCTATAAGGGAGAAATTGAAGACCGCCTCAAAAATATCATCAAAGAGCTTAGGCAATTAGACCGTGTTATACTTTTTATTGATGAAATCCACATCCTACTTGATGTCAAGCAAGGAAATAGTGGGGCAGCCAACATCTTAAAACCAGAACTTTCCAAAGGAGATTTAACGGTCATTGGTGCAACTACAACTGACGAATATCGCAAACAAATTGAACCTGATCATGCTTTTAACCGCCGATTTGAGGTATTACAACTTACAGAGCCATCCATTGATAATACCGTGGTAATGGTCAAGCTGTTACTAAAAAAATATCGTGAATACCATAAACTAGATGTCAATGAAATAGCTCTTTCGGAATGTGTGCGTATGGCCAAACGCTATGTTAAAGACCGCCGTCTTCCTGACTCTGCTATCGACTTACTTGACCGGACCATGTCTGCCGTAAAAATGGTCAATGAGACTGTAGAATCTGATTTATTAAGATTGACACAAGAATTGAATGAACTCGAAACGCACAGGATAGGTATGTCTGAAGAGGATTTATCAAACAAATTGCACCACTTGTGGCAAGAAACCACAAGTCGCATCAGTCCTGTCATACGATGTACCCTGAATTGTGCAGACAATGTGGAACAATCGGCAGATTCAGCCCAAATGTTTGACTGTTTATTTCTACTGGCAGAAGAGTTAGGATCATTTGCAAAAGAAAAAATAGAATGTGTTACCGGCGACCATGTCGCTGCAGTTGTAGCAAGCAAAACAGGCATCCCTATCGGCAAGATACAGGCTGGAGAAAAAGAACGTTTGCTGAATATGGAGGATCTTCTCCGAAAAAGGGTTGTAGGGCAAGATCATGCACTAAAATCTTTGACGGATGCCATTTTGGAATCTCGTAGTGGGATGAACAAACCAGGACAGCCTATTGGGTCTTTTTTTCTACTTGGTCCTACTGGTACTGGAAAGACTGAACTGACCAAGGCTCTGGCGGAAGCTCTATTCAACGATGAAAAGGCGATGATTCGGTTTGACATGTCTGAATTTAAAGAGGAACATTCGGCAGCCCTACTCTATGGAGCTCCTCCGGGATATGTTGGTTACGAGGAAGGAGGACTATTGGTGAACAAAATCCGCCAGCAGCCTTATGCCGTCGTCCTTTTTGATGAAATAGAGAAAGCCCATCCATCGGTTTATGATACATTCCTTCAGATTATGGATGAAGGAAAATTGCATGACCGTTTAGGTAAAGAGGGAGACTTCTCCAATGCTATTATTATTTTTACGTCCAACGTTGGCAGCGAATGGATTGCTCAGGAGTTGTCAGAAGGAAGACAACCCACAACTCTCCAAATGATGGAAATAATGAGCAGTTATTTTCGTCCAGAATTTCTCGCACGATTATCTGAAATTGTTCCTTTTGCCCCGATCGGAGAGACTATTCTCATGCAAATCTTTGAAATACAATTCAATGGGTTCCGAAAGTTACTTAAACAGCAAAATATGGATATTGAACTCTCGGACGAAGCAAAACAGATGCTGGCATTTAAAGGCTTTACTCCCAAATACGGAGCACGACAAGTGTCGGGTGTAATTCGCAACTACTTGAGACGCCCTATCTCTCGTATGATCTTGTCGGGTAAACTCAACCCAGGTGATATGCTACATGGCGCGCTATCTGAAAAACAAGAATTAGTATGGGAAACCATTTCCCTCAAAACAGCATAGATTATGTTTGGACATAGAAGTTTTCTTCGCATCGGCTCTCTGAACGATGCAAGTATAAAAGGATTGCTCATGGAGGGGATGGAACTGGAGAAATTCAGTTATTCATTTGACCAAGCCGTTGATGTACATGGAAAGGTTCAAGGAAAGGTCCGAAGTGGCACATTGCAGCTGGTTTTCGCCAACCTTCCCCCCAATGAGATTATCGATTGGATGCTGAATCCCAGAAAATATAAAGATGGGACCATTGTTCTGTATGATATGAACGATACTCCTCTTCAAAAGATATCCTTTACTACAGCAGCTTGCATTGGAATGGATATTAACTATTCCGAGGTTGGAGGCACATATACCTCTACTCGCATTATACTGTATGCCAAGAAATTAATCATCAATAGTATCATTATCGAGAATGATTGGAAAAACATCTAATCCTCTCCCCTCTCTATGATTATGAATCAGAATTTCTTACAACAACCCGATGGCAACATAAATGCAGTTCTATCATTTATGGGTAAAGAGTACGATGTACACCAATTCAGTATTTCGTTCACACAGCTAACAGATGGTAAAGGAGAACCACAGACCGAGGTACTTGGAGGAAAGCTTTTGATAGGACTTTCGCAGATACCTGATGATGCATTACTTCTTTGGGCTTCGAATCAATGGATGCGCAAAGACGGGGAAGTCCTCTTCCGAAATGACACGGGGACACCTCCTTTACGTATCAGCTTCAAAGAGGCTTATTGCATAAGTATACAACAGGAAATGGTTACAAACCAAGGAACAAGGACCTCCATAATTATTTCTCCGAGATCTGTTCGTCTTAATGAATTCACATTTGAGAACAGTTGGATTGATTAATGAAGTGAAAGTGGTAGTACGTAGTCTTGAAGTAAGCCCCGATGACCTCATGTCTTCGTTAGTAGACAAGTAGAGTAATGGGCACTCTTTCGTAAATATGGGCAACGGAAAGCTGATAAGATTATCCAATGTAGAAAAAGGCTCAGTGGATATTTCGATCCACGACAACGGAATAAATCTTATGCTTGATATACGAATAGCCGACAAAAATTTACAGCAGAAGCATAGTTTCCAATGTAAACTACAGGATATGCCAGCATATTTCTCTCCCGATGTATTGAGAGAATTGGCAGATTTAAACTTCAGGCAGATCTCCTTACAGACACCAACTGCAACCAATGACTTCCACTTCGTACAAAAACAGGACATGGGTGTGGATTGGTTCGGAATGACAGAAAAAACAAATGGCCTTGGGTTCTATTGCAGTTACCGAAAGGGAGAACTAGTCAGATATAAGAGTACACTCGATACCAATCCTTCAGAATGGTACACAAAGAACAGACAAGCACCTTGTTTTCTGTCCAAGAGGGAGTTCCGGCACAGAAAAGGAGGATGAGAAGAGACTATAACCTCAGGAATTGACTTTTAATGGATATTGTTGCTACATTCGAAGGGCCCACAGGATTAAATATTGGGATTGTTTATTTCGTTTTTGATACCCTCAGCTCTTTCGATCGATTTTGGTTGGATAAAAAAGGGGTTAACAAATGCTTTTCACATCAGCGTCATTATGCTATGAGTAATAAATCTTTTCCATTAAGAGAGAATATAGAACTCTTACACGATATGTGTACGAAACAAAGTGATATACTGTTGAGAAATACTGATTTTATAAGTGTACATGTTTTCAGTATGGATCCATATCTATCGAAAGAATAAAAAGTATGCTATAGACACAAAATCTTTGTATAAACATAAACAGATATTTTGAATACAGCGTAAGATATGGCAAACGGATATTATAAACTCCCCATTGATTTTGGAGCGCTCCTGGACGAAAAAAGAGGTGATGCAAGAAAGGTTTCGGAAATGGAATCTATTGATCAGCACATCGGTCTGTTAATCATGACTTGCCCAGGAGAACATATCTTCGATCGAAGATATGGCACGGCAATTTGGGAAATGGATTTTGAGCGAATCATGTCATTAGACAAATGGCAAACCCAGTTCATGGAATATTTATCAGAGTCCATCGGCACATATGAGAAACGACTTTCCAACTGCAGTTTCCGTGTTGAGATCACAGATGTCTTACACAAAGCTTTATCAGACAATGTAAATATCCGCAAGAGGGTAGATATATACACCACAGCCACTCTGGTGTCTAACGGTGATCCTTGTCGATTTCGCCATAGATTGTATTTAGGCCCTTTGTCAAAGGAATAACGTATTTTTGCCAACAGATGAGAGTTAATAATAGAGAAAGTAAAGAAGAAATCAAAGACCGGATGATTCGTACGGCTCTTGATTTTTGGGGAATAAGGAAGATAGAAAATCTGGACCCATTTATCCGTCTCCTGATAGAGGCTATGTCTGCCCAATTGCATATCCTTTCTGATGAAATTGCAGACATTGAGGTTCGTGCTATGCAACGACTAAGTGAAGTATTATTACCAGAATCGGTTGCTCGAGCCAGACCAGCTCATGCAATTGCTTGTATACAGCCTCTCGCGGAATCTCTTGCCACTGACCCATCAACCGGATTTTATGCTATTTCACCCTTTCCAGGTAGAAAGGAAAATACGCGCTACACATTTCGTCCTGTTTGCAGAACTCCATTACACAAAGGTGCTATAAGGACATTGATCGTAGGAAGCGATGTTTACGAAATTCTCCCGGATATGAATAAGAAACTCGTACTTCGCTCAGATCAAACGCCGGAAAACTACAATAAGGTTTGGATCGGATTAGAGTTTGATACTAGACCAAAAAATTTACTTCACCTATCCTTCTATATTGATTTCCCGAATATTGATAAGAGAAACGACTATTTGCACTTACTCCCTCAAAGCAAATGGACATTAGAAAACAGCCAGATGAAAGTAAAATCCGGTTTGTATTCAGAAAGCTCTTCAACAGGAGACTCTTTAAACTCTTTTTTCGATAAACAAGAGTACGATACACGTATCAACTTTCAAATCCTCGAATATTATAGAGCCGGTTATCAAACGATTCAGGATGATTTAATTATTACAGAAGAGGATTTACATGTACTCCCTGAAGAAGTACTCTTCCGCATGGCAGAGGAAGAAAAAATGAAATATTTGGACATTTGTAATACTGACTTAGTATGGATCAAGGTGGAGTTTCCCCCTTATTTTACTCCAACAGTATTGGAAGACATCCTCATAATGATCAATACTGTTCCTGTCGCCAACAAAGAACTATACAACATAGTATCGAGAGTTGAGAAAAATTTTGGCATAATACCCCTCTCCGGCAAACCCAATGAACTTTTTTTATCCATCATAGATGTATCTGACGAAGAGAACAGGCTTTACACCCCCGCAAACGGATATAAAAGCAATACAGACAGTTGTACATATACCCTGCGGCAAGGTGGCTGTGAATCTTTTGACCGTCGAAATGCGAAAGATTTTTTGCAGCGTCTTCAGAATCTACTGGAAGACGAAATGGGTGTATTCTCTTCGTCCAAGTTGGGAAATAATACAGATAGCACTTACATCATCGAACGTCTAATAACAAGGATAAGCAGAGAATCAAAGAGCATTTCTTCAGAATCAGGGATTCCGTTCTATCTCTTTTTAGACTCCCCACAAATCCTCGGTAATTTCTATGTACGGTATTGGGCTACATTGGGAAACTTAGCTAATGGTATCAGGGCCGGGATACAATTACAACCCGAGGAGCCTCTTTTTGGGGAAGTTTCGGGAGCAGTTTTTGTGACTCCAACTGTAGGAGGAGCATCTGAACCATCTGAACGCGAAAGAATAGCGCGGTTCAAACATATTCTAGGTAGTCGGAATCAGATTGTAACAAACAATGATATAAAAAGCTTTTGCCTATCAGAGTTATCAGATATAATCTCTGGAGTCAATATAGAAAAAGGTATCGCTTTGGGGAATTCTCCCACAGAGGGATTAATCCGTACAATCGATGTCCACCTCATCCCTCTGGATAAGAATTTGGAAACTCAACTGAAGCAACAAATTGCAGATGATATCCATCGCAAACTTCTCTCTCTCTCTCCAATGACATTTAACTACAGGGTTTTTGTTGATTAAAAGAGTATGAATCCCACCATTATAAAAATATTCTCAACCTATCTTCTTGCTCCAATCATAGCATTTATATTGGGGCTTGTCGTTTTGTTAGTCGCTCAAAAGAATAAACTACTAGGAGATAAAAAAGCTATCTTCTACATTCTTCTATCAAGTGTGCTTATAGCAACACCTGGGCTGCTAGGCTTCCTTCATGTTAATTTTATGCCTTATGGTTACCTCCTTCTTCAGGGAGTTTATTTGCCTTTGGGGTATGTGAATAGTCGCCTGCTATTGAAGTATATCAAGCCTCTCAACGGACGCCCTTTTGGATTCTCTTTTCTCTTCATCAGCACGCAGATTATCATTGGATTAGCCTTGTTCTCTGTTCTATTCAATTTTTCCAACGATTTTCATTACGGCGTTTGGGCTGGAACTTGTATTACGACATTTGCCATCACCCCTCTTTTTTCTCAGGCATTTAGCTCTTATCTAAATATTCCCATCGAGATATACAAGATGCGAGTATACACGCCCAATAACATGATGCACCTATCGGCTCCAATCGATACAGAAGAGCTGCTTGTGTACGAGATAGAGATCTACAAAAATCCAGCTGATCGAAAGCCAATCCGTCTAAAGGCTAAAGCCAAGCAGGACATGATTTTTGGGGATTGGTTCGAGCTGATTGTATCTGATTACAATCAAAAGAAATTCACGGATCCTATTGAATATTATAATATGGACGATCCTTACGGATGGATTTTCTATGTGAAACCATCTTTCTTTAGGCCTCGGAAATATATTGACCCAGAAATATCATTTTTTGAAAATAAAGTTATTGAGAAATACTTGATTGTCTCTAAGCGAGTGCGGAAAAATGAATACTAAAAGTAAGTTCCTCCGAATATGAAAGAAAAGAAAATATATCACCCCATTAATTGGAAATTGGGGATGAGTGTCTCTCCTGATCATTTTATCGCAACGGAAAATTATCTTCTGGAGTGTATCCTCCAAAATGCAAATACTTTCAGAGCCCCTTTCCATTATGGACTTCTTCCAGCACCAGATGGCGGTAGTTCTGTTGACATTGCTCTTGCAGGGCATGGAGAACAGAGATCTGTCATCCTGAAATCTTACAAGGGTATTACGCCTGGGGGATACCTAATTCTTTTAGAAGATTCGGAGAGTGAGATTAGTTGTCCTTGTGAGAATGAAGGAGAAATTCCAGAAGAGGGGTGGGATATTTTACTGAATGTTGTGCCTTTTGACAGAAATCCATGTGGTATCCCTGACATCAATGAAACGCCATCTCGCTACCCACATGTTGAACCGACATACCGCTTGACTCTTCTGCCCCGTAATAACAGAAAGAGTGTAGTGGAAAATTATCCCTACAGCATTGTCATTGGATTACTTCGCAAACAAGATGGTGTATATACATTGGATGGGAATTATATTCCACCCTCCGTGTCAATGGCTTCCCATAGCAGACTGCATGAGTATATGGCAGATTTCACACGAGAAATATCAATACTAGATAATGCTGTAAAGAAAATTGTAGAGAAGACAGTTGCACAACCTGACCGAACCCCAATTGCCGAGAACGTACTTCTACTGTGCAAAGATTTTTCCCACGCCTTATCCACGATTTATTTCGAGTGGAGAAATAAGGCTCATATGCTCACCCCATACGAAATCGTCAAAACGTTGACATCTTTCGCCAGCACTATATTGACAAGCCTCTGTTTTTTGTCAATAAAAGAAAAAGAAACAATGTTGAAGTATTTCCACGAATGGAATGGAATCTCTCCATCAACATTTGAACAATTGTTGGATGAAGTGGTAAATAAATCATATGATCACAATAGAATTAACCTGTCCTTAGTTGCCGTACAAGGCATGCTACATATGTTGGAAGAGTTGTTCACCTCTCTCAGCCGGCTCGAATTCATCGGTCAACATAGAGAGAGCATTGTAATCTCTGAAAGACAGATACAGGATACTACATCTGATTCTAACCGTTGGACCTTGGTTGACTAAAGGCAATCAAAATATATCGATGAGAAAAAATAGAACCTTTCCTCCAAGTAGCGGATTTTATTCCACAAACAATACCCTTTATACTGACTTCAAGGCAGAGCTCGTTGCCTCTGGTCTTGTAGAAAGTGGTATTTCGATGGATACTCTCCGAATCCTTCGAAAAGGAAAAGCTCTGCGTGGAAAGGCAAAAGAGATTGACCAAATTTCGTGGGAAAATTCAGAACACACCTTTTCAGAATTTCTAAATATTCATATTCACAAGAGAGATTTATACGAATCCTTACCCGAGGGATTATTTCATCAGGGAACTACATCAGAGAATAAAAGAGGAAAAATGAGTGTTTTGGAATCGATAAAGCAAAATAAGCAAGAAGAATTCAATGCTCGTTATTTCTTTAAGCCCTTCGAGATTTCTATAGATCGCATGCTGGTTTCCGCTCAACTCTACGAGAGACGATTGGAAAAACGGGAAAAACATTCGGAGTTTATTCATTTATTGACAGCCGATTGGAAGATCCTTCAAACTATGCCTTTGCATAAAGCTTTATTCATTCTGAATTTTTTATCCCAAAGCCACCGCATAACATCACCAGAACAGATATCACAGATTTTATCCGTTTTCCTTGATTGCCAAGTAGTCATAGAACAAACCTGTAGTACCATCTTCATTCCCGATGATACAAAGTGGAAGTTGGGAGACGATGCACGGTTGGGATTAACGACATTCATGGGTGGGGGAATAACGGACTGTTTCCCAGTTGTAAATGTCAGGCTTAACAACTTACAACGAAAACACAAAGAATTACTATCTGCTGAAAGTCCTGCATATAAACAGTTTATAAGTCTTTTAGATCTGTTTCTACCGGCAGATGTAGAATTAGTTTTGAGTATGAAAAGTGTTTCAGAAGAAACGTCTTTTCTGCTTTCCGACAGGCAGGAGGAAGTACCTATTCTCGGTCTCACAACGGTACTAAAATAAAAGTTTAGCAAAAATATGAAAGCATTGAATCATAAAAACGTAGTTCTTTCCTATGCTAGGTTTGCCAAATATATGGTTCTTTTGATAGGAGGGACCCTTTTCTGCATCTATTTTTTTCTGAAAACATCGGAGCGGGAAATAGCGGAAATACGTATGCGCACAGGAGATAGTGAACGCATATATAGCGAACAGATAGCCATTTCTGATGGCTTCACTGATATCTTCAATACATATAGGACATTAGATATATCGCAAGGAGCGAATCCGGACTATTTTATGAACAACATTGCCTCCAAAAAGCTGATTATGGGGGATCTAATTGAGAGGTTGTCTGAAAAAGATGCCCTCCTTCATCGTCATCTTTTTGATAAGATGGATCTTCTTTTGCGTACGAGAGATTCTATATCGACCATGAGGCGGATCGAAGATATCACGAAAAATGACCTGATACGATGCAATGATGAAAATAGGAATGTTACGCGGCGTCTTTCGGTTGGAAGATTGAGCTATAGCCAAAAATGATTATAGTGTAGATACATGAAAGCGAATAAGACAATGAACCAGAGAGAAAAAACAATTGGTTTTTTCTACGTCCTAATTTTATTTTGTACAATGACCGCATTGTCCAGCCTGATATTATTTTTCCCAAATTATAGCTATCATCTATCCAGCAACAAAAAACAAGCTCTAGAACAGATGGAGCGCATCAAGAGTTTCGAAATTAAGCAAATGGAGATGATAAATAAGGTTTTGAATGTCGAAGAAAAAATCAACCGGATGGACCCTGGATTGAATGCTTCATACGAAAAAAGAGAGATCAGTTATCTTTTAGGAGAGATACGAGATGTATATATCCAACACAATTGGGATGAACGATACAAGATATTTGATCATGTAGCGACATTCTACGAATTTCGCCTGTCCGACAGGGAACAGCTTTGGAGCATTAAGAAAAACATTGAGAAGTTTAAGGCAGACCTTGAACGCTGCAGAAGCAATACTGAAAACAAGAAAGACAACCTAAACAAAAACAATTCATGAACAAAATCTTTACTAGATGGATGATCATCGTTTTAGCTGCACTTGCAGCTGGGATACTTATTGCATGGCTCCTACGACTAGAATTTACAGACAAGGAAATTCATGCATATGTTTCCCCGACAGAGGTAGAATTAGGCTCTCCTATCTTTTTTACAGATAGTACCCAGAATGCCAGAGAAGTCTTGTGGGAGTTTGGAAATGGAGATATGTCTGTAGAGAGGAAAGGGGAGTACCTGTTTCCCCAAACGGGGCGTTACCAAGTTCGTCTGAAAATAGATGGAAAACAGGAAGCTCGCTTTATCGTAAATGTGCGAGAAAAGACCGAAACTAAGAAAGAGATTCTTGTACGCATTATAGCTCCGACAACAGCAATCCAAAATGAGTTGATAACCTTTATGGCCGATGGCGAATCTTCTGAATGGCGTTGGGAATTTGGCGAGAGTGGAGATGTCGATTCTCGAGAAAAAAATCCTACGTATGCATATCGCGAACCTGGGATTTATCAAGTACATCTGACATCAGAGAGCACCGAATATCCAGTACTCCATCAAATTGAAATTCTGCCAGAATACGCTGAAAGCGATTCTACAGATGTCTTGTCTCTAATTGCTGAAGATATCCGTGTACGCCTGCAAAACATTGTTGACGGAGAATCTTTCAATGCCAATTATAACTATATTCTGGACAAGTATCTCTGTAATAATCCTAATGTAATTGTGCTAATTAATAATGTCAGACAAAACGATTTCTACTCATATTGCCATGGGTTGAAGATTATTGGAAGTCGCTCGTCTACAACTGTACTCGAAGTGGCAGTAGAACCTGACAAAAAGTCTAATTGTGTAAAAAAACTACTTGTCCGCCAAAATTCATTACTCAAAAAGTAATCGTCATGAATGATATAAATAAAAAAACGATAGGATTTGGGTTGATCTTTCTCCTATTAATGGGGTGCACGCCTGTCAATAGATTTACAAAAATAAAAAGAACACCCAACGAGTATACCAGAAATTATTGCTGCGGAGATATTGCAGTATCTCGCTCTGTGGAAAAAAGAAGTCCTTGGATCGTATATTCCGACAGGAGCAATAATCCGACTTATTACAATCCAGGAGGGAAAGTACAATTAAAGACAGCCTCTTATCTCGAACCTTTCCTTGTAATTGGAAGAAAGGGAGATTTCCTGCGCTTAATCAAATACTCCCCAGATATTTTGGAGAACGGGAAACTAAAAAATAGAAAGCAGGCGGAGTATTATGGTTGGATCCATCAAGACAACCTCATCTTATCTTCTCACGCAACAACAAATATTGCTACGGGACGCACAATAAAGATGATCTCGATGTTCAAGGATGTAACACCATTGGCATCTACTAAAAGCTACTTCTCTTCGGATTCCGTTATCATTTTCAAAGAGCCGGAGTTATTGACACCAATTGCCAAAGTTCCTTTCCAGACTCCTCTTTATTTAGCTAAAAGGTCTGTTGACGATACCAAAAGTTTCATTATCGGAAAAGAAAGAATTATACCAGACAGTGCAGCAACGATGGTATCTGGATGGTTATCTTCCTCCTTACTAATGCCTTTCGGTGAAATTCTGTATATGGATTACTCCATGGTACCAGTATCAAGATATTCTGTTTATAACCAATTCGGTGCTGAACATTACATCCCGAATGAAGATATTAGGAAGCTGGCACACTCAAATTCGTCTCTCCCCTTTACAGGAATGCATGCTGTTTCGTCCATCCTGCAGGGAGACAGCGTCTCCTCAGTTCAGACGACTCTGACTGTTCCAATGATTGACAACAGCCGAAACTTTGTTTACAGTCTCTCTGGGAAACCCATAACCTATACGCAGGTTCAAGGATTGAAAGAAAGTTTGAAGCAAATCAATATCGTATTTGTCTTTGCCGGACAAAAACCTGTCTATGATAAGTTTGAGATGTTAGTTTCTTCTATACAAGGTTTGAGTGCTGTATTGAAACAAAAAAGAGGATACTCATATAAAGTCGGCGCAGTGATCGGATTCGCAGGAAACGATGAACAATTCCCAAGTGAAATTTCATTGAATTCAGACATTGATTCTGTATTAGGAAAATTCGAAGGTTATGCAGATAGTAAAGGACAAATGGATCCTAAACTAAACGAAGATGCATGGAATGGATTAAGAAAGGCTACACAGTTGTTGGCTCCATATAGAATGGAGAATAATGTCATTGTTTTGATTGGAGAAAATGGCAATACACAAGAACAGGTAGACCATTCCATCATTGAAAGCTTGGTCCAAAACAACTGTAGAATTCTCGGCTATCAAATTTATTCTGATACAGGAGACTCTTTTAACAATTTCGTTCTTCAGGTAGAAGACATGATTGACCGATCAGCTAAGCAGCTTTCTCTCAATAAAAAAGATATACTCGTCCATTCTGAGCAGCTACGCTTATTCAACCAATTTATTGAACGAACAGAAAATATTTATAGCCTGGATTTCCCAAAATCAAGCATGCAACAGGGATGGATTGTATTTCCCAGAAAAAAAGAACAGTTACCTCAGGATTTGTTGATTGCCACAACTGACTCTTTGATCCGCGAGATTGAAAAAGACAACGACAATGTACTTGCTCACCTGAATAAAGCCTTTCAAGAGACAGGGCAAGGCAGAACCAGATTAAACTCTTATTGGCTGGATCTCAATGGATTGTCGAAAGAATATTCAGTCCCTACCAAAGATTTTGTTCCTTTGGCACATATGAAACCAGGGACAAGTTATCCATTGACTTTGGAGACCTCTACTGCTGACTTATCTAAAGGGAACTATATTTTGCTACTGAGTGAAACAGAACTTTCCCGATTAAGAGGATTCATTAATGATTTAACCCGTTTGAGAGTGGATTACAAATACACAGGAAAAAGTTCCCTCAAAAAGGGAAAGAGCAAAACTTGCCCTACCCCACCTCAGGAAAAATCAGCATTGGGAGAAAAGCCTACAACTCCACCAATATACCTTAATACCTCTGCTGTTCGTAAGGGGATGATCAAAGCATATTGCAAATGGATCCAAGATGAAAAGATTTATCCGTTGAGTAAAAGAAATATTCTGAGTCTGTCCCTGTCTCAGGCGCAGCAACAGGCATTTACAATGCCTTCATTCCATCCTGTGCTTAAATCACTAAAAGTACGCGAACTCCGCAAAAAGAAAATTTTCCCCGATGCAGAATTAGACGAACTATTAGATTATTTCCTGAAAAAGCGGAAAGAATTGGAGGAGGCTATCACTCCTGATAATAGGATAGAAGTTAACGGAGAAATCTACTATAAGATTGAAGCTACCAAGATGCCATAAAGTCCACGGACAAACAAAATCTATATAAAAATACACCCTTGCCTCAGTTGAAATTTGAAGCAAGGGTGTTTTTTATATAGGAGAGACTTCTGTGTAATTGGGGAGGAAAAAAAATTACTTCCCCTTTGATTAACCTCCTAGTTCCCCAGGTTGACTGCTCACAATACGGCACTCGCTGTGTTATTTTTGAAGTTTGGGCTGGTCATAACAACAAGTATATCCCTTACTATTAGTATTCAAGCCAGCCCTACTCTTAGCACATTCCACAAAGTCCAGCCCAAAGACTGTTTCAACAGTATTTTAAGAGCCCATGCAATGAGCTCTAATGGCCCCTCCGATTGTTTTTGCTCCACCAAAATCGGTAATATTCTGCTATATTTTGCGTAAGTGGGAAAAATAAAAACTCCCGACTTCGTTTAGAAATCAGGAGTTTACGCCGTTTTGCTTTTCTTCAAAGTGGTGCCACCAGGAATCGAATAAGATTGATAAGTGGCTGTATTTCTTTGAGTTTATATTCTACAAAAGACCTAATCTCCCGCTATTGCTCCACCGATTTGCTGCAATGCTTTGCTTCTTTTTCGTGGGTGATATTCTTATATATGCACAAAGGTAATAGGATCCACGGGAAAGAGCAATTATTTTCTGTTTTATTTTCTGGTAGCAGTTCATTCGGAGTTCTCCCATATTTTTTCGTATAGTGATAGGAAGTCTGACTTATGAAGAACGTTTTGTGTCAATCTCTCTATTTGTATCCAATTCTAAGTTTGCCACGATATTCTTACATCGGTATCGCTCTTTATTACTTATAATTTTATTCCGATGATAGCATGGTATGTAGCTTTATCTTCTTAATCTCTCAGTTACAACGGAATCTCTTCCCCAAAACGTTGCAAGTTTCAGACATACAAGCGATAATATCATTCCCTTTTGTCTAAGGTTCATCGTTGGGGAATAGTCATATCAGTACTATAATGTTTTTCTCAGTATTTCTTCTACTAATGGAGTGCATAATGTTTCTTCCCGCACTGCACATTTATTTCAGAACATTATGGTTCGGATGAAGAGAAAGTGTGCCTAGCCATGTGGTTGTTTTCAATAATAAAGATGCCACTCATGTATTTTGGAGGGAGTGGCAATGTCTTTTCACTGTTTACGACATAGAGATTTTTATAAACGACAAATAATCAATAGATTAAATTGTTTGTCAATATAGGGAGGTAACGATAAGGAAACCAGCGAACTTCTATACTCTCTACCTTGTTTTGCCATTTCAAAGAACCACTTTGTTTGCTGCAAAGGTAGCGATATTTTCGCGAAAAGATGGGAACTTCTTCGTTTAAAATAGTTTGGGTATTATAAAAAGTAATCCATCATGACAAAATATTCATATAGCACTCCTTAAATTCTGCTTTTGGGACATAGAACTTAGTGGTTGTTTGACTTAAACAAAGGTCATTCTTTATCGAAACATTTTATCATATTATTTATAGTACTCCCTAATTTTAGACAACAGATTTGCCTTTTTCTTTCACAGTTAGAAACATACAGAAATTGGGGGCAGATACATTCATTCGAAGAGTAATCTGTTTTTTATGTCTATATTTAAAGAAAGATTTTTATAGAGTTATTTCCAAAACCTCGAAGCAGGCAACTCATCAACATTATTCTGTCATCTTTATTGGTATAAATCTTCTCTTTGAGCAAAAAACAACATATCACGTTTAAGTAGTTGTTAAAATATCTATACTTTGTTTTGATTGTTTTTGTAGGGGCAAGAAGACTAAAAACTCTTAAGATTTTAATGAAAGATAAATGGAGAATCTTGCACGAAGTGCCATTCTCACAAACTTGCTTGCAAATTTGGAGATGTTGCAAAAAGGATGAGATGCAAGGTGCTGAGGGTGAGTGCGCAGGGAGCGTACTCACGTACGTGACCAAGCCCGAGTCCCGATAGCAACGAAGCAGATCGCCTTTGTGCAACAGTCTCAAATGTGTTAGATAGGCACAAGTAAAATTAGTCTTCCCATATTTAAGCAAGCAAAGAAGAGTTTAAATAGATTTAAAAATCACAAAAGAATTATCTGATTGAGATATAAACATCTCGATTTATTTTGTATATTTACACCGAAAAATTGAGTAAAGTATTTGATCTATGAATAAGATAAAACTTGTGCTTGACAAAAAAGGCATTAAACAGAAATGGTTAGCAGAGCAATTAGGAAAGAGTTTTAATATGGTTAATTCTTATGTGCAAAATAGGACTCAGCCAAACCTTGAAACTTTATACAAAATAGCTTCAATTCTTGATGTAGAGGTGAATGAACTACTATATTCAAAAGATGATATGGAACAAATTAAAAATAAGCAATAATATGGCAACAGCGAATCAATTAAAAATGCTCGTAAAGAGCCACTTTGAAGAAAATGGCGAGAAATTTAATACTGTTGCATTACAAATTGCAGCCCATGAAGCTAAATTGGGGCATACTAATTTAGCTAATGATATACGAAAAATTATAGATGCTGCAAGGATTAATAAGCCTAAATTTAAAAACATGGATTCTAATTTACAAGGTTTATTCTTAGAAATTTATCCACAGGAACGTTTAACAGATTTAGTCGTTGCCCCGCAAATAAAAAATAGAATAGAAAGAATTATTAACGAATTTACCTATAAGGATAAATTGTTTAGGTATAACCTTGAAAACAGACGGAAAATTCTTTTTTCGGGACACCCTGGTACAGGAAAAACTATGACAGCATCAATAATTGCCAATGAATTGCATTTGCCAATATATGTAGTACTGATGGATAAAATAGTAACAAAATACATGGGAGAAACAAGTGCTAAATTACGACAAATATTCGATTATATTGAAGATGTTCCTGCCGTTTATCTTTTCGATGAGTTTGATGCAATAGGAGGACAACGAGGCAAGGATAATGACGTGGGCGAGATGCGTCGAGTATTAAACTCTTTTTTGCAATTTATCGAAAGAGACCATTCTGATAGTTTAATTATCGCAGCAACCAACAATTTGGAATTGTTAGATCAGGCATTATTTAGACGTTTTGATGATGTAATTCATTATCATCTTCCAAGCGACCTTGAAAAAGTTCAACTGCTTAAAAACCGATTATATGGGAAGATTTCACAAAAAGATATTGATTCGATTTTGCCAGAATTAGATTCTTTAAGTCATGCAGAAATAAATCAAGCATGCCTAGATGCAATTAAAGAATCTTTGATAAATGATATTAAAATGTCGCCAGATTTGCTTGCAAAGACAATCCAAGAAAGAAAATCAGCTTATAACTTAAAATAATAAACATGAATAAATACGAGCATATCATTGTCCCTGAAACAATAAAACAAGCTATTAAATATTCTCCCAGAGGTAATGGTGGTGGCGGTCTCTTTATACCTGTGCGCAATCGGCAAGAACATGCAGAATATTTACAAAGGAAATTTGATGCTGCCAGAATAGATGATGCAAATGTCAAACAACAAATGGAAGCAATCTCCTTACCTGCGAGAAGTGGAATTTATCTCGAATTTGCAAGTGCTCCCACTTATGATTTAGTATCAAAAAGTTTAGAAGATCAAAAAGCTGGTATCCGATTGTTAAATATTCGACAGGTAAAAACAGAAGATAACCAGGAACAGACTTTTGCAACTATCTATATTCCTCATGGAAAGGAAAATAGACTTTTAGAAAAGCTACATAAATATGCGACGGAAGAGTTACGTAATGGGAAACCTAAAAATGACACTCTTTTCCGAAGTATCGAAAATATTAATGTAGCTCTCCTGAAAGCATTATGGACTGACAGATATGAAGATTTTCCAACTGATCACAATGATTGGTATGAGGTTTGGATAAGAACTTCTGTAACAGAAGATATTGTAAATCAACATAACAGATTTATAGATTCTCTTCAGAGTCTCGACATTCACTTCAAAGAGGATTCAATTCTAACATTTCCAGAAAGGACTGTATTTTTAGTATATGCAAATATAGATGCTCTGACTAAATTATTGGGATGTTCAGACCAATTAGCAGAATTGCGAAGTGGACGTGTATTGACAGGATTTCTATTTGATGAGTATAGAAATGAGCAACAAGAATGGGTGGAAGATTTACATAATAGAGTCCAATTTAACCCAAATACAAATTCCGTCATTTGTGTATTAGATTCAGGTGTTAATAATGGACATCCTCTTTTGGAACCTATAATTCCAGAAAGAAATTGTGGCTCTGTCGTTGGAGAGGGTATTGCGGATAGGGATGGGCATGGTACAAGAATGTGCGGAACCGTCATTTATGGCGATATGTCTTATTGCCTTGCCAACACCCAGAATATACAAATTGACCACCAAGTTGGTTCAATTAAATTATATCCGCATGGTCACCCTAATCCCAAAGAAGCATGGGGATTTTTGACTGAACAAGCAGTTTCAATGTCTGAAATTATATTCCCTCGAAAAACCGTTTGCTATTGCATGGCAATAACGGCAGAAGATAGTGAGAAAGGAAAGCCAACATCTTGGTCAGGAGCAGTTGATTCGATTGCATACAACAATGGTAATACAGGCCGCTTATTTATGGTTTCTGCTGGTAATATTAGAGATATATATAATTTGGATAAGGAAATTATTGCTGGTTATCCAAACAGAAATAGTCTTCGACCAATACAGAATCCCGCTCAAGCTTGGAATGGTTTAACCGTTGGAGCTTTTACCAATATAGTAGCAATAGATAGTCCTAATTTGAGAAACTATGATCGTGTTGCACCAAGTGGTGGAATTAGTCCCTTTTCTCGAACGTCATCACTATGGGGAAAAGGGGCATTGATTAAGCCTGAAGTTATGTTTGAGGGAGGAAATTTATATAAAACCAATGATCCTCAAATTCCATTTTCTTCTCATCAAGATTTAGAATTGATGACAACGAATAAAAATTATCAAATAAGTGGTTATTTTGATACCATTAATGCAACAAGTGCAGCAACAGCATTGGCTGCAAATTTTGCAGGTAAATTGCAGGCTCGATATCCTCATTTATGGGCAGAAAGTATTCGCGGAATAATGGTTCATTCTGCAAAATGGACTTCTTGTATGGAAGAACAATTTCCTGTGAGAAATGGAAATAGAGGAGACATGGAACGACGATTGCGCCATTGTGGTTATGGTGTACCATCTGAAGAAAGAGCATTTTATAGTACGGAAAATGGGTTAACCTATGTTGCCCAAGAAATAATACAGCCCTTTATCAAAGAGCGAGGAGATAATTCTCCAAAAATAAATGAAATGCACTTTTTTGAGTTACCTTGGCCTCGTGAGGTTTTAGAGCAACTTGCAGAAACAAATGTTACAATGCGAGTAACTTTATCATATTTTATTGAACCAGCTCCTGGAGAAATCGGTTGGAAAGATAAATACAGATATGCGTCATGCGGATTGCGTTTTGATGTAAATAAAGAAGATGAAGATCAAAGGGCTTTTCAATTAAGAATTAATAAATTGATTGAAGCCGAAGAAAACGAAGAGCGTGGAAGGAATGATTCTACCAGATGGTTAATTGGATCGGACAATAGAAATAAAGGATCAATACATTCAGACGAATTAAACCTCACAGCTGCTCAATTAGCAGTATGTAACTTGATAGCTGTTTATCCAATTGGAGGTTGGTGGAAAACACGTACTAATTTGAAACAATATAACAATAAGCTGCGGTATTCTTTGATTATATCTTTGGATACCCCTGTTGAAAATATAGATTTTTATAATACCGTTAAGACAAAGATAGAAACCGTTGTTAATATTCCCATAGAAATCTCAACGAATGATTAATAAATAGGTGGGAACCTAAAAAAAAAGATGATTATTGGCTTACCCGATAAATCGCAGTTCTTGTATTATATGGGTTGACACAAAATATGGATAGAGAAAAACTGTCTCCGTAAAATTTATCATTTTGGTTCAAACGATTGGTATTCAATGCCTAATGAGTTATGAAACGCTATAGGTAATGATTGAGCGACCTATCTTCCGCAATGATATACAACGCTTTACATAACTCGAATAACCTGTTGCAAAGATAAGGGTATATTGTGAGAAAAAGGAATTTTCTCTCTTAATTTTTTCGTAAAGCCGTCCGTTGGGCGGCTTTTTGTTTTCTGTGTATTCTATTCTTATGATGAAATGCAGTCACCGAAGACGGCGTTTTTTGTTTTCGCCCTGCTTCTCTCCCTGCACATACTCCACTTATGCTCGTGTATCATGTCGGGATCGGTTGTTCGTTGTCAGCGGCAAAGGTAGTTCCGGGCATCTACGGACAAAAAAGGTCGGGGCGGCAAGCCGTTTAGACGACAATCTCCACACTTCCATTTCATTGCAGGTAGTATTCTCGCCGTAAAACCTTGTTTGTCCTAAGCCCTACCTTTTTACGCCACTGAAACGAAAACGACCGACCTGACGGAAAAACGCATAAGAAAATGTCGGATATGCGAGAAGCAGGGAAAAAGAAAAAGTTGAAACTCAACTCCCTCTCCTCTGGAATCCGCATAAAATCAAAAATAATCATTCAAGAAGAACAGATGAAGTAAAGCGGTCGGCAGATTTGCCGATCACTCCTTTTCTTTCTTATGCTTCGGGCGGACAAAGCCCCCCAATGAAAAACAGTTCGTTACTTTTGACAGCGAGTTGATACGGCTCAAAAGTAACAAAAAACCATTGCTAAATGCCTCACAATAGCTTCTTGAATTTTATCTCTGCCAATCTGTTGATTTCATCCTTGTAGGTTTCAAGATGATGAAGGATGATGTTCTCCACATAGATACCGATGGTCATATCCCTGTTTCTCATAGACATGACTATCTCCGCCAGCATGTCTTGCAACTCTTTGGCAATATAGATGGTCTTGCGGTTTTTTAAAGTGTTGCGACAGATGAAAAGCGACTCATAATCACTTTTGTCAGACTTTCGTCTTTCTCTTCTTATAACTCTTGAAAAAACCTTTGACATTGGCTCGTCATTTGGACGTTCCGATTCAACACCCTGCTCTTCTGATTGAGAGCATATCATCTCATTCTCTTTTCTTTTCATGGGAATACCCTGTGAAATAAGTTCTCGGATGGCAACGGGATCAACCTTGCCGTTTTGATTCTCTTTCATACTTACTTAATTTTATTGTCATACAATTCACTGTCCGTTTCGTTGTCGGTATATTTACCTGCAAAGATGAATACATCCGCTATCGAAGATATGCCCGATAATCGGATTATACCAGCAGGGCTACATCCTTTCGTTCATACCCTTTCTGTGGAGATGTTTATTAGTGTCCATCAATACAATCGTTCGATTGTATCTGCTTTCGCACATTTCCACGTTCGGATGAGAGAAATAAGGATATGTCCTTTGATGTACACCCCTGTCCACACCGCTCATCGAAACGAGATGTTATCGAAGACACATACCCACACCGACATATTTGACAGTGCAAATATATGGCTCGGTGATGCTGTAATCAGCGTGATTTTCTTTAGTGCGTACTTGTGGCTTCGATTTGGTTAATTGTGGCTTCGTCTCTCTTAATGGCTTTGGGGACAAGAGGTAGTAACTTTGCAGCAAGCAATAAGTCGGTATTTCATGGCTTTGAAAACATACTTTTCGAGAGAATAACATATCGTTCTTCGGGACGGACTTATTTGCGTCCGTGCAAATAGCAAGGTATGTTTTATGCAGCACGACCCCGTTTTTGCAGCATAAAACCCTTGCTCTTGCAGAGAACTGAAAAAAACTCCAAAGTCGTTTTTTCTTGGAAGAGAAAATGTCATGTTTCGAATGCCGGGTATGTCGTGAAACACTAAAATCCAAAGTAAGAAATGGAAATGAAGAAAATTCGGAGCGCACGCTCCAAAGAGAAGACAGAAAAGCGTGTTTCGGTCAATTTCACACCGACGGAATACGCTCATTTCCTCACGATGAAAGAGGAAAGTGGTGTACAAAGTTTGTCCCTGTTTATTAAAGCGAGGGTATTTAATGAGACTTTCCGTGTGATAAAAGTCGACCGTTCCTTGCTTGATTACTACCAGAAACTGACGACTTTGTACGGACAATTTCGCAGCGTCGGGGTGAATTACAACCAGACTGTGGTCGCTCTGAAAAGCAATTTCACGGAGAAGGAAGCCTTGCGATGCTCACCCAGTTGGAGAAACTGACACTTGAATTAGCAATAATCGGAGGTGAAATCGTGCAACTGACTCGTGAATTTCAAGAGAAATGGCAACATAGACAGTAACCATTTTACATCGTACTGTTCTTTATGGATGAAAAAATCAGGCTTCCATCTCGTTTGGGGAAGCCTGATTAACCTTTTGATGGCGATTACCGCTTTTTGAACTTGCCGCCCTTCAGGTCGCT
>NZ_FUXH01000022.1 GCF_900167225.1 Porphyromonas crevioricanis
CTTTTGCCGTGAAAGAGACTGCCCGTGACATAAGGGCGATGGGGATCGCCATATTCGAAGCCGACCATCACCTGGTCGCCCTCCTCCGGAATCGATACAAATCCTCTGTTTGCTGTAACCGTGCCACTCGTACCTGCATCGGGAGTCTGAACTCGGATCCAGTTCGTAGACAACCCCTTCGGTTTTTGCCAGTCGAACTGCACCCTGACCCGTCCCTGTCCATTCGGATCCTTGTTGTCCGAAACGGTAGCCATCTCCGGATAAGCTTTTACTTCCGGGGCATAGGCTTCAGGTACACAGTCGATCAGAGCAGGCGAGGCTGTGAACCAATTGGTGTAGTCCCCATTCTTCTCAATCCGGTGGTACAAAGAGGTGATGCGGTATTTTCCGAGGGCAGGAACATCCATGCGTTCAGGGAACAACACATCTATGACTCCACCCAGACGCAGACGACAGGTCTTGGTCGTTCCTTCTATTCGCAGCATCCGCCCCACGGCATCCGCCCCTCGCTGTGCAGCCAGATCCGACAGGTTGAATTCGGTATAGACCGGAGAATTCGAGGGTAGAGTTCCTTTCTCGGGAAACAGACGATCCGACCGGCGGGCAATGTTTTCGATCAACGGATTACCTCCGGGAACAGGCTCATCGGAAGGGAAGCGCAGGAATTTGTCATCGGCCGCAACGTAGTCGTAATGGGCATATCTTCGAGGAATGGCAGAGGCACAAGTGCGCAGACTAACGATATCACTGTCGAAAAAGAGTTTTTCGCAGTCTGCCGTGTGTGGCGCACCGAAGAAGAGAGTACGACCATCGTAGAAAAAAGGCTCTCCATATATACGGGAGAGTCGGTTAAGAAACTCGAAGCCACTCTCCCGGTACTGCACTGCATAAGGCAATACTCCTTTGTAGCGGGGATTGCATTCGACCTTAAAGTAAGCCTCCTTTGTTACCTCGGAAACGATATCCGTCAACTGTCGATCGACGAAAGAGTGCATACCCGGTGCTCCATCGAGACTCATGGCGTCACCACGTCCGATGATCCTGACACGATTCGATCGATGTCGAAAAAAACTGCTTCCTATCCCGTCATTTTCCCATGCATCGATGCGTACATCGGTCACCCATCCGGAGAATTCGTACGAATCTTTGGATGTGAGATGTTCGAATCGGATCAGCGTTCTAGCTCCGATCAGGCTCATGAGCTTTTCGGGAGTCTCTTTCCAGAGCTCGTCCTGTGAGAGGTATTCGCGAACGACCTCAAAGTGGTGGCATGAGTTCATGGGCTGTTCGAGGGTCAGAGATTCGAATAGAAACTCTTCTCCATCGAAGCGAACTTTAGGTTTGACTGGATTTAAGGGAGGGAAAGTGCTCTTCTGATGTGTATAAGAATCGCCGAAGTTCATTGGCTATAGAGGTTTTTATTACTGTTCTTGCTGCGAAAGGTAGGGATTTTCCACACAGATTAGGAGCAATTTTTCCGAAAGTTGTATTCTGTAATTTCCGCATAAAATCGGATTGAAGAGGGTTAATGGATTGATATTGAGTATATAATCATGTGTCTACTCGGCTAAGGGGAACGGATAAGAAACGAGCGAGGTGCTTCTTGCTTCTTGATTTTGCAACTTTACAAATATCCCTTACTTCTTACTCGCAAAGGTACTGATTATCCGATGAAAAACGACTGAAATCGAAGAAAATCGTTGCGTATGTTAAATAATTCCCTAAATATTTCATTTATAAGCCTATTTCTGTTGTACCTTTGTAGGTGAACTCCACAATTTTAGAAAGCAAATCAACAGATGAAGGCTATAAATAGGATTAAATCAGTATTAGCAGAAAAGCAAGTATCTGGTAAGTGGCTTGCAGAGAAGACAGGGCGTACAGAAAATACTGTATCTCGCTGGGTCTCTAATAAGGTGCAGCCTTCATTGGAAAGCCTCCTTGAGGTTGCCGATGCTTTGGATGTGGATGTGCGAGAACTCCTTAGACCTTCAAAGTAAATAGTCTGTGTTTATGCTTTGACTATGGTGCTAAACTTCTCATAATACAAACTTATAGGAAGCCTATGGACAACATGCTCAATATGTCAGAAGAAGATATTAAACTTAAATTCATAACCCCTCAGATAATGGCTAAGGGGTGGTCTTTTGATGATATATCAATGGAAGCGAAGGTCAAACTTACCGATGGTAAAATGAACCTTCAAGGTAATCTCGTAGTTCGGAGCAAGCCCAAGTATGCCGACTATATGCTTTACTACAACAAAGCAACACCAATAGCCGTAGTCGAGGCAAAAGATGCCAAGCATACGATTAGTTATGGCTTACAGCAAGCTAAGGCATATGCCGAGATGATGAAGATACCCTTTGCCTATAGTTCTAATGGACAAGGGTTTCAAGAGTATGACTTCCTAACAGGACAAGAGAGAAGCCTTTCAATGGACGAGTTCCCTACCAAAGAAGAATTATATCAACGGTTTATTCAAGAGAGCCACTCGGGGAAGGGACTTTCTGAGGATGAGCTTAAAGTTATTGAGCAACCTTATTGTACAGGGCAAGATATATTCCCTCCTCGCTACTATCAACGCAATGCAGTAAACTTGACTGTTAATGCTGTCGCACAAGGGGAAAAGCGACTTCTACTCGTAATGGCAACGGGTACAGGTAAAACCTATACGGCTTTTCAAATTGTGTATCGCTTGCTAAAAGCTGGGCTTGTAAAGAAGGTGCTTTATCTTGCCGACCGCAATGTTCTTGTGGACCAATCGATACAGCAAGATTTTAAGCCCTTGAATAAAACGATTCATAAGGTAAACTATCAGCAAGACCAAGGCTCTGGCATTACTGCTTATGAAGTTTATTTCGCCTTATACCAGCAACTCATAGGACAGGGTGGAAAGAAACAATACGAAGAACTCTTTAAGCCCGAGTTTTTCGATATGGTCATCGTGGACGAGTGTCATAGAGGTAGTGCCAAAGATGACAGTAACTGGAGAGAGATACTCGACTATTTTTCAGGAGCTGTGCAACTGGGTATGACTGCTACCCCAAAAGAGACGGCTTATCAGTCATCTATATCCTACTTTGGAGAACCGCTTTATACTTATAGTCTTAAAGAAGGCATTGAAGATGGCTTCTTAGCTCCGTTCAAGGTGGTAAATATCACTACGAACATAGGAGACGAATGGCGTCCTACTAAAGGACAGGTAGACATCAACGGCAATGAAATCCCCGATAGGATATATAACAACACCGACTACGACTACAACATCATTCTACAAGACCGTCATCGGGAAGTTGCCGAGCAGATCACCAAGTTTCTCAAGCACACAGACCGTATGGCTAAGACTATTGTGTTTTGTGCAGATGAACAACACGCTGAATATATGCGGACTGCTTTAGTGAATGCTAATGCTGATATGTGCAAGAAGAACCCTGACTATGTAGTACGTATCACAGGAAGCGATAACTACGGGCAGTCTAAGCTTGATTATTTCATCTCTGTGTCGTCTCCGTATCCAGTCATTGCCACTACAAGCAAGTTGCTATCTACAGGAGTTGATTGCAAGATGGTCAAACTTATTGTACTGGACCAACGTCTCAGTTCAATGACAGAGTTTAAGCAAATAGTAGGACGTGGTACTCGTATTAGAGAAAAAGACGGTAAGACGCATTTTACCATTATGGACTTCCGTAATGTTACACGCCTTTTTGCTGACCCAGATTGGGATGGACCAATAGAGGTGGACGATAACTATCCCCCCAAAGACACGCCTACTCCTCCTCAGCCTTGTGGCACTTGTGGACAGTCTCCGTGTGTTTGCCCCTGTGATATCTGCGGTCAGAACCCTTGTATATGCCCTCCTAAGCCTAAGGTCGAGAAATCGATAGTAAATAGGGACGGCTGTCAAGTCCGAGTATTACAAAGCATAGTTTCTGTCTACGACACAAACGGAAAGTTGCTCCGCACGGAAAGCATAACCGACTATACGAAAAGAAACATCAATGAGACCTATGCCAACTTAGATGATTTCATCCAACGATGGAATGAGGCAAAGAAGAAGGAGGAAATAACCAAGCCCTTAGAGGAAAGTGGTATTGACCTAAAAGCCTTAAAACAAGAGCAAGGGCTGAGTGACGTAGATGACTTTGATTTTATCTGTCATATCGCCTATGGGAAAAAGCCTCTGACACGGAGGGAGCGTGCAGAGCAGGTCAAGAAGCGTGATATTTTCAATAAGTACGGCAACGAAGCTCGCAAGGTATTGGAAGCACTTCTTGAGAAATATACTGTTGGTGGCATTAGACAATTAGAAGACCCAGTAATACTCCAGCTTGATCCGTTCCGCCAAATGGGGACACCCGCCCATATTGCGAAGCTCTTTGGTGGCAAGGCGCAGTATTACTCAGCGGTCAGAGAATTAGAAACCTTTATATACAGCATAGCATAAGATATGGCACTCAATAATTTTGTAAAAAGCATTCGCAACATTATGCGTAACGATGCAGGTATCAATGGTGATGCTCAGCGTATCGAACAGATTGCGTGGATGCTTTTCCTCAAGATATACGATGAGAAAGAGAATGACTGGGAATTTAACGAAGACAATTATCAGTCTTTTATCCCAGGGGAATGTCGTTGGCGTTCGTGGGCTAAGGACGAAGGGGACGGCAATGCATTAACTGCTGATGCCTTGCTGGGCTTTGTCAATAATACCCTATTCCCTACGCTAAAGTCGCTGGAAGTTACACCAGAGACACCTGTACGAAGTCGTATCGTGCGTACCACCTTTGAGGATGCCAACCAATATATGAAAGATGGTGTTTTGCTTCGGCAAATCATCAATATCATAGACGACCTCAATCTCAGCGATTACAATGAAAGCCACGCATTTGGAGAAATTTACGAGACAATACTCAAAGAGATGCAGTCGGCAGGCTCTGCAGGAGAGTTTTATACACCTCGTGCTTTGACCGACTTTATGGCTGAAATAATAAATCCTCAGATTGGCGAAAAGATGGCAGACTTTGCCTGCGGTACAGGAGGATTTATTACCAGTTGGCTCAAAGCCCTTGACAAGAAAGTGCAGGAGACCAATACCGCAGATGCCCAAAAGGAATATGCCAACTCCATATACGGTATCGAGAAAAAGCAGTTTCCCTATATGCTCTGTGTGACAAACATGCTTCTGCACGGTATAGAGGCACCTCTTGTCTTACACGACAACTCACTGAACAAGGATGTACTTAACTATACTGAAGGAGATAAGTTTGATGTTGTGCTGATGAACCCACCTTACGGGGGCAGTGAGAAGAACGACATCAAGCAACACTTTCCCTCTGATCTCTCGTCCAGCGAAACAGCAGACTTGTTCATGGTACTAATTATGTATCGCCTCAAAAAGTCTGGCAGAGCTGCTGTAATCCTCCCTGATGGCTTCTTGTTTGGGGCAGATAATGCTAAGTTAGCCATTAAGGAGAAGCTCCTGAGAGAGTTTAATCTACACACGATAGTGCGCCTCCCAGGAAGCATCTTTGCTCCCTATACGAGCATTGCAACGAATATCCTCTTTTTTAACAATGAGCAAGCTGAAGGGGCGGAAGAAGGATTCTGTACCCAAAAGACTTGGTTTTATCGTTTAGATATGCCCGAGGGCTACAAACACTTCTCCAAAACCAAACCGATGCGTTCTGAACATTGTGAACCGCTCAGAACATGGTGGCACAATCGTACAGAAATAGTCAGCGAAGATGGAAAAGATGAAAAGGCTCGCGCCTTTTCTGCCCAAGACCTTTTGACCCTTAGTTGTAACTTCGACCAGTGTAAATTCCCCAAGGAAGAGGAAGAGATACTTGCTCCTGCCGAGCTGCTCGAAAGCTATTATAAGCGTCGTCTTGCCCTTGAGCATGAGATAGACAAAACATTAGCAGAGGTGCAGCGTATCTTAGGGATAGACATCAATACGACAGAACAATGAGCGAGCTAAGCAATACAGAACACAAAGGATTTGAAGCACTCGTTCATCGAGTTGTCTCTGTTATAGAAGAGGCTCGGGGGCGTGTACTCACTTCTATCAATCTGGCAGAGGTATATACAAAGTATCAGATAGGTCGGTATATTGTTGAAGAGGAGCAACAAGGAGCAGAGCGTGCTCAATATGGTAAACAGCTCTTACAATCGCTCTCCGAGCAACTTACTGAACGATTTGGGGCAGGTTGGTCGTATGCGAACCTTAAAAACATCCGGCAATTTTATAAAGTCTACTCAGAAAGGCTAACCACTGGTTATCCAATTGAAGGAGAAGAGGCATTTCGCCTTTCATGGTCACACTACCTCATCCTTATGAGAGTAGACGACCCTGCAGCTCGAAACTTCTATGAAATAGAATGTGTGCAACAACAATGGTCAAAGAGACAACTAAATAGACAGGTTGGTAGTAGCCTTTACGAGCGGTTAGCTCTAAGCCGAGACAAAAACGAAGTGATGCGACTCTCTACCGAGGGGCAAACAATAGAGAAACCGTCAGATATAATCAAAAACCCTATCACACTTGAGTTTCTTGGACTTAAGCCCGATGCTGTTTACACTGAGTCGAAACTGGAGCAAGCCATTATCAGTAAAATGCAATCCTTTTTACTGGAGATGGGTAAAGGCTTTTTGTTTGAAGCTCGCCAAAAGCGTTTCACATTCGATGAAAAGCATTTCTATGTAGACCTCGTATTTTATAACCGCCTGCTACAATGTTATGTGTTGGTAGACCTCAAGATAGGAGACCTTACACATCAAGACCTTGGGCAGATGCAGATGTATGTCAATTACTTCGACCGATACATCAAGCAAGACTTTGAGAAGCCTACGGTCGGCATACTGCTTTGTGAATATAAGAGCGATGCACTTGTAGAGCTTACCCTCCCTCAAGATGCAAACATTTACGCATCAGCTTATCAGCTCTACCTTCCAGACAAGAAGATGCTCCAAAGCAAAGTCAAAGAATGGGTAGCCGAATTTGAAGACAATCAATTATGACCGCAGACCAATTACGCAAATCCATACTTCAGCAAGCAATACAAGGAAAGCTTGTGCCTCAAGACCCAAACGATGAGCCAGCATCTGTTCTTCTTGAACGTATTCGAGAAGAGAAAGCTCGCCTTGTCAAGGAAAAGAAGATAAAGAAGGAAAAGAACCCTTCTATCATCTTCCGAGGTGAGGACAATTCCCATTATGAGAAGTTCACCCTCACAGGAGAGGTCAAGTGCATCGATGACGAGATACCTTTTGACCTCCCAAAGGGCTGGGAGTGGACACGGCTCGGAGAGATTTTCCTACACGCAAGTGGCAAACAACAAAGTTCCACCAATAATTCAGGAGGGAATCTTCGAGAATATATTACAACCTCTAATGTGTATTGGGGATATTTTGACCTTAATATCCTTAAAGTTATGAACTTTACAGACCTTGAGGTTGAATCTTCTTCAGCAACTAAGGGTGACTTACTCGTCTGTGAGGGTGGGGCTGGTTATGGGCGTTCTGCAATATGGAATAAAGATTACGATATTTGCCTTCAGAATCATCTTCATAGACTTCGACCTTGTGTTAAGGGAATTTGCGAATATGTTTTCTATCTCCTTTATCTACTGAAAGAAAGCAATCAACTAACCTCCGTTGGGACAGCCATGCCTGGATTATCTGCAAATAAGCTAAAAAATATTCTTGTGCCAGCACCTCCTCTTGCAGAACAGCAACGCATTGTGGCAAGAATTGAGGAACTAATGCCACTCGTAGAGCAGTACGGCAAGGCACAGGGCGAACTTGAGGCACTCGACAACAATATCCGAGAACAACTCAAAAAGTCCGTACTGCAATACGCTATAGAAGGTAAACTCGTGCCTCAATGCGAGGAAGATGGTACTGCCGAAGACCTCCTTCTGGAGATACAGGCAGAGAAGCAACGCCTCTATGCCAAGGGCAAGCTCAAAAAGAAAGACCTTGCCCACAGCACCATCTTCCGAGGTGAAGATAACAAGTATTATGAGCAGATAGGGAAAGAAATCTTTGATATAACGGAAGAAGTCCCTTATGATTTACCTAATAGTTGGAGCTTCTGTCGGTTGAGGGAGATATGCTTTATTTTTACTGGAGCGACATTTAGAAAGGAGGAAACCATAGGTGAAATATCTGGAGTCCGAATTCTTCGAGGTGGGAACATACTTCCTCGAAAGTTGCTATACAAACCAGATGATATATTCCTTCCCAAGGATAAAATCCCTAACAGCATCCTATTGAGAAAAAATGATATTGTTACACCTGCAGTTACAAGTTTAGAAAATATCGGCAAGATGGTACGAATCGCTTCTCATATTCAAGATACGGCTGTCGGAGGCTTTGTATTCACGCTCCGCCTATATAAGGATATGGACGTTCTGTCCATATATCTACAATCATTGTTAAGCACTCCTTTGCTCATTAAGTTTTTGAGGTCAATTTCCAATAAGTCCGGGCAAGCTTTTTATAATATCGGGAAAGAACGTTTGGGGCTGGCTTTACTCCCCATACCAGCTTTAGGAGAACAACAGAGAATTACACAAGCAATTGAAAATATATTTGAGTTGATAGAGGGTGAATAATAGCCCTCTATCATTCAAGTAAGCGCAGAAAATCTGTTATTGTGTTGCTTATTTTCCTCTGCTCTCTCAAAGGTGGTAATGGTAGCAACTTATTTTCTAAGTATCCAACAAGGATACGCTGTTGATTTGCCGTTCCTTTGAAGCTTGCATTCTCAACAAAGTATGGAGTTTCGAGAAAATACATCAAGAAAAAAGGTTGTACCGTTTCCCCATAAGGACGGAGCACCTTTAGCTCAGTCGTTCCTGCCCCGATGCCATTGGGAAGATTTTGCAAGACCATAGACTTTCTGTTCTGAAAACATGGAGTAATCTTGGCAAAAGCAATGTCTCCATCTGCAAAATGAGTGAATGCAGACTTAATCTCATACCAGTATGCCTTTGTATATGAGAACTGTGAGAGAAATGTAGCTTCTATCTTTTCCATAGGGATAAATGCGGCTATCGTATCGTCTGCGCATTCATTCTTCGGATTGATTTTTACAATATCTTTGGCTCTCACCCATCTCCATGAGAGAGGAATTTCAAAGGGGATTTCATCATCGATACAGGTAATACTTTTCCCTATCTGCTCATAATACTTGCTACTTCCTCTATCTTATGAACTATTTTTTTCTGTTCAGCGAGAGGAGGAAGAGGTAGCAGAACTCTGCCAAGTGTCCCGATGTAGAGTTCTTTTTGATTTGTGCTCCCTGCAAGATTGTCCTCAATATAGTTTTGGACTGCATACGAAGAGAGAACTTCAAATATATACAGTGGATTACAAGCTGAAGAAAGTCGAACAACGGATATATGTGAATCAGGAACGATGAAAGGGTAATCTCCTAATAGGGATTCAGAGAAGACTCCAACACGACCAACAGTTCCTGTCCCCGTAGAATTAACAAGGATATCTTGATGCCTCAATTTGTATTCATCTTTCCATTTAGGTAATGTCGAAGCATCTAAAAATTTAACCTCATCAAGTGATATGCCACCAGATTTAAGGTTGCATTTTTGAGCAAAAACAGGGATTTGCTTAATGTCTGAATACTTAGGAGACTTGCCTCTTGATAAAAAGACGGAAAGATCAGCAAGTCTTACCCATTTCCAAGACTCAGGTATGTCGAAAGGTATCTCGTCATCAATAGATGTAGTTTGCTCTCCCTTCTTCTCGAAATACTTGTTATCCTCATCTCGGAAGATGGTACTGTGGGCAAGGTCTTTCTTTTTCAGCTTGCCCTCGGCATAGAGGCGTTGCTTCTCTGCCTGTATTTCTGCAAGTAAGTCTTTGGCTGTGCCATCTTCCTCGCATTGTGGTACGAGCTTGCCCTCTATGGCGTATTGCAGTACAGACTTCTTGAGTTGCTCTCGTATATTGCTATTGAGCATTTCGAGTTCACTCTGTGCCTTGCCATATTGCTCTACGAGTGGCATCAACTCTTCAATCTTCGCTACAATGCGCTTCTGTTCCGCAAGAGGTGGCATAGGGAAAAGATGGCTAACCAGCTTAATTCGAGATATGTTAGGTTGTGCTCCTCCTTCTCCTTGCTCTACGAAAATTTGTTTACTTGCCATTAAATAATAAAACAAGAACATATTATAGAAAAGAATAGGAGTACACGCACAACAGGCTTGGTTGGTGGTTAGCTCAATCCCAGCAATTCCGAGTTTTCCTATAGTAGCTCCATACATAGCTATTAGAATGTCACCTTGAGAGCAAAGCCTTAGAGAGCATTCTTGTAAGGCTTTTTCTGTGATATGTTCTTCTGTCTCAAAAATAACATCATAATTCAATTCTCCAGTCTTGAGCCAAGGAATGCGCCCTCCAAAGAATTCAGGATTGCTTCTTAGAGGTGTTGCTCCTGCACCCCAATCTCCCACGTCTCCTAACCGACACCACTCCCAGCCCCTGGGTAGGTCAAAGGGGATTTCATCATCGATACACTTGACCTCACCTGTGAGGGTAAACTTCTCATAATGGGAATTAGGCAAAGCCCCCTACCATAATATATAACAGAGAATATTCTCTGAAATCAAAGATTATAATTATGGTAGAATCATTCAAAACCGCTCTCAGAGAGAGCAACATGGCGGAGAATACCATTTCAGCATATCTCTATGCTGTTAATGACTATTTCTCCAAGTACAGAACACTAAACAAGCGAAATTTGCTCTTATACAAGGCGAATGTTATAGAGCAATTCAAACCCAAAACTGTGAACCTTCGCATCCAAGCTCTAAATAAGTTCTTGGAGCATGTTGGCAAGCCCAAGTTTCGCCTAAAATCAGTAAAGGTTCAGCAACGCACCTACTTAGAAAATGTAATTAGCCAAGCTGATTATCTCTTTCTCAAGAGGAAACTCAAACAAGAAGAGAACCTGATGTGGTACTTCGTAGTACGCTTCCTCACGGCTACTGGAGCACGTGTGAGTGAACTCATTCAGATCAAAGTTGAACATGTTCGCATCGGATACTTTGATATCTACTCCAAAGGGGGAAAAGTTAGACGTTTATTTATACCGAAGCGTCTAAGGGAAGATGCTGAAAGATGGTTTGAAACGACTGGGCAAACCACAGGCTATATCTTCCGCAATCGCTTTGGAGAGCGTATTACGACTCGGGGCATAGCCCAGCAGCTCAAGAATTATGCTGAGCGTTATGGACTAAATACGAATGTCGTTTACCCACACTCCTTCCGTCATAGGTACGCCAAGAATTTCTTGGAGGCATTCAATGACATTGCTCTGTTGGCAGACCTAATGGGGCATGAAAGCATCGAGACCACTCGGATTTACTTGCGACGCACCGCCAGCGAACAGCAGGCGATTGTGGATAAGGTTATTACTTGGTAGTCTGTTTAGCTCGATTCTCAAAATCCATTGTCAGCTGTATCGTTTGTACTTGTAATTTGATGATAGCTGCGGAGCAAATTTCGAGCTGGTGTATCATTCTTTGAGCTGTGGCGACCGTGTGATATTTATTGAGTGTCTTGACGGCTTCGTTGTAACTCACACCGATGATTCTCAATTTAGTGATGATGTTGCGCAGCTCTCTTAGATACGGCTCTGCGGACTCGTCTTGTGTGATGACCTTAAAGGATTCATTTAATAGCCGAGCTCTGACGTAGTGGCTCTTGGTTTTCGCCCCTGACTTTCGGTATAGTTCGATGAGCTTCTGTTGGTCTTCGGGCTTGGGTATTTTGATGTGCCATCTGTCCCATCGTGGGCAGGTGGCACATCTGCCGTCTGGCTTGTCTGTCTTCTTTCTTTTCATTGGTTTCATTGTTTCTTAATCACGACTTTGGAGTGATTGATACCCCTTTCGGGGCAAGGGTCTTTGTCGGACAAATTGCCATTTGTCCGACAAAGACACACCTTGCTATGCACAAAAGAGGGGTAGGTTCAATCGCTGATGGCTCAGCATTCAGTTGGTCATATAGTTCTTGAGTTCATAGCTTGTTCTATAATTTCAAGATTGAGTTTAGAGGTTATTTCAGAGGTCATTATACGACTTCAAAGCTAAGTTTAGAGGTTACTTTGGTGGTTGGTCTAAATAGACTAACTGACCAACTGACCTAAGTCTATGCTGACTTGAGTCGGTCTCAACCTACTTTCTGACTCTTAGAATGGGGTTATAATGCCTTTCGAGCATCGCTTGGATGTCGCTCTGTTTGTATAGTATCTTACCTCCTATCTTGTAATAGGCTAATGTGCCGTTGCTACGGTACTCTTGGAGCGTTCGTGTGCTGAGCTTGAGTAGCTCGCAGACCTCCTCGCCAGTGAGGAAAACCTCACCGCCTAACATCGGGCGAGCCGAGGCACAATAACGCTCCAGCTTGGCTAATACGCCCTCCATCATCTGCGTAAATAGCTTCATTTGAGGGTTTTCACTTGTGATGATTTCATTCTCTGCCATAGTGCATTCATTCAGTTTGTGCCTTCAGTGCTTCCGTGATATCGCTCTCTTTGTAGTAGCACTTGTGTCCGACCATAGAGAAGGGGATTTTGCCCGTATCTCTGAGTGTCTGCAAGGTTCGCTTGCTGATGCTCAGCCTACGGCAGACGGCTTCATTGTCGAGCCACGATTCTGTTTCGGGGGGATTGCCGATGAGCTGCTCCGTGCGGTGGATGAAGTCGGTAAAGGAGGAGCGGAGCAGTTCCCACGCTTTGCCCTCTACGATGATAATTTTCATTGCTTCGGTTGGTTTTAATTTGCGTTTTTATATGGTGGCAAGTCGGGGCAGATGCTCTCGCTTGCCTTTTCTTTTGGAGGCAAAATTAGGGCTAAGAGTGCAACGCTCAAGGGATTGGTGAGGGACAAGGAAAACGAGGGAAAAGGCAGGCAAAGGAGCAGTCTAAGAAAGGGCTTACTTGCGGTAATGAGATGAGGAGTCGGCTCGTTCCTACTTGTCGAGAATGAGGTAATTGAGCCTATTAAGGCTCGCCTTATAAAAGAGCAAACAGATCATGCTCTGCTTTAAGCCTTGCTTACGTCCAAAGAGCCTGAGTATGTCGTATTCGTTCGGGCTTTTCTCCACGAAGGGTGGTCTTGCCAAGCAAGGTGGGAGGGAAGGAATACGACCGCCAGAATACAAGAAGTCCTGCGGTGGAGATTCTTCCCTCCCTCCGCAGGACTTGACCTTGATGGGCAAACAGACCGCCCTTGTACCTTTGCCCGAAATGAAGACGACCTTAGGCGGTGGACGGCTCGGCTTCGCTGGCTGTGGCTCGCTTGCGTGGTGGGCAAACTCGCAGAGCCTTGCGAAGCGTTTGTGTCTGCTCGCTACCCATCAGTGGTAACATCTCCTTGGCTATTTTCTGCTTGCTGACCTTGGCATATAGCTCTGTGGTGCTGATAAAGCGATGTCCTAACATCTTACTCACCGTTTCAATCGGCAAGCCGTTCTCCAAACAGATGATTGTGGCAAAGGTATGCCGTGCCACATGGAAAATACTTTCCATTCGAGGAATTGGAAGAATGTAGAGAATAAACCTGTAACGTGTTGTGAATTAGTCGATTTTCTATATTCTGCGAGTATGATAGGAAAGCAGTTCGACACGGAATATTGAATCCTTTCGGTTACCAAACCGTTATCCGTTGGTTTCCCTAGTGTGGTGAGGTAACGGAAAAAGGAAAGATTTTTCTGGAGTTGGTTCTATCTCTCTGTTCTACAACGTTTTGCTTATCAAAGAACGCTTTAACAACGGGTAATTTTGCCCATAAAATTAAAGCGTATGAAAATAGAAAAATTCAAGGTGTTGCTCTACCTCAAAAAGAGCAGACCCGACAAGTCGGGCAAAGCGCCCATTATGGGACGTATCACCGTCAATCGTTCGATGGTGCAATTCAGTTGCAAAATCTCCTGCACATCCGACCTGTGGAATCCTCGTGAAAGCCGTCTGAAAGGTAAGAGCCATGAAGCCGTGGAGACCAATGCGAAGCTGGACAAGCTGATGCTCTCCATCCACACGGCATTCGACACGCTTGCGGAAAGAAAAGCAGACTTCGATGCGGAAGCCATCAAAAACCTGTTTCAAGGAAGCCTTGAAACGCAGATGACCCTGTTGGGAATGACGGACATCGTCTGTGAGGAATTGAGAAAGCGTATCGGGATAGACCGTGCAAAGGGAACTTACCCTGCCTATTTCTATACCCGGAGAACCTTGGCGGAGTTCATCGAAAAGGAGTTTAGCATCAAAGACGTCGCTTTCGGTCAGATGACGGAGCAGTTCATTCATGACTATCAGAGTTTCATCTTGGATGATAAAGGACTTGCCATAGATACCTGCCGGCACTATCTGGCTATCGTCAAGAAGGTATGCCGAAAAGCCTACAAGGAGGGACATGCCGACAGATGCTTCTTCGCCCACTTCAGCCTTCCCCAACAAAAGGAGAAAACACCGAAAGCCCTAAGCCGGGAATCCTTTGAGAAAATCCGTGACTTAGAAATCCCTGAACATCGCACTTCCCATATCTTGGCAAGAGATCTCTTTCTCTTTGCCTGCTATACCGGAACAGCTTATGCCGACGCCGTTTCCGTTACACGGGATAACCTGTTTACGGATGACAGCGGCAGTCTGTGGCTCAAATACCGCCGCAAGAAAAACGAGCTTCGTGCCTGTGTCAAGCTGCTGCCCGAAGCCCTTGACCTGATAGAGAAGTACAGGGATGATGCTCGTCCGACACTCTTTCCGATGCTGTACCATCCCAATCTACGCCGTCTGATGAAAAGCCTTGCGGTTCTTGCGGGCATTAAGGAAGACCTGACCTACCATGCCGGCAGACATTCATTTGCATCACTGATCACCTTGGAAGCCGGCGTTCCTATCGAGACCATCTGCAAGATGTTGGGACACTCCAACCTGCAAACTACGCAGGTCTATGCGAAGGTTACGCCCAAGAAGCTTTTCGAGGATATGGACAAATACATCGAAGCAACAAAGGATTTGAAACTCATATTATAAACACACAGACATATAGAAAACAGAGTGAAAATCAAAAAACAATGAAACAACCATGCGCAGTACATTCTCTTTATTGTTATACATCAACCGAAACAAAGTCCGTGCGGACGGTACGACCGCCGTACTTTGCCGAATTTCCATCGACGGGAAAAGTACAGTTATAACCACGGGTATCTCCTGCAATCCCAAACAGTGGAATGCCCAAAAGGCGGAGACCGCGGACGTGCGGACGAACAACCGCCTGAAAGAGTTCCGCAAACATGCGGAGCGGCTCTATGATGAAATGCTCAAAGAGCAGGGTGTGGTCAGTGCCGAACTGCTGAAAAACAGGATAGCAGGTCAGGCGGTCATTCCTACCCATCTGCTCCAAATGGGAGAAAGGGAACGGGAACGCCTTGCCCTCCGTTCCAAGGAAATCGACTCCACTTCGACCTACAGGAGTTCTCGGTATTACCAGAGCTATATCCGTGAGTTCTTGGACTCGAAAGGCAACACGGATATTGCCTTTTCGGACATCACCGAGGAATTCGGACAGGAATATAAGGTCTACCTGAAGCGGTACAAGAACTTCGGGGCATCGCAGACCAACCATTGCCTTTGTTGGCTGAACAGACTGATATATCTTGCCGTAGACCATGAGATTATCCGTGCCAATCCTTTGGAAGAGTTGGAGTATGAGAAGAAACCGCCCTCCAAACGAATGCACATCAGCAAAGCGGAACTCAAACAACTGCTGGAACTGAAACTGCCAGCGAATGATCCATTGAAGGAATTGGCTCGCAGAGCTTTTATCTTCTCCTGTTTTACGGGACTTGCCTATGTTGATACCCAGCTGCTGTATCCACACCATATCGGGCGGACTGCCGACGATAGAAGATACATTCGCATCAACCGCAAGAAGACAAAAGTAGAGTCATTCATTCCCCTGCATCCGATAGCGGAGCAGATACTTGATTTGTACAATACGACCGATGATACGCAGCCGGTCTTCCCTTTGCCAAGCAGAGACATGATGTGGTTTGAGATACACGAACTCGGTGTCATCATCGGGCGGAAGGAAAACCTCTCCTACCATCAAGCCCGGCACAGCTTCGGCTCGTTTTTGATTTCCGAGGGAATTTGTACGGAGAGCATTGCCAAGATGATGGGGCACGCTTCCATCAGCAGTACGCAGACCTATGCGAAGATTTCAGAGAAGAAGATAGCGGAGGATATGGACAGGCTGATCGAGAGAAGAAAGAACAATGGATATTGAAATATACTATGAAAAGAGAAATCATAACTATTGAGGAGAATGGGAATGTACACGTTCCTGCGACTTCCGTTTGGATGTCGGCTTGCGAAATAGCCACCTTATTTGGTGTATTCTTCGGTAAGGTAAACAATCATGTCAAATCTATCTTCAAAGAGGGCTTACTCAGGGAAGATGAGGTGATGCAAACATTATTGTTTAAGGGCGGTGCGGTGGATTTATATAACATTGAAATGGTAACGATGCTGTCGTTTCGCTTTCCTTCTCCACAGGCAAAGCTCTTCCGAAAAAGGATAATTAGCAAACTTATTGAGAATGAAAATACTTTTTCCTCCACTAATTGTGTATCATAGCAAACACGGATGGTGGAACTAAGTATGAAGAAGAATGTTAGTATATTTAAATACCCCATTTTGCATGTTGAAAACCTATAATTTGTCTATTTTCTTGAAACCTGATTGTTTTATACGATATCTTCGTATTGAAATAATACTATTATGGAACAAAAAATGCTCAGAGTATATATTTTCATGCTATTCCTATTATCGGGAAAAGCGAATATGTTTGCCCAGATTCAATTAAAGTCGGAATATATTGCTCCGTCTGTATATAAAGATGAGAATGGCAATAAAATCGGAGGTGAAGGAAACTTACAGACCTTTGAAGGCTCAGTGAAACTTCCTTTATACATAAGGAAGAACGCAAACGGGAGACTGACGGCTTGGATTGTTGCTTTGGGTGGTACATACGCTTCCATGAAGAATAAAGAAATGCCGTCGGATTTTACAGAGAAAGAACTTATGAATGCCCAAACGGGAATTATGCATCTGCGACCGCTTAATGAGAATTGGTCTATACTTGCCATTTTAGGAGCAGGAATGTACACCTCTGATCTGAATAAATTGTCAGGCAGCTCATTTCTCGGTCAGGGAGGTGTATTATTTATTAGACACGCAAACAAGAATTTGGATTGGGGAGCTGGCATTGCGTTGAATAATGTGCTGGGATATCCGATGGTTTTTCCCTCCTTATATCTGAATTGGAAAATAGAGGGAAAATACAAATTCAAATTATCCATGTATAATACATTCGAGGCAGAAATCAGCACACGATTTAGTAAGAGTTTCTGTCTTGGAATACATGCGGAATCCAAAGGGCTTATGGCTGCAGTAGAAAAAAACGGCAGCAAAAAGTATTTCGTGATGCAGTATGGTTATATAGGTATTCAACCAGAGTTCAGAATTGGGCAATATATTTCTATCCCCATTGTCGGAGGAATTGTTGCATCAAGAGAAGCTTATTTTCGTTCACGGACATTGAAAGCTTTCTTCAGCAGCAAAGACAACTACCCACATTTCGGCGTATCTCCCTATTTTTCAATAGGTATCCGATACGGATTATAATAAATGCTCAAGTATAACGTTTAATACATTATAAGATTATATGACAACAAAATTCGCGCTATTCCTTTTGATAACCCTGTTTGGACATGGAATAACTTTTTCACAGAATGTCGTAAATGATTTAACAGGTTTGAGAGAAAACCTGACGCGAAAAATATTTGAAAAGACAAAGGACTTGTCTAATGAAACTCAACTGTCCATCGTGCTCATAAAAAATGGGATATCCCATTTTTATGGAATGATAAAGCAAAATGACACGATTAGAAATATTGAGAACAAAGATAAGGTTTTTGAGATTGGCTCAATTTCAAAAGTCTTTACGGCGACATTACTCGCCGATGCAATACTTGAAAGGAAGATTAAACAGACAGACGACATAAACAAATTTTACCCTTATACGTTCAAGGATGATGTGCGGATAACTTTTGAAAGCCTGTCAAATCATACATCCGGATTGGGAGAAAATCCCTCCAATTTGCAACTTTCAGAGTTTCTGGCAGACAGTACAAAAGCAGAGCGGGAAAATCCTTTTCAGAAATACAGCGACTCTGAATTAGAGTATTACCTCAGAAATCAGCTGCAATTATGTTGTTCTTCCGATAGGAAAGAATATCTGTATTCAAATTTGGGAACAGGTTTGTTGGGATATACATTATGCCAAATGGAAAAATGCAGCTTCACGGAACTCGTTTCCAATAAAATCTTCAAAAAGTACAAAATGAATAATTCATATACAGATGCAAGATTGGTAGAAACCGGTCTTGTCAAAGGAATAAGCCGCACAGGTGTTCCTATCGGCAATTGGATATGGGATTCGGATGTGTTTTTAGGAGCCGGTGGTATTCTTTCTTCTGCAAACGATATGGCATGTTTTTTAGAGGCTCAATTTGATATGGGCAACAAAGAACTTGCAATGACAAGAAAACCGACTTTCAAAGTAAACGACAAACTTAGCGTAGCACTTGGATGGCATATCGTAAAGGCAGATAACGGAAACGATTTATATTGGCACAATGGTGGTACGGGCGGTTTTTCTTCCTCTATGGTATTTGATATGAATGAAAAGAGTGGAGTCATTATTCTTTCCAATGTTTCTTTTCTGCATCCTCATGCGAAAAATGTAGACGCATTGTGTTTTGAAATAATGGAAGACTTGGCAAAAAAGTAATAGTAGATATATATGCAAGAGAGAAAGAAACAAAGCGTATTATATGATTTTCTTATGGAGAAGAAATACAGATGGACTCGCCATTTCCTGCTTATCATCTCCATCGGCATTATCTCCGCAAACCATATTTTTATTACCTATGGAGAACAGATTCGAGGCGGAGATGTTTGTGGAATTATATTTGCGTATATAGTAGCCTATCTGTTGCTGATATATCTGAATATGTACATCTTCATTCCTAAATTGCTACAACAAGAAAGGTATGTGCAATATGCAGCTGTCTTGCTCGCTGCAATATTCACATTCGTGATAGCGAATATCGGCTTGGAGTATTACATTCATTTTAAGTATCAAATACCTTTCGGTCCATATTCTTTTTTTTCTGACGGACGCAATAAAGCAGTCGATTTCTTCTCCGATTTCTCGGTACTGACATTGTCGGTGACGAGTATTACCGTAATCGTCTTTTACAAACATTGGATTCAAATGACTGAAATGGAGGAACAAATCGAAACTCGCAGGCTAACCGTTGAGTTGGAAAATTTGAGAAACAATATCGGATCGGAATTTCTTTTGGCTAAATTGAGAAAAGCAGCTGCACTATGCCTGACCGAACCTCTGGAAGTATCTCCGCTATTATTGACACTGAGCCGGATTGTACGCTATCGCCTATACGATTGCAGTAATCCAGTTGTACCACTCAATTCCGAAATCAAAATCCTTAAAGACTACCTGAATTTGGAAAAGAAGTGCGGGGCTCTCGCCGATTTCACACTCTCTTGCCAAATGAGGACTGGTATTTATTTCATTCTTCCATTGACGTTACTATCGTTTGTAGAAGAACATCTATTCAATTCACCGGAAAAAGAACGAATGGAAATTGAGATTGAAATATGCGCCGACACGCTTGTCTGTACCTGTACAAACAATAGCAATCCTCCCAAAACGGGTAAGCGAATTTTTACCATTTCAAGAAGACCAGAAAACGCCCCACACAAAACGAGTTTGAAGAGTTCCTAAGCTTTTCAAGAAATTTTCCGATAAAGTTTTTGGGAATTAATAAACATAAAGAATCGAATGGCATTATTGAAAGAGATAAATAAAAAGATTGGAACACAAATCCAAACAGGAGGATTCCATAGAATGGGAGACCTGCTTTTACTTTGCATTATAGTTATCTTGACAATGGAAATGGTCTATAACACTGGCAGTGTACACGGACGGTTCACGAATGCAAGGTTTTACGAATGGATGGCATATTTCATTGTCTTCACCTGCACCGTATATATCAACGCCCGCCTGCTGGTTCCTCATTTCCTGTTGCGCAATAAGTTGTCAGGATATTTCGCTTCCATCGGTTTGTGCGTATTTCTGTTGATGCTTTTTGTCATACTGGTGCAAAACACCCTGTACGATGTTCCCAAAAGTTACAGGCTGACCTCTCTTTGTTTCAATATCGCGGGAAATATGTTATTGCTGGGATTAATGATAGCCTCTACTTCAGTAGTACCACTGTTTCGCTGCTGGGCTGAAAACAGCCGTCGAGTATCGGAATTGGAAAAGACAACGGCAGAAGCAGAATTGCAACAACTGAAAAGCCAGATAAATCCGCACTTTCTTTTCAACACGCTCAATAATGCCAACATTAAAGCAGAGCAAGAACCACAACTGGCATATGCCATTCTTTCCCGGCTTGAAAATTTGTTGGGCTATCAGTTGTCCGAATCCTCGCAAGAAAAAGTTCTGATACGGAATGAAATTTCCTTCTTGCATGACTATTTGGAACTGGAAAGTACACGTCGAGGAAACTTGTATTACGAAATCAAGACAGAAGGCGTGGTGGAAGATATATCCATATATCCATTACTGTTTATTCCCTTTGTAGAAAACGCAGTCAAGCATAGTGTTGAAGTCAAAGGAAAGACAAACATACACATCACGTTTGCCGCATCCGGAAACCAACTGCACTTCCGATGCGAAAACACCAAGGCTGCTTCTCGTACATCGAATCATTACGGAGGTTTGGGATTGAAAAACATCAAACGGAGACTAGAATTGCTATTCGGAAAGTCTTATACCTTATCCATTACGGAAGAAGAAAATAAATATACTGTATGCTTATGTGTGAACCTATAAAATGTATCATCGTCGATGATGAACCTATCGCCCGAGAAGGATTGGAAAGGTTGGTACACAAGAGTCCAATGCTGGAACTTGTCGGCAATTTTGAGTCTGCAGAATCTGCGACTGAATACATAAAAGATAATCCTGTGGATTTAATATTCCTTGATATCGAGATGCCCGGAACAAACGGGCTTGATTTTGCCCGTAAAATCCCGCAACAAACACTTGTCATTTTTACCACAGCCTATTCCGAATACGCATTGGACAGCTATGAGGTAAACGCTACCGATTACCTCGTCAAACCCATCGAGGAACAACGTTTTCGTAAAGCAGTGGAAAAGGTTTCTGCCTATCATACCCTACTCATCAATGCAGAGAAAGAAAGTGTGGAGGCAGATGTGGATTTCTTCTTCGTGAAATCAGAACGTAAATATTTCAAAATCAGATATGACGACATCCTCTTTATAGAAGGCTTAAAGGATTATGTAATCATACAAACAGAAAATCGACGCATCATTACCAAGATGTACCTGCGCACTATCCACGAACTTCTGCCTCCGTCTGTTTTCTTCCGCATCAACAAATCCTATGTTGTGAATTTAGAGAAAATAGAATCGTTCGACACCAACGACGTATTCATCGGAAAATATGAAATCAGTATCGGCAATACTTACAAAGAAGATTTCTACAAAAGGCTCATGAAATAACAGTTGACTTTGCTATTATCTCAATCAATAATTCAAATCAAATGTGTATGGAAAGATTAGTCAAAACTTTTTCATTCAGGGCTCTTTCTTCGAATGATTCATCCGCTGACGAGCAGCGGAATGCAACTGATAACTTGATAAAAGAGATCATTAAATTGAACACGGAAGAGAACGATAACATTTTTGTACTCCGTATTTTTCGTTATACCCGTTTCCGATTGCAATCTCTGCAAGAGAAACCCTCATCGGATAGGGCGGGGGAAAAATGTGGCAGAGCTATTGTCTGTCATTGATACAGAACTGGAACTGTTGAATATGCGAATACAGGGGTTTCTTCCTGCTTTGCCCGTCAAACCAGCCAAGAAACTCCGTTGGACAGGCAAAGCGACAGATTTAGTTGAATTGCTTTACGCACTCGACACCTGTGACTGTATCAACGGTCGTGAAATCGGTATAGAAGAACTGGCAGACACCTTTTCTGAAATCTTCGGAGTAGAAATCAAGAACTGCTACAATGTTTACATGAACATGAAACGCCGCAAGGATGACAGCCGCACCTATTTCCTTGACGAACTTAGGGAGAAGCTGAACAGGCGAATGAAGGAAAGCGACCTGAAGGGCGGCAAGTTCAAAAAGCGGTAATCGCCATCAAAAGGTTAATCAGGCTTCCCCAAACGAGATGGAAGCCTGATTTTTTCATCCATAAAGAACAGTACGATGTAAAATGGTTACTGTCGATGTTGCCATTTCTCTTGAAATTCACGAGTCAGTTGCACGATTTCACCTCCGATTATTGCTAATTCAAGTGTCAGTTTCTCCAACTGGGTGAGCATCGCAAGGCTTCCTTCTCCGTGAAATTGCTTTTCAGAGCGACCACAGTCTGGTTGTAATTCACCCCGACGCTGCGAAATTGTCCGTACAAAGTCGTCAGTTTCTGGTAGTAATCAAGCAAGGAACGGTCGACTTTTAT